>NZ_JAYESK010000015.1:0-69786 GCF_034720455.1 Pseudarthrobacter sp. C1 | reverse complement strand
CGGGCGCGGATTTGCCGTCGTTGTTTGATTCGGTGCGGGAGCATCTGGAGCTGGGGTACAAGTCGATCCGGATCCAGACGGCGGTTCCCGGGATTAAGGCCGTGTACGGTGTCGCCGCGCAGGCGCAGGCTTCGGGGGAGCGGTATGACTACGAGCCGGCCGGGCGGGGTGCGTTTCCGGTGGAGGAGGACTGGGACACCCGTGCGTACCTGCGGCACCTGCCTACGGTGTTTGAGGCGGTGCGGAATGAGTTCGGTCCGGAGATCCCGTTGCTGCATGACGGGCATCACCGGATGACGCCGATCCAGGCGGCGAAGCTGGGCAAGGCGCTGGAGCCGTCTGACCTGTTCTGGTTGGAGGACTGCACCCCGGCGGAGAACCAGGAGGGCCTGCGCCTGGTCCGGCAGCACACCACCACGCCGTTGGCGATCGGGGAGATCTTCAATACCGTGTATGACTTCCAGACCCTGATCAAGGAACAGCTGATTGATTACGTCCGGGCCGCGTCCACGCACTTCGGCGGGATCTCCCCGTTGAAGAAGGTGATGGATTTCGCGGCGCAGTACCAGATCAAGTCCGGTTTCCACGGGCCCACGGACATTTCCCCTNCACGCACTTCGGCGGGATCTCCCCGTTGAAGAAGGTGATGGATTTCGCGGCGCAGTACCAGATCAAGTCCGGTTTCCACGGGCCCACGGACATTTCCCCTGTGGGCTTCGCGGCGCAGCTGCACGTGGGCCTGGCGATCCATAACTACGGGATCCAGGAGTACATGCAGCATTCGGACAAGACCAACGAGGTGTTCGAGCAGTCCATGACGTTCGTGGACGGCTACCTCCACCCCGGGGACAAGCCCGGCATCGGCGTCGAGTTCAACGAAGAAGCCGCAGCCGCCTACCCCTACCAGCAGGCCTACCTGCCCTACAACCGCCTCATCGACGGAACGGTCCACGACTGGTGACCACGCGCTGCTGAAGGCCGGTTATTACCGCGCCCGGTCACGAGGTGGCGTGCCCGGGCGCGGCATCGCCGGCCGGCACCCCCACGAGCTGGGATTCCAATGGATGAAAGCCAACTTGGCGCGGGCCGGGGCGGAGGCGGTCCAGCGCCGGCCTCCGCCGGACAAGCCGCCCCCTACGACTCGCACTCCCTGCAGTACTTCTTGCCGTCCTTCTCCCTGGCGAGCTGGCTGCGGTGGTGGACCAGGAAGCAGGACATGCAGGTGAATTCGTCGGCCTGGACCGGCACCACCTGGATCAGGAGTTCCTCGTTCGAGAGGTCCGCCCCGGGCAACTCGAAGCTGTCCGCGAGCTCGGCCTCGTCCACGTCGGCTATAGCCTCCCGTCGGCCAGACTTCTGGGTCTTCAGCTCCTCGAAGCCGGCGTTCGGCTCTTCCTCGGGCGTCACCCGTGGAGCGTCATAGTCAACTGACATTGATGCGTTCTCCTGTCGGCTGGAAGCAGTTCGTTCTGAACAGAGCAACAACATGAAGGCGGGCCGCGTTATTCCCGACGGATAAGTAGGTAGACTGATCTAACTACTGTTGACCCAAGGAGCCGCTTTGTCCCTCCCGGAGATTGCCCGATCCGCCGCTCCCACTGCTTCCGCCGGTGCAGCCGCCGCCGCGCCAGCCCGTGCCGGCTCGACCAGGCGTAAGGCCCGAATACTGCTGCTTGACGCTGCAGCCCGGCTCTTCTACGCCCAAGGTGTGGGGGCCACCGGGATCGACGCCATCACCGCTGAAGCAGGCGTGGCCAAGAAGAGCCTCTACAACAATTTCTCCTCCAAGGCGGAGCTGGTGGCGGCCTACCTGGAAGCCCGGCATTCGGAGTGGCTCGGCCTGTACCGCCAGCGGCTGGAAACCGCGAAGACTCCGCAGGAACGGGTGCTTGCCGTCTTTGACGCATACATGGACCACGCGAATTTCGCCTACCGGGACGGGTTCAGGGGATGCGGGCTCCTCAATGCAGCAGCGGAACTGCCCGCGGGGGCGGCCGGGCGGGCGGCGGTCCGGAAGCACAAGGAAGAGGTTGAGGAGCTGCTGGCCGGGCATGTCGCCGAACTCCTGCCAGGGGATGAGCGTGCCGCGGGGCTGGCCCGGCACCTGGCTTTCCTGCTTGAGGGTGCCATGGCCAGGGCAGGGCTGGAAGGGGACGACCAGCGCCTGAAGGACGGCCGGACCATCGCTGCCCGGCTGTTGGAGGGGCTGTGAACCCGGGAGCCGGAGATTTCAAAGTGCCGCTCTGGGGCGCTTTATGCGTTGCCATCGCATCCGTGCTGTGGGGTACCACGGGCACGGCTGCCGCCTTCGCCCCGTCGGTGAGTCCGTTGGCCGTGGGCGCGGTGGCTATGGGAATCGGCGGGCTGCTCCAGGCCCTTTACGCCGTCGGTGCCATCGCCGGGCAGTGGCCGGGCCTGCTGGACCGCTGGCGACTGGTGTCCCTGGGTGCAGCGGCGGTGGCCGTCTATCCCCTCGCCTTCTACAGCTCGATGCGTCTTTCGGGGGTAGCAGTGGGAACTGTGGTTTCCATTGGCTCGGCGCCGGTGGCGGCCGCCCTCATTGAGCGCTTCGCGGACGGAAAGCCGCTCACCCGCAGGTGGATGGCCGGAGCTTTCCTGGGCGTCACGGGCGCAGCAGTGTTGTCCTTCGCCGGGCAGGGGCACGGGCAGGCAGCCGGTTCCCCCGGCGAGTCATGGACGCCATTGGCGGGAATAGCCCTGGGCCTGGTGGCCGGTGCCACGTATGCCCTGTATTCCTGGACAGCCCACCGCCTTATCGGCGGAGGGCTGTCCTCGCGGGCTGCCATGGGAACTGTCTTCGGCCTCGGTGGGCTCCTGCTGATGCCCGTGCTTGCGGTAACCGGCGCGCCCCTGCTGGAATCCTGGACCAATTTCTCGGTGGCGGCCTACATGGCACTGGTTCCGATGTTTACCGGCTACGTCCTGTTCGGCTGGGGCCTGGCCAGGATCCGGGCCAGCACTGCCACCGGCATTTCCCTGCTTGAAACGGTGGTGGCTGCAGTCCTGGCGGTGCTGGTGGTGGGTGAACGGCTGCCGCTGCATGGCTGGCTTGGCGCCGCCGTCGTGATTTTCAGCCTGTTCATCCTGACGCCGCGCAAGCCGGCCGCCGGCCCGGCGCCAGGGCCGCTACCGCCGTCGTAGTTCCGCGAACTCAATCGACGGGACGATCGCGCCGGCGTCCCGCTCCACGAAGTTGGTTCCCGGCGGCACCACGTCATCGATGGCGTCCAGAACGGATTCGCTGAGCTGGACGTCCGCTGCCCGCAGGTACGCCTGCAGGTGTTCCTCGCTGCGGGGCCCGATGATGACACTGCTGATGGCGGGGTGGCTGAGGGCGAACCCGATGGAAAGGTCCACCAGCGAAAGCTCCAGCTTGTCCGCCAGCCTGGCGAGTGCATCGGCCGCCAGGAGCTTGCGTTCGCTGGAGGGCCCGGAGATGTCGTACCGGCCGGGCAGTGAATGCACGCGGGTGGGTGCCTTGCCGGATTCCAGGACGAAGCTGCCGGACAGCCAGCCGCCGGCCAGCGGCCCGTAGGCCAGGACGCCCAGCCCGTATTGCTGGGCAATGGGCAGGACGTCGCGTTCGTTGCCGCGCACCAGCATGGAGTAGGGCACCTGGTTTCCCAGCGGCGGGATGAGGTGGTTGGTGGTGGCCAGCCACTGTGCCTCCACAAGCTGCGCCGGGGTGAAAACGGACGTGCCGTAATAGAGGATCTTGCCCTGGCGGATCAGGTCGTTGAGGGTGGTGATGGTCTCCAGGACATCGGTGTTGTAGTCCGGCCGGTGTGCCTGGTAGAGGTCGATCCGGTCTGTTTGGAGCCGGCGGAGGCTGCCCTCCACCGCCTGGGTGATCCAGCGGCGCGAGTTTCCGGAATGGGCCGGGTTGGCGCTCATCTGGCCATGGAACTTGGTGGCGAGGAAGACGTCGTCGCGCCGTCCGCGCAGAGCCCGGCCCACCACCTGTTCCGACTCGCCCTGCGAATAGACATCGGCGGTGTCGACGGCGGTGATCCCGGCGTCCAGCGCAGCCTGGATGATCCGGATGCCCTCATCGGCGCCGGTGGGGGCGCCGTGCGGTCCGCCGTTGCCTTCGCCGAAATTCATGGTGCCCAAAGTGAGCGGGCTGACCGGGGTACCCGACCGTCCGAATACCCGCAGTTCGCTGAGGCTCATCCCCGGTTCCTCCCGTTGCATAGCCACTAATGCCTTCGATCCTCACGAGGCTACACAGCTTCACGCGGGGCTGGCAGGCATACGCCTTAGTCCTTCGCTTTTCTTCGCACGGAGTAACGCAGGAGCCCGGGCGTGACGAATTATGGCGGGCGTTTCCCCCGCGGATCCGCTTATATTGGTGCATGGGCACCCCGAGCAATGATGAACAGTTCATCAAGTTGCATGACCTGATTATTAGCAGCAGCAACGTGAACGACTTCCTCACGGAGCTCTCCGAAGTGGCTGCATCCGCCCTGAGCGAGTCGGCGGGTTCGCGGGTTGAGTGCGGCGTGACATTGCGGCGACGCAAGCGCAGCGCCACCGTGGCGGGCAGCAGCGACCGGGCCAGGGAACTGGACAGGCTCGAGCAGGCTCTCGGTGAAGGCCCGTGCCTGGCCTCGCTGGAGACCATGCAGCCTGTTGTCCTGGCTGACGTGGAAACCGATACCCGCTGGCCGGAGTACCAAAAGATCTTGGCCGCCAACGGCTGCCGGAGTGTGCTGGGCGTGCCCCTCGCCCTGGATGAGGACCAGGCAGCGGCCCTGAATTTCTTCGCCTCGGAATCCGGCGTCTTCTCCGACGCTGTCATCAGCAGGGCCCAGGGTTTTGCCGACCAGGCGGGACGGGCCGTGCGGCTGGCCCTGCAGATCGCGGACGCCCGGAACATGGCAGACGACCTCTCGGCCGCCCTGCAGAACCGCACCACCATCGACTTGGCGTGCGGGGTGATCATGGCCCAGAACCGTTGCTCGCAGGAAGAGGCCATGGCGCTGCTTACCAAGGCCTCCAGCCACCGGAACCAGAAACTGAGGGACCTCGCCGCGGAAGTCCTGAACCGGGTGAGTTCCGGCTCCGTCAGCACGCACTTTGATCCGTAGCCGTTGCAGGCTGGCCTGGGGCCGGGCCGCTGCATTAGGAACGGCCGCCAACGCGTATTCGAACCGGCCGGGCCCGACGTCGGCAGGCGCCCGCCCGGGCAGCTACACCCTGGCGGTGGTTCCGGTAGGGACTTCGAATTCCCACTGCGTGTCCCGCCGGTTTCGTCTCGGCGCCGCCCTGCAATAATCTGAACCAACGGTTGTGCGCGGGGGTGCAGGCGCCCCGGTACAACAGGCAGCAACAGCAGCACTGTAAGTTCGGGCCACATCACACCAGACGAGGCGGACACGCATGACGGCTTCAGACCAGCAGCACTCATATCGTCCAGGGATGCCAACCGATCCTCCGGGCACCCTCCCTGCTGCGGGGGAAGCTGCTGCCGGCGGGGCCATAGACCCCCACCTGCTCCAGAAGCTCGCGGACGCCCATGGAGTGGGCACCTCCTTCCAGGGCTGGGACGGGCTGCCGCACACTGTGGCCGAAAGTACCCTGATCAAGGTCCTGGCTGCCCTTGGCGTGAAGGCGGACACCAACCCGGCGATTGAGGCCGCGCTGGCGGAAGCGGAACTGGCGCCGTGGCGGCGGATGCTGCCTCCCGCCGTCGTCATCCAGCAGGGCGAGCCGGCGCTGGTCCCGGTCCATGTGCCCGACGGTGCCGCCGTCCGGCTGGGCATTGCCCTTGAGGACGGGGCAGGCACCGTGGACGCCGTCCAGCAGGACGTTTGGGAACAGCCCAAGGATATCGACGGCGTGTCCACCGGCCGTGCCACGTTCGCCCTCCCGCAGGACCTGCCCCTTGGCTGGCACACCCTGACCGCCGAGTCCGGCGGCGCCACTGCCACGGCAACCCTGGTGGTGACGCCGCGCCAGCTGACCACTGCCAAGCCCCTCGAAGAGCGCCGCGGCTGGGGGCTTGCCACGCAGCTCTATTCCGTGCGCTCCAAACGGTCCTGGGGCATTGGCGACTTCGCCGACCTGGCTGACCTTGCTGCCATCAGCGGTGAGCGCGGGGCCGACTACGTGCTGGTCAACCCGCTCCATGCGGCCGAGCCTGTGCCGCCGGTGCAGCCATCCCCGTATTCGCCGTCCACGCGCCGGTTCTTCAATCCGCTCTACATCCGCATCGAAGCGATTCCCGAGCTTGCCTATCTGAAGCCGCGCAGGCGGGCGGCGGTTGAGAAGCTTCGGGAGGAAGTCGCCGGGCTCAACAAGGAGGCCGGCCGGCTGGACCGGAACGCCGTCTATGCCGCCAAACTCCAGGCCCTGGAAATGCTCTACCACGCCCGCCGCTCCCCGGCCCGGCAGGCCGCGTTTGACGAGTTCTGCCGGATCTCCGGGACCGGGCTGGACGATTTCGCGCTCTGGTCCGCCATCCGCGAAGACGTCGCGCCGGACGATCCCCTGTGGACGGACCCGGCCACTTCCCTGGGCACACCGCAGGCTGAAGCACTGCGCGAAAAGCTTGCGGACAGGATCGGATTCCACCGCTGGCTGCAGTGGATCTGCGATGAGCAGCTGGAGGAGGCCCAGAAGGCTGCCCTGCGCTCCGGAATGCGCCTGGGCGTGGTGCACGACCTCGCCGTCGGCGTGGACCACAGCAGCGCCGATGCCTGGACGCTCCGCCACGTGCTTGCTCCCGGCACCAGCGTGGGCGCACCGCCGGACATGTACAACCAGCAGGGCCAGGACTGGGGGCAGCCGCCGTGGCATCCCGCCCGCCTGGCCGAGGCCGGTTACATCCCGTTCCGGAACATGCTGGCCACCGTTCTGCGGCACGCCGGCGGCATCCGGGTGGACCACATCCTTGGGCTTTTCCGGCTCTGGTGGATCCCGGTCGGGAACGCCCCGGGTGATGGCGCCTACGTCCGCTACGACCATGAAGCGCTGATCGGCATCCTGGCACTGGAGGCCCAGCGCGCCGGGGCCGTCGTGATCGGCGAGGACCTGGGCACCTTCGAACCGTGGGTGCGTGACTACCTTGCCGCCCGCGGCATCCTGGGAACGTCCATCCTTTGGTTTGAGTACGACGGCGATTCCCCCCTTGCGCCGGAGAAGTACCGGACGCAGGCACTTTCCAGCGTCAACACCCACGACCTTCCGCCCACCGCCGGCTACCTTGCCGGCGACCACGTGGCGCTCCGCAGCCGGCTCGAACTCCTGGAACGGTCCGAGGAAGAGGAACGGGCCGAGCACAACGCCTCGCTGGAGAAAATGCTGGCCCTGCTGCGCGAGCGCGGCTACCTGCAGGGGGACCCCGGTTCGCTGGCGGTGACCGAGGAACAGACCATCGAGGCGCTCCACCTCCTGCTCACGCAGACGCCGTCGGTCCTGCTGGGCGTTGCCCTCGTGGACGCGGTGGGGGAGCGTCGCGTCCAGAACCAGCCCGGCACCACCGAGGCCCTGTACCCGAACTGGCAGGTCCCGCTGGCCGGGCCGGACGGCAGGCCGGTGTTCCTTGACGACCTTCCCGCCAACGCGCGGTTCAACTCGCTGCTGGCAGCGGTGGACGGTGCCCTGCGCAGCTAAGCGCCACGTGGGCCCACACCCGCAGGGTTCCCTGGCCGAGCTTGCGAGGCTAGGGTGCGGGTGGGGAGGGTCACTTCGCGCCCCATCCAATGCTCCGGATGGGGCGCGAAGTGACCCCGCGATTTCGGCTTTCGCGGGGCTCCGCTAGCCGGCCGTGATCAGGTGGCTGAAGTGGTCATAGCGGAAAGTGACCGGGCCGCCGTCGTGCTTGAACACGATGTTGCCGCCCGGGGAACTTCCGCCCGCGCCGTAGCTGACACCCCAGGACCGGTCAAGGGCGGCCTTGAACTCGTACGTTCCCGCGGCGAGATTCGGCACGGCCAGCTTCCAGACGAGGCCGGCCGGGTCCAGCACCAGCTGCGCCTGGTCGCAGGCCGGATCCCAGTCCTTGATGCAGCCCAGTTCGCTGTTCATGCTCCCCGCAGCCGCAACGGCGCCGGGCTGCTGGGAGGCGTACACGGCCGTGATCACGTGCGTGCTGTTGTCATAGCGGAACGTCACGGGGCCGCCCGGATGGTCCAGGGCGATGTTCGGCCCGTTGAGCTTGCCGCCGGCGCCGTAGTTCTCCGCCCAGCCGCCGTTCAGTGCAGCCTTGTACTCGTACTGGCCGGCAGGCAGGCCCACCGTGAGCCGCCAGATCTTGTCGGCCGGGTCCAGCGCCATCCTGGCCTGTGAACACGTGGGCTCCCAGGGCGCCGCGCAGCCCATGGCCTGGTTCAGGGACCCAACCACGGTCACTGAGCCGGGCTGCGGGGCATCGCCCACCGTGACCGTCCGGGCCGCGCTGGCCACGCTGAAACCGGGACCGGTCATTGTGGCCCGGTAGGCCACCTTGGTGCCGTCCTCAAGGTTCGAGATGTCGTCCGTTGCCGAGTAAACGGGTGAGGACCCGTCGGTGGCAACCGTGGTCCACTCGCCGCCGGCCACGCTGCGTTCGAAGGTAACCTCGTGGCTTGCCTTCTCGGGATCGACGGTGGCGCTGAGCTCCACCGAGCCTTTCACGTTGCTGCCTTCCACCGGCTTCTGCAGCGTGATGACGGGTGCGGGAACGTTTGCCGTGCGGGACTGTGACGTGGCGGTGTGTCCGCCGTTGTCCAGTACGGTGGCGCGGTACTCCATCGCCGTGCCGGCGTCGAAGGCCGCCACGTCGTGGAACACCTGGTACGGAGCCGTGTCATCAGTGCCGATGGGCGTCCAGTCCCCGCCTGCTGCCTTGGCTTCGAAGGTGACCTCATAGAACGAGGAACCGCCGACGTCGGCCGTCACCTTGAGGCGCCCGTTGTCACCCTGCGCGGGTGCCGGCTCCTGGAGGACGACGGCGGGCGCTTCCTTGGAGTGCGGGATCCTGCCGGAGGACTGGTACACCACGGCGGAAAGCGGCGGGACGGTGACGGCCAGCTTGCCGTCCGCCGAAGTCTTCGCCTCGTCCGCGCCTTCGCCGTAGATCCGCGTGTAGGTGCGCTTGGCAATGTAGGCGGGTACCTCTGCGGTCTGTGCCTGTTCGCTGTTGTTCAGCGCCACGACATACTCGCGCTGGTCCGCCGCATCCGTTCGGGAGAAGGCGTAGATGCCGGGCCCGTCGGAGGCATAGCGGTGCTGGTGGGCGCCGTCGCGCAGGGCCGGGTGCTCCTTGGTGAGCGCGGCGAGCTCGCTGATCTTGCCGTACAGCGGGTGCCCGGGGTTGAAGTTGTCCTCGGCGTGCGTGGCCTCGGTGCCCAGCAGGTCGTCGTCGAGGTATGCCTCCACTTTGCTGGGGAAGAGGGTCTGGCGTGCGTCCTGGTCCCCGCCGGGGCCGGTGAAGCCCTGCTCGTCGCCGTAGTAGATCACAGGGTTGCCGCGGGAGAAGTACATCAGTTCGTGGGCCAGCCGGTCGCGGGCCACCTTTTCGTCGTCCGTCGCTCCGGGGTTGTCCGCGGCGATGAAGCTGCCGATGCGGCCCATGTCGTGGTTTCCCAGGAAGGTGGGCAGCTGGTACACGTTCGAATCTGCATCCGTGTACCAGTCATCGCCGGCGAAGAACGTCTCCAGGGTGCGGGTGTCCTGTCCCTTGGAGGCGAAGCTCCGGGCTGCCTCCTGGAAGGGGAAGTCCAGGACAGCCTGCATCTGGTTGCGGGTGGTGAACTGGGAGGTGAAGCTCTTGGTGGTGTCGAAGACCTCGCCGAACATAAAGAACTCGTCCTTGCCCTGCGCTTTGGCGTAGTTGAGGACGTCCGGGCCGAACTCCTGCCAGAACTCGTTGTTGACGTGCTTCATCGTGTCGATCCGGAAGCCGTCCACGCCGAAGTCGCGGATCCAGGTCTTGTAGATGTCCTTCATGCCGCTGACCACTTTGGGGTGCTCGGTGAACAGGTCATCCAGGCCGAAGAAGTCGCCGTAGTAGGCGTCCTCACCCGCGAAGGTTGTGTCACCGCGGTTGTGGTACAGCGTTGGATCGTTCAGCCAGGCGGGGACCTTCAGGTTCTGCTCTTCTGCTGTCAGTTCGGGAATGTAGGGGAAGGATTTCAGTGGGTCGAGTTCCGGGAAGTTGTCCGCGCCGGCGTAATCGCGGTCATCGAACGCCACGCCGTCCGCGGTTTTGTAGGGCACTTCATCCTTGGAAACGTATCCCTGGCGTGCGCCGTCCTTGTAGCTGATGACATCAGCCGTGTGGTTGGTGATGATGTCGAAATAGACCTTCATGCCGCGGCTGTGGGCCTCGTCAATGAGGGCCTTGAGCTCGGCATTGGTGCCCAGGTGCGGATCGATCTGGGTAAAGTCGGTGATCCAGTAGCCGTGGTATCCGGCCGATCCGTCCTCTGTCTGCACCGCTTTGTTCTTGAAGCTGGGGGTGAGCCAGATGGAAGTGGTGCCCAGGCCCTGGATGTAGTCGATCTTGTCCAGGAGGCCCGCAAGGTCTCCGCCGTTGTAGAACCCCTTGTTTGTGGGATCGAAGCCGGACACCATGGGATCGCTGCCCAGGCCGCCCTGGTCATTCGCGGTGCTTCCGTTGCTGAAGCGGTCCGCCATCACAAAGTAGAAGTTCTCATCCGTTACGGGGGCGCGGAGTGAGTGAAGGGCCGACGCCGACCCAGGGTCTTTGGGGCCAGGTGCAGCCTGGGCGGGAAGGACTGCCGCGGAGGCGGCGACGGCGGCTGCCAGCAGTCCGGCGGCAACGGCCCGGGCCGGCGCGGCCGGGGGTGTGGTGGATCCTGGAGACTTTCGGGCGCGTGGGGGCGCGCTGGGACGGGTGCGGAATATCAAGGCTGAGACCTTCCTGGGAGCGGCGCTGCTGTTCAGGCTTGCCGGCGGACAACAGCCGGCAATTGCTGTGAGGGCTCACAGGTAAGCAAGCTTCCTTGTGAGCCACGGCACAACTGTAAGCGCTTGCATTGAATAACTCCAGTGTTTAGCCAATGGCGTCCGCGGTTCCGCTTGGCCTCAGCGCTTCCTGCCGGCCGCCCCTTGGAACCTCCAGCCGGCCGGCGCCGGGGCGGGGACCAGGGCAGTCGGCGACGGGACCTGCACGTCGTTGACCATCCCGGTAGGGATGCCGGTCACGTCATCCAGGGCGAACGTTGCCACGTTGTCCGACCGCTCGTGGGCTACGTGCAGCCACGTTCCCCTGACCAGGTGGTGGCGCGGCCAGTTTCCGCCACTGGGATCTCCGCGGCGGAGTCGCCCGGAGCCCGGCCGCCGGAGGTGGCCGGACCACGGAAGATCACCTCGAATGTCCCCGCTTCCGGCCTCACGACGAACACTTCAACGGAGTACTCGGACACCACGAGCACATTGCCGCCCTGGTGCTGCACCACGTGGCGGGGACCGCTGCCGAACGGGAGGGCAACCTCATGGTCAGCCACCAGGCCGGTGCCCGGCACATAGTTCCAGACCCGGAGGGTGTCATGGCCCAGGTCCGTCGTCATGACGCGTCCGTCCGCCAGCATCAGGCTGGCGTGGGCCCGGCTTTGCCGAGGTTCACCCGGGTCGAGGCCGGCGTGCGGATCCACCGATGGTGCCGCCGGGAAGCAGCCTGTCATCCCGCCGTCGTCATCCAATCCATAGAGCAGGACCTGCCCGTCGCCCCAGCAGGCGGACGTAAGGAAGCGGCCCAGGGGGTCCACTGCCACATGGCACGTTGCATCTCCGGCGGGTTGAGAATCACCCAGCGGCTCCAGTCCGAAGTCACCCGTGCGGCGGAAAGCCCGGACCATCCCGCGCTGCTCGGCCACCGCGTACACCACCGGCAAGGCGGGATGAACGGCAAGGAACGACGGCGAATCCGCGTTCACCGCCGTTCCCAGCCATTCGAGGCTTCCGTCCCCGTGCGCGGCGAGGGCGCCGATGCCATCGGCACGGCCGCCTCCACCGGCGGTGTAGCTACCGGTCCAAATGAGATCGTCCTGTGCAGGCGGGATCATAGGTCCATCCTGCCAACAAGCGCTGCCGTGCGGTGCAATTGCGGACTAGCATTGGACTCCATCCGGCCCAGGCCGGCCCGGCTTGTTGAAACGCCCGGCTCGCAGAAAGGTGTGCCCTTGCCAGTTTCCGGGATCTCCGCGCCCCACGCGTTTGCCGCCACAGTTTCCGCGTTGCGGGCCGCCGGATGTGTATTCGCCGAAGATGAGGCGGGGCTGCTCATCAGTGAGGCGCCCGGCCCTGCAGCGCTCGCTGACTGGGTTGGCCGGCGCAGATCGGGCGAGCCCCTGGAGTACATTCTTGGCTGGGCCGGCTTCGACGGACACCGGATCGCTGTCGAGCCGGGGGTCTTTGTGCCCCGGCGCCGGACCCGGCTGCTGGTGGACGAGGCCGTGGGACTGCTGCAGGGCGGCCGGTTTTCTGCACCCCGCATTGTTGTTGACTTGTGCTGCGGGTCCGGGGCAGTCGGGGCGGCCATTGCGCGACGGGACCCGGGCATCGAGCTGCATGCTGCAGACGTCGACCCGGGCGCCGTGAAGTGCGCGCGCCGCAACGTGGGGCCGGTGGGCGGATGCGTGTACGAAGGGAACCTGTTTGCCGCGCTTCCGCCCGGGCTCCAAGGCCGGGTGCGCGTCCTGGCCGTGAATGCTCCCTACGTCCCCACAGATGCGATAAGAACGATGCCGCCGGAAGCCCGCCTCTATGAGTCGCGGACAGCACTCGACGGCGGCCCGGACGGGCTCCACTTCCACCGGCGCGTGGCCGCAGGGGCGCTGGAGTGGCTGTCCTCCGACGGGCATCTGCTCATTGAGACCAGTGAGCAGCAGGCTGAGGGAACCGCATCCGTTGTGGCCGCGGCGGGCCTTGCCGTCCGGACAGTCCATTCAGACGAACTCGACGGCACTGTAGTTATTGGCAGTGCCGGCGTTGGCAATGCCGGTGTTGGCGCTGCCGGGCCTGGCACTTCTTTAGCCTGAGCCCTGTCCAGAGCGGCTCGGCTGGACCCCACCGAACCGTTAGGGCCGGGAAGGGAGGCCTGCGGGCCGGCAATTTAGCTAAGACGCTGCTGGCCGCCGCGTCCCCCAAGGATCGCGACGGCCAGCAAAGCCATTCAGTTGTAGCACAGACCCGCTGTTTTTCCGCTGTCAAGCGGGACGGACCGTCACAGGCCGGACGGTGTGCCGGGGCTAGGCCTTTGAATTGGTCTCGTCGGAGGTGCCGAGGTTCAAGGTTTCCGGGTGGGTGGAGTGCGCGGGGATGTGGTCCTCGCCAAGGTCGTCGCCACTTGGGGTGCTCCTGCCTGGAGCTCCAGCGGTAGAGGTACCCGGAACTGTGGTGCCAGGGGCACTGGCTGTCGTGCCGGCGTCGGAGGTTGACGATTTGGTGCCGCCGGAGCCGGAGGAGCCTTCACGATGCACCGCTGAGCCGATCACCGTACCTGCCCGGCGTGCGGCCTCACTCAACTGGTCCGCGACCTCGGGAGCCTTTTCCTTGATGGCTTCCGTTGCAACCGCAACCTTGTCCTGCACGGGCTTGCTGTCCCAGATGCCCGCAGCGCGTGCCTTGAGCTTGTCATAGGCGGCCCTGCCGGACCGCGACCCAAGCACATACCCGGCGGCAATGCCAACGCCCAAAAGAAGTTTGTTTTTCAAGATGAACTCCTGCTCACTGAGAAGGTTTCACTTCCGGCCAGAGAGGCCGGGAGATAGGAAAACCGGCCCGGGGATGTTGTCCCCAGGCCGGTTTCCTGGCTTACGCGACAGTTAGCCGCGAGCGCCGCGCTTGGTGACCATGCCGTAAACCAGCAGCACGATAAGCGCGCCGCCGATGGCCAGCAGCCACGTCTGCAGGGAGAAGAACTCCTGCAGTCCGCTGCCAAAGATCATTCCGCCGATCCAGCCGCCGAGGAGTGCTCCGACGACGCCCAGGACGAGGGTGATGATCCAGCCGCCACCCTGCCGGCCCGGGAGGATCGCCTTAGCGATCGCACCAGCAATAAGTCCGAGAATCAGAAATGCAAGAAATCCCATTTTTCGTTCCTCTTCCTAAATAAAGGAGGCCTCCGGATCCCGGAAGCACTTCATCCTTCTGCCTCAATAGTAATCATGCTTACTATCTATTTGCCAACCCCGGGTTCCCGGAAAAGCCCACTTCAGGCCCGTTTCAATGCCCTGTCACGTCGGAATCATTGCCCGCACCGGGACCTTCGTCCAGGACCGCTAATTCCGCTAGATCCTGCGGATCCAAGGCGAAATCGAAGATGTCCAGGTTTTCCCTCATCCGGTCCGGATTCGACGTTTTCGGAATCGTTACAATTCCGTTTTGAACATGCCAGCGAAGGACCAGTTGGCCGGGCGTTTTTCCGTGCTTTTCGGCTAGTTGGAAGAGGATGGGAGCACCGAGCAGGCTGGCCCCGGCGCCTCCCAGCGGGCTGTAGGACTCGGTGACGATTCCGTGCTTTGCATGGAATTCCCGCTCGGCCGCGCGCGTGACCGCCGGCGTCAGCTGGATCTGGTTGACGGCGGGGACCACGTCAGTAACGGCCATCAGCCGTTCCAGGTGGGAGGGTTTGAAGTTGGAGACGCCGATGGAGCGCACTTTTCCTTCCGCCTGGAGCCGCTCGAAGGTCTTCCACGTGGAGATGTACTCGTCCCGCGCGGGCAGGGGCCAGTGAATAAGCAGCAAGTCCATGTAATCCAGCCCCAGCCGCTTCAGTGACCCTTCCAGCCCTTCCACCGCCCTGTCGTTCCCCTGGTATTGGCCGTCCAGTTTGGTGGTGATGAACAGCTCGCCACGGTCCACGCCGCTGGCCCGGATACCGTTGCCCACGCCCTGCTCGTTGCCGTACTTCACGGCGGTATCGATGTGCCGGTAGCCGGCTTCCAGGGCCTGCACGACGGCGGTGGCCGCCTGGTCGTCGTCCAGCGGCCAGGTGCCAAGGCCCACCTGGGGGATGGAGTAGCCGTCATTGAGTTTGATCAGCGGTGCAAGTGTCATTTCACCAGTCTCTCCCGGATCGGCTTCCCCGGGCCCTTGAATGCCCGGGGAATATTGGAAGGCGGCGCTGCCCGCCCGGCGTTAGGCACCCCGCCTGGCCCAGCCGGTCAACCGGTCGCTGAGGTCCATGAATTCCCGGTCAACCACCTGGAGGACAGGGTTCGCGTCGTGCCAGTCCACGATTTCGCGTGCGCCGTCGGCGAAGGGAATGGTGGCGCAGTAGCCGGGGACCAGGGACTTGATCTTGGTGTTGTCGAAGACCACCGAGTGGGAGCGGTCGCCCAGGAGGTTGGGTCCCAGCTCCGGGCTGTGGGCGGCGATGGTTTCGGAGGCAACGTGGACCAGTTCCGGGTCCGCAACACCGGCTGCACGGGCGAACAGCCGGTAGATCTGGTTCCAGGGCAGGTACTCGTCGGATGTGATGGTGTAGCTCTCGCCTACCGCTTGCGGCAGGCCGAGCAGCCCCACAAAAGCCTTGGCAAAGTCCATGCTGTGCGTCAGTGTCCACAGCGAGGTCCCGTCCCCGTGCACCATGACCGGCAGCCCCGCCCGCATCCGGTGGAGGTCCGTCCAGCCGCCCACCATGGCGATTTTGGTGCGGTCGTACGTGTGGGAAGGGCGCACCACGGTGAGCGGGAAATCCTGCTCTCTGTAGGCCTGGTAAAACAGTTCCTCGCAGGCGATCTTGTCCCGGGAGTACTGCCAGAACGGGTTCTTCAGCGGCGTGGACTCGCGGATTGGAAGCCGGGTGGGCGGCTTTTGGTACGCAGAGGCGGAGCTGAAGAACACGTACTGCCCGGTGCGGCCTGTGAACAGGTCCAGGCTGGCCTTGGCGTGGTCGGGGGTGTACGTGATGAAGTCCGCGACGGCATCGAAATCGCGCCCGCCCAGCGCGTCACGAACCGCGGAGGCGTCCCGCACGTCCGCGGTGAGGGTTTCAGCCCCTTCGGGAACCGGCCTTGTGGACCGGCCCCGGTTGAGGATGGTCAGCCGGTGCCCCAGTGCGACGGCGCGTTCTGCGGCCGCCGCACTGATGACGCCGGTGCCGCCGAGGAACAGGATGTTCCTCGGCGCCACCGTACCGGCGTCAGGGGTGGAGGGGTTCACCACGCGTAGTCTTCCGGTGCCGTACGGTGCCCCGGGAAGATGTCGTCCAATCGTTTGAGGGTGTCGGCGTCCAGGGTTACGTCCAATGCCCTGACGGCGGCGTCGAGCTGTTCCTGGGTGCGCGGTCCCACGATGGGTGCCGTGACGGCAGGCTGGTGCAGGAGCCAGGAAAGGGCGATGTCGCCCGGTTCGTGGCCCAGCTCATCGGCGAAATCCTCGTACTGCCGGATCTGGTCTTCATGCTTCTTGAGTGTTTCGGCTGCACGGCCCTCGGTGCGCCGGACGCCGTCGCGCTCCTTCTTCAATACCCCGCCCAGGAGCCCGCCCTGCAGCGGCGACCAGGGGATGAGCCCCAGCCCGTACTGCTGGGCCGCCGGGATCACTTCCAGCTCCACCTGGCGCATGAACAGGTTGTAGATGGACTGCTCGCTCACCAGGCCGGTGTAGTTGCGCCGCCTGGCCGCCTCCTGGGCCTGGGCAATATGCCAGCCGGCGAAGTTGCTGCTGCCCGAGTAGAGGATCTTCCCTTGCTGGACCGCCACCTCGATGGCCTGCCAGATTTCGTCCCACGGGGTGTCCCGGTCGATGTGGTGGAACTGGTAGACGTCGATGTAGTCCGTCTGCAGGCGCTTCAGGCTGGCGTCGAGGGCGCGGCGGATGTTCAGGGCGGAGAGCTTGGACTCGTTGGGGCGGTCCGTCATGGTGCCGTAAAGCTTGGTGGCCAGGACCGTGTGCTCGCGGCGCTCGCCGCCCTTGGCGAACCAGCGGCCAATGATTTCTTCGGTCCAGCCGCGGTGGCCGGCGCCGCCATAGACGTTGGCAGTGTCGAAGAAGTTGATGCCCTGCTCGCGGGCCGAGTCCATGATGGAGTGGGCGTCCGCTTCCTCGGTCTGCGGGCCGAAGTTCATGGTGCCGAGGCAAAGGCGGGAGACTTTCAGGCCGGAGCGGCCCAGGTGGGTGTACTGCATGGCTGAATCCTTTGGGTTTGGTGGTTCTACAGCTGCGTGAAGGCGGCGACGGCGGGATCGGAGCCGATGCGGGCCCCGGACTCAAGGGCGCTGATGGCGGCAAGCTCCTCGTCGGAGAGGGTGAGGGCGGAGGCAGCGAAGTTCTCCCGGATCCGGGCGGCCTGGCTGGACTTGGGAATCACGATGTTTCCCGCGGCCAGATGCCAGGCGAGCACCACCTGCGCCGGGGTGGCATTGTGGGCGTTGGCGATGCCGGTCACCGCATTGCCGTTCAGGTCTCCGCCCTGTCCCAGCGGGCTGTAGGCCTCCACGGCGATGCCAAGGCCCCGGCACTTGGCCGCAAGGTCTGCCTGCTGGTAGCTGGGGTGCAGTTCGATCTGGTTGACGGCCGGGACGATCTCCGAGGACTCCAGCAGGGTGTCCAGGTGCTCGGCGAGGAAGTTGGAAACGCCTATGGCGCGGATCTGGTTGTTCTCGTAGAGCCGTTCCATCTCCTTCCATGCCTGGACGTACAAGTCCTGCGACGGGACGGGCCAATGGATGAGGTAGAGGTCAACGTAGTCGAGGCCCAAGGCTTTGCGGCTGTTCTGGAACGCTTCCTGCGCGCGGTCCTGCTCGCCGTTCCGAAGCTTGGTGGTTACAAAGATGTCCTCGCGCGGAATGCCGGTAGCCGCGATCGCGGCACCCACGCCCGCCTCGTTCCGGTAGGCGGCGGCCGTGTCTATGTGGCGGTATCCGGCCTCGAAGGCGTCCTCCACGGTCCGCTGCGTGTCCTCCGGCGGTACCTGGAAGACGCCGAAACCAAGCTGGGGGATGGTGACGCCGTTGTTCAGTGTCAGCTCTGACATTGGGGCTCCTTGAAACATGCGGGGGTGGGGTGCCGTTGACTCGACGGGAGAAAGCGGTTTCCGCTGGCTCGCTTTTGAGCCTATGCACTTTTGGCCGGGAAGTCAGCAGGGGAACCTGATTCTGTTTTTCCTAGGACTCCCAGTCCTACCTTCGTTGTAGGAGAGAGCCACCATGGCGGGCACAATGGTCTGCATGGGTCAAAGCGCGGAGTTCGGAAAATTCCTCAAAGCCATGCGGTCCCGCCTGAGCCCTGAGGACGCCGGTGCGGGACCCACCTCCGGTGCCCGCCGGGTTCCCGGCCTCCGCCGCGAAGAAGTCGCCCGGCTGGCAGGGGTGAGTACCGACTACTACGTCAGGCTGGAGCAGGGCCGGAACATCCATCCGTCGCGGACGGTCCTTGAGGCAGTGTCGAGGGCCTTGCGGCTGGACGGCAGCGAGCATGCGCACATGATGGACCTGCTGGAAAACTGTGCCGGGTCCGCGAGGTTCAGCACAACGGCCGCCCAGGCTGTCCGTCCGGCGCTGCGGCAGCTCCTGGAGGCGATGGGCGACGTTCCGGCCATGGTGCTGGGCCGGCGCAGTGACGTCCTCGCCGGCAACAGGATGGCCTTCCTGCTGTTCGCGGATTTCCCCGCGCTGCCGGCTGCCGAACGCAACCTGACCCGCTGGCTCATTCTTGACCCGTCAGCCCGCGAGCTCTTCCGTGACTGGAAAACCGTGGCGGCGGAAGCGGCCGGAGCGTTGAGGCTGGATGTAGGCCGCCACCCCAACGATGCCCAGGCCAACCAGCTGGTGGGCGAACTCGCTGTCCATAGCGAGCACTTCCGCCAATGGTGGGCCGGGCACCGGGTGGCCACCCGGTCGGCAGGAAGCGTGCGCCTGCACCACCCCGCCGTCGGGGACCTGGAACTGAACTTTGAAAACCTTGTCCTCCCGGACGATCCCGACCAGACGCTTCGGGTGTATTCGGCCCGGGCCGCTTCGCCGTCGGCCGACGCCCTTGCACTGCTCGGCAGCCTGGGAGCACCCCAGCCGGCGGCCGAACGTGAATCCGACCGCAACACCGCTCCGGCCACGGCGGAAAGCGGGGAGTGACGGCGGCCGGAGCCGTTGTACTTTTGGCCAGTTGAGGCGGGTGTTTCTGGCCACGAGCCCATTGGGGAAAGATTGCACTTTTCCTAGGCTGGAGGAGCAAGGTTTCTCCACCAAGGATGGTCTCAACGATGAAACGCATCGCACTGCTCAAGGAACGCCAGGCTGCCGCCGCCGACGCCCCCTCCACCGCCACCGGTTCGCACTGCCCGGCGTCGGGCCTGTGGAGCCCGGACCACGATCCGCACACCGTCCTGTCCTTCTTCGAAGGACAGGTTTTTCCCGCGTTCGACGGCATTCCAACCGTTTGGCGGCGCCGCTCGGCCGGCACCGTCTCGGCGAACTAGGCCCGCTTAAACGCCAACTGACTCGCAGCAGACGTCGTCAAAACACGGTTTCGCGACGTCTGCTGCGAGTCAGTTGGGCGGGAGTTAGTGCTCTTCCAGCCGGAAGCCGATCTTGATGGTGACCTGCCAGTCGGCGATCTTGCCTTCTTCGAGGTGGCCCCGGATCTCCTTGACCTCGAACCAGTCAAGGTTGCGGAGGGTCTGGGAAGCCTTGGCGATCCCGTTGCGGACGGCGTCGTCCACTCCCTGGTCCGACGTGCCGACGATTTCAGAAATGCTGTACGTGTGGTTGGACAACTTCGCTCCTCGTGATCAACGGTGCTCCCGGTTGCGGGCGGTCCTTGAAGACTAGTGGCACTTCCAGAACGTTGACCAGCCCTTATCCGATGTTCCGCACCGCCGTCAGGCCGAACCCGCGGCCTGCTTCGCCTCGAGCACCAGGTTTTTCAGGTCGTCCAGGGTCTGCTGCATGTGCGCGTCCATGGCCTGCCGAGAACGGGTGGCATCCCGCGACTCCAGCGCTTCGGCAATGTTCTGGTGGTGCCGGATCGCATGCTCCTGGATCTCACGGACGGCCGAGGTTTCAGTGCGCCGCTTTTCCAGCACCCGGTGCAGCGGCTCGAACAGCACAGCCACGAAGACGTTCTCCGAGGCATGCAGGATCAGGTCGTGGAAAGCCAGGTCCGCGGCCACGAACGCGGCCACGTCATTGACTTCGTGGGCGGCACGCATGGCCGCCACATAGCCGTGCAGGGCCTGGATCTCAGCGTCGCTGATCCTTCCCGCCGCCAGTTCACAGGCGCCGGCTTCCAGCATGCGCCGCAGTTCGATGAGCTGGATGGAAGCGTCAGCCTCGTTCTTGCCCTCGGAAGCGGCGCGCAGCACGGCCTCCAGCGATGCCCAGCGGTTGAGGGGGTTCACGAACGTGCCCCGGCCCCGCTCGACGCTCAGGATCCGCTGCGCCTGGAGCGTTTTCATGGCCTCGCGGACCGTCATCCGGCTGACCTCATGCCGGGCGCTGAGCTCATGCTCGCCGGGGACGGTGGCGCCGGGCGGGAACTCACCGGCGATGATGCGGTCCAGGAGCTCGTCGGCCACCTGGCCCACCAGTGATTGCCTCGCCATGCTGCCCCCGTTATTCCCTCATTGGATATGTCAGACAAGTCTACTTGCGCGTCGTTATGTCCTGTGCCACACTAAAAACCAAATGCAAGATGTCTGACATCTTACACCTGCCTTTTACATCAGGATCCGTCAGAGGATCCATACACAACGGAGTGCACTGTGACGCTTGAAGCAGACGTCCTGGCCGCGTATCCGGCCGAGGTCCGGATTCCCGCCGAACTGGTAGCCAGCACCCTGGCTGCCTCCAACGCGGAGACCCCGCGTGTCCTGGTCGTGCTCGACGACGACCCCACCGGAACGCAGTCCGTGGCAGACCTGCCCGTGCTCACCCGCTGGGACGTGGAAGACTTCATTTGGGCTTTCAGCCAGTCGAAGCCTGCCGTCTACGTCCTCACGAACACCCGCAGCCTGGACCCTGCCGAGGCTGCCGCCCGCAATGAGGAGGTGGTCCGCAATGCCCTCGCAGCAGCGGGTTCCCCGGAAGAACTGCGCCTTGGCTTCGTCAGCCGCAGCGATTCCACCCTCCGCGGCCACTACCCCCTGGAGCCGGACGTCATCGCCGCCACAGTATCGGACGTCAGCGGGGAAAAAACCGACGGCGTTGTGCTGGTTCCAGCCTTCCCCGACGCCGGGCGGGTCACCATCGGCGGCGTCCATTACATGCGCGGCACCGCAGACGCGGCCGGCACCCTCATCCCGGTGTCCGAAACAGAGTTCGCCAAGGACGCCACCTTCGGCTTTTCCACCTCCGTAATGGCTGACTACGTCGAAGAGAAGTCCAAGGGCCGCTTCGCCGCGGACACGGTCATCGTCCTGGACCTGAACATCATCCGCGCCGGCGCGGCAGCCCAGGACCCTGCCATCTCTGCCAACGCCATCGCCGACGCAATCGAACGGGCCACCGATTCCACCCCCATCGTGGCGGACATCGTGACCGAAAACGACCTCCGTGCCCTGTCCCTCGGCCTGGAAGAAGCCGAACGGCGCGGCAAGAAGCTCCTTTACCGCGTAGGCCCTCCCTTCGGCCGTGCCCGGATCGGCCAGGAAATCCGCGCCGAACTCAGCGGTGCGGAAGCCTACGCCGGAAACACACCGTCGGAAGCAGGCGGCCTGATCGTCGTCGGCTCCCACGTCGGCGTCACCACCCGCCAGCTCAAGGCCCTGACGGAGCAGCACAGCGCCGCACGCATCGTGGAGATCGACGTCGAAAAGCTCCTCGGCCCGGAATCCGCCAGCCACTTGGACCAGACGGTGGACGCCGTCGTCGAGGCCCTCCACGGCGGGGACGTCATCGTCCACACCAGCCGCCTGCTCATCAAGACAGACGACCCGGCAGAAAGCCTGCGGATCGCACGCACCGTGTCCGCCGCCGTCGTCGCCGTGGTGAACCGGACACTGAAGACCTTCCCGCCGCGGTTCGTCATCGCCAAGGGCGGAATCACCTCCTCCGACGTGGCCGCCCACGGCCTGGAAATCCGGCACGCCATTGTCCGCGGCCCCATGCTTCCCGGCATCGTCTCGCTCTGGGAACCGGTGGACGGCCCCGCCAAGGGCATCCCGTACATCGTCTTCGCCGGCAACGTGGGCGACGACCAGTCACTGGCCGACGTCACCCGCAAGCTCAGCAACACCTTCTAACCCCCACCGGCTCCCGATTCCGCACACATTCAATGGAGAACACCATGACCAGCAACTACACCGTCACAGTCCTGGGCCTCGGCGCCATGGGCCTGCCCATGGCCACCCGCCTCGCGTCCCAGCTGACAGTCCACGGCTTCGACATCGCCGAACCGCGCCTGAAGCTCGCCGAAGAAGCCGGCATCGCCACCTTCGCCTCTGCCCGCGAAGCCGCCAAGGGTGCCGACGCCGTGCTCCTGGCCGTCCGCAACGGCGAGCAGCTCAACGACGTCCTCTTCGGCGAGAACGGCGTGGCCTCCGTGCTTGAGCCCGGCGCCGTCGTCATCCTTGGCAGCACCGTGGGCACCGAAGCCATCCCCGCCACGGTGGCCAAGCTCGCCGAATACGGCGTGGACCTCGTTGACGCACCGCTGTCCGGAGGCCCCAAGCGCGCCGGCGAAGGCGACCTGCTGATCGTGGTCGGCGCTTCCCCCGAAGCCCGCGAAAAGGCAGCCCCCGCGCTGGACCTGCTGGCTTCCACCCTGACCGTTGTGGGCGACAAGCCCGGCGACGGACAGGCCCTCAAAACCGTCAACCAGCTCCTCTGCGGCGTGCACATCGCCGCAGCGGCCGAAGCCATGGCCCTCGCCGACGCCCTCGGACTGGACCAGGCCAAGACCCTCGCCGCCCTCGAGGCCGGCGCCGCGGGCTCGTTCATGCTGTCCAACCGCGGGCCGCGCATCCTTGAGGCCTACAACGAGGAAGGCGCCGAGGTCCTCTCCCGCCTGGACATCTTCGTCAAGGACATGGGCATCGTGGGCAAGGCCACCCGTGCCGCCGGCCTGGCAGCCCCGGTTGCCGCTGCTGCCGAGCAGCTCTACCTGCTGGGCCAGGCCCAGGGCCTCGCCGCCGCCGACGACTCCGCCGTCATCAAGGTCGTTGCGCCCACAAAGCGCACCGCGTAGCCACTTTCCTCAACCAGCGCCTGATGGCCGGTCTTCCGGAAGACCGGCCTGTCAAAGGAGACACCCCGAAATGAACCACCTGATGCACCCGCTGATCGCGCGGGCGGCTGAAACTCCAGCCATCAAACCCGCAGTGGAGCTTGGCACTCCGCTGCTCCTGACCATCGCAGCCCTCGGCATTGCCGTGCTGCTGGTCATGATCATCCGCTTCAAGATCCAGGCCTTCGTTGCCCTGCTCACCGTCAGCATCCTGGTTGCCGTCGCTGCCCAGATCCCGCTCAAGGACGTCTTCACCGTTGTCGCCAACGGTGTCGGCAGCACCATGGGCAAGGTGGCATTGCTGATCGCACTCGGCGCCGTCCTGGGCCGCATGATCGAGGTGTCCGGCGGCGTCCAGTCCCTCGCTGCCCACTTCACCGCAAAGCTCGGCGCCAAGCGGGTTGCCGTGGCCCTCACCGCCGTCGGCTTCCTGGTGGCCATTCCGGTCTTCTTCGAAGTCGGCGTCATTGTGCTGGTCCCCATCGTCTACGCCTTCGCCAAGATCGCCAAGGTGCACCCGGTCAAGTTCGGCCTGCCCATGGCCGGCATCATGCTCGCCATCCACGTGGCCGTTCCGCCGCACCCCGGCATCGTGGCAGGTGCCGGCGTCTTCGGTGCCGACATCGGACTCATCACCCTGATCTCCCTGGCCATCTGCATTCCCCTGGGCTTCCTGTCCTACTGGGTTGCCAGCATCATGAACCGCAAGGAGTACGAGCTCCTCCCGTCCGTCAAGGCACAGGTTGAAGAATTCGGCTCCGACTCGCTGGTCAAGGTAGGCCACGACGGCCCCGGCGCCATGGCTGTTGCCCCGCCCCGTCCCGGCCTGATCATCTTCCTCATCGCCGCCCCGATTGTGCAGATCCTCCTTGGCACCCTGGGCACCCTCTCCATCCCCAAGGACAACTCCTGGTACGGCCTGGCCGCGTTCATCGGCAACCCGTTCTTCGCGCTGCTGGTGGCCGTTGCGCTGTCCTTCTTCCTGCTGGCCGTCCGCCGCAACTGGTCGCTGAAGGAAACCGGCGAAATCTTCGAGGGCGCCCTGCCCCCCATCGCCTCCATCCTGATGGTGGTTGCCGCCGGCGGCGTGTTCGGTGAAGTCCTCCGCACCTCCGGGATCGGCGCCGCCCTCTCCCAGACCCTGGACCACCTGGGCCTGCCCGTCATCGCCCTTGGCTTCGTCATCTCCCTGGCCCTTCGCGCCGCGCAGGGTTCGGCCACCGTTGCCATCGTGACCACCACCGGCCTGCTGACGTCCGCCGTGATGGAAGGCGGCTACACCCCGGCCCAGATCGCCGTGATCGTCATCGCCATCGGCTTCGGTTCGCTCGGCCTGTCCCATGTCACCGACGCCGGGTTCTGGACCGTGGTGCGCTACTACGGACTCACTGTTTCGGACGGCCTGAAGACGTGGACCGTCCTGACCACCATCCTGGGCCTGGCCGGCTTCGTCCTGACCTTCATGGCCTGGATCCTGGTGGGAGGCCTGGGCGTCTGATGCGTACCCGACTCGACCGCCTGGTGACCGCCGCCCTCCAGCAGGGTTCCGCCATCCCGGCCTTCACCTGCTACGACTTCACGACGGCGCTGGCCGTGGTGGCAGCGGCGGAGGAATCCGGCCGCGGCGTCATCCTGCTGGTGGCCCCGAAGACTGCCGCCACGTCGAACGGCCTGCGCCTCGTCGGTGCCCTCCGTGGCCTCGCTGACGCTGCGTCCGTCCCGGTGGCGGTGCAGCTTGACCACGCAACGGACCTTCGGGTGATGGCCGACGCCGTTGCGGCAGGGGCGGATTCCGTCCTCGCCGACGGTTCCTCCCTCCCTTACGAGGACAACATTGCGCTGGTCCGGGCGGCCCGTGCGCTGCTGGGGCCGGACGTGGTACTTGAAGCCGAGCTTGGCGGGCTCGCCGGCGACGAGGACCGCGCCTTCAGCGCGGACCAGTCCGGCGTCGCCGTGGCCGGCCTCACCGACTCCGCCCTGGTGGAGGACTTTGTGGCCCGTACCGGCGCGGAACTGCTGGCTGTCGCCGTCGGAAACGTCCACGGTAAATACAAGGGCGAGCCGCAGCTGCGCTGGGACGTGCTGCAGGACATTGCGGTGCGCACGCACCTTCCGCTGGTCCTGCACGGCGCTTCCGGAATCCCGGCGGAGGAGCTGGTGAAGGCGGCCTCCATGAACGTTGGCAAGGTCAATTTCAACACGGAGCTCCGCACCGGCGTCCTGGCCACACTGGAGGAGCAGCTACCGGGCCACCGCGCCGACGGCGAGAACCTGCAGGCGCTCCTGGGCCACTGGAACAGCTCCGCCCGCGACTTCGCAACCACCACGCTGGCGACGCTCACGCGTTGAGATTTCCGCAGGGGAGGGAGGCCGGGATCAACCATGATCCTGGCCTCCCTCCTTCTTGTGTCCTGGCGCCCTCCTCAAGCTCACCCTTAACCTGAGCCTGCTTCCGGGCGCACAATGGAGCTGTAACGAGCAGTTACCGCAAAGGAATGAACATGGGCGGCGCACAGGAGCAGGGGACATCTTCGCAGCCCGGTCCGGCGGGCACCCGCGACGAGGTGCTTGACCTCGTCCGGTTCTTTTGCCTGGCACTGGTGGTGGTCGGCCACTCCATGATGGGTAGCCCCGTCCTGCATCCGGACGGAACGGTCACTACCCACAACACCCTGGCCGAGCAGGACTGGTTTGAACCCGTGATCTGGGTGTTCATGGTCATGCCGCTGTTTTTTGTTGCCGGCGGCACCACGGGCCTGCAGTCCTGGCAACGGCTCAAGGCCGGGGGCGGCACCGCCGCTGAGTTCCTCCAGGCACGGCTCCTGCGGATGGTGCGCCCCGCCGCTGCCCTGCTGGCGGTAATGTTCCTTGGGCTCTGGACGGCCGGGCTGCTTGGCGTGCATCCGCAGGTGGTGGAGCTGATGGCAGCCGGGGCCGGGATGCCGCTCTGGTTCCTCGCGGCGTACCTGGCGGCGCAGCTTTCCATTCCGCTCCTGGCCGCCTTCCATGCGCGGAGCCCCTGGCTGGCAATTGGGGTCCTTGCTGCCCTCGTGGTGGCCGTGGACTGCCTTCGCGGAACGCTGCCCTTGCTCGCATATGCCAACCTGGTATTCCTCTGGTGTGCGGTGCAGCAGCTGGGGTTCCTGGCCGCCGACGGCCGCTTCGCCAGGCTCTCCAAGTCCGGCCTGCTGGCGCTCATCCTCGCCGCGAACCTCCTGCTCGGCCTCGTCGCTGCCCTGGGCCTGTACTCCGGGAACATGCTGGTGAACCTCAACCCGCCGAACCTGACCCTCTTCCTCCTGGGTATTTCGCAGGCCGCCCTGATCGAACTTGCCCGGCCTGCGCTGGTTCCGCTCTGCTCCCTCGGATGGGTACGGACGCTGCTTCGGGTGGCGGGCGGCCGTTCGCTGACCGTGTACCTGTGGCACCTTCCCCTGCTGGTGGCAATGTCAGGCCTGCTCCTCCTCACCTCCGTCCCCAAGCCCGCCGCCGGAACCGCGGAGTGGTGGTGGTCGCGCCCCGTGGTCCTGCTGTCACTGCTCCTGCTGCTGCTTCCGGCGGTGGCGGCGTTCGGCCGCCTGGAGGATCGGCCGACGGCGGCACTTCAGGGCCGCCGTCCGCCCGCCATGGCGGTGGCGGCCGCCGTCGTGGTGGTCTTCACCCCCGCCGCGGTAGGGGCCGCAATCAATGGGCTGACGCTGGGATTGCTGGGGGCCGGGGCAGCCTGCTTCCTCCTGGCACTGGTGCTGCTTCACGGGGTGCGGCGCCCGCTGCGGACCGGATCCGCTCCCACGGCAACGGAAATGTCCCGCTAGCCAAACTTCCCGCTAGCCAAACTACTTGGCCGGAGGAATCGCGGCCCGGGCGGCTTCGCCGGGCTGCATGCCCGTCATGGCGGCGGCGGAACAACTGAGAGCGGGCTCGGAACCACCGTCCGCGAAGCGGGAGCTGACATCCAGTCCTGGCTCCAACGCACCGGACTCCTTCCGGCCGGGCAGGACACCGGGGCGGAGGCATTGCCAGCGGAGTGAAGTAGTGCCAGTGTCGAACCATGACCGAGAACACGATGTCCAGCGAGGATAAGTTCGCCCCCGACGTCTCTGTGCGGCGCAACGATGCGCAGCACCGTTATGAGCTTCACGTGGGTGATGTCCTCGCCGTCCAGTCCTTCTACCGGGACCTGCCGGGCCACATAGACTTCTCCCACACGGAGACCGGCGAGGAATTCGAAGGGCAGGGACTGGGACGTGTCCTGGCCCACTTTGCGCTCGACGACGTGGTGGCGTCAGGAAAGCGGATCATTCCGCATTGCCCGTTCATCGCCGGCTACCTTCGTAAGCACGAGGGGTACGAGCAATACGTGGATTGGCCGGACAGCTGATCCGCTCCTGAACACTTGAGCCGGACGGCTGAGGGGGACCAGCCGATCCAGCGCCGTCGGGGAGCCCGCCGAGGGGCGTTTCCCAGCAGTCAGCTGGCGAGTGCGTGTTCGGCGAGGACCGGGACGTCGATGGTGAAGCCGCAGGCACAGCGGTACGTCTCCACGTGCTCCGAAGCAGCTCCCAGGCCCATGCCCACCGGGACCACCGAGGTTCCGTCCACATAAACGGGCATGCGAACAGGGAGTGCCTCCGGGTCCACCAGCTGCATCGGGGCGCGGCAGTGCATCCGTGAATTGAGTGTGACCAGCAAGCCCATATCCGCGGGCCGGGTGACGCCCAAAGAAGATTCTGCTCCTGCGTCAGGCTCCCCGGGCACCGTAAGCTGGTCTTCAATAACGCTGGTCATGATGTTCATCCTTGGGCTTCTTTCACGAAGCTGCCGGCGTTGGCAGCCCCGCCGCGAACTGCTTGCGGAGGTTCATTTACCCCATAAGCAAAGCATGCTTACTAATTGTTCGCCAAATTGACGCTTGCGCCCTCAGTGCATCTTGCCCGCTTCCGGCCGGCCGGTTATTTTGCAGCAGGACTGCCCCGGCTGCCAGTCAATGACGCCGAAAAGGGCCCGCGCAGGGCAGTTTCACGACTCCTTCGCTAAATACATCACAAAAGTTTGATTAAAAGGGTTACCTAAGTAAGGCTTGCCTTTGTTCGATGTAATGCCGACCGAAGGAAAACCAGTGCCGCTGCTGCCCCGCCTTGACGAGCTGGAAATGGATGATCCGCCCAACACCAATGGAGCGACGAGCCATGACCGGCCAAACCATGACCGGCCAAACCATCAGACCCCAGTTCAGGAACCTGGCGGCAGGGACTTCGGCTCGCGTGTGGAACTCGCGCTGGCGGCCAGCAACCACCTCCTCAACGCACGCAACTCGCCGCGGTATGTGGCCCAGGTGCTGCAGGGCGTAACGGCCGTTGCCACGAAACTTGAGCGGACCGCCCGGCCGTTCACCGGCGTCGGACCCTCCGAACTGGAGGCCCGCGTAGGCGCCGTGGACCTCGAAAGACCCCTGCCGGACACGGCCGCCGCCCTCCAGGAACTCGAGGATGTGTACCTGCGCGATGCCGTGTACTTCCACGACGCCAGGTACGCCGCCCACCTCAACTGCCCCGTGGTCATCCCGGCGCTGGTGGGCGAAGCGGTCCTGTCCGCGGTGAACTCCTCCATGGACACGTGGGACCAGAGTGCAGGCGCCACCATGATCGAACGCCGGCTTATTGACTGGACCGCAAAACGGCTGGACCTTGGTGACGCCTCGGACGGCATCTTCACCTCCGGCGGCAGCCAGTCCAACCTGCAGGCCCTGCTGATCGCCCGCAACCATGCCGTTGCCGGCCTGCGGCAGGACCCTGCCCGCGCCGGGCTCCGGCTTCCGGCGCTGCTGGACACGCTGCGGATCTTCACGTCCGAGGACAGCCACTTCAGTATCCAGAAGTCGTCATCAATGCTGGGCCTGGGGTTCGACGCCGTCGTCACCGTCCCCTGCACGCCGGACCACCGGATGGATCCTGCCGCCCTCGCCGAGGCCCTGGCCGGCGCACGGGACGCCGGTTTGACCCCGATGGCGGTGGTGGCCACCGCGGGCACCACGGACTTCGGCGCTGTCGATCCGCTCCCGGAGCTCGCCGCACTGGCCCGGGCCTACGGGGCATGGTTCCACGTGGACGCTGCCTACGGCGGCGGCCTCATTGTCTCCGGCCGCTACCGGCACCTCCTTGACGGCACAGGGCTTGCCGACTCGGTCACCGTCGACTTCCACAAAACCTTCTTCCAGCCGGTCAGCTCCAGCGCCCTGCTGGTGCGCGAACGGACCATGCTGCGCCACGTCACCTACTATGCGGACTACCTGAACCCGCACAGCGCCGCGCTGGCAGCCATCCCCAACCAGGTGGACAAGAGCATCCAGACCACCCGCCGGTTCGACGCCCTGAAGCTGTGGCTCACCCTGCGCATCATGGGCGCGGACGCCATTGGCGCCCTGTTCGACGAAGCCATCGACCTCGCCGCACGCGTGGGCAAGCTCCTCGCCGCCGACGACGCCTTCGAACTCGCCGCCCCGCCCCGGCTCAGCACCCTGGTTTTCAGGTACCGGCCCCGCCTGGACAGCGGCGACCGGATCAGCGAGGACGCGGCGGATGCCCTCAACCCGGCCATCCGGGCGGCGGTCTTCGCCTCCGGGGAAGCGGTGGTTGCCGGAACCACGGTGGGCGGCCGGCACTACCTGAAGTTCACGCTCCTCAACGCCGAGGCCACGCTGGAGGACATTTCCGGCATCATCAACTTCCTGCGCCGCACGGGCGCCGGGCTGCTGCGCAGCGAGGCGACCGCATGAGCAACACCGCCACCCAAAAGGCAGGCAGGCGCAGGATCTACGACTTCGCCGCGGTCGGCGTCGGGCCCTTCAACCTGGGCCTCGCGGCGCTGGCTGAACCGGTGGAAGGGCTGGACGGCATCTTCCTGGAACGCAGGGAATCCTTTGACTGGCACCCCGGGATGATGCTGGCGCCCGCCCACCTGCAAGTGCCCTTCATGGCCGACCTCGTCACCCTGGCCGATCCCACCTCGCCATACTCATTCCTGAACTTCCTCAAGCAGGCCGGCAGGCTCTACCGGTTCTACATCCGGGAAAATTTCTACCCGCTGCGGGCGGAGTACAACCAGTACTGCCAGTGGGTGGCCGGGCAGTTGCCCGGCGTCCGATTTGGCACAGCTGTGCTGGATGTAACGTACGACGACGGAGTGTACCGGCTTTCCGTCTCCGGTCCGGGAGGGCCTGAGGTGCTGCTGGCGCGGCGGCTGGTGCTGGGCACGGGCACCTCCCCGTACGTGCCCGGGGCTGCGGCAGGGATCGTGGCCGATTCACGTGCGGGAGCCGGGGGAGTGGTCCTCCACACCGCCGACTACCTGGCGCGGAAGGCAGAACTGCAGCAGCAGCGCAGCATCACCATCCTGGGCAGCGGCCAGAGCGCCGCCGAGATCTACTACGAACTGCTCCAGGAATCGGACGCCCACGGGTACCAGCTGAACTGGGTGACCCGCTCCGGCAGGTTCTTCCCGCTTGAATACACCAAGCTGACGCTTGAGATGACTTCGCCCGAGTACGTGGACTACTTCCACGCCCTCCCGCAACACCAGCGCGATTACCTGAACAAGGCCCAGAAAAACCTCTACAAAGGCATCAATTCGGACCTGATCGACGCTATCTACGACCTGCTCTACACCAAGAGCATCTCCGGAATGGTGGACACCCGGCTGCTGACCCACTCGAGCCTGACCGCTGCCTACTGGAACCCCGGGGCCGGGACGCACACCCTGCACCTGGAACACGCGGAGCAGGGCACGTCCTACACGCTGGACAGCGAAGCGGTGGTGCTGGCCACCGGCTACGGCTACCAGGAACCAGGTTTCCTCGCCGGCATCCGGGACCGCATCGACCGGGACAGCGCGGGCAGGTTCGCCGTGGACCGGAACTACAGCACCGGCGTCCAACCCGGCGAGATCTTCGTCCAGAATGCCGAGCTGCACACCCACGGGTTCGCCACCCCGGACCTGGGCATGGGCGCCTACCGCAACTCCTGCATCCTGCGCGAAATGACCGGCCGCGAGGTGTACCCCGTGGAGCGCAGCATTGCGTTCCAGCAGTTCGGGTCGCCGGCTGCGGTTGGCTCTCCGCTGGATTGCGGACCGGTGCCGGCATGACATTCACCTTCCGCTGCCTCGACGCCGAAGCCGACGCGCCGCTCCTTCACAGCTGGGTGACCCAGCCCTACGCCTCGTTCTGGGGCATGCCGTCCGCCAGCGTGGAGGACGTGGTGCAGGAATACAGGAACATCCAAGCGAGCGGCCACCACCACGCGGTGCTGGGGCTCGACGGCGGCGTCCCTGCCTTCCTGATGGAGGAGTACCTTCCCGCGTCCTCGCCGCTGGCCGGTGTGTACCCCGTCCTTCCCGGGGACGTGGGGATGCACCTGCTGGTGGCCCCGCCGTCGGCCGCACCCGTGCGCGGCTACACCGCCGCGGTGATGGACGCCGTCCTGGCACGACTCTTCAGCACGCCGGGAGTGGCCCGCATCGTGGTGGAGCCGGATATCCGGAACACCAGGATCCACGCCCTGAATCAACGCCTGGGCTTCCAGCCCGCCGGGGCGGTCACCCTTCCGGACAAGGACGCGCTGCTGAGTTTCTGCAGCCGCGACGATTACCTGGCCGCCCGAACGTCCCTTCTGCCCGCCCTTACGCCCGTAACCCAGGGAGCACCACTATGACTATCGATCTCGATCCCGCCGCCACAACCACCCCCGGGCAGCCCTCCGCCGGCCCTGCACCGCATCCAGGCCCTGTACCGCATCTCACCGGCGAAAGGTGGGACAACGCCAACCGGCACCTGCTCCGCAAGGCACTCGCCGAGTTCTCCCACGAACGGATCCTCACCCCGGAACCGGTGGGAGGTAAGCCTGGCGGGGCCGGGGCGGACGGGCGCGGCTGCTACCGGGTCCGCAGCGATGACGGCACCTCCGAGTACCAGTTCAGCGCCCGGATCCTAAGCATGGACCACTGGGCCATCGATCCCGGCTCCATCCGGCACTTCCGGGGCGGCACCGAGGCGCCGCTGGACGTGCTGGAGTTCATCACCGGGTTCCACGGAATGCTGGGCATCAACCTCCAGATGCTCCCCGTGTACCTCGAGGAGGTCGGCAGCACCCTGGCGAGCCACGCCTACAAGCAGTGGGCCGGCCAGCCGACGGCGGCTGAACTCGCGGCAGGGATCACCGGCGGCGAGGACCCGGCGGCCGACTTCCAGGCCATTGAGCGCAGCATGACCGAGGGCCACCCCTGCTTTGTTGCCAATAACGGCCGCCTGGGCTTCGGCATCAGCGACTACCACGCCTTCGCACCGGAAACGGGCGCCCCGGTGCAGCTGGAGTGGATCGCCGTGCACCGCACCCGCGCCGTCTTCACTGCATCGGAAAGGCTGGACTACCGGGCGCACCTGCAGGCCGAACTCGGATCCCTGCTGGGCACCTTCACCGCTGAACTGCAGCTGCAGGGTCTCGATCCGGACCAGTACTTCCTCATGCCGGTACATCCCTGGCAGTGGGAGAACAAGCTCACGGTCACGTTCGCGGCGGACATCGCCCGGCAGCGCATCGTCCACCTGGGCGCCGGGACGGACAGCTACCAGGCGCAGCAGTCGATCCGGACCTTCTTCAACACCAGCGACCCCGTCCGCCACTACGTCAAGACGGCCATGTCCGTGCTGAACATGGGCTTCATGCGCGGGCTGTCGCCGGAGTACATGAAGGCCACCCCGGCCATCAACGACTGGCTGCGGAACCTGATCGAGGCGGACGATGCACTTCAGCGCCGCGGGTTCACCATGATCGGCGAGGTCGCCGCCATCGGCTACCACAACGGCTACTACGAGGCAGGCGCTGCGGGCGGTTCGCCGTACCGGAAGATGCTCTCCGCCCTATGGCGCGAAAGCCCCCTGCCGCTGCTGCAGGACGGGCAGCAGCTGGCCACCATGGCCTCGCTCCTGCACGTTGACGCGAGCGGTAGGCCCATGGTTTCGGCGCTCATCGAGCGCTCCGGCCTGCCGGCAGGGGACTGGCTGCGGCGGTATTTCGAGGCCTACCTGGTTCCACTGGTTCATTGCCTCTTCCGGTATGAGATGGCGTTCATGCCGCACGGCGAGAACGTGATCCTGGTGCTGGAAAACGGCGTACCCGTCAGGGCCGTCATGAAGGACATCGCCGAGGAAATCGTGGTGATGGGGGACCGGCTGGACCTGCCGGAGGATGTATCCCGGATCCGGGCGGAGATCCCGGACGGCCAGAAGGTGCTGGCCGTCTTCACGGACATCTTCGACTGCATTTTCCGTTTCCTGGCCGCGCTCCTGGACGGGGACGGAAGGCTGGGCCAGGACGACTTCTGGCGGATTGCCGCCGCTGCGGTCAAGGACTACCAGGGGCAGCACCCGGAACTTGCCGGCCAGTTCGCCCGGCATGACCTCTTTGCCGCCGACTTCGAGCTGTCCTGCCTGAACCGGCTGCAGCTGCGCAACAACCAGCAGATGCTGGACCTGGCAGACCCGTCCGGCGGGCTGCAGATGGCAGGACGCCTGGCCAATCCGCTGGCGAGGTTCGCCTGAGGACCACGCCTGGCACCACACGGACAGTGGACCGGGACGGGAGATCGGCGCCTCGCTAGGCTTGCAGTATGACCACGCCGCACCCCCAGCAGGATCTTTCCGGGACAACAGCCCTCGTCACGGGGGCCAGCGCGGGGCTGGGGTCCGAGTTCGCGCGCCAGCTGGCCGCCCAGGGCTGCAACCTGGTGCTGGTTGCGCGGAACCGGGCCCGCCTCGAGGAAGCAGCGGCGGGCCTGGAACGGCGCTACGGAACCACTGCCGAGGTGCTTCCCGCAGACCTGACGGACGACGCCGGCGTGGCCGCCGTCGTCGAACGTCTGTCCGATGCGCGGCGTCCGGTGGGGATCCTTGTCAACAACGCCGGAATCGGCCTGCTGCACAACTTCGAGGACAACCACATCTCGGAGGAGAAGAAACACCTCAAGCTGCACGGGGAAACCGCCATGGAGCTTACCCATGCCGCGCTCAAAGGCATGCTGGAGCGGGGCGAGGGCCGGATCATCAACGTGGCCAGCATCGCCGCTTTTCTGCCGCGGGGCACCTACTCCGCGGCGAAGGCCTGGCTGGTGAGTTTCAGCCGCTGGGCAAACCTGGCCTACGGCAAACAGGGCATCAAGGTCACCGCGGTGTGCCCGGGCTTCACCCACACGGAGTTCCACGACCGGATGGGCATGGACAAGTCGGTGGCGCCGTCCTGGGCCTGGCTGCATGCCGAGCGGGTGGTGCGGGAAGGCCTGGCGGACAATGCCCGGGGCAAGGCGGTGTCCATCCCCTCCAAGAGGTACAAGGTGGTGGCGGCCGTTGCCCGGGTGGCGCCGGCAAAGCTAATGGCGGGGCCGCCGCGGAAGCCGAAACAGGGACGGAAACCCGAATAATGCTGACGGCGGGCGCGACCCCGCCCGCCGGACAGCCACCACCACGCCGATTCCCACCAGCGCCCCCACCATGGTCTCCACAGCGCGCTCCAGGATCAGGACCGCCGGGTCGGCGGGGGCTGCGAGCTGGGTCATCAGCAAAATGACCGGCGTGAAGGAAACCATGGCCAGGCCGTAGTGGCGGGTCATGAACAGCTCGGTGGTGAACTGGAAGAGGATCACCAGGAGCGCCAGCACCACGGCCTGCCGGCCCGGGAACAGGCCCGCCAAGGACCATGGCACCGGAAGAATGGCGGCGGCGGTGACCCCCAGTCCCACGAACGTCCCCACGATCCGGTGGATGCCCCGCCGGACGCTGCTCGGAAGGTCGGCCCCGGCCAGCGGCACCGCAGCCGCGGCCATGGCCCAGTGCGGATGCCCGCTGCCCGTCAGGACGCCCACAGTGCCGGCCGCACCCACTGCCAGGACGTACCGGGAGGCATGCACCAGCATCTCCCGGTGCCCGGCGGGGCTCACGGCCGGAGCAGCCCGGACGGCGCCGCGCTGCCAGGACCTGCGGCGGATCCAGCCGCCGAAGCCCACCAGCATGGAGAACGCGGCAGACCCTGCGGCGATCAGCATGGCCACCTGCCACGGAACCACAGTGGGCACTGAGGCGCAGGCTCCCAGCGCGAGGATCCCAAAGAACGGTCCGTTGGGCTTGAGCCGCACGCGGTCCGCGAAGTGGGATCCGACGCCGGCGAGGACAGCCTCCACTCCCACGAGCCACCATGAGTGGAGATGGTTGACGGACAGGAACACGCCCACCGCCACACCGCCCAGCAGGACGACGGCGGCCTGGGACTGGTGCCGGAGCCGGAGCTGGTGCGGCTCTGAGCGCCCGTACATGCCGATCAGGGCACCAAAGACGGCATAAATCATGAGGTCTGAACGACCTGTGGCCAGGAGCAGGAGTGACGGAACCGCAACGCTGAGGGCAACGCGCAACGCCGCCAAATGGTCATTGTTGGCCGGTTCCAGCCGATGGAGCGCGCGCACCTGCACGAGGACGCGTTCCATGACTTATCACCTCTTGCTGTTCCAGTACGGCCTTTTGGAAGTTATCACCGTGGGGCAGGGCCCGTCATTTCCACTGCCCGGCGCAGGACTCGGAACGTCATTCCGGCCGGTACGCCAAAGGCCCGCCCCTTCGTGCTTCCTCCAAGGAAACACGAGGGCGGGCCTTCTGGGCGTGGGCCGCAAGACGGGGCTCCGGACCGGCAGGACCGGTTCCGCCGGAGTGCGACTAGGCGCCGGCAGGAACCTTGTCGGCCTCGCGTGCATCGGCGTCGCGCGCATCGGTGATGTCCTGGGTCTCGAACGGGAGTTCGTCCAGGTTGAGCAGCGGGTTCTCGTCCTGCGTGGCAACCAGTTCGCGTGCCTCGGCCTGGGTATCCACGCTGGGCATGGACCCTGGCAGCGGGCGCTGGGCCGACTCCTTGAGGAAGTAGATGGCCACGGCACCCACCAGGGAGGTTCCCATCAGGTAGTACGCGGGCATCATGTCGTTGCCTGTGGCGCTGATGAGGGCTGCCACGATGAACGGAGTGGTGCCGCCGAAAATGGCCACCGAGAAGTTGTACGCGATGCCCATCGCCCCGTACCGGCTGGAGGTGGGGAACTGCGCCGGGAGGGCGGAGGCCAGGTTGGCGACGTAGAACGTCACCGGGAATGCGATCAGCGCCAGGCCGGCCAGGGTGGACCAGATCTCGCCGATGCCGATCAGCAGGAAAGCCGGAGTGGCCAGGACCACTGTGCTGACTGCGCCGATCCACAGGACGGGCCGGCGGCCGATTCGGTCCGACAACTTTCCGGTCAGCGGAATGCAGAGGCTCATGACCACCAGCACGGGGATGGTCAGGAGGGTGCCGTGCACCGGATCGTAACCCTTGGACTCCGTGAGGTAGGTGGGCATGTAGGACGTCAGCGCGTAGCCGGCGGTGTTTGCTGCGGCCACCAGGATCATGGCAACAATGATGGAGCGCCAGTAGGCCTTGACGATGCCCACCGGGCCCTTCGCCGTTGCCTGGTCGGATGACGCCGCATGCTTCGCGAGATCCTCCTGGGCATCCAGGGTGGCCTGGAACTGGGGGGACTCCTCGATCTTGCTCCGGAAGTAGACCGCGATCAGGCCCAGGGGCCCGGCCACCAGGAACGGAATACGCCAGCCCCACTCCTCCATGGCTGCCTGGCCGAGCGTCAGCTGCAGGACCGAGACCAGGGCGGCCCCGATGGCGAAGCCCATGTAGCTGCCCAGGTCCAGGAAGCTGGCGAAGAACCCGCGGCGCTTGTCCGGGGCGTATTCGCTGACGAACGTGGTGGCACCGGCGTATTCACCGCCGGTGGAGAAGCCCTGGACGATCTTCAGCAGCACCAGCAGGCCTGCGGCCCACAGCCCGATCTGGGCGTAGCCGGGCAGGAGGCCGATGGCGAACGTGCTCGCTGCCATCAGCATCAGCGTGGCGGCGAGGATCTTCTGCCGGCCCATCTTGTCGCCCATCCAGCCGAAGATCACACCGCCCAGGGGGCGGGCAATGAACGTGGCGGCGAAGGTGCCCAGCAGGAACAGCGTCTGGGTGGTGGGGTCCGACTCCGGCAGGAAGACCGGACCCATGGTGGTGATGAGGTAGCCGAACACGCCGACGTCGTACCATTCCATGGTGTTGCCCACGATGGTGCCGCCGAGGGCTTTCTTCAGCATGGGCTGGTTGACGACGTTGACGTCCGATTCCTTGAGCCGGCGCCGCGCGAGCAGCTTAGGCTTGCGCGGGCTTTTGGTAAGAGCCGACGACGGGGCGCCAGGGGGTGTAGCTGGGTTGGTTCCAGAGGCGCTGTTGACGCCTGCGGAAGAGTCTGTCGTGCTTCGGTCTGTGGGCATTTGGGCAACTCCTGTGGAGGTCATTTGCTTGCGACTTGTAGCTGCGCCGCTCCGGGCAGGCCTTCAATTTTACGCGAATGCCGTAGCGCCTGCGTGGTTTATGCCGTAGGATCACCCGTTTGGCAGCCGTATCCGGCAGGTTTACCCGAATTCTTTTCCCGGCTTTTCCCGCGCCATCACTGGCATGCGGCGGGACCAGGCCCATCGTTACCCAATCTTTTTCGTTTTATGCGCCACACCCCCGTGAATCTGTCCCAAGATGGCGCTGAAAGTGACCGGGACCACGCCGGGCCGGACCTCCCGGGCGCACACCGGGCCGCGGTCCAGGGGCACTTTTGCCGGCCCAGGCGGAGGGGGTTCACAGGTGCCGTGTGCGTCCCTAAGGTTGTTCCATGGAAACACTTTCTTTCAGGTAGGGGACGCCTGCGGCCAAGCCACCGCGGGCCGCTTCGAAAGTTTTTGCCGGGGCCCGGTTTTGGCCACTCTCGATAGCACTTCATCTGTGGAAGGGAAGAACAAATGGCTGACGAAAAGCGTGAATTCCCCATCAATCCGGAGGTTGCGGACCACCTCGCCGCGGCAATGGACACTCCGGACATGCCGGGTGCCGAAGCGCCCCTTGCCCCCCTGGGGGGAACCGGGCAGCGCACCTGGCCGGATGGATACGGAAAGCGCCGGCACCCGAAAGAGCGGGATGCGGGCCACGGCCGGATAGGGCAGGGAGCCGCAGTGACGGCGATCCACCGCACCAGCCGGCCGCAGATGCCGCACTCGTCCTAGGCCCCGGACACTTTAGGACGCGCATCCTGCCTGGCAACGCGTACATGGCCTGGCGACACCGAAATCCGGTGCGCCAGGCCTTTTGCGTGTCCCGGATCAATCTGGCCTTCTCTGCGAGTGGCCGGCCGGCTCAGCCTTCGCGCACAACCTCCGCCGGGTCCTTGTCCAGCCGCCAGCCCCGCCACACGGGATGCCGCAGCCTCCCGGTTCCCGTCCACTCGCTGTAGGTCACTTCGCCGACAAGTTCGGGGGCAATCCAATGCGCGTCGGCGGCATCCGGGCGCGGAACGTCCAGGAACGGCGAAGTCTTCCGGGCCAGCCGTTCCACGGTTTGCCGCAGTTCGGCAAGTTCCCTCCCGCTGAAACCGCTGCCCACCCGCCCCGCGTACTGCAGCTTCGTCCCGTCCGGAATGCCCACCAGCAGTGAGCCCACGGTGTCTTCCCGCCCGCCTTTGCCCGGGCGCCAGCCGCCCACCACAACCTCCTGCGTCTGTTCCACCTTCAGCTTGATCCAGGTACGGGTCCGCTGCCCGCTCACGTACCGGCTGTCGGTCCGCTTGGCCATCACCCCTTCGAGGCCCAGCTCCCGGGCACTCTCCAGGATGTGGTCCACCCGGTCCTCGAGGACCGGAGAAAGCCCCGCGGGGCAGCCCGATGCGGTGAAGAAGTCCTCCAGCCGTTGCCGGCGCTCGGCGAGCGGCAGCCTCCGGAGGTCCGTTCCGTCGTCGTGCAGCAGGTCGAAAAGCATCAGCTGCACGGGAATGGCAACCCGGGCCCGTGCGACGTCGGCGGGCCGGGTGAGCTTCATCCTTCCCTGCAGGAGCCCGAAGTCGGGCCTTCCCGCCGCGCCGATGGCCACGATCTCACCATCGGCAACGAACGGCCGGGCCGGCCAGCAGGCCCGGTCCACGAGCTCGGGGTAGGTGCTGGTGACATCGTTGCCGTTGCGGCTGAATATCCGTACCGTCCTTTCGTCTCCCACGAGGATGGCGCGGACCCCGTCCCACTTGAGTTCGAACTGCCAGTTGCTGCCCTGCAGGTCGGCGGCGTCTCCGGAGGTGGCCATCATGGGCCTGTAGTCCCCGGGCCGCACCGCAACGTCTTTATCCCGTGCCTCCTCCTGTCCTTCCCGCGGCGGTGCGTGCCGCCGTCGTCCGCCAGGCCGCCCGGGCTCCATGAGGTGGATAAGCCACTGGCCCTCGGAATCCCTTCCCTGCCCCCGCCCTGTGTGGATAAGCGCGAACTTCCTGGTCCCGCCCAGCCCTCCTCCTTCCGAACCGGTGAGGGTGGCAATGACTTCCCTGCCGTTGATCCACTTGTCCAGCTCATACGTCCCGTGGTCCCAGATGGTTACCTCGCCGGCGCCGTATTCCCCTTTGGGAATAGTCCCCTCGAAGCCCGCGTAGTCCAGGGGATGGTCCTCGGTCTGCACTGCCAGGTGGTTCTTGCCGCCGGACTCAGGCACCCCCTTCGGCAGTGCCCAGGACACCAGCACTCCTTCATGCTCCAGGCGGAAGTCATAGTGCAGGCGGCTGGCGTGGTGCTCCTGGATCACAAAGGTATTCCCCCTGCCGGCCGTGCCCGTGAAGGGTTCCGGAGTCTTCCCGGGATCACGCATGGAGCGGTACTTCTCCAGCCGGGGGTCGTTGCCGGCGTTATCGACGGCGGCGAACGGGTCCTTGCCTTCCTGCACGCGCCGGATCACCGCCTTATGGTCCAGGTGGCTGAGGCCGGGGGAGCCGAGCTCCTCCCAGGTCCGGGGCGCAGCCACCATGGGGGTGGGGCGGCCACGCAGCGAGTACGGCACGATAGTCGTCTTGGCTGCATTGTTCTGGCTCCAGTCCACCAGGACCTTGCCCTTGCGCAGGGTCTTTTTCATGTCGCTGACGGCCAGGACCGGGTGGTCGGCCTCAAGGGCCCTGGCAAGTTCGCGGGCGAAGCCGGAGACCTGGTCAGAGGTCTGGCTCCGGTCCAGGGCGGCGTACAGGTGGATGCCCTTGCTGCCGCTGGTCACTGGGACGGGGTCCAGGCCCACGTCCTGGAGGATGGCGCGCGCCAGGAGGGCTACTTCAACGCACGCCTCCAGGCCGGCGCCTTCGCCGGGGTCCAGGTCCAGGACCAGCCGGTCGGGGTTCAGTTGGTTGCCGTGGGAGTCCACCTGCCACTGCGGAACGTGGATTTCCAGGGAATTGATCTGCCCGAACCAGGTAAGGGTGGCGGGGTCGTTGACCATCGGGTAGTAGATGGTGCGGTCCTTGTGGGTGATGGCTGCCCGGGGGAGCCAGCCCGGAGCCGAGTCCTCAAGGTTCTTCTGGAAGAACACCTCGCCGGGCTTATCGGCGGTCCCGACGCCGTTCACCCAACGCTTCCTGGTGGCCGGCCTGTTGTACGCCGCCGGGATCAGGACGTGGGCCACAGCGGCGTAGTAGGCCAGGACGTCCGCCTTGGTGGTGCCCGTCTCCGGATAGATGATCTTGTCCAGGTTGGTGAGGGTCAGTTCCCGCCCTGCCACCCTGACACGCTCCTTAGCGGCGGGCACGGGGCTTCACCTCCGGCGTTGCGTGATGTTCACTTGAGGAATGAGAGCCATCTGGAAAGGTGCCATCGCGTTCGGCCTGGTCAACGTGCCCGTGAAGGTCTACAGCGCCACTGAGGATCATGACATCAGTCTGCACCAGGTCCACAACGCCGACGGCGGCCGGATCCGCTACCAGCGGCGGTGCGAGGTCTGCAGCCAGGTCATCGATTATTCGGACATCGAGAAGGCCTACGAGGAGGACGGCCGGACGGTGGTCCTGTCCAAGGACGAACTCAAGGCCATTCCGGCGGAGAACAACCATGAGATCGAAGTGGTGCAGTTCGTCCCGTCCGAGCAGCTTGAGCCCATGATGTTCGAGAAGAGCTACTACCTTGAGCCGGACTCCAAGACTCCCAAGGCCTACGTGCTGCTGCGCAGTGCGCTGGAAGACACGGACAGGGTGGCCATTGTCCAGTTCGCGCTGCGGGAGAAGACCCGGCTGGGCGCTTTGCGGATCAAGGACGATGTCCTGGTGCTCCAGTCCCTCCTGTGGCCGGACGAGGTGCGGGAAGCGAAATTCCCTTCCCTTGATGCATCCGTCAAGATCTCCCCGCAGGAGCGCGATATGTCCGCGGCCCTGGTGGAGTCCATGGCGGCCGATTTCGATCCCGCTTCCTTCACGGACGACTACCAGGTCCAGCTCCGCCAGCTTATTGAGGCCAAGCTGGAGCAGGGTGAATCGCTGGACACCGAGGAAACCTTCGGCGTGGAGGCCGGCGAGGGCAGCAAGGGTGAAGTCATCGACCTGATGGAGGCGCTGAAGCGAAGCCTGGACCGGAAACGGGGCGGCGGGTCCGATGCCGCGGCAGGACGGGCGGGTGGCGAAGCCGGCGGGGACTCCGGCAGCGAAGCCGGCGAAGACGAAGCAGCCGCCAAACCGGCGCGCAAGCGGTCTACCGCGGCTAAGACCAGTGCCGAAAAGACCGGCACCACGGCGAGGTCCGCGGCAGCAAAGTCCACGGGAACGCAGTCCGGCGCAGCCACATCCGGCACGGCCAAGTCCGGCGCAGCCAAATCCGGCACGGCCAAGTCCACCCCGGCAAAATCCGCCGCCGCCAAGTCGACAGCGGCCAAGTCCGCCGAAAAACCCGCCGCCAAGGCGTCCACCAGCAAGGCGACGGGAACCCGGGCGCGCAAGCCTGCGTGACGGCCCCTGTGATGGCCTGCCGCCTGCGGATCCTGATCCGGTGCCCGATGCCATGTACATGAAACTACTAAGCTTGCTTGCGTTCCGGTAGCGGGGTGCTCTTTACAGCCGGGTCAGGTGCGTCCACAATGAGTCGCATCGCAGCCACCGCTGTGCCCACAGCGTGCTGACACTCCAACGGCCCTGTGAGGAGCGCTGAACATGAACGATCAGACAGATGCAGCCGAGGCGGACCGGGAACTCAAACAGAAACACCGGGCCATGTGGGCATCCGGTGATTATCCGGCCCTCGCTGACGAGATGCTCCTGGACCTCGGCGCCATCCTGGTTGAAGCCTGCGGCATTACCTCCCGCCACAATGTGCTGGATATCGCCGCCGGATCAGGCAACGCGGCCATTCCCGCGGCCATGATGGGAGCCAAGGTGGTGGCCAGCGACCTCACCCCCGAGCTTTTCGAGGCCGGCCGCCGTGAGGCCGCGAACCGGGGAGTCAGCCTGGACTGGAAGGAAGCCGACGCGGAGGCCCTGCCCTTCGCCGACGCCGAGTTCGACGTCGTCATGTCCTGCCTCGGCGTCATGTTTGCCCCCCACCACCAGGCGGCGGCGGACGAACTCCTGAGGGTGTGCAAACCGGGTGGAAACATAGGACTGTTGAGCTGGACCCCGGAGGGGTTCATCGGCAGGATGTTCGACACCATGAAGCCCTTCGCCCCGCCGCCACCGCCGGGAGCACAGCCGGCGCCGCTGTGGGGAAGCGAGGAGCACGTGCGTGAACTGCTGGGGGACAGGATCACGGATACCGCTGCGCGCAAGCAGACCCTGGCCGTGCGGAGCTTCCATCAACCCGGCGACTTCGTCCGCTACTTCAAGTCCCACTACGGCCCCACCATCTCCGTCTACAAATACATCGGGGAGGACGGGGACAAGGTCAAAGCCCTGGACCAGGCCCTGACGGAACTGGCTGACTCCTTCGGCGATGCCCACGGCGACACCCCGTTCCAGATGGAGTGGGAGTACTTGCTGTTCACTGCGAAGAAGGCCAAGGAAAGTGCCTGATTACGTGGCCACGTCCTCGGTCACGGTTGATGCCCCTCCCACCCGCGTGTGGGATGTCATCACGGACCCGGCGGCCACGAAGGAGTTCATGTTTGGCACCGAGCTCTCCACGGACTGGACCGTGGGCGGACCCATCACCTGGAGCGGCAACTGGGACGGCAAGGACTACGAGGACAGGGGCACGATCCTCGAGGTGGTGCCCGCCAGGAAACTGGTCTACACGCATTTCAGCCCCCTCGCCGGGCAGGAAGACAAACCGGAGAACTATCACACCCTCACCTGGACGCTTCAGGACAAGGGCGGCCGGACGCTTTTGACGCTGACCCAGGACAACAACACCACGGCGGAGGCGGCTGACCACTCAAAAGGCATGTGGGACAAGCTCGTGGCGGACGTGAAGAGGATTTCCGAGGGCAGTTAACCCGCCTGGTTGGGATGGGGCGGGGGATTAACGCAAGCGGCCGTCGTCGGGCGTTTCCCGGGGAGGGAAGGCCCGACGACGGCCGTGCGGCTTGGCCGCCGGGGCAGCCTGTCAGCTGCTAGGCGTCGTGGTCCGTTTCCAGGATCTGGACGAGGCGGTCCAGCGCGGTGTCCGCGCCGTCACCTTCGGCGCGAAGGACCACCACGTCGCCGTGCGAGGCGCCCAGGCTCATGAGGGACAGGATGCTGGCAGCGTCCATCGCCTCGTCCACCGGCTCGCCCTCGCGGGCGATGGTGATGTCCAGGTCGTACTCTCCTGCTGCCTCGGCAAAGATGGCGGCGGGGCGGGCGTGCAGGCCCACGCGGCTGGCGACGGTTGCTGTGCGTTCTGGCATTGTTGCTCCTTTGTCTTCCGGCGGCTGGTTGAAATGCCGGGGTAGAGGTAGTGGGTGAGGCAGGTCAGACGGTTGCTGGGACGGTTTCCACCGTAGCAGCGCTCTTGGGGGCGGCCCAGCGCTTGAGGCCGATCACGGCCAGGGCGGTCACGATGGCACCGGCGACGATCGAGAGGACGAACATCAGCACGTTGCCGATCGCGAAGAACACGAAGATGCCGCCATGGGGAGCCTGCGAGGTGACCCCGAAGGCCATGGTCAGCGCGCCGGTCAGCGCGCCGCCCAGCATGCTGGCAGGAATGACGCGGAGCGGATCAGCAGCAGCGAACGGGATAGCGCCTTCGGAGATGAAGGATGCACCCAGCAGCCAGGCAGCCTTGCCGTTTTCGCGCTCAGCCAGGCTGAAGAGCTTGCGGTCCAGGACGGTGGCCAGGGCCATTGCCAGAGGGGGCACCATGCCGGCGGCCATGACCGTTGCCATGATCTGCCACGGCGCCTGGTTATCCGCGCTGCCGGCGCTGAGTCCCGCAACGGCGAAGGCGTAGGCCACCTTGTTGACGGGACCGCCCAGGTCGAAGCACATCATGAGGCCAAGGATGATGCCCAGGACCACGGCGGAAGCGCCGGTCATGCCGGAGAGCCAGCCGTTAAGGGCGGTGGTGAGGCCGGCGATGGGGCCGCCGAGCAGCAGGAACATGAGTCCGGACGCCGCGATGGAGGCGAGCAGCGGGATGATGACCACGGGCATGAGGCCGCGCAGCCAGCGGGGAACCTGCCAGGTGCCGATCACGTGGGCAACGTAGCCGGCCAGGAGGCCGCCCACGATGCCGCCGAGGAAGCCGGCACCCATGAAACCGGAGACTGCACCGGCCACGAAGCCGGGGGCGATGCCGGGCCTGTCAGCAATGGCGTAGGCGATGTAGCCGGCCAGCGCCGGGACCAGGAAGCCCATGGACAGGGCGCCGATCTTGAACAGGACTGCGCCCAGGTAAGCGGCGAGTCCGCCCTCGGGAAGGTTGCCGAAGTTGTTCTCCACAACCACCTTGTCCGCGACTTCGGTGATGTCGTAACCACCCAGGAGGAAGCCCAGGGCGATCAGGAGGCCACCGCCGGCCACGAACGGGATCATGTAGCTCACGCCGGTGAGCAGGGCCCTCTTCAGCTTCTGGCCGATGTGCTCGCCCTTTTCGGCGGCGGCCTGCTCAGCCTGTTCCTCGGCACCGAAGTGCGGGACGCGCCGCGCGTTCGGGTCCGAGGCTGCGGCCAGCGCCTCCTGGACCATCTTGGCGGGTTCGTCGATGCCCCGCTTCACAGGGGCGTTGATGACCGGTTTGCCGGCGAAGCGCTCCTTGCCGCGTACGTCCACGTCCACCGCGAAAATTACGGCGTCGGCGGCGGCAATGACGGCGGGATCCAGCGGCTTGGCGCCGGAGGAACCCTGGGTTTCCACCTGCAGGTCGACGCCGGCCTCCTGGGCAGCGGCCACCAGGGAATCGGCTGCCATGTAGGTGTGTGCGATGCCGGTGGGGCAGGCGGTCACGGCCACGAGGCGCTTGGGACCGGCCGGGGCTGGTCCGGCCGTAGCCGCGCCGGCCGGAGCCGTGCCGGAAGCAGCGGCGCCAGAGCCCGCCGAAGCAGCGCCTGCCGACGCCCCGGCGGACGCGCCGGAAGCAACAGCCTCAGCGGGTACCGCGGCTGCATGGGCTGCAGGCTTGTCGGCCAGCGCACCGTCCACCAGTTCCACGATCTCCTCGCGGGATGAGGCGTTGCGCAGGGCCGTGGTGAAGTCCTTTTTGATCAGGGACCTGGCCAGCTTCGAGAGCAGCTTCAGGTGCTCCTGGTCGGCTCCGTCCGGGGCTGCGATGAAGAAGACCAGGTCCGCCGGGCCGTCCTTGGCTCCGAAGTCCACCTTGGGATTGAGGCGGGCCATGGCCAGGGTGGGTTCCGTGACGGCGGCCGAGCGGCAGTGCGGGATGGCGATGCCGCCCGGAATGCCGGTGGCGGTCTTCTGCTCGCGGGCGAAGGCGTCAGCGAAGAGGCCTTCAACTTCTGTTGCGCGTCCGGCGGCAGCTACTTTGCTTGCCAGGTGCCGGATCACCGCCTCGGGCGCGTTGCCCAGGTTCTGGTCGAGCTCGACCAGGTCCGTGGTGATGAGCTGGGTCACTGTCAATCCTTTCGAAGGGCCGTGATGGTTACGGCATCCGGGGTGGTTTGGTGTACTGCCGGAACCGTTGAACCGGGCAGGGAGGCGGCTGCGGCACCGTGGGCCACAGCCTGGCGAAGGCAGTCGGCCGGGGCGGCGCCCCGGCCATGGGCGAGCAGGTAGCCGGCCAGCGCGGAATCGCCCGCGCCCACCGTACTGACCGCGGCGACCGGCGGATGCGTGGCCAGCCACGCGCCGTCGGCCGTTACCAGGACAGCTCCCTTGGATCCGAGAGTTGCCAGCACAGCACCCACGCCGGAACGTACGACGGCGGCCGCGGCGGCCGCGGCCGCCACCGGATCCGCTTCCAGTTCGTCAGCGGTAGCCGCGGCGAAGCCGGCTGCAGCAGCCAGTTCCGCCAGTTCTTCGGCGTTGGGTTTGAGGAGGTCCGGTTTCCCGGAACCGTTGACGGCCGGTTCAGCACCGGCATCGCCTCCGGACATTGCCGCCGCGAGCGGCGCACCGGAGGAGTCCACGGCAATGAGCGGTGCGCTGCCGTTTCCGGCTGCGCGGATCCGGCGGGCCGCCGTCGCGTAGAAATCAGCAGGGAATCCCGGCGGCAGCGAACCTGCAAGGACCACCCAGCTGGCTCCGCGGGAGCTCTCCAGCAGCAGTTTGATCAGGGCTTCCTGCTGGTCCGCATCCATGACCGGACCGGGCTCATTGATCTTGGTGGTCACGCCACCGGGTTCCGTGAGGGCCACATTGGTGCGGAGCGGTTCGCTGATGGGCAGGGAAACAAACGGCACCGCGCTTTCCCGCAGCCCGGCCAGGACGGGATCGCTGTCCGCGCCGGGGAGGACGGCAACGGAGTCCAGGCCGGAGGCAACCAGTGCACGGGACACGTTGACGCCCTTGCCGCCCGACTCCTGGCTGACGGAAACGGCACGCTGCACTTCGCCCCGAACCAAAGGGCCCGGCAGTGCCACGGTCCGGTCAAGGCTGGGGTTGGCGGTGAAAGTGACGATCATGCGATCACCACGTCAACGCCGGCTTCTTCAAGGGCGGCCGCCAGTTCCGGGCCGGGCTCGCTGTCTGTAATCAAGGTGTCCAGATCTTTCAGGGAGGCGAACTGGACCAGGGTTTCCGTGTCCAGCTTGGAGGAATCGGCCAGCACAACAATCCGGCGGGCCGAGTGGACGAAAGCTGCCTTAACCGCGGCTTCCTCGGGGTCGGGCGTGCTCAGCCCAAAGCTTGCGTGGATTCCGTTGGTGCCGATGAAAGCGATGTCCGGCCGCAGTTTGCCGGCGGCCTCCACGGTTGACTGACCCACGGCAACCTGGGTGATTCCGCGGACCCGGCCGCCGAGTACCTCGAGGGCGATGCCGGGAACGCTGGAGAGTTTGCCTGCGATGGGAACGGCGTGGGTGATGGCCACCAGTTCCGCCCGCGGTCCGGTTGGGTCGGAAGGTTCGACGGCGGCGCGCCGCGAGAGCATGTCCGCCAGGACTTCCGTGGTGGTGCCGCCGTCGATCAGGACGCTGCCGGTGGAGTTGCGTGGAATGAGGGCCAGCGCGGCTTCGGCAATCCGGATTTTCTGGTCCGGCCGCTGGATGGCGCGCTCGTTCACGCTTTCCTCGGTGGTGCTGAACCGGTCTGCGGCAACGGCTCCGCCGTGGACGCGGCGGACGGTGCCGGCATTCTCGAGGGCGGCAAGGTCGCGGCGGACGGTTTCGGTGGTGATGCGGAAGCGCTCGGCCAGGAGGGTCACGCTGACCCGGCCGCTGCCGGCAACAAGCTCGGCAATCTTTTGCTGGCGCTCCTCGGCGAACACGTACCCTCCGTTGCGTAGGTCTTCTGGTGGTGTGGATTGTTCACTGTGGCTGCCGTCCCTGCGTGACTGGCATCACATGATGTTGAGTTACTTGACTTTATCTTTGCTTGTGTTGGTTTGTCAATGGAAACCCACATGAAACAAAATGGCACTTTCGGGGACGGCAAAAAGCCGGGCCGGACCATGGATGGTCCGGCCCGGCTCCTCGGGTCAACGTCGTGTCCTGCGCTGCGGCGCGGACCCCGGTGGTGCTACAGCCCGCCGTCGCGGCTTTCGTTCCGCGTAATGCGTTCCCCGGTATTCGGGTCAACCACGGAGCGGGTCTCGCTGATGCGCCGGCTGCGGCCCGGGGAAGCGAGGATGAGGGAGGCGATGAGTCCAATGACGCCAACCGCCATCAGGATGTAGCCGATGAGCACCTGGTCCACGAAGGGGATGAGGCCCGGAGCGACCGCCCAGGCAAGGATGGCGCCGAGGGCGATAAGGAAGATGGAGGATCCGATTCTCATGCTTTGCTCCTTGTTGTCACGGATGGAAGCCTTCTTGGGCCGCGGACTTTTGGTAAGCATGCTGTCCGTTAAGCGTCACGCTACAGCCCGGGGTGGCTGTATTCAATGGCGGGGGCCGGCGCGTAACCCATTCGTTGTGCTGTGGCGCCTGTGAAGGAAGAGGCTGATGCGACTCGATGACGTTGCCCGCGGACCGGCACGGCTCGGGCATCAAGCCACGCTTGCTGGCTAGGCTGATCCGATGGAAACAGTTGTGTGGTCCAAACCTGAAGGCGAGCGGGCGGGCACCCCACTACTTGTGATGATGCACGGTTATGGCACGGACGAGTCCCGCATGGTGCGCCTTTTTGAGTACCTGCCGCCCGAGTTCACGTGTGCGGCGCTCCGCGCGCCGATGCCGATTGGTGACCATTACGGCTGGTTCATGCTGGACTACTTCCTGGCCAATGACTTCGCGGATGTCATTAAAGCCTCGAGTGCCGTCCAGGCCTGGATCAACAGCGTCAAGGCCCGGCACAGCTGCGTAAGCCTGCTCGGCTACTCGCAAGGCATGGCAATGGCGAGCACTCTGCTGCGCCTCCACCCTAAGGACTATGAGGCGGTGGTGGGACTTTCCGGTTTTGTGCTCCGGAATGAACTGCTGTCCCTCACGGAATCCTTCGACACCAGGCCGCCCTTCTTCTGGGGCCGGGACAAGGCAGACCTGGTCATCAACGAGGACGCGATCGCCTACACCGAGGAATGGCTCCAGCAGAACACGCTCCTGACCGCCAGGACCTACCCCGGCATGGGCCATGCGATGTCGAAGACGGAGATGGTGGACGTGAGCGTCTTCCTGCGACACTATGTGCTCCGCCCGGACGGGTCCGGAAAAATCGACGCGTGAGGCTCTCCCCTGCTGAGACGTGCCTCCCGCAAGGCCCGCTAGAAAAAACAGTTGCCAGCTAAATTTGTAAGCGCTTACACTCATCTTCGGCCGTTATCGCGGCCCTGAACTGGGCGGACAAGGAGATCAGCGCGGTGTCGAGGGTTTACTGCAGCCGGATACTGTCCCATGCCCTTTATCCGGCCAGCGATGCTGGAGGTGCCGCCGGTTTGTCCGACGACGGGCGCCGCGTCCATCATGGTAGGGATACACCGATCAGCAATGCCAGAGCCGAGGCGCTCCCCATACAGACCGCCGCCCGTGGCCGCAGATCGTTCGGGCACCGATGCCTCCCCAACTCCAAGCATCCAGCCTTCAAGGCTGCCCGCCGTCCTGAAAGGACAACGCACCGCTGATGACTGAAAACACCGCAGCAGACAACGCAGCAGCCGAGGTGTCCGCCTGGGCTGGTGCCTCTGCCATCCTTTTCGACCTGGACGGGGTGCTGACCCCCACGGCAACCGTCCATGAGCGGGCATGGCAGGAACTGTTCGAGGACTACCTGGCGGCGCAGCCCCAGGTTCCCGGATACAGCGAGAGTGACTACTTCGACCATATCGACGGCAAGCCGCGCTTCGACGGTGTCCGCGATTTCCTGGCCTCGCGGGGGATTGTGCTCCCCGAGGGCCCCACTGACGACGATCCCGCCAACACCACCGTGCAGGGCCTGGGCAACCGGAAGAACAGGATTTTCAACGACATCGTGAGCGCGGGGGTGGAGCCCTTCCCCGGGTCGGTGCGCTTCCTCGAAGCCGCGCTGGAACGCGGACTGAAGGTCGCCGTCGTCTCTTCCTCCCGAAACGCTCCGGCCGTCCTCGCGGCAGCCGGACTCAGCGCCCGTTTCCCGGTGGTGGTGGATGGCGTGGTCGCGGCAAGCGAAGGCCTGCCCGGCAAGCCCAGTCCCGCCACCTACGAGTACGCCGCCCGCCTGCTGGGCCTCCCCAGCGGGGAGTGCGTGGTGGTGGAGGATGCCGTGTCCGGCGTCCAGGCCGGCGAGGCCGGAACCTTCTACTCGGTCATCGGCGTGGACCGCGGCGCCGGGCGGCAAACGTTGCTCGACGCCGGAGCCACCCTGGTGGTCAATGACCTCAAGGAACTTCTGCCCTAGAGACGGCAGCCTTCCCCGAGGCCGCCCGCTGCTACCCCAGGCAGCTCCCGTGAGTACGCATTACCCCTGAACGCATCACCCCCCGAAAAGTATCCCCAGGCCGGCAGCAAACCGGTTGCCCGGCCAAACGCCTAAGGACCCAACACCATGGCCCTGATCTCAGCGGACCGCGAAAGATTCCCCAACACACCCTGGCAGCTCGTGGAAACACGCCACGAAGCGGGCAGTGAAGGGACGCTGGAAACACTCTTTGCCCTCGGCAACGGACATCTGGGGATCCGCGGCGCCCACTGGGCCGCCGCCGACTCCGACCTGCCCGGCAGTTTCATCAACGGGCTGCACGAAATCTGGGATATCAAGCATGCGGAAAACGCCTTCGGGTTTGCCCGGACCGGCCAGCGCATCCTCTACATTCCAGATGCCAACAACTTCACCGTGGTTATCGACGGCGAGTCCCTCAGCCTGGCCGAGTCCGAGGTGCTGGATTACCGGCGCTCCGTGGACTTCTCCACCGGAGTGTACGAATGCCGCGTCACCTGGCAGTGCCGCTCCGGCGCCGTCGTCACCACAACCGAACGCCGCGCCGTAGGTTTCGCCTCCCGCGGAGCCTTGGGGATCTCCCTGGATGTGGTGACGGACCGTGAGGTTTCCGTGGATGTCACCTCGTCGGTGATTAACCGCCAGGACCAGCCCGTTGAGGACCACTCTGTCCACGATCCCCGGCGGGCGGGCCGGCACGCCGGACGCGTGCTGCTGCCCCTGCGCCTCGAAGGCGGCGACGGATCACTCCGGCTGGCGTGGGAGGCTGCCGAATCCAAGCAGCGCGTGGGCGTTGCGGTTGACCACTGGACCTCCGCAGGGCACCAGCCGTTCGACACGCTGGTGGACCAGGACGACAGCAGCGTGCGCTACGTCCTGGCCGTCAGCCCGGGAGAGCCGTTCCGCCTCGAAAAGAGCGTCAGCTACGCGGCAGGCCCGGCGATCCAGGACCCTTCGCTCGACCCCGCCGCGGCCGCGGAGGAAGGCCTCCGCCCGGTGGAGGACATCTTTGCCGAGAGCGAAGCGCACTACCGCGGCTACTGGGCCACCTCCGACATTGTGGTTGACAGCCAGTCCGTGCTGCAGCAGGCCATCCGCTGGAACCTGTTCCAGCTCGCCCAGGCGACGGCGCGTGCCGGCGTCGCCGGCATCCCCGCCAAGGGCGTGACGGGATCCGGCTACGAAGGCCACTACTTCTGGGACCAGGAGGTGTACCTCCTGCCGTACTTGACGTACACAAACCCCGCCGGTGCCCGGCAGGTCCTCGAATTCCGCCATGGCATGCTCCCCGTGGCCAAGATCCGGGCCAAGGAACTGAGCGTTGACGGCGCCCTGTTCCCGTGGCGCACCATCAACGGGCTCGAAGCCAGCGCGTACTACGCCGCCGGCACGGCACAGTTCCACATCGCCGCTGCCATCGCCTTTGCCACCAACCGGTATTTCTGGGCCACCGGGGACACCGCGTTCCGCGACGGGTTGGGCGCCGAACTGCTGATTGAAACGGCGCGGATGTGGATCTCGCTGGGCTTCTTCGGCAAGGACGGGCTCTTCCACATCCACGGCGTCACAGGTCCCGACGAGTACACCGCCGTGGTCAACGACAACCTCTACACCAACGTGATGGCCCGCTTTAACCTGCGTGCTGCCGCGGCCCTGGAGCATGCGGGCATCACGCAGGAAGAGCGGGAGCTGTGGGAGGCGGCCGCCAACCGGATGCAACTGCCGTTCGATGAGCGCATGCAGGTGCATTCGCAGGACAACGACTTCATGCACCTGGAACCGTGGGACTGGACCACGCCCCGGTCCAAGTACCCCCTGCTCCTGCATTTCCACCCGCTGGTGATCTACCGCCACCAGGTCCTGAAGCAGGCAGACACCGTCCTGGCAATGTTCCTGCAGTGGCAGGATTTCACGCCTGAGGAAAAACACCGCGCCTTCGACTTCTACGACCCCCTGACAACGGGCGATTCAACCCTTTCGGCCTGCGTCCAGGGCATCATGGCCGCCGAGGTGGGGTACTCACGGCAAGCGCTGGACCACTTCACCAACGCCTTGTTCATCGACCTCGATGACACGCACGGCAACACCATCGACGGCGTGCACATCGCCTCCACCGGCGGGGTGTGGAGCTCCCTGGTCTGCGGTTTTGCCGGGTTGCGTGACCAGGGCCCCATTCCGTACTTCGACCCGCGGCTGCCGTCGGAGTGGGACGGGCTCACTTTCCACCTGAAGATCCAGGGGCGCCTGTTGCTGGTTGAACTCCGTGCAGGGGCCATCACCCTCACGGTCCGTGAAGGGGAAGCCCTGGCCGTGGACGTCCGCGGCCAGCTGGTCACCGTAGGTGCCGAGCCCGTCCAGGTGGCGCTCGAACCGGTGCCGGAACCGGAGCCCACGGTTTTCCCCAGCGGACATCCGACGGCGAGCATCCCCGTGGTGCGTGCCAACAGCTGAGTGAGGTGCGGCGGTGGGAGCCTAGTCTCCTGCCGCCGTCGTGCGCTCCGCCTCGGGTAACCGGTCCAGCGGGTGGGCCAGTTCGTCGTCGGGCATGCGCGCAGCGGCCATGGCAATCACTGCCATGACGGGGCATACGCCGCCGGCCACCAGGAAGATCAGCCAGACAGGCAGGACCTCGGCGGCCGGACCGGCCAGCGCCATTGAGACAGGCATCAGGGCGAGCGAAACGAAGAAGTCCAGGCTGGACACCCGGCCCAGCAGGTGCGGCGGGACGCGCCGCTGGAGCAGGGTGCCCCAGATGACCATGCCCACGCTGCCGGTGGCGCCGAAAACGAACAGCGCGGCGGCGATGGCCCAGAAGCTGTCCATGACGCCGACTGCGGCCAGGGGCAGGCTGCCGGCACCCCAGGACACCATCATCACCGTCAGGTAGCGGCGCGGCAGCCGGAAGGACGCCGTGAACAGCGAGCCAAGGGCGGCACCCACCCCCATGACGGCCAGGAGGAAGCCGAACATGCGGGAGTCGCCGGCAAGCTGGTCGCGCACCACGAACGGCAGGAGTACCTCGATGGGCCCGATCAGGAACAGCACGGAGATGCACGCCCAGATAAGGGTCCACAGCAGCCAAGGTGTTTGCCGGGTGTAGCGGACTCCCTCGCGCAGGTCGTGGAGGAAGGATGTCCCGGGGGCCCCGGCGCCTTCGCCGGCCGCCGCCCCGCGTCCGTCCCGCTCCGCCCCGTTGGTGGGCGCGGCCTGTGCATGCTGGCCCAGGAAGTTCAGGACGATGAAGGCCAGCAGGTGGCAGGCGGCCACTGCCGTGACAGCGTGCGACGGCGACAGGGCAGCCACCACCATGCCCGCCACCGCAGGGCCCGCCGCCTGCTGGAGCACGGGCCGCATGGAACCTTCCATCCCGTTCGCCGCCAGCAGGTCCTGCGCGGGGAGGATGCGCGGCAGGATTGCGGAGTAGGCGGGAAAGAAGAACGCCGCGCCGACGCCGAGGACAAAGGAACCCGCTGCGACGTGCCACAGCTGGAGCAGGCCCGTCATGGCGAGTCCGCTGACGGTGGCTATCACCGCAAGGTTGGCGCCCTCCACGGCAATGATCAGCCGGCGCTGGGGGACCCGGTCCGCTGCGATGCCGCCGGCCAGGACGAACGCCACCAGGCCGGCGCTGCCCGCGGCCGCCACCAGGGAGAGTTCCAGCGGGCCGCCGCCCAACTGGATCACCTGGTACACCATGGCCACGGCCCACATGCCGGAACCGAAAATCGAGATGGCCAACGCTGCGATGAGCACCCGGTACTCGCGGTGCGCAAAGGGCCGCAGGGCTTTTGGGGTGGGCATAGGGTAAGTCTAGGCTTTGGGCGTATGCCGGGGAGCCAGCCCAAACCGCCCTCCCGGCCGCGGCAGGTGGGGATGGCACTGGCGGTAGCCTAATGTTAAGCAACCTTAGTATTAGCGATTCCGGCATCGGCCCGCCGGCGAGACAAACAGAGGTGACCATGGCTACGCGCAGCAACCCCGCAGTACGAATCGCGCAGGAAACTGCCCACAACGCGGTATTCGATGCCGACGGCAAGCCCAAGCCCGGTGTCCACAACATGCTCCTCAGGGCGGTGGAGATCCAGCGCCCCCTGGTGGTGGCGTACATCCGCCGGCTGCAGAGGAAGCACCCCCGGGCCACGGCCGCGCAGCTGGCTGACATCCTGGAGCGCGACTACCTCCGCGCCGTCACCGGCGGCGGCGCGCTGGTGGGCGCAACCGCCGTGGTGCCCGGTGTCGGGACGGTGGCGTCCCTTGGGCTCTCTGCCGCCGCCACCGTGGGGTTCCTGGAGGCGACGGCCCTCTACTCCACCTCCCTTGCGGAACTGCACGGGATCCGGCTGACCAACCCCGAGAAGGCCAGCACCATGGTCATGGCCATCATGTTGGGCGAGGAGGGGACTGCCCTGCTTGGGACGCTCAGCGGCCAGGCGGCCGGAAGGGAAATGAACGCCAACAAGGCCTGGGGCAATGTCCTTTCCAAGTCGATGGCAGTGCCGGGCTTCGGCAGCATCCGGAGCAGGATCCAAAAGGCTTTCCTCAAGAACCTCCTCAAGCGCCAGGGGTCCGCGCTCTTCGGCCGGGCCCTGCCGTTTGGCATAGGTGCTGTGGTGGGCGGAGCCGGTAACCTCATCATGGGGCGCGCTGTGGTGGCCAACGCCAAGGAGGCGTTTGGCCCCATGCCGGACACCATCCCCGGAGAGCTCACCGCTGCGGCCGCGGCACAGGACAACAAAAAGCTGGAAGGCAACACTTTTGGATCTCAACGCTGACCTTGGCGAATCGTTCGGTTCATGGAAGATGGGGGACGACGCCTCCATGTTCCAGCTGGTCACCAGCGCCAATGTGGCCTGCGGTTTCCACGCCGGAGACCCCGTCACCATGCTGGACAGCTGCAGGGCTGCCTACGAACTGGATGTCACGGTCGGCGCGCACGTGGGGTACCGGGATCTGGCAGGCTTCGGCCGCCGCTCGCTGGACATGAGCTTCGACGAGCTGTTCGGCGACGTCCTGTACCAGTTGGGGGCGCTCGACGGCGTTGCCCACGCCGTGGGTGCGTCCGTGGACTATGTGAAGCCGCACGGAGCGCTGTACAACCGGCTGGTGCGCGACGCGGAACAGGCTTCCGCTGTTGTGGCCGCCGTGAACGCCTACGATCCCGGCCTTCCCATCCTTGGGCTGCCGGGATCTGAGCTGCTGAAGCAGGCGAAGGAGGCCGGCCACCCGGTGTTTGTCGAGGCCTTTGCGGACCGAGCCTACCTTGCCGACGGAACGCTGGTGCCGCGCTCACAGGAAGGTGCCGTGCTGCACGACGTCGACGCGATCGTCGAGCGGGCCGTGCGCCTTGCGACCAAGGGGGAAGTAGTGGCCCTGGATGGCAGCGTTGTGCAGGTCCGGCCGGATTCCCTGTGCATTCACGGTGATACTCCGGGAGCCGTTGGGATGGCTGCCGCAGTCCGGGCCGGGCTCGAAGCGGCCGGCGTGGAGCTGGAGTCGTTCGCCTAGCCTGCGTCCTAAAAGCAACGCGGGGTCACTTTTGGCCGGTGCGGGGCCGTTTATCGGGTACTAAGTGACCTCGCGTTGCTTCGAAACGGTCTGTGGCCTACCCAAATATCAGGTGCGCCACAGTAAAAATTGCCAGCCCGGCCAGCGACCCCACCACGGTGCCGTTGATCCGGATGAACTGCAGGTCCTTGCCCACCTGGAGTTCGATCTTTTGCGAGGTTTCCTCCGCATCCCAGCGGGCCACGGTATCGGTAATCACTCCGGCGATGTCGGAGCGGTACGTCCGCACGAGGTAGCCGGCGGCGTCGCCGATCCAGGTGTTCACCTTCCCGGCGAGCTCGGGGTCGCTGACCAGCCGGGAGCCGAAGTCGCGGACCGCAGCCTTGAACTTGATGGTCAGTTCGCTGTCGGGATCATCCACCGCACCCAGGAGGGCGCTCTTCACGGTGCCCCACGTGCGGGAGGCGAGTTCGCGCACCTCGGGATCGCCCAGGACCTGGGCCTTGATGTCCTCGGCGCGGGCAATCATTGCCGGATCGTGCTGCAGGTCCTGCGCGAGGTCGTTGAGGTACTTGTCGATGGACTGCCTTACCTGGTGGTTCGGGTCGGCCTGCACCGCGCGCACGAACTTCAGGATCTCCACGTAGACCTTGTCGCCCACCAGTCCGTCCACGAACTGCGGCACCCATGTGGGGGAGCGGTCAGACACCAGGTGGGTGACAGTATCGTGGTTGTCATCCACCCAGTCGGCGGCCCGGTCCACCAGCAGGTCCACCAGCTTGTGGTGGTGCCCGTCGTGGAAAATCCGCTCCGCCATCTTCCCCACGGGAGGTCCCCACGGCGGAGCCAGCAGGTGCTTGCGCACCATTCCCTCGATGACCGCCTGGACGTCGTCGTCGTTCAAAACCTTGAAAATACCCCGGATCAGGGCGGCGCCCTCCTTGGCTACCCTGTCTGCGCCGGCCGGCGTGGCAAGCCATTCCCCGGCCCGGCGGGCAATGTTGACGCTGGCCAGCTTCTCCTGGACCACCTGCTCGGAGAGGAAGTTTGTCTCCACGAATTCGCCCAGCGAGGCGCCGATCTGGTCCTTCCGGCGCGGGATGATGGCGGTGTGCGGGATCTTGATGCCCATGGGGTACTTGAACAGTGCGGTAACGGCGAACCAGTCAGCCAGCGCGCCCACCATGCCGCCCTCGGCTGCGGCCCGCACGTACTGCAGCCACGGATACTCCTTCTGCAGCGCGAAAGCGAAGACAAAAATCACCGCCATCACCACCAGCAGCCCGAGCGCCACCAGCTTCATCCTCCGCAGCGCTGCCGCCTTTTCGGCGTCGCCAGGGCTGAGGTGATGGACGACGGCGGCACGCACCTTCGGGCGGCCCTTCGGGTCGGGCACGGCGGAAGGCGCTGGCCCGGTGGGTGCTTCCCGGGTAGTTGGCTCAGAGTTCACCTGCATGTGCCAAGCCTAGCCCCGCGGTTCGCGCCGGGTCGGCTACCGTGTCTCCATGACCAGTGACGAGTCCGGGCCGCAGCGGCCCACGGTCTTTGCCCACCGCGGTTCCAGCGCCGCCTTCGCCGAACACACCCGTGCCGCCTATCTGCAGGCGCTGGCAGACGGCGCCGACGGTGTGGAGTGCGATGTCCACCTCACGCGTGACCAGCACGTTGTCCTCCTGCACGACGCCAACCTGGACCGCACCTCGGACGGAACCGGGCCCGTCGCCGAACGCACGCTGCGGGAACTGAGGCACCTGGATTTCTCGTCATGGAAGGGCGTGCGTATTCCCGAAACGTACGGGGCGCTGTCCGAGCAGTTCCTGACCCTGCCCGAACTGCTCGAGATCCTCCGGGGCGCCGGCCGGCCGGTGAAGCTGGCCATCGAACTCAAGCACCCCAGCCCGTACCAGCTCAAGCTCGAAGACAGGGTCCTGGAAGTACTGCGGGACGAGGGCTGGGATCCACTGACCTCTTCGCTGGACAACGTGTCAGTGACGTTCATGAGTTTCAGCCCGGACTCAGTGCGGCAGTTGCTCCACTCGGTTCCCCCTGAATTCGTCTGCCAGCTGGTGGACGATGTGGACATCCGGGTAATCCGCGCGGGCCTGGGCTTCGGCGTGATAACCGGCGGTGCAATTGCCAACCTGATGAAGGCCGCCCAGCTGGAAGGTGAGCGGATCCTGGACCTTGGCGAGGTGGGTATGGCCGGGCCCGGAATCGAGTACGTGCGCCGGCACCCGGCGTCCGTCCAACGCTGGCTCGCCGCCGGCCGGCGCTTCCGGGTATGGACGGTGGACACGGAACAGGATGTGGCGCTGTGCACAGGACTGGGCATCCAGGAGATCACCACCAATGTGCCCGCCCGTGTCCTCAGCCAACTGGAGCTTGCCTCGCCCCAGGGCAGGTAAGTTCCCGGCCGCGGGATGGTTTCGGCGCTTCCGGCGGTGCTGTGATTGAGTTGAACCATGCCTCTTCCCCGCTCCGGCCGGGCCGCCCAACACCTTTCTGCTGCAGCCATGAGCGCACTGCTCCTGGCCAGCGCCATGAAGCACTTCCGCGACCCCGGCTTCTACCGCCAGGTGGTGCCCGATTACCTGTGCCGTGACGACGGCGCTGCGCCCTCGCGGCCCTTCGCCCTCCTTTCGAGGGAGGAATGGATCGCGGTGAGCGGCCTGCTGGAGCTGGCAGCCGCCGTCGGAATCCTGGTCCCTGGAACACGAAAGGCAACCGCCACGGCCACCACCATGATGTTCGCTGCGTTCCTCGCGGGGCATGTCGACGCCCTCCGCCGGGCATACGGGCCGCGGGGAACCCGGGCGCAGCGGAAGGTGCACAGTGTGCGGCTTCCGCTTCAGGCGCCGCTCATTGCGTGGGCTTGGAGCCTGCGGAAGCCCGCCGTGGGGGCGGGCCTGTGACGCTGCTGGCATCCCCGGCAGTGCGGATGGGCATCTCCATCAGTATCGCCACCGGCCTGTACGGCGTTTCCTTCGGCGCGCTCTCGGTCACGTCAGGGCTCAACTTCTGGCAAACCATGGCCTTGAGCCTGCTGCTGTTCAGCGGCGGCTCGCAGTTCGCTTTCATCGGTGTGGTGGCGGGCGGCGGCTCCGGCATCGCGGCCATGAGCGCTGCCACGCTCCTGGGAATGCGCAACGGGATCTACGGCATGCAGTTGAACGCCCTCCTGCACCCCACGGGCTGGCGCAAGTATGTGGCCGCCCAGTTGACCATCGATGAATCCACGGCCACAAGCTCCGGCCAGGCGGACCCCGCTGAACAGCGCCGCGGGTTCTGGGCTGCGGGCATCGGAATCTACGTGCTGTGGAACCTGTTCACCGCCGTCGGTGCGCTCGCCGGCAGCGGCCTGGGCGATCCAAAACAGTGGGGACTGGACGGCGCAGCGGTGGCTGCATTCCTTGGCCTGCTGTGGCCGCGGCTCAAGGGACGCGAGCCCGTTGCCATCGCCGTTGTGTGCGCCGTGGCCACCGTGATCGCCGTTCCCTTTGTCCCTGCGGGCGTCCCAATCCTCGCGGCGGCGGTGGTGGCTGCCGTGATCGGCTGGTTCAGCCACGGCCGCAGTGATGAAGGCCTGGAGCCGGATGTCGACCCCTACCGGGAACGCCACCGGCATGGCGGCAGGGGCAGCAGCCCCCTCGCGGGCCCGCATGAAGGCCGGGCCCGCGCGAAGGAGACAGGACAGGGGACAGCCGAATGAGTCTCTGGATCTGGCTCCTGATTGCGTGCGCCCTGGCCTACGCCTGGAAGCTGGTGGGCTACTTTGTCCCGGCCCGGCTGCTTGAAGATCCGAGGATGTCCCGTGTGGCCGGCACCATGACCATCGGATTGCTGGCATCCCTGACCGTGGTGAATACTTTCGCGACCGGCCAGTCGCTGGTTGCTGACGCAAGGCTGGGAGCACTCGCGGCTGCCGCCGTAGCCCTGGCGCTCCGGGCGCCGTTCCTGGTGGTGGTGCTGGCCGGAGCGGGCACGGCTGCGCTCTTGAGGATCCTCGGCTGGAATTGAGCGGGCGCCCCCTCCGGAAGCCCATGTTGCGATGTGGTGAAGATCACTCACGTTGTGCTTTCCCGGTTGTACTATAAAAGCGGCTATGCAGTTGGCCATGGGATCTTCAGATGAATGGCGGCCATGGAAAATCAGCTGCACGCGGCCGGGGAAAGAGCCGGGCGTCCTCACCAGGCAAACGTTCGACGACGGGCTGGACTGCCTGCCAAACGCTTCTTTACGCGCTTTTCCGGCCTGTCGGATGTTCCGGCCGAGGACCTGGAGTCCCTCTCCCGGAGCCTGTGGAAGTCATTTGAGCTTGATCCCGCATCCCAAATTCCGGCACTGCAGGCACTGGTGCGCCAGGAGCTTCGGGGCAGGGGGGATCCCGGCGAATAGCAGGCCGTGATCCCTGGGTCCCGTCTATGGTGGACTGGAACCAGGCCGCATTCCACTGCGGCGGCCATGAAGGAGGAACCGACATGAATGACGACATGAACGATCAGTCACGTCCGGAGCATGGCCAAGGTGCTGACGGCGGCGCAGCCCGGGACACTGATTCCCGGGAGGCCGATGCCCGGGAGGCCGCGAAGAAGACGGCCGCAAAACCAGGACCCGACGTGCACGCACCGGAGCGGCACGGGAAGCCGCGGCAGGGCTACCTTGATCCAAGCGGTTCCGAAGGTTCCAGGGAGATGCGCGATACTGCACGGCGCCGCAGGGACGCGGAGGAAAAGCTGCAGCAGCACCTGATGGAAGCCAAGGACCATGTTCCCAACGAACACCACGGGCACCACTAAGGCATAGGGTCAGGCCACCCCGTGGGCTTCGCCGTCAGGCGAGCCGGCCCTGCGGCTGCATTCTTCGACAGCCATCTCATACCAGGTCTCCACACCAAATTCGGGCTCGGGCGTGTCCAGGTTCTGGTAGAGGGCATCCAGCAGGTGTGCCAGTTCTTCCGCGGTCATCGTGGGGAGGATTTCCTCCGGCCCGCGGGGATCATTGAGGTAAAGGTTCAGCTTTGAGCTGTTCATCTTAGTGCGGCCGTTGCCCGGGGGAGGTACTTGGATTGCTGCATGCGTCACTCCAAAATCAAGACACAGAGGGCTGGCTGCGTAACCCTTTCTGAAGTCTAGTGGCACCCTCAGGACGCCCACAATGGGGTTGCCGTTCAGTGGATTGCTAGCCCGGCTGGGTCTCCGCCAGGGGAGACGGCGGGACTGGCACATGCGCCGGAAGCGGCCGGGACGGCCGGGACGTGCGGATGGCATCCTCGATCAGGGCCAGCGGCCGGCGCCAGGCGTCGGACCCTGGCTCCATGGTGTCCACTACGCCAATGAGCATTGCGAGCAGCCGGAACATGTCGGTCATGGAGATGTCCGCACGCAGGCTTCCCTGGCCCTGCCCGCGCACCAGCAACACGCTGATTGATTCCATGAGTGAGCCCGTAATGCCGGTCAGGAGCTCACGACGGCCCGCGACGGCGCCCAGCAGGTTGGCATCAGCGCTGGCAGCAGCCATCAGGGCCTCGAGGACCCGCAGCAGTCCGGCGGTCGCGTCGATATTGGCCAGGGCGTCGTCGATCACGGGGTCCACTGTCAGGCGCAGCTGCCGGTTGAGCGCGGCGAGGACCAGCTCTTCCTTGTCAGCGAAGTTCCGGAAGAGGGTGGCCGGGCCCACTCCCGCCGTTGCCGCGATGGTCTGCAGCGGTACTTCGGGGCCATACTCGCGGAAGCACTGGCGCGCCGCTGTGATGATCTTGTCCACGTTCCGCGCTGCGTCGGCGCGGAGCGGCTTGCGGACGACTGCGAGGCTCATGCGAAAAGGTTAGCAATGGAGCTTTCGGCGTTCACTGTTACTGGAGGGTAGTGGGTTATGTGACGCGCCAGGCCACCCGTTTCCCCCTGCAGCCCTGCAGGATGCATGGCACACTGGCACCATGTTGCTTGCGTTTTCTGTTGCCCCCTCCGGCGCGCCCAGCGAAGGTTCCCGTCCCTCCGATGCTTCAGTGCACGACGCCGTTGCGGCCGCCGTCAGGATCGTCCGGGAATCGGGGCTTCCCAACAAGACGGATTCGATGTTCACCACCATCGAAGGCGAATGGGACGAAGTTTTTGACGTAGTGAAGCGGGCCACCGAGGCAGTGGGACGGTACGGAAGCAGGGTGTCCCTGGTCATCAAGGCCGATATCCGGCCCGGCTACACCGGTGAGCTGACGGCAAAAGTGGACCGACTGGAAGAAGCGCTCGCTGACGGTTCCTGACCCGCGGCGGCCGCATCCGCCGTCGGCCTTTTGCTCTGGACCCCGGCGCGGGCCCGTGCCAGACTGTGGCAATGTTCGAGCACAAGCCCCGGCCAGAGTGGATTGCGGCTGAAGAATACCTGTCCGACGTCGTCGTCCGTCCGGATTCCGCCCTGCAGCAGGCCATTCGCTCCGCCGAAGAGGCCGGCATGCCCGCCATCGAAGTGGCTCCCAACGCCGGAAAGCTGCTCAAGCTCCTGGTCCAGATCTCCGGCGCCCGCCGCGTGCTCGAAATCGGCACCCTCGCCGGCTACAGCACGATTTGGATGGGCCGGGGCCTTCCCGACGGCGGCAGCCTGGTCACCTGCGAGTTCCTGCCCAAGCATGCAGAGGTTGCCTGGGCCAACATCGACGCCGCCGGCCTGGGGGAAAAGGTCGAAATCCGGCTGGGACCCGCGCTGGAAACGCTGGCCGCACTTGAGGAAGAAGCCCGGGAACCATTCGATTTCATCTTCATCGATGCGGACAAGGAGAACAACAGCGGTTACCTGGACTGGGCCGTCCGGCTGGGCCGGCCCGGGTCCACGGTGGTGCTGGACAATACCGTGTGGGAGGGAGCCATCCTTGACCCCGGGATGGACCCGGTCAACGCGCCGGGAATCATCGACGCGCTGAAACTCCTCGGCGAGCATCCCCGGCTCGATGCCACTGTTATCCAGACGGTGGGCTCGAAAGGCTGGGACGGATTCGCGCTGGCCCGCATCCGGTAGCGCTGTGCTCATTTTGCCGCGCTCGATGCTGGAACTGCTAAGTATGCTTAGAATGAATTTTCGGCTGGAGTTCGGCCGGACAGAGAGCAGCAGCGGAGGAAACTGATGAAAGCGTCACCCACCCTGGCCGGCAATCTGCAGACGGTGCTTACCGATCTCATCGAACTGCACCTGCAGGGAAAGCAAGCCCACTGGAACGTTGTGGGCACGAATTTCCGTGACCTGCACCTGCAGCTTGACGAGATTATTGCCGCTGCCCGGCTCTTCGCCGACCAGGCTGCTGAACGCATGCGCGCCCTGCACGCCCTTCCGGATGGCCGCAGCAGCACTGTCTCGGCCGGCAGCCGGCTGGACGAATTTCCCGCAGGGCTGACCTCCACGAAAGAGACGGTCAAGCTCATTACGGCCAGGCTGGAGCGTACGGTCCAGACCATGCGGGATGTCCATGATGAAGTGGATGAGGAGGATCCCACCAGCGCGGACCTGCTCCACGCGGCCATCGAGCGGCTGGAGCAGCTTGCGTGGATGGTCAACGCCGAGACCATGGCGGCCACGGCATCCGTCACCGAGCCGGCAGGCAAGTAGGCGCCGCCGCCCCGATGCCGGAACTCTCCGAAGAACACAGCCCATCACCGGCCGGTAACGCGCCGGCCAGCCCACACACACTGGTCCGGCTGTCCGCGAACGGGGTACGGCCTGGCGGCGTGGATGCCTTGTTCCAGGCCGTCTCCTCGGCCGTCGGCGACGTCCCCGCGTTGCTTGCTTTGGCCCGCGACGCCGGGAAGGAATGGCCGCGGCCCGGCGAAGGCAATACCGGGCTTCTCTGGGAGCTCCTGGCAACGGTGGCCGCCATTGACGTCGCTGCTGCCCGCGTCTTCGAGCCGCACCTGGATGCGTTGGCCATCCTTGCGCAGGCGGGCCATGATCCTGCCCATGCCACGGGGACGTGGGGTGTATTCGCCGCGGAAGGTCAAGGCTTCCGGCTCAAGGCGGAAGCCAAGGGTTCCTCGGTTTTCCTCACCGGGTCCAAGCCCTGGTGCTCTTTGGCCCCGCTGCTTGACCACGCGGTGGTCACGGCCCACACGGACGACGGCGGCCGGGCGGCCTTTGCAGTGGACCTGCGCCACCCCGGCGTGACCTGCGGGGAACCGGCGTGGGTGGCACGGGGTTTGCGGGAAATTCCCAGCGGGCCGGTGCGGTTCGACAGGGTCCACGCTGAGCCGTTGCAGGGAACCAACTGGTATTTCAGCAGGCCCGGGTTTGCCTGGGGCGGCATGGGGGTGGCCGCGTGCTGGCTTGGCGGAGCTGTGGGCATTGCCCGGGATTACCGGGATTCCCTGCATGCCGGAATTCTTTCAGGCCGGGAGCCTGACCAGATTGCGCTTGCCTCACTCGGCGAACTGGACCGCCTCCTTACCTCCACACTGCAGTATTTGGCAGGAACGGCGGAGCGCATTGACCGCCGGGAACGGGACTCCCTGGAACAGGGAACTGCCGGGCAGGGTACTGCCGGGCAGGCATCGGCGTGGAGCGATGCGCTGCGGGTGCGCGGAACCTGTGCCGCCGCCGTCGAACGCGTCTTGTCGGTGGTCGGCAGCAACCGGGGCCCGGCCCCGCTGGCCTTCGACGAGAAGTATGCCAAGCGGACGGCCGACCTGGCACTGTACGTCCGCCAGCACCATGGCATGCGCGACGACGCCCAGCTGGGCACCTTGGCCCTGAAGGGTGACGCGTGGTGGTGACCTTCCTGCACACGGACGAGGGGACCGACGAGTCAGCCTGGGCGGGCGCGGGACTCGCGGTCCTTGCGGAACTTCCGCTGGGTCCGCAGGAGCTGGCCGCCATGAAGTTCCTGGTCCTGGCCGCCCACCCGGACGACGAGACGCTCGGAGCAGGCGGCCTGCTGGCACGGCTGCAAACACTCGGCGCAGAGGTGGAGGTGCTGTTGTTCACGGCAGGGGAGGCCTCACATCCCGCCTCCACCACCGTCTCCCGGGCAGATCTGACCGCCATCCGCCTGGCAGAGTTCGCAGCTGCCCTCGAATCCCTGGGACTCAAAGACCGCTGGCGCTACCATGGCCTGCCGGACAGCGGCCTGGCGGAGCACGCCGGGGCCATCACCCGCTGTGTCAGTGAGGCGGCGGCGGGGCTGGCCGGCCCTGCGGGCCGGCTCGCCATTGTTGCGCCCTACCGGGCCGACGGGCACGGAGACCACGATGCCCTGGGCGCCGCCGCCGCTGCTGTTGCTGCCGACGGCGGTTATGCCCTGCTGGAGTACCCCATCTGGTACTGGCACTGGGCCGGGCCCGGGCACTCCGACTGGCAGTCCTGGGTACGGCTGCCATTAGAACCGGGCGAAGAGTCCTTAAAGGCGCGGGCCCTGCAGGAGCACACCAGCCAGACGAGGCCCCTTTCGCCGCATCCCGGCGACGAAGTCCTCCTGGATGAGTCCTTCCTGCGCCATTTCTCCCGGCCCTTTGAGACTTTCGCCTGGACTGCTCCGCAGGAGTTTCCGGCCGGAAAGAAGGATGCCCCCGGCACCGGAAAGGCGCCCCATACCAGCAAGGACGCCCAACGCATCTTTGACGGTGTCCACTCCAGGGAACCGGACCCCTGGCACTACACCACCAGCTGGTACGAGCGGCGGAAACGCGCGCTGACGTTGGCAGCGCTGCCCGCCGAACACTATGCCTCCGGGCTGGAGCTCGGCTGCTCCATCGGGATGCTGACAGCCGATCTTGCTGCACGGTGTACGAACCTGCTGGCCGTCGATGCCAGCGGCGCCGCCCTGGAACAGGCAGCTGAACGCCTGGCCCCTTTCCCGGGAGTAGCAGCCAGGCAACTGACGCTTCCCGGTGAGTGGCCCGACGGAAGCTATGACCTTGTGGTGATATCCGAGGTGGGGTATTACCTCGCCGCCGATGAGCTCGATGTGCTGCTCGAAAGGATCAGGGAATCCGTTGTGCCGGGCGCCGCCCTGGTGCTGTGCCACTGGCGGCATCCCATCTCAGGCTGGGAGCTCGACGGCGAAAGGGTCCACACGCGGGTACGGGACCGTTTGGCGTGGCCCACTGCCGGCCTGTACCGGGAACGCGACTTCCTGCTGGAAACCCTGATAGCGCCCAACGCCTCGGTGCCTGCCCCTTGACGCCGGTTGAGAGGGTGGCCGTGGTAGTCCCGGTTCACAATGAGGAAGACCACCTGGACGCCGCCCTCACCGGCGTGGAGGCCGCCGCTTCGAGACTGCAGCTGGCCCAGCCTGGAACTGGCGTGCGGGTACTTGTGGTCCTTGACTCCTGCACCGATGGTTCTGCTGCCATTGCAGCCACCTTCACTGCCAGGAACAGCTGTTTTTCTGCCGTGCCGGTCGCCTTCCGCAGCGTCGGACGGAGCAGGCGTGCCGGGATCTGGCAGGTGCTCGGCGCTTTAAGCGACGACAGTCCTGAGGCCGCGGCAGGACTGTGGCTGGCCAATACTGATGCCGATTCGGTTGTTCCGCGCAACTGGCTGGTGGGTCAACTGGAGATAGCTGCGACGGGGGCCGATGCGGTCCTCGGGTCCGTGGAAGTGGATCCTGCGGGTGTTACGCCGGACGTGCTAAGCCGCTGGGAGTCCATGCACCCGTTCGCGGAAGACCATCCGCATGTGTTCGGAGCAAATTTCGGCATCCGCGGCTCGGCCTACCTTCAGGCCGGCGGGTTCCCGCGGCACCTCGCACATGAGGACCGGGTGCTGGCGGCGCGGCTGCGGGAGAAGGGGTTTGACGTAAGGGCCACTGACACCGTCAGGGTGCGGACCTCGGGCCGGACACAGGCACGGGCCCCGCAGGGGTTCGGCGCCTACCTGCGCACGCTCGGCATGGACATCGCACTGGCGCCGGAGAATTAGGCCAGCGCGGGACTGGACGGCTTAAACGGAAAGGGTCCGCTGCGTTTCCGCAGCGGACCCTTTCCAGCAGGACTAGTCCTTTCGGAATGCGTCCTTGACCTTTTCGCCGGCCTGCTTCAGGTCAGCTTTGGTCTGGTCCATCTGGCCCTCAGTCCGGAGGCTTTCGTCATCAGTTGCCTTACCAGCTGCTTCCTTGGCTTTGCCGCCCATCTTCTCGGCAGCATTGTCAATCTTGTCGTCCAAACCCATGGCATTTCTCCCTTCGGCTTGTGGCCTGCGGCAATGCGCATGCCATGCTCCCATGCTAGCCAGCCGGGGGTGTTGTTCAACAGGTCGCTGGCTGGATCCGCCAGGCAGTTGCTGGCCGCAAAGCCGGGGGATGCTCAGACCAGGTCCGGGGCGCTGGCCACGATGTAGTCCGCGGCCGCGGGTCCGGTCATGGAAAGGTTGTTGCTGTCCGGGTTGATTCCGTGTGTCTGCAATGCCGCCCACAGTGCTTCCGGCGGCTGGAGCGAAGCTTTGTGGAGCAGACACCAACTGGTGTAGAGGCCGTACAGCTCATCGCGTCCGAGGCCAAGGCCCGGTTCCCTGTCCGCGACAACTGCTTCGGCAAGAAATTCTTCAAAATGTGTAGCAGGCATGTTCGCTCATTCGGGTTCGACCGTGATGCCGCCGTTTCTGCTTCAGCGGCCCTGCCCGGCCCAGAAAGGCCTTGCAGAATAATCATGAAGGTATGGCAGGCGGCACACTTTGTCCAGTTAGGCTGTCCACCCAGGCCAGGGATTGCGTACTAAATCGAGGGGGCCGACGGCGACTGGGGGGACTGGCCTCGGTCTCAGAAGAGGCCATCTCGCCGCCGGCCCCGCCTGCCCCCGGGCCACCTTGCCAAACCCGGGAAGATAACAGGACCTCCGCTATCAATTTTCCCCTATCTTGGAGGTCCTGCCTAGCCCCCGGGGGCGCGCCCTGGCAGCGCTCCTGCCGGGGCCCGGTTGCCGTTAGTTCTCCTCGGTGCTTTCTCCGCCGTGGGCGCGGTCCCGGACTTTGTCCCGGACCCTTTCCCTGTGCGGCTCCGTAGGCTGGGCATCGTTCCTGCCGCTGCCTTCACGCCCATCGGAGCCCTCGTCCTGGCCGTTGCCGGCGCTGTACTTCTCGCGGAGCTCGCGGCCGTGCTTAATGTCTTCCTCTTCCTGTTTCTGCAGCTTTTCGCTCTTCTTCGTGTCCCGCGGCGGCAGTTGAATGGTTTCCTCCGCCTCAATGCCGGCCTGCAGCTGCCGTCCGCGCTCCATTTCGGCATCGAACTCCGCGCCGAACAGCAGGGACATGTTCAGGATCCACAGCCACAGGAGCATGACGATGACGCCGCCAAGGGCGCCATAGGTCTTGTTGTAGTTTCCAAAGTTGCCCACGTAGAACCCGAAGCCAAGGGAGGCCAGCAGGAAGACGAACAGTGCGATGCCCGAGCCCATGCTCATCCACCTGAACTTGGGCTGCTTGACGTTGGGGGTCGCGTAGTAGAGGACCGCAATGATCACGATGATGAGCGCGATCATGACCGGCCATTTGGCAATATCCCAGATGGTGAGGAAAACGCCGCTGAGGCCGATCAGGCCGCCGACGGCCTCTGCCACCGGGCCGCTGAGCACCAGCATGCCGGCCAGGACGGCAACAATAACCACAGCCAGGAGCGTGACCACCAGCATTGTGCCGCGCAGCTTGATGAAGGGCCTGCCTTCATCCACCTCGTAGACCCGGTTCATTGCCCGGCCGAACGCGCCCACGTACCCGGAAGCCGACCACAGTGCGGTGGCAAGGCCGATGACCAGGGTGAATCCTGCCGCTGGGGCGTTTGCCAGGTCTTGCACCACCCCGCCTACCGTGTCAACAGTCTCGGCCGGGACAAAACCGCTGACGATTTGCAGGAGCGCATTGGTGGTCTTCTGCGGGTCGCCAAAGAGCCCTATCAGGGACACAAGCGCCAGGATGGCCGGAAACAGCGACAAGACCGCGTAGTAGGTCAGGGCTGCGGCGAGGTCAGGGCACTGGTCCTTGGTGAACTCGCGCAGCGTCTTCCTGGCGATGTATTTCCAGTTTGGCTTGTCTAATTCCTTGGGGCTATCCGGCTTCCTGGAGTCGTCCGGATCCGGTGCCTGGCCCGCCTTGGCGGTGCTGGTTTCGGAAGAGTCGTGAGTGGCCATGGGGTGTCCTCTCGATTGGGGCCTGAACCTGACAGGCCGGCTCCGCGGGTTGGCGGGGCCGGCCTGTCAGTGGTGCTTATGTGCCTTTGCGGCGCGCCTATTGCCATGCGGGTGCCACGGCGGGCCGTTGGGTGTTTGGCCTAGGTGTTTTTGACGTTCCCCGCGGCGTCGGTGGCGCGGTCTTTGACGTCGGTGGCGGCGTGTTGGCCTTCGGTTTTGACGTTTTGGGCGGCGTCGGTGGCGGTGGCTTTGACGTTTTCCATGGCTTGCTGGGCGGGTTCCTTGAGGTCCTGGGCCATGTCCTTGGCGGCGTCGGTGACCTGGGTGGCGAGGGGCTCGGCGGCGGTCTTGAGCTGCTGGGCTGCCTCGCGTTCCTTGTCGCTGGCGGGGATCAGGGAGGAGATGAGCATCCCGGCGCCGAACGCGATCAGGCCGGCGGCCAGGGGGTTGCCCTGGGTTTTGGTTTTGACCTGGTCCGGGGCGTTGGAGATCGCGGTGCCGGCGTCGGACAGCGTGGAGGCCACGTTGTCCCTGGCCCCGTGCAGGGTGTCCCCGGTGGAGTGCATCGCGTTGCTGGTGTGCCCGGCGCCGGAGTGCATCCGGTCGTTGACGGTGTTGGTGGCTGAGTCTGCTGTGCCCATGATTTTCTCCTTCACGCCGGTGACCGCGTCTTTTACTTTGTCGGTTTGGCGGTGGACGATGTTGGACGGGGTGACTTTGTCGGCGAC
>NZ_JAYESK010000014.1:0-79050 GCF_034720455.1 Pseudarthrobacter sp. C1 | reverse complement strand
CGCCCGCGGCAGCCGTGGTGAAGGACCAGGTCTTGTCCTGCGCCAACGCGTTACCGGCAACATCCTTCACGCCACCGGAGCCGCCCTTGATGACCGCCGTGTACGTCGTACCCGCCTTCAGGTCAGCGTTCGGGTTCAACGTCGCAACGTTGCCCGTATACGACACAACCGCGGACACAGGCGTCGCATTTGGCGGAACCGGCGCCGTCCCTTCGTACAACTCGAACGTGCTCGACGTGACCGTCGAGGAATCCATCGCCTCCGAGAACGTCCCCGTCGCGTTCGCCGTCACCGCCACACCGGTCGCACCAGCGGCCGGAGACGTACCCGTCACCGTCGGAGCCGTCGTATCAGCGCCACTGCTGGGATCGTAGAAGTGCCAGTACCGGCTTGTTGCGTTGACGTCGGCGAGCACCAGCAGACCGCTTTTCGCCGTGCCCCGCGCCGCACTGTTGAGGTTCTGTTTCGTTGACGTCACGTTGTGGACATACTGGTCGGCGTCCACGATGCGGGCTGTCTTCGCTGCTGTGAAGTCGATCTTGTTTAGCGGCGTTGACTTCTCGTAGATCGCGCCCCCGGAGGTGGTGCAGACGCCCGCGTTCGTCGTGCCGTTCGGCTTCGGATACGTGGCGAAGGTGCGCAGCATCTGCGTGCTCTCGTCAATCAGGACGATCACCCGGTTCGGGCACTCTGACACCGGCGCGATCGTGTGGTGCGACCACGTCGTACCGCTCAATTCCAGGAGCTGGATCAACGGCTGGGGCGCCGACGTGAACGACGTCTTGACGGCGGCGAAAACCCGGTCACCCGAGGAGTCCAGCCACTTCAAGTTCATATGGTCATCAGCGCTGCGCTGCCCCGAAACCGCCGCCACAGGAGTGCTCCATCCGGTGTTCGGGGCTCCGCTTGCACTGTCAGCACGGTAGCTCCAGTACATGCCGTCTGTGGCGTCACCGACCTGCCGGCTCCACATCAGCCCCATCTTGCCGGGTCCGAATGCGATCAGAGCCGATGTGTCGTCCACAGACACATTGCTTAGAGACGCAGGATGCTGGAACGGCGTTCCCCAGGTCTTGCCATCTGTGCCAGTGGCGTTCAGATAGATCTTGTTCCCCTGCTGCCACGTGGCCCACACCCGACCAGTCGAGTCCTTATCGATGGTCAGGACCTCAACTTTGTAGTTGTTGATCTGTGTGGAACTCAGCAGCGAGTAAGTCTTCGTACTTGAGTTGTAGCTGTAACGCCGCATCAAAGTCGGGAAGTTGGCCTCAGCAGGCAGACCGTCGTTGACGAACATGTGGCTCGCCACATACAACGTCGTCCCGTCCCACAACACGTCATGATGGGTGTTCGCCCGCGTCTCCGTCGCCACGCCCGTATTGACCCACGAGCCCGTCGCGGCATTGAGCCTGAAGATATGGAAATCCGAGCTGGCGGTGTCCCACAGGTTTCCCCACCAGAGCCCGTCGTTGAACCACAACGCACTCTCCGCCCGCTTCGTGCCCGTCGGCGTGCCCGTCCCCGAATGTGACGGACCCTCTACCCCGACATCACCCGCAGCAGCCGACGCCGCAACCGGGGCCACCAGGGCACCCACCGCAACCAGCAGTGCTGTCAGCAGTGCAAAGAGCCGCAGATTCCGCGAAGCGGGTGGACCGAAGCCAGCTACATCGGAGGAATCGTGCACGACCGCGCCTCCGCGCGCAAAACAGTGGTTCATTTCTTCATCCCTCCGACTCATTCGCGCTGTGAAATTCTGACGGTTCCGCTTTCACGCTTTCACTCACTGGACGTCCCTCCAGGCTGCCTCTATGCCAGCCGTGCTTCCCACGCGGGGCGTAACGTGGGCCAAGCGCCGGCCGCGCAGGTAGCCTGCGGCTGTGAAGGCCAGAACCGAAAGCACGGCACCGGCCCGTCCGAGTCCTCCCGGATCCCCGTTTCTGCCCCAGTCATAAAGCCCGGAAACAACGGCGCGTGGCAGGACCCTACGCACATACCGCCTTTCGGGTCCGAGCGCCCTTTTGTGGCCGACCACCTGGCTCACCTGGGCCTTTGACAGGCCTTCAGACCATGACCGGGACAGCATGTAGCGGAACGTGCCCCTGTTGGCCGGGACATGGTGGCGCACCACTGCGGCCGGTTCGTACACAATTCGGGAACCAGGCGAGCCCATCTTTGAGCGAATGCAGATCTCTGTTTCCTCGCATCCCAGGGGAATGGCACCCTGGCGGCCTAAAGCAAGGTTAAAACCCCCCACCTGGCGGAGTACCTCAAGCCGGAATGACATGTTTGCGCCAATAACGTTCCTGACCTCGCAGGCAACCCGTGGCATCCCCAGGTGGCTGCATCCAACGATCCAGTCCAGCTCCTCGCCGAAATAGCCGGGGCGGCCGGTTTCCCAAATAGGCTCCACCCGGCCACCGACGGCAAGGACGTCAGGATCGTCGTACATGGCCAGCAAAAGCTCAAGCCAGTTCGGTGCCGCTTCGGCGTCATCATCCAGGAAGGCGACGATGTCCGTATCAGCCAGGCCCACGCCGGTGTTGCGTGCCCCGGACAGACCCTGCGGCCCCGTGTTCTGGACGACCGTGACGTCATCAACCACCGAAAGAAGGCGTTCATAAAGATCAATGTTGTGGTCGATTACCAGGAGCACCTCCTGCGGACTGACGGTCTGTGCCCTGACGGATTCGATGACATCCAGCAGGTTCGCCCAGCGGTCCTCGGTGTAAGTGCAGATGACGACAGTGACGGTGGGCCTGCGAAAAGTCGTCATCTCAGGCTGCTTCCCGTAAGGAAAGGAGGCTCTGGGGGTCGGCGGGGGTCCGGGGGAAACTAACGTTTGCATATGCGTATTTGACGCGTCGCAGAGCCTCAGGACGGGCGCCGGCCGTGGGCGCCTCCCACAAGGCACACTCTCGGGCCATTGTCCCCAGCACACGCCAGCCGTCCCGGAACGTCTGCAGGTTCGAAGCCCCCGAGATGCGCTCCAGTTCGATACTCGGCACTTCTGCGATCCGAAGCCCCGCCTTGGCTGCCCTGACGATCAACTCCGTCTCAATCTCAAACCCGTCGGATTCAAGCTGGAGGACTTCCAGGCATTCACGCCTGAAGGCAATGTAGCCGTAGCAGAGATCCGAATAATTGCTGTGCAGCACCGCATTCGCCAAGGCCGTCAGTGCCCGGTTGCCCGTGCGCCGCAGCCAGGTGAGGTCCTCGGACCCGCCTCCGGTTACGTGCCGGGAACCTTTGACAAAGTCATAGTCGTGCTGGAGGGGGGCAACGAACCAGCCGATTTCCTGAGGGTCCATGCTGCCGTCGGCATCGAGCATGACGATGATGTCGCCGGCGGCTGCGGCGAATCCTGACCGGAGGGCTACGCCCTTTCCCTTGCGTTTTTCCTCCACGATCACGACATCCTCGCGGAGGGCCCGAGCAACCCCCACTGTGTTGTCCTGGGATCGGCCGTCCACGATCACTACCTCGTCCACGTACGAGGGCATTCGACGAAGCACCCAAGGCAGGTTCTTCGCCTCATTCAGTGTCGGGATTACTACGCTTACTGACGCTCTCGCTATCGACAACGTTGGCTCGGATAGCGTGTACGGAAGCTGGGTGGAAATGGACAAATGCCTCACCACTTCATGACATCGACGGAAACTGGACAATGCCGCACTCAGCTTGAAGCAAGTGCGCCACTAGCGCTTTATCCGGTCAAGGTCTTGTCTCTGGCCCCAGCAACTCATTAGCCAAGGACTCTGCCCGTGACGAAGAGCCTACTTTTGGTCCACCCGGGTATCACCAGTAGTGAGTACTCGCTTTTGTGTGGCCATCTTTCGGCCGATCAGTAAGTAACGGGGTTAACGAATGGTGAATTCGTTAGGTATAGGGGTTGTCCATCCCGTGAATGTTAATAGGTAGGGGGTTGGTTAAAGAGCCGTCCTGAAGAACACTTCCGTCACCGCGGCCAGCCGCCTGGGGTCCTCCACGCCGCACATCTCGCGCGCGGAGTGCATGGAAAGCAGCGGCACGCCCACGTCGACGGTCCGGATGCCCAGCCGGGTAGCCGTCAACGGCCCGATGGTGGAGCCGCAGGGGATCGCGTTGTTGGATACGAATTCCTGGTATGGCACCCCGGCCTCCGCGCAGAGCCGGGCCCACAAAGCCGCGCCGGGCGCATCCGTGGCGTAGCGCTGGTTGCCATTGATCTTCAGCAGCGGGCCGCCGTTGAGCACGGGATGGTTGGCGGGGTCGTGCCGCTCCGGATAGTTGGGGTGCACGGCGTGGCCGGCATCGGCGGACACACAGGACGAGGACGCCAGCGCCTGCCGCCGCTGGCTCACCGTGGCGCCGAGGCCGTCAGAGATCCGCACCAGGACGTCTTCAAGGACGGGTCCGCAGGCACCCGAGCGGGAGTTGGAGCCGAGCTCCTCGTGGTCGAACGCCGCCAGGACAGCGATGGGCGCGCCAGCGCCGTCGCCGGCGGGCGCGGAGGCATGCGCGATCAGCGCGGCGAGCCCCGCGTGCGTTGACGAAAGGTTGTCGAGCCGCCCGGAGGCGAAGAACTCACTGTTGCCCCCGAAAAGAGAGGGGGCCTGCGTGTCCGCAATGACGACGTCGTACCCGCCTATCTGCCCCGGATCGACGGATGCGCCGGCAACCGACGCCGCCAGCACGCCCAGCAGGTCGGAGTCTGAAGGATTTCCCAGCCCCCACACGGGATTCATGTGCCGCTGCTTGTCCAGGGTGAGCCCGTCGTTGACTGCCCGGTCCAGGTGGATGGCCAACTGCGGGAACCGGAGCATGGGCCCGGTGGCTGCCAAATGCTCGGTCCCGTCCAGCATCACCAGGCGGCCGGCCAGCTGCAGCTCACGGTCAAGCCACGAGTTCAGCAGCGGCCCGCCGTAGATCTCCACACCGGCCTGGAGCCAGCCGTGGGCGCCGGTGGTGGCCTTGGGCTTGAGCTTGAAGGTGGGCGAATCGGTGTGTGCGCCCAGGATATTGAACCCGGTGGCCGGTCCGGCGTCTTCGGGGACCACCCACGCGATCAGGGCGCCGTCGCGGATGATGAAGAAGGAACCGGGCCCGGCCTCCCACGGCTGCAGCTCATCCAGGCGGGTGAACCCGGCTTCCTCCAGTCGCCGGCCGCCCTCATGCGCAGCATGGAAGCTCGACGGCGATGCGCTGACGTAGGCGCCAAGGTCCTGGATGTGGTCTGCAGCAGAGGGAGGCAAAGGCATGGTCCCGAGTCTAGCGCCGGGCCTCCTCGACAGGTGCCGGCTCAGCCTCGGTTGCCACGTCCGGCTGGCCCGCGGTGGCCAGGCCCTTCCGACGGTAGCGCAGCACGCCCACCGCCACCACAACGGCGGCCAGTGCAATCGAAAGCAGCAGGGATTCCCGGGTGGACTCCACGATCACCATGCCGATCAGCAGGGCCACGATGCTGATGATCGCTGCCCACGTGAGGTAGGGGAAAAGCCACATCTTCAGCTGCAGGTCCTTTGCTGCGGCTCCCATGCGCTTGCGGAGGACCAGCTGCGAGGCGGAGATGACCAGCCAGACGAACAGCGCGATGGCTCCGGAGGTGTTGACCAGGAAGAGGAACACCGTGTCCGGGGCAATGTAGTTCAGGCCCACCGTGATGAAGCCGACCACGGTGGAGGCCAGGACCGCCGCAGCGGGAACGCCCCGGCGGGAGATGCGGGTCCATGCCCGCGGCGCGTCACCGCGGGTGGAGAGTGAGAACAGCATGCGGCTGGCGGTGTAGAGCCCGGAGTTCAGGCAGGACAGAACGGAGGTCAGCACCACGACGTCCATGATGGTTCCGGCGCCCGGGATGCCGAACAGTTCGATGACCGCTACGTAGGGGCTCTTGGCCACGGAGGCAGAGTTCCATGGAAGCAGGGTGACCACAACGGCGATGGAGCCGATGTAGAAGACCAGGATGCGCCATACGGTGGACTTCACGGCCTTCTTCACGGCGTCCACGGGGTTTTCGGATTCACCGGCGGCAATGGTGGCGATCTCGGCGCCGAAGAAGGAAAAGACCACCACGAGGATTCCAGCCAGGACAGCACCCGGACCGTTGGGCATGAAGCCGCCGTTGTTGATCAGGTTGCTCAGGCCGGGAGCCGGGACACCGGGGATGAGCCCCAGGATGGCGGCGGCGCCGAAGACCAGGAAGAGGACGATCGCCGCCACCTTGATGGACGCGAACCAGAACTCGAACTCGCCGAAGGACTTCACCGAGCCCAGGTTGGTGAGCGTCAGCAGCACCATGAGGACCAGGGCCCAAACCCACTGGTCAATGCCCGGCACCCAGCGGTGCATGATGGCTGCGCCTGCGGTGGCTTCGATGCCCAGGACGATGATCCAGAACCACGCGTAGAGCCAGCCGATGCTGAAACCTGCCCACCGGCCCAGTGCCTTGTCCGCATAGGTGGAGAATGAGCCCGTTTCCGGGTTTGCCGCGGCCATCTCCCCCAGCATGCGCATTACCAGGATGACCACCAGGCCCGCGGCAGCATACGCGACGAGGATACCGGGGCCGGCCTGTTGGATGGCGGCACCCGAGCCGACGAAGAGGCCTGCACCAATGACGCCGGCGATGGCGATCATGGACAGGTGCCTGGGTTTCAGGGACTTTGAGAGTTGCTGGTCAGCATGCATGGAAGTGCCGTCCTGTTGGGAAATAGCATGGGTTGAGCGATACGCCTTGGTGGTCCACCGGGGGACCGTGTGATGCACCACATCGTCGTTTCACCCTAGGTCGGCCATTGTGCACCTTGCTTTGTGCACTCCAACAGATCTTATTGCTTCCAACAGGACGTGCCTCCAAGCAGGAACCATCAGGGGCAAACAAAGTTTCCTGCCATGCACTTTTGTAATGTGCCGGAAACCACGCGCTGTCCCTGTCTTCGGGGTGAGCATTGGTTGGCCGCTACACGTCCCGCCGCTTCAGCAGGACTGCAGCGAGCAGGACGGGGATGACAACCCACGCGCCAAGGACCAGTGCCGCCTGCCAGGCTTCCAGGGTGTCGGGAACATGCTGGGCGGCCGTCAGGGGCTCAACGGTGTTGCCAGGCAGGTACTTGCGGGCCTCCTTGAAGAAGTCCCCGGGAATGAGCTGGAAGGCAATGGGTGCCACGAAGAAGATGCCCACCAGGCTCATGATGCCGCCGGCGGAATTCCTGATCAGCGTGCCCAGGGCCGTGCCGATGGCGGCCACGGCGGCCACATAGATGCTGTTGACCAGCAGGAGCTTCACCGACTGGGAACTGCCAAGGTCCAGCGTGAGGGCGTAGTTGTCCAGGATGGGCACAGCCACCAGCCCTGCCACCCAGGTGGATACGGCGGTAACCACGAACGACGTCACCATGACCACCACGAGCTTTGCAGCGAACGCGGGAAGCCGCCTGGGCACGGCCGCGAAGGTGGACCGCGCCATTCCGGTGGTGAATTCCGAGCTCATCAGGAGCACACCGAGGGAACCAAGGATCAGCTGGGCGAAGGCGATGCCGGAGGTTGGCACGCTGACCGCGAGGTCGCCGCCCTGGGATGCCATCCGCGCCGCAGCCTGCGGATCCCTTGTGGCCGCGTCAGCGAACTGGCCCGTCCCCCATGCGGACAGCGCGCCGAACCCGACCATGACCACCGCGGTGGAAGCGAGCAGGATCAGCGTGGAAAGGAGGCTGCGGAACTTGATGACTTCCGAGTTGAGCACCCGGAAGAACGTGGGGCCGGGCAGGGACCGTCCGCCGGCGCGGACGTTGCGGCCTCCGGCGGGCGATGAGGGGTCAGGCGAAGACGTTGGTTCAGTGGTGGTTACGCTCATTACTTGCTTACCTCCGCGGCGGGCAGGGAGTGGTATTCGACGTCGTCCTTGGTCAGTTCCATGTACGCCTCCTCGAGGCTGGCGACGAGCGGCGTGAGTTCGTAGACCATGACCTGGTTTTCCAGGGCGGCGGCCGCGATGGTCCTGGGCTCGAGGCCCGTTACTTCGAGCAGTTCTCGCTCCGGGACGTCGATGGACGCGCCCCGGCCGGCGAGCAGCTGGGAGAGACGGTCGGGTTCATCGGTGCGCACCCGGACCCGCGCCTGCCCCTTGCCGGTGATGATGTCACGGATGGGTGCGTCGGCAATCACGCGGCCGCGCCCAATGACAATCAGGTGGTCGGCGGTCTGCGCCATCTCACTCATCAGGTGGCTCGAAAGGAACACCGTGCGTCCCTGCCCTGCAAGGTAGCGGACCAGGTTCCGCACCCAGACCACGCCCTCCGGGTCCAGGCCGTTGACAGGTTCGTCCAGGATGAGGGTCTGCGGATCCCCCAGCAAGGCTGCCGCTATGCCCAGCCGCTGGCCCATCCCCAAGGAGAAGCCACCGGCCTTCTTCCGTGCCACGGCGTCCAGTCCCGTCATCTCAATAACCTCGTGTACCCGGGTTTTGGGAATGCTGTGCGTCGCTGCCATGGCCAGCAGGTGGTTGTAGGCGCTGCGGCTGGTGTGGACCGCCTTGGCATCGAGCAGCGCCCCCACTTCACGGAGGGGTGCCTTGTGCTGGACGTAGGGCAGGCCGTTCACGGTGACCGATCCCGACGTCGGCCGGTCAAGCCCCATGATCATTCTCATGGTGGTCGACTTCCCGGCTCCGTTGGGGCCCAGGAAGCCGGTAACGCGGCCTGCCTGGACTGTGAAGCTGACCCTGTCGACGGCGGTTTTGTCGCCGTAGACCTTGGTCAGCCCTGTTGCCTCAATCATGGATGTTCCTTAGGACGGCAGCTGTGCACTGCGGGATGCGCTTCAGAAGACTGGTAGGCACCACGCTACCCACGGCACGGCTGGATTTCGCCCGTCTCAGGGATGATTCAGGGGCAGATCAGGGTAGTCCCGTTGGATGACCGGCCCAGGAATGACTAGGGGTGGGGAGAGTAGTAGGCAAGCGCCTGGGGCCGGACGGTGTACTCCGCGCTGCGCACGCCGGCCAGCGCTTCGCCGTCCACTGCCAGGGCCATGGGTGACCCGCCTGCGTCGATTCGCAACCGTGTGCCTTCCGACAGGTGGGTGATGCGCGAGGTTGCGACGGTACCGGTCAGCACTGCCCACAGCAGCCGCAGCCGGGCGAAGGACTCGTCCGCCGTGATCATGCGGACGTCCAGGACGCCGTCATCCATCACGGGCCGGAGCAGGGGCGCGTGGTCCCGCGGATAGTATCGGCCCCGCCCCACATAGGCGATCCACACTTTATGCCGCCTCCCGTCGACAGTCAGGGTGGTGGGAGTGCCGGCGGCGAACGTGCGGAACATTGCCACCACGCCGGCCAGCGGTTTTCCAAGGGCGGGCTGCAGCTGCTCTCGGCGCCGGACAAAGTTCGGGTACAGGCCCACGCTGGACGTGTTCAGCATGGTCAGCTGCGCCGTTTCCGGATTGCCGGCGAGGCCTCTTTCAACGGTGACGATCCCGACGTCGGCCATGGCGGCCTCGCCCCTCGACGCCGCGGCGACGGCCTCCTTGAGGCTCCCGGTTCCGGCGTCCCGGGCGAAGTGGTTCAGCGTCCCGCCAGGGAGGACAAGCAGGGGGAGGGATCTTTCGACGGCGGCAGCGGCGGCCGCTCCAACCGTGCCGTCCCCGCCCCACACACCGAGCGCCCGGGTGCCGGGGTACTCCGCTGTTTTCCGGATCTCCTCGACCAGGTTCTCCTCCGGATGGACGGTGTTTATATGCGCTTCAGGGAATACTTCCTGCAGCGCCGCGGCTGTCTCCTCGGTGAAGGATCCGCCCAGGGTGTTCACTACGATGCTCAGCCCTTGGCCGCCCGGCAGTTCCGGCGCCTCAGTCCAGGTACGTCCAACCTGGGGAAAGGGCGGCCGCACCGGCCACCAGTGTCGGGTCACGAGTGCAGCCCCGGCGCCAAGCGCAGAGCCGAAAAGGACATCGGAGGGCCAGTGGGCTCCGGTGTGTATGCGTGAGTACGCCACCCCTGCAGCTACGGGAGCCAGCACTGCGCCAACGGCGGGCCGGACCAGTCCTGCCCCTACGGCAAACGCGACCGCCGACGCCGAGTGTCCGGACGGCATGGACGAGCTCGTGGGCTGGGGGTGGACGAACCGGAACACCGGAAGGTGCTCCGGCAGCGGCCGGGTTCGGGGGAGCAAGGTCTTGAAGATGCCGTTCGTGACGGCGGATGCCACAGCCTGGGCTATGAGTCCATGCAGTGCCGCCCGGCGCGTCCGCCCCGGGAAGGCCGCCATCACCGCCGCGGCGCCCATCCAGAGCTTGCCGTGGTTGGCGGAGGCGGAGAGGCGCCGGAAGAAGTCGTCGTGGTTTCCGCCAGGGAGGTCCGAAATATGCCTCAGCAGGTATCTATCAAGCCGACTGATCCAACGATGGCTTCGGCGCCAGTTGCTCTGCATCCATTCACCCTATCGCGCTGCTGCACGCGGGTCCGCGGCACGCGCTGGAAGTTTACTACTCCGCCTTGAGGGGTTTGGCTGCCCCCGCAAGGAGCAGGGCCAGGAGGATCGGCGCAAGGATGGCCAGGAGCGCGAGGTGGATGCCGGTGAGGTCGCCGAGGTACCCCAGCAGGGGAGGTCCTGCCAGGAACGAGATATAGCCAAGGGTTGATACGACGGACACCCTGGCTGCAGCATGTCTCGGATCATCCGCCGCCGCCGACATCCCCATGGGGAAGGCCAGCGCGGCCCCAACACCCCACAATGCCGCCCCCACGGCCGCAAGCCAAACGTTTCCGGCGAGCACAAAGAGGCACAGCCCCAATGCTGCAGCACCCATGCTGGCCCGCAGCACGGCAGTCCGCCCGTACTTGTCGATGACCCGGCCGCCGAGGAACCGCATGGCCGTCATCGCCAGGACGAAGAGGGCAAACATCAAGGCACCGGTGGACTCGGAGGTGCCCAGCCCGTCCACGGAGGCTTTCGCAATCCAGTCATTGCCCGCGCCCTCCGTCAGCGTGGCTCCCAGGACCACCACGCCGATGAGCAGGGTCCGGCTGTCACGCCATGCTGACGGGCCCTTTGCGGGCTTCGGTTCACCGTCCGGGGTGGACGTTGAGATGTGCGGAAGGAAGTAGCGGGGCGCGGTCAGCGTCACCAGAACCACGATGCCGGCGATGACCAGCAGGTGCAGGGGAAGGCCGATGCCGAGGTTGGAAAGGCCGGCGCCGATCAGGGCGCCCACAAAGGCGCCGCCGCTGAATGCCGCGTGGAACTGGGGCATGATGGTGCGCCGCAGTTTATGCTCGACGTCGGCACCTTCAATGTTCTGGGACACGTCCCACAGGCCGATGGCTATGCCGAAGAAGAACAGCGCGATTGCCGTGCCGGGGAGCGATGCCACGGAGAGCGACAAGGCGATGCCCACCCCCGCGAGGGCGGCCAGGAGCCCGCCAAACCGTACCGTGTTGGCGGTTCCGATCTTGCCCACCACCAGTCCCGCGGTGGGCAGTGCCAGCAGTGATCCCACGGCGGTGCACAGCAGCAGCGTGCCCATCTGCCCGGAGGTGATGGCCAGGATCTCCGTGACGGCAGGGATCCTGGCGGCCCAGCTGGCGAAGACAAGGCCGTTAATGCCAAAGACCACGAAGGTGGCGGCCGCGGCAGCCTTTAGTCCGGAGTCCTCCGAGGTACGGATATTGATGCTCATACAGTCACTACTTCCAGGGAACCTTGGTCGAGTTGTGCGCGCTCTTCGGCGCTGAATTTCTTGTCTGTCACCAGGACGTCCACCCGTTCCAGTCCGGAGACCAGCGCCCTCGCCTGCGCATCCCATTTGGATGCGGAGGCAGCCACCACCACGCGTCCGGCGGATTCCAGGCCAGCGCGTTTCACGGCTGCGTCATCGATGTCGTGGGCCAGGAGGCCGTCCTTGAGGTCCACCGCGCAGGGTGTTATGACGGCCGTGTCAAAGCGCAGGGAACGGATATTGGATTCAGCCATGGGGCCGCGGAAGCTCAGCTCGCCAGGGACCAGGCTGCCGCCGGGCAGCAGCAAGGCAGGGCGGGTACCTGCGGCGTCGGCACCGGCGAGGACGTTGAGGGACCGGAGTGACATCGGCATGATGGTCAGTTCCCTCGCGGACAAGGCGCGGGCAACCTCCGTGGCGGTGCTGCCGCTGTCCAGCCAGACATGTTCACGGTCAACCAGCAGGCCTGCCACGGCGGCTGCGATGCGCTTCTTGGAGTCCCGGTCCTCCAGCTCGCGCTGGCCGTAACCTGGATTTTCGCCGCGCACAATGAGGCTGCGCGCTCCGCCGTGGACCCGGCGGAGAACGCCGTTCGCTGCCAGGATCTCAAGGTCACGCCGGATCGTCGCCCCCGACGCGTCGCAGGCAACCGTCAGCTCCTCCACTGTTACCTCGTGGCGCCGCCGGAGCATTTCGGCAATGGTGCGATGCCGATCATCCGTCTTCATGATCAAATGATAGCAACTTCTGATCATTTGATCATCAGACGCTCTCTCACTTAATGCGGGAAATTTCCCATCGCTCTCTCACCGGTGAGAGAGCGATGGCAAAAAAGCCGCAGAAAGTGAGAGAGCGTCGGGGTCAGCGGGCGCGCTCCACGCGTTTCTCGTCCCACACCGGTTCCGGCGACTCGTACACCTTGCCGTCGGACCCGAACACCAGGAACCTGTCGAAGGTCCGGGCAAACCAGCGGTCGTGCGTCACGGCGAGGACGGTGCCTTCGAAGTGGTCGATGGCCCGCTCCAGTGCCTCCGCGGAGTGCAGGTCCAGGTTGTCCGTGGGTTCGTCCAGGAGCAGCAGAGTCGCACCGCTCAACTGCAGCAGGAGGATCTGGAACCGCGCCTGCTGGCCGCCGGAGAGTGACTCGTACTTCTGTTCCGACTGTCCTGCCAGGCCGTAGCCGTCCAGCGCCCCGGCCGCTGCCTCGCGGCCCAGGCCGGAGCGGTGCTCGTCTCCGCGGTGCAGGATTTCCAGCAGCGTCTTGCCCAGGAGGTCCGGCCGGACATGGGTCTGGGCAAAGAACCCGGGGCGGATGCGGGCTCCAAGTTTGACCGTGCCCTCGTGCGGCACTTCGGCGATTTCCACGTCGGAGACGGGCAGGTGCTCGCGCTCCGGATCGGTGCCGCCGGTGGCGAGCAGCCGTAGGAAGTGCGATTTTCCTGAACCGTTGGATCCGAGGACGCCCACCCGGTCACCGAACCACACTTCGGTGGAGAACGGCTTCATCAAGCCTGTCAGTTCCAGTGTCTCGGCAACGATGGCACGCTTGGCGGTTCGTCCGCCCTTGAGCCGCATCTGGACGTTCTGCTCGATCGGCAGTGCCTCGGGCGGGCCGATCTCCAGGAACTTTGCCAGGCGGGTCTGTGCTGCGTGGTACCGGTTGGCCATGTCGGAGCGGAAGGCTGCCTTGTTCTTGTACATGTTGACGAGTTCCTTGAGCTTGATGTGCTCCTCGTCCCAGCGCTTGCGCAGTTCCTCGAAACGGGCATTCCGGTCCGCCCGTGCCTCCACGTACGAGCCGAAGCCGCCGCCGTGGATCCAGGCGCCGGCGCCGTTGATGCCGGGTTCCAGCGTCACGATGCGTCCCGCGGCGTTGTTCAGCAGTTCACGGTCGTGGCTGATGAAGAAGACCGTCTTTTTGGATTCGTTCAGTTTGTCCTCGAGCCAGCGCTTGCCGGGAACGTCCAGGTAGTTGTCCGGTTCGTCGAGCAGCAGCAGGTCGTCGGGGCCGGCAAAGAGGGCTTCAAGCACCAGGCGCTTCTGCTCGCCGCCGGAAAGGCTCGACGCCGGGCGGTGCTGCGCGCGGTCAAACGGAAGTCCCAGCGCGGCCATGCAGACCTCGTCCCAGACTGTCTCAACGTCATACCCGCCAGCGTCACCCCAATCAACAATAGCCTGGGCGTAGCGCATCTGGCTGGGCTCGTCGTCGTTCTCCACCATGGCGAGCTCCGCATCGTCCACTTCGCGCGCCGCTGCGGCCAGGGCCGGCGGAGCTGCGGACACCAGGAGGTCGCGGACCGTGGAGCCGTCCCGGACCTGGCCCACGAACTGGCGCATGATGCCCATGGATCCGGAGCGGCCGATCACGCCTTCGTCCGGCAGCAAATCCCCGGCAATAATCCGGAAGAGGGTGGTCTTGCCGGTGCCATTGGGGCCGATCAGGGCAGTCTTGGTGCCGTCCGGAACCTTGAAGGTCACTCCGTTGAGCAGCTGCGTGCCATCGGAGAGGAAGTAATCGATACCGGAAACGTCAATATGGGCCACGTGTTCCATCCTCCCACGGCAGGCCCGGCGGGTTCTTTCCCCGCGTCACCCGGCGGCGGTGAGGAACTCCTTCAGCAGCGGCCCCGAGGTGGTCGCGCCCAACCCGCCATCCTCCACGAAGACGGCCACGGCCAGGTCGCCGTGGACAGCCACGATCCAGGCATGCGTCTTCGGGGGATTCTCGTTGCCGAACTCCGCCGTGCCGGTCTTGGCCCCTACGGGAGCGCCGGGAACGCTCGAAAGGAAGCCGGCATGCCCGGAGGTGACCACGGCACGCATCATGTCCGCCAAGGAGGCGGCCTCCGCTGCCGTGATCGGCTCGCCTGAGGCCGTCACAGGAGCCTCAGCCGTTGCAGTGGCCGAAGGCTGGGCGGCGGGTGCCGTGGAACCGCTCGTTGTCCCGGCCGATGGGGCGCCGCCGTCGGGATTCACCACCAGCTGGGGCGAGACGGGGGCACCCTTGGCCACGGAGCCGGCCATCATGGCCGCTGCCAACGGCGAGAGCAGCACCTTGCCCTGGCCAATCATGGAGGCGGCGTGTTCCGTCCCGGCCGCCTCGCCCGGAACGGAACCGAGGAACGCTTCGGCCCCCAGTGAAGGTGCTTCGACGGCGATGCCCATGGCCAGGGCGGCTGCCTCGAGCTGTCCCTGCGACACGGTGTCCTTGGCGGCGATGAACGCCGTGTTGCACGAGTGCGCGAAAGCGTCGCGCAGGCTAACGGAGCCGAGGGAGCCCTCCGGGTAGCCTTCGGCGTTCTTGAAGGTCCGCCCGTCCACTGTCAGCGTGGGCGTGCATTCAACCTTGGAGTCAGGGGTCAAGCCGTTGCGGAACATCGCCAGGGAGTCCACCATCTTGAAGATCGATCCGGGCGCGTACTGGCCCAGCATGGCGGTGTTGTAGCCGTTGCTTCCCGGGCCCGATGCCACGGCCAGGACGGCGCCGCTGGAAGGGCGCAGCGCCACGATGGCGGAGGCCGGAGCGACGCCTTGCAGGGTGCTTTCGGCCAGCGACTGCAGCCTCGGGTCGATCGTTGTCTTCAGCGGCGTTCCCGGCGTGGGCGCCACTTCGAAGAGCACCCGCCGGGGGTCTGTTGCCGCCGATTGGATCTGTTCGCGGGTCAGGTCCGCGCGCTGGGCACGGATCACGACGGCGTCCGTCCCCCGGAGCTGTTCGTCGTACTGCTGCTGCAGCCCGCCGATGCCGGTCATGTCCCCCGCGGTCAGCGCGCCGCCAGAGGCGTCAATCTGCTCGGCGGTGGCCTCGCCGACCGTACCGAGGACGGCACGGGCGAAGGTCCGGCTGGGCGCCAGGGGCACCGAGGCGGGAATGGCGCGGGCACCGGGAATGGCGGCAATCTGCTCGTTGGTGATGGTCCGGCCCTCTTCCCGCAGGGTGATCGCGGAAACGAAGGCTTCGGCGCCGGAGGCCTGCACCTGCTGGACATAGCCGGCGGGGTCAACGCCGACGAGGGCGGCGAGCCTGGCGGCCGAGTCTGCGGGATCGGCACCCACCAGCTGGGGCTTGTCGATACCGACGTTCACCACCGGCCTGTACGTGACCAGCGGGACATCACCGGCTCCGAGGATGTCCGCACGCTGCGGGGACTGGGAGCCCTTGGACAGGATCTCGCTGTCGGCGAGGCCGGGTGCCAGCGTGGCGGGGTCCCAGACCGGCAGCCACTTGTCCCCGGACTTCCTGAACTTTGCCTGGACTGTGTACTTCCACTCCGCCTCACCGAATTTCCAGGTGTAGTCCAGGGGCGCGGAGGCATTGTCACCGTCAAGGGTTACTTCACCCGGTTCAACCGCCGGCTTCTGTGGGTCCAGTGCCGCAAACACGCTTCTCAGCTGGTCATTGGCAGCTGCCGCGTCTTTGCCCTCAAAGGCCACGGTCCCCACGTCCAGTGACGAAAGGCCTGCGGCGAACTGTTGTACTGCCGTTTCGGCCCCGCTCCTGCCGTCGTCGCAGGCCGCCAGCGACGTTCCCAGAATCAGCACAGCGACGGCCACAGAAAGTTTTGTTGATTTCCCCATCCGGCCATTATCACCCGTTGTGCCCGGGGCAATTGGCCATTCAGCGGCCCTTCGCAGGCGGTCCGCGTCCTAGGGCGTGTTCAGGCCCAGCGCTGGAACGGGCAGTTGGAATATGTCCTTTAGCGCATGCGTTGCCGCGTGGAGGCCGGGCATGCCCGTAACCCCAGGGCCGGGCGGCGTGGAGGAGGAGCAAAGGTAGACGCCCCGGAGCGGGGTTCGCCACGGATGCCGCGACACCACCGGCCGCTGGACCAGGCCGCGGAGGTCCATGGTCCCGGCACTGAAGTCCCCGCCGATGTAATTCCGGTTGTACTCTGCCAGCTGCGCCGCGGTAACCACGTTCGTGTCCAGCACCAGGTCCCGGAATCCGGGGGCAAACCGTTCCAGCTGGGCGGTGATGGCCCCGGCCATGTCCTTGGTTGAACCGGCAGGAACGTGGCAATAGGTCCACAGCGTGTGGCGTCCGGCGGGAGCCCGGCCGGGATCGAAGCGCGAAGGCTGGGCCACCAGCACATACGGCCGCTCGGGGTGTCGGCCCGCGCTGACCTCGTTTTCCGCATGCGCGAGTTCGGCCCTGGTACCGCCCACGTGGACTGTTCCGGCGTCTGCCAGTTCCGCAGCTGTCCACGGCACGGGGCCGGAAAGAATGAAGTCCACCTTGCACGAGCCATTCCCGTAGCGGAAGGACTCCAGCGCTTTGCGGTACCGGTGGGGAAGGGAATCCCCGGCCATGTCTGCCAGTCCCCGCGGCGCTACATCAAGCAGGGTGGCCCGGGCGGCCGGGAGGTCCTGCAGCCGGTTTATCGGGGCGTTCGTGTGGAGGACCCCGCCGTGTGCCCTGATGTCCTCCGCCAGGGCGGCGGCAATGGCGGCGGAACCACCCAGGGGAATGGGCCAACCTTCAGCATGGCCCAGCGCCCCCAGCATCAGTCCCGCCCCGGACGCGGCCAGTGACGGCAGGTGGGACACGGCGTGGGCAGCGACGCCGCTGAGGAGGGCAGGGGCAAGTTCTTCGCGGAACCGGGTGTTCCACAGTCCCGAGCCCTGTTCCAGGGTCCGCAGGCCGAAGATGCCCGCAGCGACGGGATTCCGGGGGACACGGAAGAGCTGGTTCTGCGTGAAGTCCATGACGTCGTCGACGGTGCGGACCAAGGGTCCCATGAGGCGCCGGTAGGCGGCCCCGTCCCGCCCGAGTCCCGCTGCCGTCCGGTCTAGGGACCGGTAGGCAAGGGCGGACCGGCCGCCGTCCAGGGGAGAGCCGTAGGACAGCACGGGAGTCACGAGTTGCACCCGCCGGGACAGCTCGAAGGCGCGGAAGAAGGGCGATGCCAGGGCCATGGGGTGGACGGCCGAGCAGACATCGTGGAAGTGTCCCGGCTGCATGAGTTCCGCAGTGCGCGTCCCGCCGCCGATTTCGGCCGCAGCCTCGAAAACCTCTACGGAGAGCCCTGCCCGCGCCATCACCGCTGCGGCCGCCAATCCGTTTGGTCCGGCGCCCACTACCGCAACGTCAGGCATCGGATGCGGCCTTCCGCCGGGCGCCCGGGTCCGCCGGGGTGCGCAGGTTCAGACGGAACCGGTCCGGGGCGCCGGTGAAGGGTCCGCCGTGGGGATCGTCCAGATGGTGCCGCCGGACGGGATCGTAGGTGGGGTCGTAGATGTCCCACGTCACCCGGGCCATCAGGTAGGCGACGGCCACCATGTGCGCCGCCACGGCCAGGACGTAGTAGGGCATATCCAGGTTGTGCTGGGAGGAACCCGCGCTGGTCACCTGTCCAAGGTACATCCACACAGCGGCCCAATGCAGGCCTTCGATGCCCTGCCAGACCAGGAAGTCCCGCCACCGCGGCCTGGCCAGCGCGAGCAGCGGAATCAGCCAGACAACATACTGCGGTGAGTAGACCTTACTGGTGAGGATGAACGCCGCCACTATCAGGAACGCCAATTGGGCCAGGCGCGGGCGGCGTGGCGCCGTGAAGGCAATGAGTGCGATCAGGGCGCAGGCCGCCGCAAACAGGCCGAAGGACAGAAGGTTCACCGCGTCGGCGCCCAGCTCCTGGCCCCTCAACCTGTTCAGCAGCAGGTTGTACGCAAACCACGGTGAGCCGTACCCGGCGCCGCGGTCGGCTGAGTACTGGAAGAAGTAGGCCCACCCGGAGGGATTTGCGACGGCGAACGGCAGGTTGACTGCCAACCACGCGGCCCCGGTGGCCACCGCCGTCGTCAGCAGGGGCCGGAAGCGGCCGGTCCGCAGGGCCAGGAGGAGCATGGCGCCCAGGATGAGCAGCGGATACAGCTTCACAGCCGTGGCCAACCCGATGAAGACTCCGGCAAGCACCAGGCGTTCCCGCGAAAAAAAATACATCCCCACGGCAAGCAGTGCCACCGCCCAGAGATCCCAATTAATGGTGCCGGCCAGGACGATGCCCGGCGCCAGCGCCACCATGGCCGCATCCCAAGGGCGGCGGCTGGTCATCCGGGCCGTAGCCAGGACGGCAACCACCGTGGCTGCGGCCAGAAGCGCAACATTGATATCGAAATAGGCGAGGATCCGGGCGTTCGTCACTCCGGTACCGGGAACCAGCCACGCCGTTACCCCCGCGATCAGGGCGGTGAGGACCGGGTACTCAAACTGGCTTCCACTGGCCACGATGGGAAACTGTCCCTCCGCGAGCCCGCGGTTCCGGAAGAGTTCCGGGAAGTCGGAGTAGCAGGTGGCGTAAAACTGGGTGGGGGATTCCCAACCGTTGGCTCGGCAGTAGCCCTTGAGCAAGGTGCCCGCGAGTGCCGCCAGCACCGTCAGCAGGATCAGTACCCGCTCCACAGTGAAGATGCCGGGGGGGACAACACCCGGAGCGGCCCGGAATCCAAGGGGGCCGCCCACCACTTCCGTGAAATTCCTCAGCAGGACATCGCTCCGGCTGGGAACCACCAGGCGCAACCTTTCTTGGTGCTCCGGCGGCTGGGACTCCTGCATGGCTTGAGCTTACCGCCGCAGCGGCCGGGTACAGGGGCCACCCGCGAGCTGGAGCCCCCGCGTCGCCGCGTGGGCTCCAGCCAGAAGGTGGCCCACGTCCATTCGGCCTCCTCGCTGATGGCCGGCACGGTTCCCGCGGACGGGCTGCGGTCCACGTGCCTGCTGCTCCGCCTACCGCGTACCGCCGATCTGCTGGTGCATCAGGACGAAGACGTCTTCGCGCTGCTTCTCCAGCAGGGGTTCGTTGATCAGCCTCCTGCCGCTGCGCCGGCCTTGTGCCGGCAGCAGGAGTTTCCGGAACTTTCTCATGGGTATCACCTCCTTTTGTACTGGCTGGCCCGCAAACCGGGCGCGGCAATTAATCCCTTTTGCGAAATGCAATCGGGACTGGAATTAGGGCGCAGGAAAGCGCACCCAGGAATAACCGGGATTTGTCAGAATTGCCGGAACAAACAGCGCTCAGACTGTTTGATTGGCAAGGCAGGGGAAAGGCCCCAAGGAAAGAGCGTGGCTCCGGCTTACGGGTCTACTCAGGGGTTCTGGCTATGGCGTTGCACGTGGGAGGCTGCGTTCCACCCAAGCGGAGCAAGGCTAGGAGCCGGTTTGTCCCCAAAACGGGCGCGCAAAGGCATCAGAGGCCGGGGCTGCGGTGACGTTCATCTTCCGTCCGCTAGTCAAAGTAATCATTTTCCCAACCTCCTTTTCTGCTCTGCCATTGCTCAGGCCAAGGGCCGTGCAACATGCGCCGATACCCCGGCAGACGCTCTGGGGTCAGGAATAAAACTACACTACGGCGAAGGATATCCGCCAGTAAGAAAGCAAAAATAAATCAAACAAATCCCGGAAAGCCTTTAAAGGCCCCAGCGGACAATAGCGGGTGTTCTTTTGTCCCAGCCCAGCGTGCAGACCTTGGCAGTGCCCAGAATGAAATGGCGGCCTTCCATGGGCGGCAATTCCAGCCAGCGTGCCGTGAGGATCCTCGAGAAGTGGCCGTGGGCCACAATCAGCACATTGTCCATGCCGGATTCCAGCACCCGGCCAATGATTTTGTCCGCCCTGGCCGCGACCTCGTCCAGCGTTTCGCCGTTGGGAACCCCGTGCGTCCAGATCAGGTATTCGGGGTTGTCCTTTCGGATCAGGTCAGAGCTGATGCCTTCGTAGTCACCGTAGTTCCATTCGACGGCCAGGGGTTCATGCTGGGCGTCAGGGAAGCCGGCCAGCTCTGCTGTCCGCCGTGCCCGCCGCAGGGGAGACGTAAGCACCAGGTCGAAGTCGACGGGATCCAGCACCTTGCGGGCCTCCACGGCCTGCTGTTCTCCCTCGACCGTCAACGGCAGATCCGTCAGCCCGGTGTACTGGCCGCTTTTGGACCATTCGGTCTCGCCGTGGCGGAGGATCCACAGCTGGGGGCGCGGGGCAAGGGCGGGAATGGTCACTTGGACTCCTCAGAAGGGGAAGGCTCGACGGCGGCGGGAGGCGTTCCGGCCGCGGCAGGTGCGGGTGCGGCAGGTGCGGGTGCGGGATCGGCTTCAACAGGCGGGCGTCCAGCTTCATCCGGGGCGGATTCCGGCTGTTCCGCCCACCAGCGGAGCAGCCGTGCTTCCGCTTCGTCCGTAGGCAGGGGCCCGCTCTCCATCCGCTCATTCAGCAGGAACTTGTAGGCGCGGCCCACCACGGGCCCTGGTTTGAGCCCCAGCAGGGCCATGATCCGGGCCCCGTCAAGGTCGGGGCGCACAGCGTCCAGCGACTCCTGTTCGCGCAGTGCGGCGATGCGGGCTTCCAGGTCGTCATAGGCGAAAGCGAGCCGTTCGGCCTTCCGCTGATTGCGGGTGGTGACGTCCGAGCGCGTAAGCCGGTGCAGCCGTTCCAGCAGTGGCCCGGCATCGGTCACGTAGCGGCGGACTGCAGAATCGCTCCAGCCGGCGTCCCCGTAGCCGTAGAAGCGCATGTGGAGTTCCACGAGGCGGGCAACAGCCTTGGTGGTGTCGTTGTCGAAGCGCAACGCCTTCATCCGCTTGGAGGTGAGTTTGGCTCCCACCATGTCGTGGTGGCGGAAGCTCACCGCGCCGCCCGGTTCAAAGCGGCGCGTAGCCGGCTTGCCGACGTCGTGCATTAATGCTGCGAAGCGCAGCACGAAGTCCGGCCCCGGCACGGAGCCTTCACCATCCGTCTCCAGCTCCGCTGCCTGCTCAAGGACCTGCAGGGAGTGCTGGTAGACGTCCTTGTGCCGGTGGTGCTCGTCCGATTCCAGGCGGAGCGCGGAAACCTCAGGCAGCACGAACTCGGCGAGGCCGGTATCCACCAGCAGGTCCACGCCGACGCGCGGGCGGGCACCGCAGATGAGCTTGACCAGTTCGTCCCGCACGCGTTCCGCGGAAATGATGGTGATCCGCTCGGCCATCTCCGTCATGGCCCGGCGGACGTCTTCGTGCACGGATACACCCAGCTGGGCAGCGAACCGTGCCGCCCGCATCATCCTCAGCGGATCGTCGGAGAAAGACAGCTCGGGTGCCCCCGGCGTGGCCAGGACGGAAGCATGAAGGTCACGGACCCCGCCGAAGGGATCCACCAGTTCCAGGGAGGGCAGCTTCAGGGCCATGGCGTTGATGGTGAAGTCCCGCCGAAGCAGGTCATCGGTTAAGGACGAACCGAACGCCACCACCGGCTTCCGGGAATCAGGATCGTAGGCCTCTGCCCGGTAGGTGGTGATTTCGATCTGGAAGCCGGCCTTGCGCATGCCGATCGTGCCAAAGGCGCGGCCGATCTCCCAGTAGTTGTCCGCCCACTTCTTGATGAGTGCCACGGTCTGGTCCGGGGTGGCGTCGGTGGTGAAGTCCAGGTCGGGGGACGTCCGGCCCAGGAAAAGGTCACGCACCGGTCCGCCCACCAGGGACAGTTCGTGGCCGGCGTCCACGAAGCGCCGGCCGAGCTCCAGGACCACCGGGTCCACCTGGAAATCAACGGTCTGGGAATCAGTCTTGTGATGTGCGTGCGCCATAGTTACTTAAGCTTGGCAGAAACCAGCGTGTCGGCAGGCCAAATTAGGGTCAAGATCGCGCGGAATCGCTCAGTGCACGGCAAAGTGCGTCATATGCCGTCCATGTTGGTGTCATGTTCCGGTCATCACGAACGGGCAACAGTCGTTAGAGTGGACTCCATGGCCCATCCAGTACCGAGCGCTCCCGGCAGGAGGACGAACGCGCCATTGCCATCGGCAATTGGTGCGCACGTTGCGCCTGCCCAGCATTCGGCACCGGCATCGCTGCCCACGGTGGAGGAGGTCTCCGCCGGCGGCGTCGTGGTGGACACGTCCGACGCCGAGTTGAGGGTTGCGATTATCGCCCGCCTTAATCGCGGCGGACGCCTGGAGTGGTGCCTTCCCAAAGGCCACCCGGAGGGAAAAGAAAACAACGAGCAGGCCGCCGTCCGAGAAATTGCCGAGGAAACCGGCATTGAAGGCGACATCCTCGCACCGCTGGGAAGCATCGACTACTGGTTTACCGTCAGCGGCCATCGGGTCCACAAAACGGTCCATCACTACCTCCTGCGGGCCACGGGCGGCGAGCTCACCATCGAGAACGATCCGGACCAGGAAGCCGTGGACGTGGCCTGGGTCCCCATCCAGGAACTGGCGCGCAAGCTGTCCTTCCCCAACGAGCGCCGGATCGCCGATCTGGCCCGGGAAGTCCTTCCCGGGCACCTTTAGGGCTGCAGCCGCCCCGGGCAGCCGGTGCCTGCATTGCGGCTTTAACTGCCTTCGGGTGAGACGATGAACTCGATGTCAGCTACCAACTTTCCTTCCGATAAAGCCGGCCCGCCCGGTGACGCCGCCCCTGACGGCGTTCCCCCCGCGCCGGCCGGCGCGGACAGTTCCCCTGGCGGCACGGTTGCCAGCGAAACCAGGTCCAGCGCCATCATGGCTGCCGGGACGCTCGTTTCGCGGTTCCTGGGTTTTGGAAAGACCTGGATGCTGGGCACTGCCCTGGGTCTTGGCTCCACCGTCAATGACACCTTCATTAACGCCAACAACCTGCCCAACCTGATCTTCCTGCTGGTTGCCGGGGGCGTGTTCAACGCGGTCCTGGTGCCGCAGATCATCAAGGCAAGCAAGGCTCCGGACAGGGGAGCGGACTACATCAGCCGGCTGCTGACGCTGGCTGTGCTCCTCTTGCTGGGGCTGACAGCCCTGGTAACGCTGGCGGCCCCGGGGGTCATTGAGCTCACCACCCAGGGATACAGTCCCCAGCAGAAGGCCCTGGCCGTCACCTTCGCGTTCTGGTGCCTGCCCCAAATCTTCTTCTACGGCCTTTACGCCCTCCTCACCCAGGTGCTGAACGCAAACGGCGCATTCGGCCCTGCCATGTGGGCGCCCATCCTTAATAACGTGGTGGCCATCGCCGGCCTCGGCATGTTCATCTGGATCTTCGGTGCGAACGAGCTGAATCCGCACACCCTGGACAACTGGGGCAGCACCCAGACCCTGCTGGTGGCGGGCTTTTCCACCATCGGCGTGATATCCCAGACCGCCATCCTGATGATTCCGGTGATCCGGCTGCGGCTGGGCCTCCGGCCCCGGTTCGGCTGGCGGGGAGTAGGACTGGGCCAGGCAGCCAGGCTGAGCGTCTGGACCTTGCTGACGGCCGCCGTCGGGCAGCTCGCCTTCCTGTACGTCATGCGCATCGCCACCATCCCCGGGGCGGAACGCATCCGGCTGCAGCAGGCGGGAGACCCTGCAGCGAACATGTTGCCCGGCAACGCCGTGCTCGAGGTTGCCAGCCAGCTCTACCTGCTGCCGCACTCCATCATCGCGCTGTCACTGGCCACGGTGCTGTTCAACCGGATGACCCGGGCTTCGCAGGACGGGAACCATGACGAGCTGCGCGATGCACTCTCCCACGGCCTGCGGACCATGGCGGTTGCCACTGTGTTTGGTGCCCTGGCCCTCTTTGCCCTCGCCGGTCCCCTGGGCATGTTCTTCTCCGGAGGGCTTCGCCAGGACGGCGTGATGCTGGCCCAGACGCTCACCATCCTGGCGCTGAGCACGCCGTTCATGAGCGCCAACTTCATGATGTCCCGGGTGTTTTACGCGAATGAGGACGCCCGGACGCCGTTCTTCATCCAGCTGCTCCTGGCCGTTGTCTACGTGGCCGGCGCGTTCGCCATCCAGTTCCTGCCGGTCACCCAGATCATCTACGCCATCGCCGTCCTCTATATGGTGGGCAACATCCTGTCGGTGGTCATCAGTGCGTACTTCCTGCGGCGCCTGTTGGGTCACCTGGACGGGCCAAGGATCGCCAACTCCTACATCCGCATGGGGTATGCAGCGCTTGGTTCGGCCATTGCAGGTGCAGGTGCGCTCTGGCTGATGGGCAGCTACAGCCCGGACGGTTTCGCCTGGCGCGACCGGATTACAGCCCTCATAACGCTCGTCGTGGTGGGCCCGGTCATGCTGGTGGCCTACTTCTTCCTGCTCAAGCTGTTCCGCGTTGCCGAACTGCGCGACCTGCTCCGCCCCCTCTTGGGACGGCTGGGCCGCGGCGCACCGCCCGCACCTTCCGCGGAAGCCGGGACCCCGCCGTCGGACTCTCCCCCCGGCGGAGCCTCCGGTGGACCACGGCGGCCCGCGCCGGAACGTGCCACCACCTCCGTGGACACCGGGCTCATTCCCCGGATTTCCGGCGAGTTCGACGCTGTTTCCTTCAGGGCCGGGCCGGCTCCGGAACAGGAGGACGCGGAACACGGGACACGGCGGAGGCAGGCGCGCGACGGCGACGGCCCGGCTTCGTCCGACGAGGACTACCTTCCCGCGGAGGACCAGCCCAGTACGGCCCGGGGAGGTTTGCTGCGGGAACAGATTCCGCTGCCAGGACGCCGTACCTTCCAGGGGAAGCCCGGCGAGAACCCCTACTTCAAGCCACGGCGCCCCCGAAAAAAGTGACTTTCGAGCCGGCCGCCGCCGCCTTTATCCAGGGCGCAAGGGACGCAATCGGCTAGGATCGAGAAGGTACAGGGGTAGTTGCATCCAGGGCCAGCCGCCCGGCGGCTCCTGGATGGCGGTTGCATCATTCAAGCCGGCACTCCCGGACAGTCTAGGAGGAACACGTGTCCAACCCGATCGATGTCGGATCAGTACTGGGCGGCCGTTACAAGGTCACCGCCACTGTATTGGCCTCGCACGACCACGATCTGGTGCTGGACGGTGTGGACCAGGTCCTGAACCGTCCCGTCAGCATCCTGGTTGCCGGCCCCGGCAACACCGAGCAGGTTGCCCAGAGCGCCCGGGAAGTGGCCACCGGTGAGCGGCCCGGCACCGTCCAGGTCCTGGACCTTGGCATGACCGAGGCTGCCACCTACCTCATCACCAACCACACGTCGGCTGCGGATCTGCTGGACCTGGTGGTCGCGTCGAATCCGCCCTATGTGGAACCCTTCTTCACCGACACCCTGGGCAGCGAGATCTTTGGCCAGCCAAGGTCGAACGAGCCCGAACCCTACGACGACGAAGACCACATTGAAGCGGGCTACATCAAGTACTCCGATGCACACCCAAGCCAGGTGGATCCCTACCGGCAGGCACCGGTTGTGCCGCCGAAACCGCCTGCCCGGCCGGCGGCGTCGCCTTCCTCCGCCCGTAACTCCACCGGTGCCTCCGCAATGGGCGGGGCAGCAGCAGTGGGCGGTGCGGCAGGTGCTGCGGCTGCTGCTGAAGCCGGCTCCGGAACCCGTAGCGGCAGCGAAGCAGAAACCCGCGCCACTCCTCTGAGCGCTGGCCACGGACGGGACCACCAGCCGGTACCGGCTCCCGAAAGCGGGGAGGGTACCCCGGGCGGAAAGCCGAAAGTGTCCCTGTGGTCCGACGCCGATTACGCCTATGCCGAGGACCAGCCTTCCGGCGCGCCGGTTGAAGACGAACCTCAAACGGAGAACAATAAGTCCTCCTTGTTTGCGCGCTCTGCCGCGCCTGCCGCTGCAGGTGCTTCATTTGACAGCCAAAGCGGGTATGACGACGACCGTGACGAGGGCGGCCGCGAGCCCAGGTCCATGCGATGGCTCGTTGGCGGGTTGCTCGCTGTAGTCCTCATTGCCGGGCTTGTTTTCGCCGTAACAAACCTGGGCAGCCTTTTCTCCCCGCAGCCGCAGGCGGTTCCCACCGCCCCTGCCACCAATGGTGGTGCCCCGGAGACCACGGCACCCGGAACGCAGGCGCCGACCTCCGCTGCTCCCGCCGCCCCGCCGGCAATTGAAAATATCAGCAGGCAGGGGAGCTTCGATTTCGCCGCCACCTTCGATGGTGACTTGGTGAAGGCCTATGACGGCAACGCTGCCAGCTACTGGTCGGACATGGAGTTCGCAACCGAAAACTGGGGCGGCCTGGCACCCCAGGGCGTCCCGCTGGTGGTAAAGCTCAAGAACCCTGCCAAGGTTTCATCCATCACGCTCTCGCAGTTGGGGGGATCCGGTGGCAACATCACGGTGTACACCAACGACCGGCCTGCACTGGATGGTGCCAAAGCCGTAGGGACCAACAGTTTCACGTCAACCGACCTGACAATGCCCTTGGCCGAGCCGGTCCAGGCCCAGTACGTGATTGTCTCCATCAACTCCCTGCCACGGCTTGCCGCTCCTAAGACGCGCTATGGTTACGGCGTCCGGCTCGCCGAGATCAAGGTGCAGTAACCTCCCGCTACTTGAAGCGCGGCTGCCGCCGTGATGTGGGCTGTCGGGCGGTTGCCGCTGCCGGTGGCCGGGAGAGGCGCAGCGCCTGCCTGGTGGGACTGTAACCTTGGAAGAGCGCCTGCGGTGACGGTTGTCTGCTGTCTACCTGTGTTTCAGCACGTCCAGGCGCCGGAATATTCAGGATCAAGTAACAGTTGTGCCATGTGGCCGGCCTCCACGGGGAGGCGCGTCAAATAAGGAAGAGGTTCACCGTTCAGTGACCATCGCAGAAAACACCGCGTCCGACGTACGTGATGTCATCATTGTGGGCTCTGGCCCGGCTGGTTACACGGCAGCTGTATACACCGCCCGTGCCAACCTCAAGCCGCTTTTGCTTGCAGGCTCCGTTACCGCCGGCGGTGAGCTGATGAACACCACCGACGTCGAGAACTATCCCGGTTTCCCGGAAGGGATCATGGGCCCGGACCTGATGGAGAACTTCGAAAAGCAGGCCTCACGCTTTGGCACGGAGATCCAGTTCGAGGATGTGACCTCCCTTGACCTCGAAGGTCCGGTAAAGACGGTGACCATTGCCACGGGCGAGAGCTTCCGTGCGAAGGCAATTATTCTTTCTACAGGGTCCGCCTACCGGGAGCTCGGGCTGCCGAACGAAAAGCGCCTGTCCGGCCACGGCGTTAGCTGGTGTGCAACCTGTGACGGTTTCTTTTTCAAGGACCAGGACATTGCGGTGATCGGCGGGGGAGACTCCGCTATGGAGGAAGCACTCTTCCTCACCAAATTCGCGAAATCCGTGACAGTTGTCCATCGGCGCGACACCTTGAAGGCATCCAAGATCATGGCTGACCGCGCTTTGGCCCACGAAAAGATCCACTTCATCTGGAACAGCACCGTGGACGATGTAGTAGGCGAGGACAAAGTCAGCGGCCTGAAGCTAAAGAACCTCGTTGACGGAACAGTTTCCGATCTTTCGGTGACCGGCGTGTTCGTGGCCATCGGCAACGATCCCAGGACTGACCTGGTCAAGGATGTCCTTGACCTGACACCCGAGGGGACCATTGCCGTCGAAGGCCGCAGCTCGAAGACAAGCATCCCCGGCGTCTTCGCCGCCGGCGACGTTGTGGACCCCACGTACCGCCAAGCCATTACGGCATCCGGTTCGGGTTGTGTAGCCGCAATCGATGTAGAGCATTACCTCGCTGACTTGCCCGCATAATCATCGCAAACAATATCCGAAGAGAGAGACAAGGGTTATGAGTAACGCCAAAGACGTAACAGACGCTAGCTTCAGCACGGACGTTCTGTCCTCCGACAAGCCGGTTATTGTGGATTTCTGGGCCGAATGGTGCGGGCCCTGCCGCAAGCTCGGTCCGATCCTGGACGAAATTTCGGTGGAGTACAGCGAGAAGGTTGATGTCGTCAAGGTAAACGTGGACGACAACCCATCCATCGCAGCCGAATACGGCATCACCTCCATCCCGGCTGTCTACCTGTTCCAGGGTGGTGAAGTGAAGAGCACGGTTATTGGCGCTAAGCCGAAGCAGTTCTTCGAAAAGGAATTCGCTGACGTCCTGTCCTAGGTTCTGCGGTTTCTGCAGTTTCTCGAGTGGCCACCGCCTTCCGGCGGTGGCCACTTCTTGTTTCAGGAACTGGACACGAGCAACTGTGNAGTTTCTCGAGTGGCCACCGCCTTCCGGCGGTGGCCACTTCTTGTTTCAGGAACTGGACACGAGCAACTGTGAGGGTCGTGGGACTCCGGGGGCTGTGTGCGCATTCGCTCGTGAGCGCAGTCAGTCCTTACAGGTCCGCTGTTTCACGTGAAACGTGGGCGTCCGGCAGTAACGATACACCGCCTCTATAAGAGGACCGGGGTCACCCGCACTGCTAAGGGGAGCTCCATATTAGGGATGACGCTCTGCAATCCACGTAGCTCCGCCCTACTTGGTTGGTTTAATCTCGTGCTGAGAAGGCGCCACCATGCGGCCCCGCCCTGCGGATTCCTCCCGCTCCGGTAGGCAATCGCACAGGAACCGTACTCCACTCGCGCCCCGACGGGAATTGCTTCTATCCGTACGTGGTGAGTGGGTGCACATCGTGACTGGCTGCTGCGGTGCGGGGCTGGCGTGTTTCACGTGAAACACGCCGCCAGCGCGGCGGCCAGATTCAAGTCGACTTAGACCATTAGGTGAAGCATAAGACAACTGATGCTTCACCGGCCTTTCCACAACACACAGCTAAGTTGGGGTGAGCGCAGCCAGGGACAGCCGCACTACTGGCGCCGCGATGCCGGGCTCAAGGTCAACGCGCAGTCCTTCTTCCGAGGGCTCGCTCTAACTGCAGTGCACCTCGTCTCTAAGTGCCTTCCCACGACCTGCGGACAATCACTGCACGCCGGCGGTGCGCGACACTGGCGAGGCAACCAAAAGCCGTGCGCCCCAATCGCACCCCGCAGACTTGGCCCGACAGGCGGCCAAGGGACATTGGAGCTCATAGCCATGAATTTCTCCGGGGGAACCACCTGGTCTCCTGTACGGACTTCACCCTGTTCTGCTGTCATCTGGTGGTCAGTGAAGTTCAACCGGGGTGCTCAACTTGGCTGCGGCGGCTAAATCCAACGGAGCCTGTCCAACCGGATTGCGTCCCTCTCCTGCCTGAGCAGGTTGGTCGATCCCCATACTCATACTCATGACACGGCGACTACGAGACCGCCCGCTTAATGAGACCGTCGGCGATGGCTGGTGAATCTGCTCCTCCCGGGCTTCCGCTTGGTTCTAGGTTCTGGAGGCTCGAACTCTCAGGTGGCATGAACGCTGACAGCACACCGCGGCAGTTCGCCGGGGCTCCGGTCGAGTTTGGGGCACCACCCCTGCCGTTTCAGCCCGGGGGAGCGCGCGCCTAGAACCGACCTTTGTACAGAACCGTTTCACGTGAAACACCGCGGTCGACGCATGGGAGAGTTTGCGGTGCGACTGCAAACCTCCTGGTGAAGCTGCAGCCCCCTACGTGGTGGCCACAGAGTGCAGGCACCGCATGATGGCTGGAACCTCTCCTCTCATTGGCTAGGACGTTCCCACCATCGTCTGGCGTCTTGCCTGTGCCTTGCGATGTGGATTTTAGGGTAGCTTGCTGTACCTGACGCCTACAGCTCCACATCGGTGTGACCACCAGGCGCGCACACCGCCGAGTATGAACCTCTCGGCAGGAGCCGGACTCGACAATCCACGAGTCTATAGCCAGCCGATTCTGTCTTGGGCCGTGCACTTACCAGCATCCCTTGGCTCTTCACTAAAACAGAGTCGGGAGCAGGGTGCACGTAATCTAGGGGGCCAACTACTTGCCTCCTACTCTTTCAATGCGTGCGTACCGGCGGCCCCTTCTCACAACCGTCACGTCAGGACCATCCAACCAGCCGGCCGCAGTTAACCAATCCGCTGTCTGCCCGGTGGACCCTCACGCCATAAATCCAGCCAGGTCCTCAATGTGCACCCCATCCATGGGCCACACCTGGGCCTGATGATCCCAAGCAGCCCGCTAGTCTATCCACAAGTTATCCACACCAGCAGATCGCTCCTATCCACAGCCTTATCCACAGCCACCTAGCCAAGAGCCCGCGCCGCTTGCTGATCCGCCACGACAGCCCCAACCCCCAGTTGCAGCCGAGTGTGGCAAGCTATGGTCGGTCTGCGGTCTCCCGGCGAGCCTGCTCTCAAGATTCCAAGCCCTTCCCAGTCCCTGAATAAACCATAGTTAGTAGATACAGGCGCAGAAACAGCATCGTTCTGCACTCCTGGTTTGTTTCACGTGAAACGAGGCAGTGAATCAATCCGCACCGTAGGGCTGGGGATGCCCCAGAGGAACTGCCCTATGGCGATGTACCGGTTCAACCTCCCGTTCCGTGAGGCCCACTGTCCACAAAGTTATCCACAGCGCAATCCACAGCCATGTCCACGACACCCGAAGGGTGTGTGGAAGACCACTGACGGCAGGGACACCTCAGATGGCAAGGCGGCCGGCCCCCAGAACCGCTATGTTGGGCACCCCGGGGATAGGAGGAACAGGAAGGCGGGTGGGGCGCCGGCAGAGAACAGCAACGACCTTACCGCGCGCAGAGGGTGGTGACACCATAGTTAACGGCCAGCGGACGGCCTCTGCGCGTCGCGCGTTGCACCGCGGTTCGAGTGCGCCTCTCGTGCTGGACCGCAGCACGATCTGTTTGCTAGCCGGGATGGCATCCCGTAGTAGCAGGACGCGACAGCCCCCGTTAGTCCACGTGAGAGACTGCAGGCACGTCCAGCCGCCCGTATCTCCTTGACTGAACCCGTGCGGACTACACGACCCCTAACCAGCCGTTGTGGAGTTCTCCGGCCCGGAGCTATGACGGTCCAGGGGAGTGATGACAACAACCCGCCCACCACAGGTCTGCTCGCGCGGGGATCCGCCTCACTATTCCGGAACGCAAGATCTGATCCCAGAGCTTGACCGCTGGTGGTTATCCCTCCGAGCATCCGTCCTCCGCGTTGCCCCTTTTGAGCCGTCAGGGGCGTGCACCCGATTGCACCCGATTATGGGTCTGGTGCTTCATCGCTCACTCGGCGTCATAAGCCTACACCTGTCAGTAGCCCGCTCATCCATACCCCTCGAAGCCACTCATCGAGCTACTGCAGGCGCAAACTCGACGACTGCTCGTGCTGTGCCTTTGCGGAAACCAAGAGCGCTAGGGGTTAGCAGTCGTTTCACGTGAAACAAGCAGGGGTCCGTCCGTAATGTGCCCCACGGACAGTGCCGTACGATGCCGTACGTTCAGTCAAAACCTCCCTGAGTGTATCTGCAATGCAGGCCACCACTCACGCCCGTCGCGCAGAAGCTCCTGGGCCGAGTTGCATCCAGAACCAGGAACGATGTGCCTGGGCGTGTGTGCGCCTTGGTTCGCACGCCCCGGGAGTGGCGGCTGCGAAGAGTGCATGTATGTGCGCCGGATCAGGATATACGACCCGCGAACTTTGAAGCCTAAGTGGACGGCTTTAGCCCGAGTTACCAGCTCTTTGCCTCAAGGTCACATGTTCCACGTGAAACAGTGCGCCTGACACTCGTGCTACCGGCACTGTAGTCGTTACGGGGTAGGGGCCTCCGATAGGACTAAGAACGTGACCATGCGACCACACGGGAAGCTTGCCTTGCAGGACGGGACAACAGACGGCCGCCGACATACCAACGCCGAACCAATGACCATCGGAAAGACTCCGACTAACTATCAGCAGCGAGTGGGCACCGCCGCCCGTGACACTCTGGGCAAACGCTGGGTCCGCTGGGCTAACCCCTCTATCCGGCCCGAAGGAGACGTGGATGAGCGGCAACATTGCCTGTTACCAGGGGTTTCACGTGAAACACACGTGGAATCACTAAGGATTGCGGCGCAGATAGGCCAGATGCGGGAAGTCCCACCAGGAGAAACGCCCACTTCGTTCCAGAACCTCAATTGTTCGGATCTACGGGGGTATAGGGAAAGCCCCGAGTGCTACTTGTTTGGTAGTTGTTATCACGTAGGTACTGCCACCAAAAACTTAGAAGGTGGCATTCGAGTTCTCGGGCAACTTTCCTTGGACGACGAGAAAAGAATCGGCCGCCGACATACAACCCAACCTCAACCCCGACCACGATCGGAAATGATTCGAGTATCTATCAGCGGCAAGTGGGCAGCGGGACAAGGTGAGTGGGCGCCGCGGCCCCGCGACAGTCATTCTCTGGGCTACTCTAGTGTGCCCGCCGAAGGCAGGCGGGGACACGGATGAGCGGCAACAGAGCCGGGTAATAGGGGGTTTCACGTGAAACACATTTGGGAACGCTGCGGATGGCGGCGCATAAGGACTACATACAGAGAGTTCCACCATGGGAGAGCACCGATTTCGTTCCAGCACCTCAATTATTCGGCTCTCGGGCGGGTATAGGGAAAGTCCGACACCGCAGCTCCATGGGAGTGACGATAGCGAGCGGGGGATCATCAGTGCCGGAGACCTGGACTTCCGGGGCAGTCGGAATAGAAACCCGATCTGCCTAACACGCAGCAACTCCACTCAGCCTTCGCGTGAAAGTCTTAACAGACTAGATGGTCAGGAAACGAAGAGATCCAGCATCCTGGCACCCCAAAACCCAGACAATAACCACTAAGCGGAAGTAGCCCCAGCTCAAAGAAGAAGGCCTGATTCACACGGAATCAGGCCTTCCTTCTGCGGAACGATGCGCTTTAGTTGTTCGAACCAGGTGCGAGGACATCCATAATCCGGTTGAGATCCTCGACGCTTGCGAATTCGATACTCACCTTGCCCTTGCGGACACCAAGGGAAATCTTGACGTTGGTATCAAGCCGGTCAGAAAGGGAGGACGCCAAGTAATCGAGCCGCTCGTGGCGGGCACCAGGACGGGGGATATTGTTCTTCGCCGGCTTGGCGGGATCCTGGTACATCGTTACGGCCTCTTCAGTGGCTCGCACTGACATCCCCTCAGCCACGATCTTCTGGGCCAGTCGCTCCATTGCTGCAGCGTCGGGCAGGGCCAACAGTGCACGGGCGTGGCCTGCGGACAAGACACCTGCCGCGACCCGGCGCTGAACCAACGGGGGCAGTTTGAGCAGCCGAAGGGTGTTCGACACCTGGGGACGCGAACGTCCGATACGATCCGCCAGCTGCTCATGGGTGGTTCCGAAGTCTTCGAGGAGCTGCTGGTAGGCCGCCGCCTCTTCGAGGGGGTTTAGCTGGCTCCGGTGCAGGTTCTCCAGCAGGGCGTCCCGCAGAAGATCGTCGTCGGTGGTGTCCCTGACAATTGCAGGGATGGTCTCGAGGCCGGCAGCCTGAACCGCCCGCCATCGACGTTCACCCATGACGAGCTCAAAGGGTTCACCACCGGGTTCGGTTGATTTGCGGACAACAATTGGCTGGAGGACGCCTATTTCACGAACGGAGTGAACGAGCTCAGCCATATCGTCTTCATCGAAGACCGATCGCGGCTGTTTGCGGTTGGGGTGGATGTCCGTGACTGAAATTTCTGCGAAGCGAACGCCCGGCACCTCTACCAGCTCCACGCCTGAGTCAGTCCAGGTGGGCTCGTCGTCCCGTTCAGCGGAATCACCAGATGCCGACGCCGTAGCAGCCACCCCTGGCTGCTCCTCCTGCAGCTCGGGAGCGGCCTTACCCTTGGCAGGGGATTCACTGCCCTCTTCCGTTTTGGCGGAAACACTGCCGGAAGAACGGGGCTTTGCGGCGGCGCTTCTTCCGGCAGTGCTCTTGCCTGCGGGAGATGCGGTGGACGGCTGCCTAGTGGACGGAGCAACGGTCCCTTCGCTTACTGCCTTGTCCGAGGACTGGTTGGCCGCGGCCTCTTCGGCTGGTTCCGTCTTCCTTCGTCCCTCAGGGAAGAAGAGGTCTACCGGACGGGAGGCGGCTGTACCGTTGCCCGAACCGTTGGCGGCGGCGGAACTTGGAATCAGCGCGCCAAGACCGCGGCCCAGGCCACGTCGCTTCTCGCTCATTGGTAATCCCTCCAGTGGTAGATCCCGGCCATGCCGTGCTCCGGTCGTTGCAGTTTGAAGATTCAGCGCTCTGCTATTTCAGCAGCGGCTTCCAGATAAGACAGGGCTCCACTGGAGGAAGGGTCGTACGTCATGACAGTCTGCTGGTAGCTCGGTGCCTCTGATATCCGCACGGAACGCGGAACAACAGCAGACAGCACCTGGTCCGGAAAATGCTGGCGGACCTCGGCCGCGACCTGGGCGGCAAGATTCGTCCGCCCGTCGTACATCGTCAAAAGGATGGTGGAAACCACAAGGTCCGCGTTGAGGTGCTTCTGGATCATCTCAATGTTCTTGAGAAGCTGGCTCAGTCCTTCAAGTGCGTAGTACTCGCACTGTATGGGGATCAGCACCTCGTTGGCTGCACAGAAGGCATTGACCGTCAGCAGTCCAAGGCTTGGCGGGCAATCGATAAAAATGTAGTCGAGCCGCTGCTCGCCGTTCTTTTCCCGCGCCTTTGCATAGACGTCAATTGCCCGGCGCAGTCGCTGCTCACGGGCCACCAGCGAAACGAGTTCAATCTCCGCGCCGGCAAGGTGGATGGTGGCGGGTGCACAGATCAAATTGTTGATGTCCGGGCAGGGCGCCACTACGTCCGCGAGCGGGACGTCGTTTATCAGGACATCGTAAATGCTGTCCACGTCGGCATGGTGCTCGATTCCCAGGGCGGTGGACGCGTTTCCCTGAGGGTCGATATCAATGACCAGGACATTCAATCCGGCTGCGGCAAGGGCGGCAGCAATATTGACGGTGGTGGTGGTCTTTCCTACCCCACCCTTCTGGTTCGAGACAGTAAAAACGCGCGTGTTCTCCGGACGGGGAAGCTTTCGGCCCACCAGCCGTTCACGGCGTTTGGTCTCATGTGCCAATTCGCGGGCGATCGGACTGGAATCATCAATGGCGTCGATGATGTTGGATCTACCGGAGACGGTTGTTTCACGTGAAACGGCCATGGCGTTGGCGCCTGCCGCAACCCTTTCCGGATGAATTCCACCCCTGGCCGGGGGCACAATGGGACCAGCGACGGAACGTGCTGACCCCAAGGACACGAACGGCGGTATCCGTTGCGTGGAGGCTTCGCTACTGGTCACTGGGGCACACTCACTCTCGTTCGGCCAAATTTGCTGCCGTTGTCTAGCCTAACCGCTGGACCCGGCAGAGTTGGGTCACCGGGCCTGAACTAGGCTTTCTTTTGGGACTTGTTTACAACGATGCGCACCACAGTAGTAGGTTCCTCCAGCAGGCTCTCGCCCACAGTCAGAACAGACGTTTCAATGCCGCCCAGTTTGCGGATGGTCTTGGCGGCCTTTTCGATTTCCTCAGCCGCACTGCGCCCCTTGATGGCCACCACCTCGCCCTTACCGGCGAGGAGCGGAATCGTGAGGCCGGCGAGGTTGCTGAGGGCAGAGACCGCCCGGGCTGTCACCACGTCAGCCTCCACATGTCCCACTGCCAACTCGGCCCGGGTCCGCATTACGGTGACGTTGTCCAGGCCAAGATCGTCAACCACTTCCTGAAGCCAGATAACCCTGCGCTCCAGTGGCTCGATCAAGGTCAGTTCCAGGTCCGGACGGGCAATCGCGAGGCAGAGGCCCGGCAGGCCTGCACCACTGCCGACGTCGGCCACATGGCTGCCCTCGGGAATCTCGCTCTCAATGACAGCGCAATTGAGCACATGACGGCTCCAGAGCCGGGGAATCTCCCGCGGCCCAATAAGGCCGCGCTCCGTTCCGGAGGTAGCCAAGTGCTCCACATAGCGCTTAGCCAGGTCCAACCGGTCGCCGAATATTTTCTCAGCGGCCACGAGTTCAGCTGCCGTGATGTCAACCATGATTAGCGGATCAGCAATTCTCTAGTCTGCGGACACAACAATGTGGCGTCCGGCGCCTTCGCCCTCGGACTCACTGACCAGTCCCAGGTCTGCAACAGCGTCATGAACAATCTTGCGCTCATAGGCGCTCATCGGTTCCAGTGCCACCGGCTCGCCGTTTTCCCGCACTGAAGCTGCCGCATCTTCCGCGATCTTCTGCAGGTGGCCGGTACGCTCCTGGCGGTAGCCGTTGATATCCAGGACCAGCCTGGACCGGTTATCAGTCGCCGAGAGAACGGAGAGCCTGGTGAGCTCCTGGAGTGCCTCAAGGACTTCTCCGTCTTCACCCACCAGATTGTCCAGGGCATCGGACTCTTCCTCTGTCACGATGGAGATGTAGGTGCGCCCGTTGCGGACTTCAATGTCGATATCGCCGTCGATGTCGGCAATGTCCAGCAGCTCCTCCAGGTAGTCCGCTGCCACGTCGCCCTCTTCCTCCAGGCGGCTGGCTGACGATCCCTTGGGTACGTCAGTTCCCGTGGATTCCCCATTCGCGGACGCGTCCCGGCTCTCGATGATGTCCTCGGAAAGGGCGTGTTCGGTGCTCTCGGCAGACATTACTTCTTCTTCCTGTTCTTGCGTTGTGGCTGGATGCGCTGGGCTTTGGCCTGCGCCACGGCCGCGGCGGCAGCAGCCTCGGCTGCCGCCTCGTCCTTCTTACCGCCCAGGATGGGCAAGGCCGGAAGGCCCTTGGCGGCACGGCGCTCGGCGAGGGCCTTGGCGGCGGGGGATCCCGGCGTCGGCATGCGGCGGATGACGAAGAACTGCTGTGCCATGGTCCAAAGGTTGGTGGTGGTCCAGTAGATCAGGACACCGATGGGGAAGTTGATGCCGCCGACGCCAAAGACGATGGGCAGGATGTAGAGCATCATTTTCTGCTGGCGCATGAACGGGCTGGCCATGGCCTCTTCGGACATGTTCTTGGCCATGATCTGCTTCTGCGTAATGAACTGCGAGGCCGTCATGGCAAGGATCATGAGGATGGAAAGGATCCACACTGAAGTGAGGTTTCCCTCGCCACCGTGCAGGAGCGAGGCGGACAGCGTGGCCCCGAAGATGGTGGACTCGTCAAACTGGACCACCTGGTCGTGGCTCATGGCCCCGATACCGACGCCCTTGTCACGGGCGGCGCTGATGCCGGAGAGCACGGTGAACAGTGCGAAGAAGAACGGCATCTGGATCAGCATGGGGAGGCAGGCAGAGAACGGGTTGGTGCCGTGCTTCTTATACATGGCCATCTGTTCCTGGGCCATGGCCTGGCGGGACAGCTGGTCGGTCTTGCCCTTGTACTTGTCCTGGAGCTTCTTCAGGTCAGGCTGCAGCAGCTGCATTCCGCGCTGGGCCTTGATCTGCTTGACGAACACGGGAATCAAGGCGGCACGGATCACCAGTACCAGCCCGATGATGGACAGCGTCCACGTCCAGCCGGAGGCTTCCGGCAGGCCGATGCTGCTCAGCCCTTCGTGGAAGCCCACCATGATGATGGAAACAAGCCACTTGAACGGAAACATGATTGTTTCAAAGAAGTCCATACGATATCCCTATTCGTCAGGCCGCAGTGCGGCCTTCTCCATCAGACTGCACAGCCAGGTATTTGTCCGGGTTGTTCAGTACAACAATTGTGGGGGTCTGGTTTTCAGGCCAGTGGCGGTGGCCGGCGGGGACGTGGTCCACACCGCCGGCGTTCCAGGGATGACAGCGCGCCAGGCGCCGGGCTGCCAGCCAGCTTCCTTTGACGGCGCCGTGCACCGTTATCGCCTCGAGGGCATAGGCCGAGCACGAAGGAAAGAAGCGGCAGACCTGGCCGTACAAGGGTGAAATCACCTTGCGGTAGGCCTTCAATAAAAGAATGAGTATGCTGCGGGGCAGGTTCCAGAGGAACAGCGCAACTGCTGCGGCACTACGTCGGAGACAGGTAACGACGACGGCGGTGGCGTTACGCACGCAGTGTCCCCTCCTGTGTAGTACCGGCCGAACTGTTGGCGGCAGCCCTTGCAGGGCGGCCGGCCAGCCGGGTCATCGTTGATTCCAATGCGGCATTGTAATCCGACAGCAGCTGGTCCCAGCTGGCAGTTGCGGACGCAGGAAGCGCCCGGACCACTATGGCAAACCCGGTGCCGTACTCGCGCAGCGAGGCAGCACCTGCTTCTCTCAGTCTCCTCTTAACGAGGTTCCTGGCCACAGCGTTCCCTACACTCTTGGAAACGATGAACCCGATCCGGCTGGGTTCGTCGGCAGCAATAGCTGCCGTATATAACACTACGTTCCGGCGTCCATTGCGGACACCGGAACGTACAGTTGTTGAAAAATCGGCTGCAGTCCTCAAACGGTTACGGGTGGCCAGCACCTTAAACTCGCAAAGAAATGTCTACCGACAAGTCAGTTATTTACGCCGACAGCTCGGTACGGCCCTTGCCACGACGGGCCGCCAGGATGGCGCGGCCGGCACGGGTACGCATACGAAGGCGGAAGCCGTGCTTCTTGGCTCGACGGCGGTTATTCGGCTGAAAAGTCCGCTTGCTCACGTTAGTTACTCCAGTGGATCAAAGGTGCGCCCACCGTATGGGGAAGAACTGGCCGACGCTAAGTTTTGTATATGCACGCTTCCCCCGGCTGCTCAAGCGCACTGCGCCTAAGAGATTCAGATGGGGCCAAAAAGCGGACACAAAGGACTTCACAACGTTAGGGCAACCTGAACCCCTGAGTCAAACTGAGGCTCCACGTGCGGGCTATCCCCAACTGTGCTTAACCTGCCCTCCGAGGCTGTGGATGAAGTGGCTCACAGGGCCGTTTTGGAAACCACATCCATGTAATTATCCACAAGCTCCTTGCCAGCTATCTTCTAGGCTTTTCATCCCCTAGAGTGGCCCAGTAGCCGATTATCCACGTGCTGTGCATAACCCTGTGGATGAAGCTGAACCCATCCTGGTTCAAGACTCGCGGCTGCAGGCAATGCAGGCAAAGCAAGTTTTGAGGGAACCGATTGATGACAGTAGACGAAGCCAACCACGCCAATACTGTCGGAAGTTCCTGGCGGCGCGTTGTCAGCCTGCTGGAACAGGACCACCGTGTCTCACCGCGGCAGCGTGGCTTTGTCATCCTTGCCCAGGCGCAGGGCCTGATCGGGTCCACGCTCCTGGTGGCAGTTCCCAACGAACTCACCCGCGAAGTGCTCCAGACGCAGGTCAAGGACGCCCTGGATGACGCACTGCACAACGTTTTCTCCGAGGACATCCGGTGCGCCATCGACGTGGACACGGACCTGGTTCCCATCCACAAAGAACCCGAGCCCGTCGTCGTCGAGCCGTCCTTCTCCCCGGACCAGCTCATCGAACAGAAGCCGCAGCCCATGCTGCCCAGCACTTCGCACGAGTTCGGCCGCCTGAACCCGAAGTACGTCTTCGACACCTTCGTCATTGGTTCCTCCAACCGCTTCGCCCACGCTGCGGCCGTCGCCGTCGCTGAAGCGCCGGCAAAGGCCTACAACCCGCTGTTCATTTACGGTGATTCGGGGCTGGGCAAGACGCACCTGCTGCACGCCATCGGCCACTATGCCCGCCGGCTCTATAGCGGCATCCGCGTCCGCTACGTCAACTCGGAAGAGTTCACCAACGACTTCATCAACTCCATCCGTGACGATGAGGGCGCCAGCTTCAAGACCACCTACCGCAACGTGGATGTACTGCTCATCGATGACATCCAGTTCCTCGCGGGCAAGGACCGGACGTTGGAGGAGTTCTTCCACACTTTCAATTCCCTGCACAACAACAACAAGCAGGTGGTCATCACTTCGGACCAGCCGCCCAAGCTGCTGGCGGGATTCGAGGACCGCATGAAGTCCCGCTTCGAGTGGGGCCTCCTCACGGACATCCAGCCGCCGGAACTCGAAACCCGCATCGCCATCCTCCGCAAGAAGGCCCTGAGCGAAGGTCTCTCTGCTCCCGATGATGCACTGGAATACATCGCATCCAAGATTTCCAGCAACATCCGTGAACTTGAGGGTGCACTGATCCGGGTCACTGCCTTTGCAAGCCTCAACCGGCAGCCCGTGGATGTGGCACTTGCGGAGATGGTCCTCAAGGACCTCATTACCGACGACGGCGCCCAGGAGATCACGTCCGGCCAGATCCTCCAGCAGACGGCCGAGTACTTCAAGCTGAGCATGGAAGAGCTGTGCAGCAAGTCGCGGACCAGGACCCTGGTGACGGCGCGCCAGATTGCCATGTACCTCTGCCGCGAGCTCACGGACATGTCGCTGCCGAAGATCGGCCAGGAACTTGGCGGCCGCGACCACACCACAGTGATCCACGCTGACAGGAAGATCCGCGAACTGATGGCCGAGCGGCGTGTGATCTACAACCAGGTAACTGAGCTGACCAACCGGATCAAGCAGCAGCAGCGCGACTCCTAGCCGGCCGCACCTATACCTTATTAACAGGTGCATGTGGATAAGCCTGTGGATACTTAAGGGGACAACCGCGGTTAATGGGCTTAAAACCCTTAAGGCGCCTGTGGATTCGCAAAATCGCAAAAAATCTTGTCCCCATCCACACCCTGTTTAAAACCTGCGCCGCCCACAGTGGATGAACAGGGCTTAACCGCTGGAACCCGCGGCAGGGGAAGGTTATCCACAGTTTCCACAGCAGTTATTAACACTACTAATCCCAAAAAATTGAAATCCCTCAAACAACAAGACCTGTGCGCTCGTCCAGACCACACCGGGCCGGGCGGCCCTTCGGGCAGTCGGGACCACCGGGGATGGGTTAATCCCCGATCTTCCGGCTAAGCTGTCAGCAGCGCTCCCATCCTTGGGTTTTCGTGTGGTTCCTGCAGCACGGACCATGCAGGTTCAGGTGGTGGGGCACCCCACTTTTTGGAACTGCCTGCGGGAAGTTCCAGGTCTTATGGCAGCAGCAATGAAAGGCGGCACCCTTCCGTGAAGTTCAGAGTCGATCGGGACGTCCTGGCAGAAGCCGTCACCTGGACAGCCCGGTCGTTGTCTCCGCGGCCGCCGGTGCCCGTCCTGTCCGGCCTGCTGTTGAAGGCCGAAGCGGGCACCGTGAGCCTCTCCAGCTTTGACTACGAGACCTCCGCCCGGCTGGAAATCACAGCGGACATCCGGGACGAAGGCACCATCCTGGTATCCGGCCGGCTCCTGGCCGATATCTGCCGCAGCCTCCCCTCGGCACCGGTCGACGTCGAAACGGACGGCAACAAAGTCACGCTGACCTGCCGCCGAAGCAGCTTCCATCTCGCCACGATGCCCGAGGCCGAGTACCCGCCGCTTCCCGCACTCCCGCCCATCAGCGGAACTGTCCCCGGTGATTCCTTCGCCCAGGCGGTTTCACAGGTCATCATTGCCGCCAGCAAGGATGACACGCTGCCCATCCTCACCGGCGTGCGGATGGAAATCGAGGACGACCTCATCACGCTGCTCGCCACTGACCGGTACCGCCTTGCCATGCGTGAAGTGCCGTGGAAGCCGGTCACCCCGGGCATCTCCACCAGCGCCCTGGTCAAGGCAAAAACCCTGAACGAAGTTGCCAAGACCCTCGGCAACAGCGGTGACATCAACCTTGCCCTCGCCGACGACGACAGCAGGCTGATCGGTTTCGAAAGCGGCGGACGAACCACCACCTCATTGCTGGTGGACGGGGACTACCCCAAGATCCGCTCGCTGTTCCCGGACTCGACTCCCATCCATGCCACGGTTCAGACCCAGGAGCTTGTTGAAGCGGTACGCCGTGTCTCGCTGGTAGCTGAACGCAACACCCCCGTTCGGCTCGCCTTCACCCAGGGGCTCCTGAACCTGGACGCCGGTACCGGCGAGGACGCCCAGGCTTCCGAGGAACTTGAGGCCCAGCTTTCCGGTGAAGACATCACCGTGGCCTTCAACCCCCACTACCTGGTGGAAGGCCTCAGCGTGATCGAGACCAAGTTCGTCCGGTTCTCGTTCACCACTGCGCCCAAGCCGGCCATGATCACAGCCCAGGCGGACGCCGACGGCGAGGACCAGGATGACTACCGCTACCTGGTGATGCCGGTCCGCCTGCCCAACTAGCCCCCTCCAACTAGGTAGCGCCAAGTGTCGTTTTGGAGGTTCAAAACGACACTTAGCGCTACCTAGTTGGGAACACGGTCCCGCAGCCACACCTCTAGCGCAGAAACGAGTTCCAGAATGCACATTGGACTGATCGGCCTTGGCAAAATGGGATTCAACATGCGCGAACGCCTGCGCAAGGGCGGCGTGGAGGTCACCGGTTTCGACCGGAACCCGGACATCACCGACGTCGCCACCCTTGATGAACTCCTTGCCGCAGTCCCGGTGCCGCGGTTGATCTGGGTCATGGTTCCCGCCGGTGAGATCACGGACGCCGTCATCAAGGAACTTGGCGACAAACTCGCCGAGGGCGACCTGGTGATCGACGGCGGAAACTCGCGGTTCACGGAAGACCAGAAACACGGCGAACTCCTCGCCGCCAGGGGCATCCGCTTTGCGGACTGTGGCGTCTCCGGCGGAGTCTGGGGCCTGCAGAACGGTTACGGCCTGATGGCCGGCGGAGATGCTGCGGATATCGAACGCGCCCTTCCGGTGTTTGATGCCCTGCGCCCGGAGGGCGAACGTGAGGACAGCTTTGTGCACGTGGGCGGGATCGGCGCAGGGCATTACGCCAAGATGGTCCACAACGGGATCGAATACGGCCTGATGCAGGCATACGCCGAGGGATACCAGCTGCTGGCTTCCAAAGACATCATCAACGACCTTCCCGGAACCTTCCGCGCCTGGCAAAAAGGCACGGTGGTCCGGTCCTGGCTGCTGGACCTGTTGGTCAAGGCGCTGGATGAAGACCCGGGATTGCAGAACATCGACGACTACGTCGAGGATTCGGGCGAGGGCAGGTGGACGGTGGAAGAGGCCATTGCCAACGCAATTCCCGCCCCGGCCATCACTGCGGCACTGTTCGCCCGCTTCGAATCGCGCGAGGACAGCTCACCGGCCATGAAGATGGTATCCGCACTGCGCCACCAGTTCGGCGGCCACGCCACCCGCCCCGCCAAGTAGCATCCAGCCGGGAACCCGCGAGGTTCCCAGAATTGCCGAAAACCGCGTGTACCTCGAACACCTCTCCCTGACCGACTTCCGCAGCTACGCCCAGGTTGACCTTGCCCTGGCTCCGGGCGTCACAGTCCTGGTGGGATATAACGGCATCGGCAAGACCAACCTGATGGAGGCCATCGGCTACCTGGCCACCCTCAGCTCCCACCGCGTCAGCTCGGATGCACCCCTCCTGCGGTTTGGAACGGACCGGGCGTTGGTGCGGGCCCGCCTGGTCCGGGGCGGGCAGACTACGGTCCTGGAACTTGAAATCAACGCAGGGCGGGCAAACCGCGGCCGGATCAACCGCAGTAATCCGGTGCGCGCCCGTGACCTGCTCGGCATATGCCAAACGGTCCTCTTCGCTCCGGAGGACCTGGCCCTGGTCAAGGGGGATCCCTCGAACCGGCGCCGCTTCCTGGATGAGCTGCTCGCGAGCCTTATTCCGCATCATGCCGCGACCCGCAGCGACTACGACCGCGTGTTGAAGCAGCGCAATGCGCTGCTGAAGTCTGCCCGGGCGGGCAAATTCACTCCTGCCCATGAGGCAACCCTCGACGTGTGGGACCAGCACATGGCGAAGGCCGGCGCCGAACTGCTCCACGCCAGGCTTGAACTGGTGGAGCGGCTGCGCCCGCATCTGGCGCGGGCATATGCGGACCTCACCGACGCGTCAAAACCGGCAGACGCCGTCTACCGCTCCACCCTCCAGAGCCAGATGGACGACGATGGCGCAGCGCTCCCTCCCGCTGCGGGCACCGCGGCCGGAGGTGCTTCGCCGGACGTGGAAGACCTGCGCCGGTTCTCTGTGGACGAGTTGGCGGAGCGGTACGTCCGCGCCTTCGCCGAATCCCGCCGGAAGGAAATCGAACGGGGCATTTCGCTCGTGGGACCGCACCGCGACGAGCTGGAACTCATCCTGGGCCAGGCGCCGGCCAAGGGTTATGCCTCGCATGGCGAAACATGGTCCATGTGCCTCTCGCTGCGGCTCGCCTCCTACTATGTGATGCTGGACGACGCCCGTACCGGAGGGTCTGCTCCCATCCTGATCCTCGACGACGTTTTTGCCGAGCTGGACGTCCAGCGGCGGCGTAAACTGGCCGCAATAGTCTCCGGCGCGGAGCAGGTCCTGGTGACCGCCGCCGTCGACGCCGACATCCCGGAAGAGCTGTCCGGACGGCGGGTGAAGGTCATCCCGGGAGGTATTGATGAGCAGGGACAATGAAAAGGGCGGCGGGCTCCAGCCCGGCCGCGATCCCGACAACATCGATGCCCCGCAGGTTGCCCTGAACCGGATGCGGGAAGCAGCCGCAGCGCGCGGCGAAATCCGCAGGGCAGCGCACCGCCCGGGCACCTCAAAGGCGAAAAAGGGCACCCGCGACACCCGAGGCTTCAGCCAGTTCCACGCCACGGGCCGCGACCCCCTTGGCCTGGGCAAGGTGGTGGGACGCCTGGTGGCGGAACGCGGCTGGACCTCCCCGGTGGCGGTGGGGTCCGTGATGGCTGAATGGGCAACCCTGGTTGGCCCTGAAATCTCGGCCCACTGCGTCCCGGAAAGTTTCACCGACACCACCCTGCACGTCCGGTGCGACTCAACCGCCTGGGCCACCCAGCTGCGACTGCTAAGCACCAGCCTCCTGGAGAAGTTCCGGGTGGAGCTGGGCGACGGAGTGGTAACCAGCATCAAGGTGCTTGGCCCTGCGGCACCGAGCTGGCGCAAGGGCGGCCGTTCGGTAAACGGCCGGGGCCCCCGGGACACTTACGGGTAGTGCCGGCACCGGACTCTTGAAAATCCGCCCAACGGCGTGTAGAGCGCTGTAAGGGACGCCGGGCGTATAGGCACCCGGAGGCCGTACTTCCAGCGCGCCCTAGGCGCGGCCAATGCCCTCGCATGGGCACACCACTGTCCGCAGACGGCCCTGGAATGCGGGGAAATGGGCTGTCGCGCGGTAGAATCGGTGTAGATAACTGGGCGCGGGTGAAACGTTGACTGAGTCCGTTTTCGCGCGCTCACAGCACGCGGAGTGCGGATCCCCACCGTCAGCAGGCCACCGGCGCTATAAGTTTGTGCCTGTTGGCGGATGACTTTCCTGATCCAGGAGGGGACTCGGCCGGCCATCATCGAGAACAGAGGAGTCGACAGCGCCTGTGGCTAACGACAATACAGATATTCTGGCAGCTGAACCCGCAGTCGAGGATGCCCGTACGCCTGACACCCCGGCCGCATCGGCGACGCCGCGTGAATACGGTGCCAGCGACATCACTGTCCTTGAAGGCCTGGAGGCGGTACGGAAGCGCCCGGGCATGTACATCGGTTCTACAGGACCGCGCGGACTCCACCACCTCGTCTACGAAGTTGTTGATAACTCAGTGGATGAGGCCCTTGCAGGCTACTGCACCCACATCGAGGTTGTCCTGCAGGCCGACGGCGGCGTGAAAGTGGTGGACGACGGCCGCGGCATTCCCGTGGACATGCACCCTACGGAGCACAAGCCCACGGTTGAAGTCGTCATGACCATCCTGCACGCCGGCGGAAAGTTCGGCGGCGGCGGTTATGCCGTGTCCGGCGGCCTCCACGGCGTCGGCATCTCCGTGGTCAATGCCCTCTCCAGCCGCGTGGATACTGAAGTGCGGCGCCAGGGCCATGTCTGGCGGATGTCCTTCGCGGACGGCGGAAAGCCGCAGGGCAGCCTGGTCAAGGGCGAGGAAACGGACCTCACCGGTACCACCCAGACCTTCTACCCGGATCCCGCGATCTTCGAAAGCACCGAATTCGACTTTGAGACACTGCGTGCCCGCTTCCAGCAGATGGCCTTCCTCAACAAGGGCCTTCGCATCACGCTGACGGACGAGCGCACCGCTGCTGAGGCGGATGCCGACGCCGACCTGGACCTGGACGCCGTCGTTACCGAGGGCGAAGTCAGCGCAGAGCACCGCACCGTGGTGTACCAGTACGACGAAGGCCTGCTGGACTACGTCAAGCACCTGAACTCCGGCAAAAAGGTGGATGTGGTCCACGAAGACGTCATCGCCTTCGAAACCGAGGACAAAGAACGCAAGATAGCCCTCGAAATGGCGATGCAGTGGACCAACGCCTACTCGGAGAGTGTGCACACGTACGCCAACACCATCAACACCCATGAAGGCGGAACCCACGAAGAAGGCTTCCGCGCTGCCATGACGTCCCTGATCAACCGCTACGCGCGTGAGAAGGGAATCATCAAGGAAAAAGACGACAACCTCACCGGTGACGACATCCGCGAAGGCCTTACCGCCGTCATTTCCGTCAAGCTTGCCGAACCCCAGTTCGAAGGCCAGACCAAGACCAAACTCGGCAACTCCGAGGTCAAGGGCTTCGTCCAGCGCGTGGTAACTGACGGACTGGGTGACTGGCTGGAACGCAACCCCGGGCCCGCCCGGGACGTCATCCGGAAGGCGATCTCCGCAGCGCAGGCCCGAATGGCCGCACGCAAGGCACGGGACAACGCCCGCCGGAAGAGCCCGCTGGAATCCTTCGGCATGCCGGGCAAGCTCTCTGACTGCTCCTCGAAGAACCCGGAAAAGTGCGAGGTCTACATCGTCGAGGGTGACTCCGCCGGCGGCTCCGCAAAACGCGGCCGCAATCCGGAGACCCAGGCCATCCTGCCCTTGCGCGGAAAGATCCTGAACGTGGAGCGCGCACGCCTGGACAAAGCGTTGGGCAATGCCGAAGTCCAGTCCATGATCACCGCCTTCGGAACCGGTATTGGAGAGGATTTCGACCTCTCCAAGCTCCGCTACCACAAGATCGTCCTGATGGCGGATGCCGACGTGGACGGACAGCACATCACCACCCTGCTGATGACGCTGCTGTTCCGCTACATGCGCCCCCTCATTGAGAACGGCTATGTCTACCTTGCCCAGCCGCCGCTGTACCGCATCAAGTGGTCCAACGCAGCCCATGATTACGTCTACAGCGACCGCGAACGCGACGCGAAACTCGTGGCCGGCCAGGCGGCCGGACGCCGGATCCCCAAGGACAACGGCATCCAGCGCTACAAGGGCCTCGGCGAAATGGACTACACCGAACTGTGGGACACCACCATGGATCCGGACCACCGCACCCTGCTGCAGGTGACGATGGACGATGCCCTCGCGGCGGACCAGATCTTCTCGGTCCTGATGGGCGAGGACGTTGAATCACGCCGCAACTTCATTCAGCAGAACGCCAAGGACGTCAGGTTCCTCGATATCTAGGAAGCACGCTGTCCTAATATTCGGAATCTCACATATACCTGAAACGGAAATTAATTAATGAGCGACGAAACACCCGAGAACCCGGCCTCCGACGCCGGCACTCCGGACACCGTTCTTGAAGGCGACGTGCTGATCGACCGCGTGGAGCAGGTGGACCTCCAGACAGAAATGCAGCGGTCCTACCTGGACTACGCCATGGCTGTCATTGTTGGCCGTGCCCTCCCGGACGTCCGGGACGGCCTGAAGCCGGTCCACCGCCGGGTCCTTTACGCGATGTTCGACGGCGGCTACCGGCCTGACCGTTCCTTCAACAAGTGTGCCCGTGTGGTGGGCGAGGTCATGGGCCAGTACCACCCGCACGGCGATACGGCGATCTACGACGCTTTGGTCCGCCTCATCCAGGACTGGACCATGCGCTACCCCCTGGCCCTCGGCCAGGGCAACTTCGGCTCCCCGGGCAATGATGGCGCTGCGGCACCCCGGTACACCGAAACGAAGATGGCCCCGCTTGCCATGGAAATGGTCAGGGACATCGACGAGGAAACCGTCGATTTCCAGGACAACTACGACGGCAAGAACCAGGAACCCACCATCCTGCCTGCCAGGTTCCCCAACCTGCTGGTGAACGGGTCTTCCGGCATCGCCGTCGGCATGGCCACCAACATTCCGCCGCACAACCTGCGCGAAGTGGCGGACGGCGTGCAGTGGTATCTGGCGAACCCCGGCGCCAGCCGCGAAGAACTGCTGGAAGAACTCCTGCTGCGGATCAAGGGTCCCGATTTCCCCACCGGCGCCACCATCCTGGGCCACAAGGGCATCGAGGATGCCTACCGGACCGGCCGCGGCTCCGTCACCATGCGCGCGGTGGTAAATGTCGAAGAGCTGCAGGGACGCACCTGCCTGGTGGTCACCGAGCTGCCGTACCAGGCAAACCCGGACAACCTGGCCATCAAGATCGCCGAACTGGTCAAGGACGGCAAGATCCAGGGCATTGCGGACCTCCGCGACGAGACCTCCGGACGCACGGGCCAGCGCCTGGTCATCGTGCTCAAGCGCGATGCCGTGGCCAAGGTGGTGCTGAACAACCTTTACAAGCACACCGAACTGCAAAGCAACTTCTCCGCCAACATGCTGGCCATTGTTGACGGCGTCCCCCGCACCCTGAGCCTGGACGCCTTCATCCGGCACTGGGTGACCCACCAGATGGATGTCATTGCCCGCCGCACGCGGTACCGGCTGCGCAAGGCCGAGGAAGAGGCCCACATCCTGCGGGCGCTCCTGAAGGCACTGGACATGCTGGACGAGGTGATCGCCCTCATCCGCGCGTCCAACACCACCGAAGCGGCACGCGACGGACTGATGGAACTGCTCGACATCGACGAGCTCCAGGCCCGCGCCATCCTTGACATGCAGCTGCGCCGCCTCGCCGCCCTGGAACGGCAAAAGATCCAGGACCGGCACGCCGAGCTTGAAGCGTTGATCGCCGAGTACAACGAAATCCTTGGCTCGGAGCAGCGCCAGCGCGAGATCATCAGCACCGAGCTCGGCGAGATCGTGGACAAGCACGGGGACGATCGCCGTACCCGGATCCTCATGGGATTCGACGGCGACATGTCCATGGAGGACCTCATTCCCGAAGAGGAGATGGTGGTCACCATTACGCGCGGCGGCTACGTCAAGCGCACCCGCAGCGACAACTACCGTTCGCAGCAGCGCGGCGGCAAGGGCATCAAGGGTGCCCAGCTCCGCGGCGACGACGTGGTGGAGCACTTCTTCGTCACCACCACCCACCACTGGCTGCTCTTCTTCACCAACCTGGGCCGCGTCTACCGCGCCAAGGCCTATGAGCTGATGGAGGCGGGCCGCGATGCCAAGGGCCAGCACGTGGCCAACCTCATGGCGTTCCAGCCGGACGAACACATCGCCCAGGTCCTGGACCTGAAGGACTACCAGCAGGCGCCGTACCTGGTCCTGGCCACCAAGCGAGGGCTGGTCAAGAAGACCCGGCTCGAGGATTACGACACCAACCGTTCCGCCGGCGTGATTGCCATCAACCTGCGCGACGGCGACGAGCTGGTGTCCGCGCAGCTGGTTTCGGAAACCGACGACCTCCTGCTGGTGTCCCGCAAGGGCCAGTCCATCCGTTTCACCGCCACCGAGGATGCCCTCCGGCCCATGGGCCGGGCAACCTCCGGAGTCACCGGAATGAAGTTCCGCGAGGAGGATGAGCTGCTGGCCGCCAATGTGGTGACTGACGGCTCCTACGTCTTCATCGTGACCGAGGGCGGGTACGCCAAACGGACAGCGGTGGAGGAATACCGGCTCCAGGGACGCGGCGGGCTGGGCATCAAGGTAGCCAAGCTTGCCGAAGAACGCGGCGACCTCGTGGGCGCGCTGATCGTCCAGGAAGAGGATGAGGTGCTGGTGGTCATGGAGGGCGGCAAAGTGGTCCGGTCCTCCGTTGCCGGCGTCCCCGCCAAGGGTCGTGACACCATGGGCGTGATCTTTGCCAAGCCGGACAAAAACGACCGGATTATCGAGGTGGCACGCAACAGCGAACGCGGCCTCGAGGGCGAGGAATCACCGGAGGATGACGTAACGTTGGCTGAAGACGGCGGATCCCTCGAGGAATCAGCCAGCCCAGCATTGGCAGAAGAACCACCGGCCGTTGAGTCAGAGGACGCCTCGGGCAACGCTGAGCAGAACGAAGACTACACGGAGGTAACGAGTGAGTAATCCCGACTCATTTCCCAAGTCGAACAGTACCGTTCCCGACGGCAGCCGGCCCTCAGCCGCTCCACGGGTAAACGCCCCCGTTCGTCCGCAACAGCGCCCTGCCGCCCCTGCCGCCGCCCAGGGGCAGCGCCCGGCAGTCCCCGGCCAGCGTCCGGCCCAGGGCGACCGACCGGCGGGACCGCCGGCCCAGCGTCCCGTGGGACAGCCCGGCCAGCGCCCGGCACCCGGCCAGCGTCCGCCGTCGGCCGGTACAGGGCAAGGCACCCCGGGCCTCGTCAAGCCTGCTCCGAAAGCGAAGGTCCGGCGTGCACGGCTGCTGATCAGCAAGGTGGACCCGTGGTCCGTCCTCAAGATGGCTTTCCTGCTGTCCGTGGCACTGGGAATTGTCACCGTGGTGGCCGCCATTGTGCTGTGGACTGTTCTTGACCTCACCGGAATCTTCGATCAGGTGGACAGCCTGTTGGGTACCCTGGCCGGCTCCGAAGGCGGCGGCTTTGAGCTGAAGAAGGTGGCTTCCCTGGGCCAGGTGGCATCCTTCGCCACCATCATCGCGGTGGTGAACGTGGTCCTGCTGACCGCTCTCTCCATGCTTTCCGCCGTGCTCTACAACATCTCTGCCACCCTTGTGGGCGGTATTGGCGTCACCCTCACGGACGACTAGTTCCCTGTTTTCGCCGGCCAGATACCGGCGAAAACGCCCGATTTGAGATCGGGCCGGGATGTGCTGTAAAGTCATGTCTCGGCCCGATGAGGCATCGGGGCGTATAGCTCAGGCGGTTAGAGCGCTTCGCTGATAACGAAGAGGTCCCAGGTTCAAGTCCTGGTACGCCCACGGAACCTGTGCAGGTTCAAGCAGGTCTGGTTCGCGTAACCCGCAGCCGGACCGGAACGGGGAGCATGTGAAGAAGTTGCTTGTACTGGCAGCGGCGATCGCAGGCGTCCTGCTCTACCGGAAAGCACAGGAATCCGAAGCCCGGAAAGATGCCTGGAGCAAGTCAACCGACTCGGTGGACTAGCGCCGGGACCCGGACTGGAGCTGGTCAAAGGCCTCCAGGTTCTAGGGTATGATTGACGGGTTGCTTCTTATGGGGGCATGGCGCAATTGGTAGCGCACCTGCTTTGCAAGCAGGGGGTTCGGGGTTCGAGTCCCCGTGCCTCCACCATAAGAAAGTCCCGGTCAGCGGAAACGCCGGCCGGGACTTTTGCTTTGTCCGCGGCATGAGCTCAAACAGCAGTCGAACTGCGCATTAGGGTTGGTCAGTGAACTTCTTTCTTGCAGCCCTCGGCGTCCTGGGCGTCGCGTCATCCGGTCCGCTGATTGCTGCCACCCTGGGCGCCACCACTGTGAGTGCACTCGCCATTGCCTTTTGGCGCAATGCGATCGGCGCGGCCGTGATGGCCTCCCCCACTCTCGTCCGGGAGCCCCGGCAATTCGGCAGGATCACCAAACGCGAGTTTCGCTGGTGCCTGCTGGCCGCCATTGCCCTGGCATTCCACTTTGCCTGCTTCATCACCTCGCTGCAGCTCACCTCTGTCGCGGCAGCTACTGCGCTGGTGTGCCTGCAGTCGGCGTGGATTGCGGTGTTTCAACTCTTCCGCGGGACCCGCCACCGTTGGCAGGTGCTGGCCGGGCTGGGCATTGCTTTCGGCGGTGTTGTAGCCATCACCGGGTTTGACATGGGGTCCTCCCCGCAGGCCCTGCTGGGTGACCTCCTGGCCGTGGCCGGCGGCGCGCTGGCCGGCCTTTACACGCTGGCAGGCGGGAAGGCCCGGCAAAGCATGACGACGGGCACCTACACCACCCTCTGCTACGGGATGTGTGCAGCAGTCGTGGCCGTCATGGCTCTTCTGGCCGGGCAACCGCTGGCGGGCTTCGAAGCGGCGGGCTGGCTGGGGATCCTGGCGATCACAGTCTGCGCGCAGCTTGTGGGCCACACAGCGTTCAATCACCTGCTGGCCACTATGAGCCCGCTGCTGGTGTCCATGATCATCCTTCTGGAAATTCCGGGGGCTGCGCTGCTCGCCGCGGTCTTCCTCAAGGAGACGCTCCCGGCCGGAACCTATGCCGGGCTGGGCCTGATTCTGGCCGGACTCGCCGTCGTCGTGACGGGCCAAAGGTCGGGCAGGTCCGGGCGCCGGGGAAGGCCAGCGCGGAACGGGCAGGAGGAACCGCCGTCGGACCGCCCGCTTGCAGAGCTGGGAACGGACTGAGGGCGCCCTGTCCGGCGGCCTACTGGCCGCCGCGGCGCACAGGCTGGGCCGTGTTGACCGTGTGGATGGCCCGGAGGAGCTTTGCGGGGAAGTACACCGAAAAGAACACCACCATGGGAGCCTTTAGCGCCATCTTCTTTACGTTGTGGGCCTTGTAGGTGCGGTCGAACCGCGTGACGTAATAGCGGTAGTCCCGCGGTGAGTCCTCCAGCCGCCGGGCGGACATGCCGGAGACCATCTGCGGGCAGTACTGGATTTTCAGGTCGTGTTCGGCGAGGTGCAGGGACAGATCGATGTCCTCATGCATCTCGTCCTTTTCATCAAGGCAGGTCTCTGCCCGGATGGCGTCCCAGGCGGAGGAGCGGAGGGCCATGTTGGAGCCGAACAGGAAATGGTACTGGTGTTTAGCCAGCTTCAGCATCAGCTGGCGCATTTTGTCATCGGCTTTGAGCCCGAACCGGCGCATGGGCATGTCGTAATAGACCACCGGACCCGTGGCCGCCTGGACTGAATGGTCCACGAACGCCCTCTGCACCTGCTCCACCCAGTCGGGCTCCACTACCGAATCGGCGTCGATCCGGCCCAGGACATCTCCCGTGGCGTTGTCCAGCCCGAAGTTCCGGGTGGGAATAAGGCCCTGCTGCTGATCCTGGCTCAACAGCACCAGCGGGCTTTCCGGGTATTCGAGCTGCATTTGGCGCACGATGTCAGCGGTCCGGTCCTTGGAAAGGTTGTCCACCACCACGATCTCGTGGGCCGGGACCGACTGGTAGATGGCAGCTATCAGGCACTGCCTGATAACGCCCTCCTCGTTGTAGGCCGGGATGACAATGGATACGCGGGGCAGGTTTGCTGCGTCGTTCAAGGCATCCCCAGAGGGTTGTTGGGCTGGCATCAGTTCAAATCTAGCATCCAACCGCAGCCGCTCCCGGATGGCGGAAACCATGGGAGACAGGAAAAGGGCCCCGCCTGCGGCGGAGCCCTTTCCGGCTAAGCTCTCCGGCCTTGGCCGGACGACACAGCTGACAGCTGATCAGGACTGGGTAGTGCCCTTGTTCCCGTTGCTGATGTTGGCCGCGATGTTCTTGGTGGCAGTCTTGGCATCGGTAGCTGGAGCCGCGCTTTCCGAGGCGTCTTCAGCCACGTGCTTTGCCTTTTCCCCGGCGTCCTCGGCCTTGTCCGCCGTGGCGGCGTCGGTCGAAGGGGAAACCGGCGCTGCCGCAGGTTCAGCGGCGTCGGCTGCCTTTTCCTTGACCTCGTTCACTGTGGTGGCCGGAACCGGTGCGGGCGTGGGTGTCACCGGGGAAGGGGTCTTCCACGGATCCTCAACCGGCTTGGATGCCTTCCAGGCAGCTACTGCAGCCGCAACCGCCGCCGCAATGACGCCGAAAACGAGCCAGCCGCGCTTCTTCGGCTTCTCCGGCTCGGCAAGCTGGATCCCTACGGTCCGGCCCGCCTCCGTTGCTGCTGCCTTGAGCTGTGTGCCGGTGGCCTGGGCCTGCTCCTGGATGGCGTGGATGATTCCCACATCCCCAAGTTTCTGCGCAACGGCGTCAACGTGCGCGGGAGTGTTCTCCAGGGTGCGGTGCACGGCCTCCGAGGCGTGGCCGATCTGGTCTGACAGGCGCGGCAGGTATTCAACGACAACCCGGTCACGGGCGTTGAGGATCACCGGGGTGGCCTTGTCCAGGGCCTCATGAAGACGGGGAGAGGCGCCTTCCACAGCTTCGTTGATCTTGGGCGCGAGCTGCGCCAGGCCGTCCTGGATGCGTGGGGTCACGGTGGCCACGCCGTCCGCCAGGTTGTGGGCAGCGGATTTCAAGCCTTCCTGGATCTTTGGCGACGCAGTGTCCAGGCCGTGCTGGAGACGGTCAACAGCTGCTTCCACACGGGGGGCTGCCCAATCCTTGGCGTTCTCTACGGCGCTGGCGACTTGCAGCTCAAGGTCACGGGCAATACGGTCCGACTTCTTCACAACTACCTCCCGGTTAGGTGACGGTTCTGTGGTTAGCCTACGTTGCTTGGTGTTCACCGGCTATTCCCACTGCGGATTTTAGGCGGATTTCACCCAGCGCGGAACTGCCGCCGCAGCCGCAACGGCCCGGATGGGCCATGGAAGAATGGAGGCTATGACTGCCATCGCAACCGCAAAAGCAACCATCCACACGAGCCTCGGCGACATCGCCGTGAACCTCTTCGGCAACCACGCTCCCAAGACCGTCAAGAACTTCGTCGGCCTTGCCACCGGCGAGCAGGCGTGGACCCACCCGGAGACGGGTGAGGACAAGACCGGCACCCCGCTCTACAACGGGACCATCTTCCACCGCATCATCAAGGACTTCATGATCCAGGCCGGCGATCCGCTGGGCCGTGGTGTGGGCGGCCCGGGCTACCAGTTCGATGACGAGATCCACCCCGAACTGAGCTTCAACCAGCCTTACAAGCTGGCCATGGCCAACGCAGGCATCCGCATGGGCAAGGGAACCAACGGTTCGCAGTTCTTCATCACCACCATCCCCACGGACTGGCTCCAGGGGAAGCACACGATCTTCGGTGAAGTGGCTGACGAAGAATCCAAGAAGGTTGTTGACGCAATCGAAGGCGTCCGTACCGGCATGGGTGACCGTCCCGTAGAGGACGTCACCATCAACAGCATCGACATCGAACAGCTGTAACACCGAACCATGAGTTACGGAATTCCGTCGGCTGAGCCGTCCGCGCAGGTTCCGGTATGCCCGCGGCACCCGGACCGGCCCTCCTATGTGCGCTGCCAGCGTTGCGGTCGCCCCGCATGCCCTGACTGCCAGCGGGCGGCCGCCGTCGGATTCCAATGCATTGACTGCGTCAACGAAACAAAACGTTCGACGCCGGAGGTCCGGACGGTCTATGGCGGCGTCGCCGCTGCTGGCAAGCCTTTGGTGACGTTCGGAATAATCGCCGTATGTGCTGTGGTGTACGCGCTGCAGTGGCTCATCCCGGGCCAGGCTGTGTACGAACAGTTTGCCTACAACAATGTCTTTGCCACCCCCCAGTACGGGGCGTTCGAGCCGTGGCGCATGTTGACGGCGGCTTTCCTGCACTCACCCGATTCACTGCTGCACATCCTGCTGAACATGTACACGCTGTGGATCTTCGGCCAGGTCCTGGAACCGCTCCTTGGCCGCGTGCGTTTCCTGGCCCTCTACCTGTTGTCGGCCGTGGGGGGTAGCGTCGGCTACCTGCTCCTGAACCCTGTCCTCGTGCCCGGCCAGGGGCTGGTGGGAGTAGTGGGCGCATCCGGCGCGATCTTCGGCCTGTTCGGCGCCATGCTGTTGGTCCAGCGCCAGCGTGGCGGGGACACCCGGCAGCTGTGGGTCCTCATAGCTATTAATGGAGTCATAGGTTTCCTGATTCCCCAGATTGCCTGGCAAGCCCATTTGGGCGGGCTCATTACGGGCGCGCTGTGCGCAGCAGTCCTTGCCTACACTCCCCGCGGGCCCCGGCAGGGCTTCCTCCAGGCCGCCGGACTGATGGCCGTGCTGGCCCTGCTGATAGCCGTCAGCTGGGTGAGGATTTCCGTCTAGTCCCCGCCACGGCTGCCAAGCCGGCCCGAGCAGAAAAACCCTGGCCTCCGAAAGGACGCCAGGGTTTCTGCTTATCCACAGCAGTTATCCACATTGTTGGTAACTTACATCCCTGTAGTTCTCCGTTCGGCCCTTCAGCTACCGCGGAGTAGCAGGGATTTTGCGGTGCAGGTTCCATTCTTCTCCACATCTGTGGATAACTGTTGGGGATAGGGGTGTGCTTAAGTGGACAAACAGCCCGTAAAAAGCCGTTCTGTGGATAACGCGGTGAAAACCCCCTGGCACCACTGGTTCTCCCCGGGTCAGGGACGTCCCATCAACAGGGTTATGCACATTGTTAATAAAGAACAGCGGTGTAGTTTTTGGCTGTTTGCGCCGCTGCATCGCAATGTGCGGGCCACTGACCTTCCCATGAGTCCCGGCCTGTTTCCACACCTGTGGATAACTTGTGGGTATCCCGATGTTGGTAAGTGGATAAGCTTCAGGTGCCTACCTTTGCGCCTGAGCCCCTTCCCGACAGGAGAATTTATGACCGCCACTGCCCAGCACGTTTTCCTGGACAAGCAGCATCCTGCATTGTGGCGGGCCCTGAACGGATTGGGGCTCAAGGTCAAGGAGGCGGCCCAGGAAGCCGGCATCGAGGTCCGGACCATGGAGCTGCTTAATGTACGCATTTCGCAGCTGAACGGCTGCGCCTTCTGCCTGGACCTCCACGTCAGAGAAGCTGTCGAGGCGGGCGAGACCCCGCAGAGGCTGGCGGTACTTCCTGCATGGCGCGACACAGCACTTTTCACGGAGAAGGAACGTGCTGCACTGGCGTTGACCGAGAGCATCACGGAATTGCCTGGTCACGGTCCACAGGAGCACGAGGAGTCTTACGCCCGGGAGCACCTCACCGAGGAAGAGTTCTCCGTGGTGAGCTGGCTGGCCATCACGATGAACGCCTTCAACCGGGTTTCCATCACCAGCCACCACCCGGTCCGGCGTAAGCGGTAGGGCACCGCCTTGTCCTTGGGATTATCCACAGGTATTCCACACTGTTAATAAACGCATGTGCAGTGGGGATCGGCCGTGGCCGCCGTGTGAAAGGCGGCCACGCACGTACATGCGTCGGCAATGCGGCCGTTTATCCCCATTGTGGATAACTTTCCCAACAGCTGGGGATAAAAACAAAACCCTTAGCGGGCAGGAGCGGGCCAGATCCCGGAGGACCCGCGCCGGTGGCTCCCCACCAGGTGGGTGTCCACCATGCCGATCGCTTCCATCAGGGCAAACATGGTGGTGGGGCCGACGAAGGAGAATCCCTTTTTCCTCAGGGCCTTGGAGAGCGCAACGGATTCGGCCGACTGGGTGGGGATGTCCGCATGGACGGCGGGGTGCGGAGTGGAAGCGGGCTGGAACTGCCACACGAAGTCCACCAGCCCGCCGTCCTGGCGCAGCGCGAGGGTGGCTTGGGCGTTGTTGATGGCAGCACGGATTTTCAACCGGTTCCGGACGATGCCTGCATCCTGCATGAGCCGCTCAACGTCGGCGTCGGTGAACAGCGCAACCGCATCCGGGCTGAAACCGGCGAAGGCGTCACGGAACGCGGGGCGCTTGCGAAGGATCGTGGCCCAGGAAAGCCCTGCCTGGAAGCCCTCCAGGCAGATGCGTTCGTAGAGGCCTTGTTCGTCCCTGACCGGCAGGCCCCACTCGGTGTCGTAGTAGTCGCGCATGAGCGGGTCCGTGGACGCCCACGCGGGACGGGCGAGGCCGTCGTCACCTACCAGGACACCGGCAGCGTCAGGAGTCACGCTTTTCTCCTTTAGGATTACCTGCCGGGCCGGCCGGCCGGGAGTGGATCTCGTCCTTGAAGGGGCCTAGGAGCGCCAGCGGGTGGTCATGAGGAAGCCTACGATGGCGATGCCGAACCCGGCTACGATGTTCCACGATTCCCAGGCCTGGACGGGAAAGCGGCCTTCGCTGATGTAGAACGTGATGATCCAGAAGAGCCCGATGATCATCAGGCCGAACATAACGGGCTTGAACCATACCGGGTTGGGCTTGTACGCCTGGGAAGCAGTCTGCTGCGGGGTGCTGGCGGTCTTCTTGCGCGGCTTTGACTCGGGCACTGGCTCTCCTTGGCGGGCTGAGGCAAGATCGGCGGTCCGGCCTTGATATCCTGCAAGAAGGAAATTGCCAGCGGTCTGCGCGATCTTGGTCAAATCTGGATTCTTACTAGCAGCCAATTCTAGCCGTAGTTCAGGGGCCGCCGGTGCCCGTCGGAACCGCCCGGAGGAGAACGCGTGGTATTGCAGGAGAAGGCGAGGCAAGCCGCTGCGCCGCCTGCCGGCGTCGTTATACTGCGCGGAACGGTCCAGGTTATTGGCGAGCTGCTCATCACCGCCGGCATCATCCTCCTGTTGTTCGTGGCCTGGCAGCTGTGGTGGACCAACGTGGAATCAGACGCCAGGCAGAGCGAAGTGATCAAGGAATTCGCGCAGGATATTGCCGGCGCCGCCCCTTCCGCGCCGGCCGCTGCTGATCCTCCTGCCGCCGGTGAAGACTTCGGCGAGCCGGCAGTGGCTGCCGCGCCGGCCCACGCCGGCACGATCGGCATCATGTACATTCCCCGGTTCGGGGCGAACTACACGCGGCCGATTGTCCAGGGAACCAGCAGCGATGTGCTGGACACCCTGGGCCTGGGACATTACGGGACCACGGCCATGCCCGGCGCGGTGGGCAACTTCGCTGTCGCGGGGCACCGCCAGACCCATGGCGCAGTGCTGGACAACATCCACACGCTGGTTCCGGGGGACAAAATTTACGTCCAGACGAAAGACGGCTATTACGTCTACGTCTTCCGCAACAACCAGATCGTCATGCCGTCCCGCACCGACGTCCTGGAACCGGTGCCGACGCTTCCTGGGGTTACCCCCACCGAAAGATACCTGACCATGACAAGCTGCAACCCGCGCTTCGGCGCTGAAGAACGCATCATCGCCTACGCGCTGCTGGACAGTTGGCGCCCTGCATCAGCTGGTCCGCCCGCGGAAATCGCGGACCAGGTGGCTTCGGCGATCGGAAAGGGCTGATCATGTACGGCTGGATATTCCGCCATCTCCCAGGGCCGCTTTGGCTGCGGATTGTCACCTCATTGGTGCTCATTGCCGCCGCACTGGTATTGATGGTTCAGTTCCTTTTCCCCTGGATGTCCCACTACACCCAGTTCACCGACTCAACGATTGGTGCAGCAAGCCAGCCATGACCACAACCAAGATCCTCGTGGTGGATAACTACGACAGCTTTGTCTACACCCTGGTGGGCTACCTCCAGGAACTCGGCGCCGAAACCACCGTTGTCCGCAATGACGACGTCACCCTGGCGGAGGCCATTGAACTGGCGGGCACCCGCGACGGCGTACTGATCTCGCCCGGCCCCGGTAACCCGGCTGAAGCAGGAGTCTGCATCGAACTGATCAAGTGGTGCGGTGAGAACAGCGTGCCCATGTTCGGCGTCTGCCTGGGCCACCAGGCGCTTGCCGAGGCCTTCGGCGGCAAGGTGACGCACGCCCCCGAACTCATGCACGGCAAAACATCCCTGGTGCAGCACGTGGGAACCAGCGTGTTTTCCGGGCTCCCCTCCCCCGTCACCGCCACGCGGTACCACTCGCTGGCGGCCGTGCGGGAATCGATTCCGGACGTCCTGGAAATCACTGCTGAGACAGCAACGGGCGTGGTGATGGGCCTCCAGCACCGGACGGCGCCCCTGTGCGGCGTGCAGTTCCACCCGGAATCCGTGCTCACAGAGGGCGGCTACCAGATGCTGGGCAACTGGCTTGAGTCCCTGGGAATGAAGGGCGCGGCTGCCCGGGCAGCCAAACTGAGCCCGCTCATCCAGCGCTGAGCCGGCCCGTTCAGCACTGAATCCGATTGACGCAGCGCTGTGCCGGGCTTAGCCCTTTTTGGTGGAGGTCGGCGTTGGAGTAGGCGTGGGTGTGGGGCTTGGCGGGGGCGGCGGGGCTTTGGCCACCACGATGGTGACGGTCTTGCCCTGGTCCACGGCCGCGTTCACGGGGTCGCTTTGCTCCGTCACCCTGCCCGGCTCAACCTGGGCATTCTCGGCCTCAACGACGTTGGGCACCAGGCTCAGTTCCTTCAACGCCGCTTCCGCCTCTTCGCGGGTGCGTCCCCGCAGTTCAGGCATGGCTACCTTGCCGGTGGACACCACCAGTTCGACGCTGGTTCCGACGCCCACCTTCTGGCCGGGCGCGGGGCTTGTGGTGATCACAATTCCGGCAGGCACGGTGGCACTGTTTGCCGTGGTGGTGGAGGGGGCCCCTACCAGTCCGCTTTGACGCAGGATATCCCGGGCCGCCGCCTCTGTTTTGCCCGGAAGGCTCTCAGGGATCATGACGGCGCTGGGGCCCTCTGAAATATTGAGGATCACCTCGGCGCCGGGATCCAGCGAAGCACCGGACGCGGGATCGGTACCGATCGCCGTACCCTTGGCAACAGTGTCGTGCTGCGACCGGACAATCCGGGGCCGGAGCTCCGCGTTATACAGTTCCTGCAGCGCCGCCGACTCTGTCATGGCGGCCACTGCCGGGACCGTGATCTTGGGGGCTGCCGGAGCAGGGCGGTTGATAATGCTGTACAGCCACAGGGCGCCGCCTGCCAGGACAAGGAGCGTGAAGACCACCAGCGTGCCAATCCATGCACGACGACGGGACTTCTGCCGCGGGCTGCGCTCACGTTCCGGAGTCAGGCCCAGCGGCAACGCATCAGCTGACCGATGGTCATCGACGCCGGACGCGAAGGGAACCAGGGTTTCGTGGTCCTCGGCAGAGGAAGGGATAGCCGCCGGCAGCCGGCCGGTAGGTGCGTCGTCGAGGAAGCCTGCCCCTGCGGCGGGGAAGGCCTCGGTGGCCGGCGACGGGACATGGTCGTTGGGGTCCGTGGGCGCTTCGGAGGCCGGAACCGCCGGGACCGGGACGCCGGACCGTGCAGCGCGCAGGGCACGCCGGAACGCCGCAGCATCCTGGAACCGGTCATCCCGGTTCTTTTGCAGCGCCTTCGCCAGCACACTGTCCAAGGCAGGAGTCACATCGGGGTTGAGGCTGCTGGGAGGCTCGGGAATCTCCCGGACATGCTGGTAGGCCACGGACACCGGGCTGTCACCGACGAACGGCGGCCTGGACGTGAGCATTTCGTACAACAGGCAGGCAGCGGAATACAGGTCGCTGCGGGCGTCAACGGTTTCGCCGCGGGCCTGCTCGGGGGACAGGTACTGCGCGGTGCCCACCACGGCCTGTGTCTGCGTCATGGTGGCTGAAGAGTCGGCGATGGCGCGGGCGATGCCGAAGTCCATCACCTTCACCGAGTTGGTGTTTTCGCAGTACATGACGTTGGCCGGCTTGATGTCCCGGTGCACGATGCCGGCCTTGTGGCTGTATTCGAGGGCGCCGAGGACACCCAGGCAGTAGTCGATTGCCTGGTCAATGGTGACGTCATGGGCACGGATCAGGTCGCGGATGGTCTTGCCCTCCACGAATTCCATCACGATGTAGGGCACGCGGACGTTGTCCTCCGAGCCATCGTGGACCAGGTGTTCGCCGGTGTCGTAGATGGCAACAATCGAGGAATGGTTGAGGGCAGCAACCGCCTGTGCTTCACGCTTGAACCTGGCCTGGAACTGCGGGTCACGCGCCATGTCCGGCCGAAGCAGTTTCACGGCGACAGTCCGCCCCAGCCGGGTGTCCACTCCCCGGTAGACGTCCGCCATGCCGCCGCGGCCGATCAGGCCGCCCAGTTCATACCGGCCGCTGAGGACACGGCGGTTATCCACCGGGAGGCTGTCCTCGCGGTGCAACGGTGTGCGCGCTGACTCGTTCACTGGCTGTCCTGGCGGTTACGGCTTGCAGGTTGGCGGGGCGCCGGGCAGTTGGCCGGCGGTGCAGGCGGGCAGGGGCGATGCCACGGTGGGCGCCGCCACCGCCGACGTGGTGGGCGACGGGGCCGGCGCGGGAGCAGATGTGGTGGGTGCCGGCGGCGCTACGGCATAGACCACAGTAATGGGCGAGCCCTGGGGCACCAGGCCCGTAGGATTCAATTCTATGACCTTGCCCGGGCCATCCGCGGTACTCTCCTGCGGAATCACGGTGACGGCCAGCCCGAGCCCGGCAAGCTCCGCCTGAACCTTGCGATAGTCCTGCCCGAGGTAGGCGGCCGGGATGACATTGACCGTTTCCTGGGTGGGTGTGGGCGTAGGCGTGCTGCGCGTGGCCGTGGGCGTGGGCGACTGCGTGGTCCTGGTGGGGCTGGCACTGGTGCTCGCCGGGCTGCTTGTGGTTGCCCCGGAGGTGGCGTCATTCGAGGGGAAGAGAATGCCCCGCTGGCTGAGGAAGAAACCCACCAACGCGAACAGGAGCAGCAGGATTAACGCAATCAGAGGCCATGTCCAGGGACTGCGGCCTTTGCGCTGCGGCTCATCGGCGGGCTCGTCGTCGTACGTTGTTTCTTCCGGAACCCACCTGCGCTCCGCAGCGAGGGCATTGGCCCGGGCAAGTGCGCCCTGGGGAGCGTCCGGCTCCGCCGCTGATGCCCCGGCAGCCCCGGCGGCTGCGCCGGCCGCACCCGCACCCAGCACCGGCAAAGCGGAGGTGGGGGTGGGCGAACTGTCGCGCTGGGCTCCGATGACGCCGGTGGGCGCTGTTGCGGTGTCCACGGGAGCCGTGATGGGGCCCGTGTTGTCCGCGTCAAAGAGGAGCATGCCGGGAACGGCGGCCCGGGCGGCGCTGATGTCGCCGTTCCGGATGGCCTCGGCTGCCTCTGCCAGCTTGATGGCGTTCTCCGGCCGGTTCTTTGGGTCCTTGGCAAGCATGGACATCAGGAGGGCGCGCACCGGGGTGGGAAGGGATTCCGGCAGCGGCGGCGGCGCATCGTTGACCTGGGCCAGGGCGATAGCGATCTGGGACTCGCCGGAGAAGGGACGGTGGCCGGTCAGGCACTCGTAGCCGATGACGCCGAGCGCATAGATGTCCGAGGAACCCGTGGCGGTCTGGCCGGTGGCCTGCTCGGGAGCAAGGTACTGGGCGGTGCCCATCACCTGGCCGGTCTGGGTGAGGGGAACCTGGTCAGCCAGGCGGGCGATGCCGAAGTCGGTGACCTTGACCCGTCCGTCAGGGGTGATCAGGAGGTTGCCGGGCTTCACGTCGCGGTGCACCAGGCCCTGCGCGTGGGCAACGGACAGCGCACGGGCGGTTTGCGCAATGATGGACAGCGTGCGGTCCGGGGACAGGACCTGCTCGTGCTCGATGATGTTGCTCAGGGGCTGGCCGGGGACCAGTTCCATGACCAGGTAGGCGGATCCCTCCTCCTCGCCGTAGTCGAAGACGTTGGCGATGCCCACGTGGTTCAGGAGTGCGGTGTGGCGGGCCTCGGCGCGGAAACGCTGGAGGAACCCGGGATCGCCGGTGTACTCCTCCTTCAGCACCTTGATGGCGACGATGCGGCCCAGGACGAGGTCTTTCGCTTTCCAGACTTCGCCCATGCCGCCGATCGCGATCCGCGTGGTCAGCTGGAATCTGCCGCCGAGGGTGATTCCGGTTGTAGGCCTCACTTATTCAACACCGCCTCAAAAATTCTCTTCGCGTTCGGACTGGTTAGCTGGGCTCCCGTGGTGATGTCCACGCCTTCCATGACGATCGTGACACCCACCTGCGGGTTGTTTGCGGGGGCAAAGCCGGTGAACCAGGAGTTGTTGGTGCCGTTCCCCAGTTCCGCGGTTCCCGTCTTGCCGGCCACCTGGACACCGGGAACGGCTGCCCTGTTGGCGATGCCTTCACTGACGGCACTGACCATCCACTCCGTGATCTGGTTTGCAATATCCGGGGTGGTGGAGGTCCGCAGCTGCTGGGGCCGGGGTTCATCGATGACCCGCAGGTCCGGAGAGCGCAGGGTCTTGACCAGGGTGGGCCTCATCTGGACGCCGTCGTTGGCAATCGCCGCGGTCATCAACGCAACCTGCAGCGGTGTGGCACGGACGTCCTTCTGGCCGATGGCGGACTGGGCCAGCCCGGGAGCGTCGAGGTCATCCGGGAAGCCGTTGCCCCGGGCATAGCCGAGCTTGATCTGGTCACCCATGTCCTCACCGAAACCGAACTTTTTCGCCTGCTCTGCGATGGCGTCCCGGCCCAGGTCCAGCGCAATGCTGGCGAACGGGGTGTTGCAGGACTGTTGCAGCGCGAAGGCGAAGGTCGCCGTGTCCCGGGTGTAGCAGTTGCCGCCCGCATAGTTGGGAAGCTTGTACTGGATTCCCTCGAACGGCATTTCCGCAGGGTTGGGGAGCACGCTGTCCTTGTTGTACTTCCCCGATGCAAGCGCCGCGGCGGTGTCCACCAGCTTGTAGACCGAACCGGGAGCCAGCAGTTCCCCGGTGGGTCCGCTGACGTTCTGGTTCAGGTTGATGCCGGGGACCTTGAGCAGTTCGTTGATGTTGGCGGTCTCGGCGTTCGGATCCTGGATGGCGATCAGGTTCGGATCGTAGGAGGGTTTGGAGACCATGGCAAGGATGGCCCCGGTTTTGGGATTGGTGACCACGATGGACCCGCGCTGCCCGTCCGGGATCAGGCTGTAGGCGAGCTGCTGGATTTTGGGGTCAATGGTGAGCTCCACCGACGCGCCCTTGGGCTGGTTCCCCAGGAAGAGCTGGCCCACGCGGTCCAGGAACAGCTGGTCCGAGTTGCCGGTGAGTACTTCACCCATAGCCTGCTCCAGGCCGGTGGCACCGAAATTCTGCGAGAAGTATCCCGTGATTCCTGCATAAAGTTCCGGTTGCGGGTAGGTCCGCTGGAACTTGCAGGTCTCCGACGTGCCTTCGACCGATTCTGCTACCGGAGTGCCGCCCACGATGATGGCACCGCGGTCGTTGCAGTAGTTCTGCAGGATGGCACGCTGGTTCCACGGGTTGGCCTTGAGCTCATCGGCTCCCACCACCTGGACGTAGCTGATGGCGCCGAAGATGAGGGCGAACATGGCGACGGCCGCCACCCATGAATGCCGTATTGCCTGGTTCACGAGTGCTTCACCGCCTCAGTAGGAGTATCAATGCCCATCGAATCTGCTGCCTCGCCCGGCCGCAGCGGTGTGGTGTCCACCGGGCCGCGGGCTGTATGGGAAATCATCAGGAGCAGGCCCACAATGATCCAGTTGGCCAGCAGCGACGAACCGCCGGCTGCAAGGAACGGCGTTGTCAGGCCGGTCAGGGGGATGAGCCGTGTGACCCCGCCGATCACCACGAAGCACTGCAGCGCCACGGCAAAGGAGAGGCCGCAGGCGAGGAGCTTTCCGAACGCGTCCCGGGTGCCCAGCGCGGCCCTGAACCCGCGCGTGAACAGCAGCAGGTACATCAGGACGACGGCGAACAGGCCCACCAGGCCGAGTTCCTCGCCAAGGGACGCGATGATCATGTCGCTGTTGGCGAACGGGACCAGGTCCGGGCGGCCCTGCCCCAGTCCGGTTCCCACCAGTCCGCCGTTGGCCATGCCGAAGAGCCCCTGGACAATCTGGCCGCTTCCGCCCGGTGAGCGGTCGTAGACCTCCGGAGTGAAGGCGTTGAGCCAGCCGTCGATCCGGAGTGCAACGTGGGAGAAGACCTGGGCGGCGATGAAGCCGCCGCCAAAGATGAGGGCCAGGCCGATTACTACCCAGCTGATGCGGCTTGTGGCCACGTAGATCATCACGATGAACAGGCCGAAGAAGAGAACCGATGAACCAAGGTCCCGCTGGAAGATGAGTACGCCGATGCTGACCAGCCAGGCCGTGATCATGGGGCCCATGTCCTTGAACCGCGGGAACTGCAGCGGACCGACTTTCCGGCCGGCCAGGAGGATCAGGTCGCGGTTGGATGAAAGGTAACCGGCAAAGAATATGGCGAGGGTGATCTTGGCGACCTCGCCGGGCTGGAACGTCATGGGACCGAGCCGGATCCAGACGCGGGCGCCCAGGATCTCGCCCGCGCTGATGCCGGGAATCAGCGGCAGGAGCAGGAGGACGGCGCTGGCTGCCAGGGAGATGAAGGTGAACCTGCGGAGCACGCGGTGGTCCTTGAGCAGCCAGATGACCGCGATCGCCACCGCCATTGCAATGAGGGTCCACCGCAGCTGGTTGTTGCCGGTGTCATCACCGGGTGCGTCCAGGCGGTGGATCATGGCCAGCCCGAGTCCGTTAAGGGCGACCACCAGTGGAAGTATTACCGGGTCGGCATACTTGGCGCGGAAGCGCAGGACTGCATGGAAAACCAGGGAGGCAACGGCGAGGAGGCTGGACTGGAACCAGAAATCCGAGTCAAAGGCCTTTTCCTGGTCGACGCCCACCAGCATGTTGGCGCCGATGCCGACGGCCAGGGCCAGCAGGAGCAGTGCGAGTTCGACGTTCCGCCGTGGCTTGGGAATGGTGCTGAGCTGGCTCATGGGACCGCCTTGCAGGTGACGGTGGGGCTGGGGGACTGGCTTGCCGGAGCGGCGGTTGCCTCCGGGGCCGGTGCAGGAGCGGCCGGGTCCGTAGGGGCCGGCGCCGGTGTGGATGCTCCAGGTGACGCGGAAACTGTTGGACACCCTTCCTCTGGGGAGGTGGTCCCGGTGAGTTCGAGGTTCTTCACGATCCGCTGGGCATCGTAGAGGTCATTGGCGGGCACGGTCTGGCGCACGCGCTGCTGCGAGAACGGGGGCAGGGAATCCATCCGGATTTCTGTGACGGTTTCAAGGCTGGAAAGGCCGATGGGGCCAAGGCGCTGGGAGACGCCGTTGAAGATGGCGACGCGGGAGTCGTACTCGCCGACGTAGTAGCGCGTCTGGGTCCAGGCATACCCCAGCCAGAGGCCCACTGTCAGGGCCACCAGCACGGATGCGGCGATCGCCCAGGTAATCCAGCGCCGCGGCTTGAGCGGCACCACGTTGTCATCAGCTTCGGTGCCGGACTGTTCTGCCCTGTGGGTGAGGAGGGTGGCTGCCCTCCGCGCCACGGTGCGTCCGGCGATGGTGGGAATGGACCCGGATTCTGCCGCTGCTGCCGCTGCACCCACAAGCTCGTGGGGGCGTGAGGCGAGTTCGTCCCGCAGGACCTCAGCGGACAGGTGTTCGCCCAAGTGCGGGTCGGTGGAGCCCGGTTCCACTGAGCGCTGTCCATGGCCGTCCTTGGCAGGGCCCTCCTTGGAAGGTCCGGCGGCGGCCGGAACGGCGCTGGCTGCTGGGTCGTTGCCCGCGCCGGCGCCCTTGTCAGGGCTTTCTGTGCCGGACGTGTTCTTGCCGGGAGCTTTGGTGCCCTCAGCCGGATCCTGCGGCCCTGCGGCGGGCGGTGCTGCCGGCTGGACTGCTGCGGCAGGGGCTGCGGCGATGGCTGTGGAAGGGACGACTTCGACGGCGGCGGTTCTGACGTCGTCGGGCGTTTCCTCGACAATTTCCACCATGACCACTGTGACGTTGTCCGGGGAGCCGGCTTCGAGGGTCAGGTCCACGAGGGTTTCCACGCACTCGCGGAGGTCCTTGGTTTCCCGCACCGTCCGTTCCACGGCGTGGCCGGCAACGTAGTTGAGCCCGTCGGAGCAGAGCAGCCAGCGGTCGCCGGGGCGGACGTCCAGGGTATCGAGATCGAGTTCCGGGCTGGCGTCCACGTCGCCCAGGACGCGCATCAGGACGTTTTTGTGCGGGTGGCTTTCGGCCTCCTCAGGGCGGAGCCGGCCTTCGTCGATGAGGCGCTGGACAAAGGTGTGGTCCACGCTGACCTGCTTGAATTCGCCGTCGCGCAGGAGGTAGGCCCGGGAATCGCCGATGTGTGCAAAGTAGAGCTTGCCCCCGGCCAGCAGGAGCGCCGTGACGGTGGTGCCCATCCCCGCCAGTTTGGGGTTCTGGTGCACGAGTTCGGAAAGCAGGGAGTTGGCCGTCTGGATTTCGTCGGCAAGGACGGTGCCGGCGTCGCCGTCGTAGTCGCCGCGGTCCAGGTGGATCATGTCCAGGACAGTGGCGGCGGAGGCTACGTCGCCGCCCGCGTGGCCGCCCATGCCGTCCGCGACGACGGCGAGGTGCCGTCCCACGTAGGCGGAGTCGTCGTTCTTTGAGCGGATCCGGCCGACGTCGGAACGTGCGGCGTAGCGCATGATGAGGGGCCGCTGCGCGGGCCGGGGCCCGTTGGCGGGGGTTTGCGTGACGGCCACGGCTATGGCCTCAATTCGATGACCGTCTTGCCGATTCTCACGGGAACCCCTGGCTCAACCGGCAGGGCACGGGTAAGTTGCTGGTCCGCCAGGTAGGTTCCGTTTGTGGACCCCAGGTCCTCGATGAACCAGCGGCTGCCTTGGGGGAACAGCCTGGCGTGGCGGCCGGACGCGTAGTCGTCCTCCAGGACCAGGGTGGCTTCCTGGGCGCGGCCCAGGAGGATGGGACTGGCAGCCAGCGGAAGGGTGGTTCCCTTGAGTGGACCTTCGACGACGACCAGCTGGTGCGCCTGCTGCTTCGCCGGCTGCGGAGGGGCTTCAGCAAGCTCCGGGTTCCTGCGGACCTGGCGCTGGGTGGGCGCGCCGGAGGCTGCCTTCCGGCCCACCATGAGGTCCCGGCGCATGGCTGAGACGATGCTGAAGATCAGCACCCAGAGGAGCAGGAGGAAGCCGAACCGCAGGACGGTGATGGTGAGGTCGCTCATGTGCGGCCACCCGTGCTTGCAGGCAAAAGGCGGAAGATGATTTTTGTCCGTCCCATAGTGATGGTGGAGCCGTCAGTGAGTTCGGTGCTCCCTGACACCTTCTGCCCGTTGACATAGCTGCCGTTGGTGGAACCCATATCCACTGCGCTGGTCACGCCGTTGGCCGTGCGGATTTCCAGGTGGCGGCGGGACACGCCCGTGTCTTCGACATGGATGTCGGCTTCGGACGACCTGCCAAGGACGATGGATGGAGCGTTGAGGGAGTAACGCTGCCCGTCGATATCCAATACGGGCTGAAGCCGTACCGGCTGGCGGCTCGGAGCGGCCGGCAGGTTGGGGCGTTGTGGCTGGCCTGCGGGTGCGCCCTTCGATTTCTCGGTTGAAGAGAGGATTTCGAAGTTGCCGGCGCGCAACTCGGCGTCCCGGCGGAAGGAAATCCGTACCGGGCCCTGAAGGGTGTAGCCCTGGCTGCGGACGTGGTTGATGACTACGTCGCAGAGTTCCTCGGCCAGCGGGGTTCCCCATTCCTGGGCCCGCTTGAAGTCGTCATCGCTGAGCTGCACATCAAAAACGTTTGGGGCGAGTGTCCGGCCGGCGGCCACAGTCAGGGCCTTGTGGTCAACTTCCCGGCGCAGCCTGCTGGCGATCTCCACAGGTTCGACCTGGGCGCGCGAGCCGGTAGAGAAGACGCCCCGGACAGCCTTTTCAATGCCGCGTTCAACCTTGTCCAGCAGACCCATGGTTCTTCTCCTTTCCCCCCAGCCGCGGGGCAGTTTTCGTTCCGGAACTTCACCCGCAGTGCAGCTCGCAAGTCAGCGGTGTGCCTGCCTGCAGCAGCCACTCCTACATCAGATACTACTGGGCAGGGCTGTGAATGACCTTAATCAGCAACGCCCGGGGGCCGCCAAAAGTTCAGTCTGTTGCCGGGCCTTGCCTGGGCCGGCGGAGGCCAATTGGTGTTTTCCGTCCACCTTCCGTTATGCTTGATCTCGCTGCTTTTACAAGGTAACGGATCCGGGAAACCGGCCGGAACTTGGTGAAAGAAGTTGCGCGCGAGTGGCGGAACGGCAGACGCGCTGGCTTCAGGTGCCAGTATCCGAAAGGGTGTGGGGGTTCAAATCCCCCCTCGCGCACGCAAAGAACTAAAGAGCTCCGGTCGAGAGGCCGGGGCTCTTTTTGCGTTAACGCGCCGATCCTGGGGTTGTTCGCGAATCCGGGCCTTGAAGGGTTGGATCCGCGAACAAGCTGAGGTTTCGTGCCCGATAGCCAGGCGCCACGCCAGGTTACGGCCGCGCGGAAGCCTTGAACCGGCGTCGTGAATTGGCCAGGTGGCTGCGCATGGCAGCCGCTGCGGCAGCCTCGTCCCCGTCCGCAATGGCCTCCGAGATGGAGCGGTGTTCCTGGACCACCTGGTCGAAGTGGTCCCGGGCGTAATGCTCGACGCCGGTCATGAGGCGGGTGCGCGGCATCGCGATCATCGTTTGGCCAAGCGCCGCCAGGCAGTCGGAGTAGTAGGGGTTGCCGGAGGCCGCGGCAACGGCGCGGTGGAACTCGAAATCCGACTTCATGGCGCGGGCGGGGTGCCCCGCGCTGGCGGTGAACTCCTCAAGGGCCGCGGTGACGGCGCGCAGCTGCCGCTCGGTGTGGTTCCGTGCGGCCAACGCGGCGGCTTCGGTTTCCACGCCCATACGGAACTCCAGCAGGTGGACCCGGTCCTCCATGGTGGCCACCGGACGGGCCCCGGGTGCTGCCTGGGGCCGGTCCGTCGGCGGCGTGAGGGCGAAGCTTCCCCGCCCCCGCTCGGTTTCAACAAGCCCCTCGGCCTGGAGCCGGGTCAGCGCCGCGCGGACAACCGTCCGGCTGACGCCGAAGTCGCTGATGAGGGTGTTCTCGCTGGGGAGCTTCTCACCCGGCTGGATGACGCCGTCAACGATGCGGTTGCGAAGGTCAGCGGCGAGGTCCGCGGTGAGGTTCCGGCTCATGGCTTCAAGGTTACGCGCCGAACTCCACGGTCTCGGTGGTCCAGGCACGTGCCTGGTCGCTGAGGGTGACGCCGAGGCCCGGGCGGTCCGGGACGATCATCCGGCCGTCCTTGGTTTCGAGCCGTTCATTGAACAGCGGGTCGAGCCAGTCGAAGTGTTCCACCCAGGGCTCGCGCGGGTAGGCGGCGGCGAGATGGAGATGGATTTCCATGGCGAAATGCGGTGCCAGGCCCAGCCCGCGCTCGTCGGCCAGGGCGGCCAGGCGGAGGAACTGGGTGATGCCGCCGACGCGCGGAGCGTCCGGCTGGATGATGTCGCAACCGTTGGCGTTGATGAGGCCCTTGTGTTCGGCCACAGACGCCAGCATTTCACCGGTGGCGATGGGGGTGTCCAGGACGTTGGCCAGGTGGGCGTGGCCCTCGAAGTCGTAGGCGTCCAGGGGTTCTTCGATCCAGATCAGGTTGAACTCCTCGAGCTGGCGGCCCATCCGCAGGGCGGTGGCCCGGTCCCACTGCTGGTTGGCGTCCACCATCAACGGGACATCCCAGCCGATGTGTTCGCGGATGCCTGCGACGCGGCGCAGGTCCTCTTTGCTGTCGGGGAGGCCCACTTTGATCTTGATGCCGCCGATGCCTTCCTCGAGTGACTGGGTGGCCCGGGCCTTCACTTCCTCGAGGGTGGCGTTCAGGAAGCCGCCGGACGTGTTGTACGTCTGCACGGAGTCGCGGTACGAGCCCAGGAACTTGGCCAGCGGCAGGCCGGCCCGCTTGGCTTTGAGGTCGTAGAGGGCGATGTCGATCGCGGCCAGTGCCTGGGCGGCGACGCCGGACCGGCCCACTGACGCTCCGGCCCACAGCAGCTTGGTGTAGATCTTCGCAATGTCGTTGGGATCCTCGCCGATGACGCCCTCGGCCACTTCCCTGGCGTGTGCATACTGCGCCGGCCCGCCGGCCCGCTTGGAGTAGCTGAATCCGACGCCGGTGTGCCCCAGCTCCGTGGTGATTTCCGCGAACAGGAAGACCACCTCCGTCATGGGCTTCTGCCTGCCCGTGAAGACCTTGGCGTCGCTGATGGGAACAGCGAGGGGAAGGCGGGCGGTAGACAGTTTGACGTGCCGGATCAGGTCGACGGTACTCACGGTTTCTCCTTTGGGCGGGGCCGGGCTCCTTTGCCCGCCAACTTAGGATATAAGTGTAGTACTTGTATTACAAGTGCCCCGTGCCGTTTAGACGGTGACGTTGAGTCCTGCCGTGTATCCCGTTGCAGCGGATCCTGTCATGGTGGCGAGCTGGTAGATGCCGCCGTCGTCACCGAAGACGTTGTCTGACCGCAACGTCGTCCTGGTCATGTTGGTGATGCTCTTTTCGTATCCGGGTGTTGCGTAGACGTCGTCACAGGCCGCCTTTGTCAGGGCAATCTGCGAGACGGCCAGCACCCGGCCGGCGGAGGTTGCGTTGCCCATGGATTCGAACACTTCGAAGTGGATGTGCGGCCAGCGTCCGGAGTAGGCGCCGGGAAAGATGGACGTGAAGGTGACCTGGCCATTGGCATCTGCCTCCTGGACCCCGCGCAGGTAGTTCTCGCTGGCAAGGCCCGAGTCGTACATGGAGTACTTGCCGTCGCGGTCGCAGTGCCATGCGTAGACCGCCGCGCCGGCGAGCGGTATGCAGCCGTTGGAGTTGTCCAGCAGGGTCAGGGTGACGGTCAACGGTACGCCCACTGCCGTAGCTGACCCGGTGCCGAAGCTCGATGTGATGTCCTGCCGAACGACGCCGGAAGCCTCCAGGACGTTGGGCCCGTTGGAGCCGTCACCCGGGTACGGCCCGGCAGTCTCCTGGGGAATTTCAACGCCGCACTCCACAATGGCCCGGGTCAGGGTGGGGGTCGCGGTGGGGGATGCCGACGCTGTGGACGCCGCCGTTGACGGGGCACCGGTGGTTAATCCGCCAGGGGAGCAGGCTGCCAAGGCTACGGCTGCGCCTCCGGCGCCGAAGAACATTCCGAGGGAGCGCCGGCTCATCAGTGTCGACAGGTCAAATTCAAGGCCGCGGTCGTGGTCGGGGTGCGGCTGCTGGACATCTTCGAGGAGCGCATTGCGCTTGCGGGAACTGTTCATAAGCCCATCTAAGGTCGCCGCACTATGCGCCGCATTGCTTCAGCCTGTGAGCAACCTGTGGGGATGGCGGAGGATCAGTCCCGGCCGGGCCCCAGCGAGGCCGCGATGCTGAAGGTCAGCCCCGCAGCGCACCCAGCCCCGAAATCAGCGCCTCGAGCCCCAGACTGAAAGCCGCATCCGCGGGGGACCGGTCGTTATTCGCCGCACTCCGCACGGCGGCGGTGAAATGAGGCGTCGAGCCGGCCATCGTGCCCGAATCGAAAATATCCGCCGGTGCCGTGACGTCGTATGCGGAGCCGAAGATAAAGGACTCCAGCGCCACGATCGAGGACACCACCCGATCCTGTGGGAATCCGGCGTCGAGAAATCCCTTGCTCACGGTCTCGTACATCGCCAGCGTCTGCGGCGCGTCCGTCACCGGAAGCACGGCAATGACCGGAATGAGCGGCGTATGCCGGGCGAAGACATTCCGGTAGCTCCACGCCCAGCTTCGTACCGCCTCTTCCCAGGGAGCCGAGCCAAAATCGGACACATCCACCAGTGAGGTCAAATGGTCCTCCACCAGGAGCAGGACGTCCCTTTTCGAGGCCACATGGTTGTAAAGGGCCGACGGCGCCACGTCCAGTTCCTTGGCCAGGCCCGCCATAGTGAGGCCGTCGTAGCCCTTGCGGTTGATGAGTTCCAGCGCCGCCGCCGTGATCCCCGCCTTGTCCAGCAGTGCGGCGGACGGCCGTCCCGCACGCCTCCTGGCCCCCGCATTTCCAGTAGGGGTCCCGGAATTCCCCACGGAGCGTCCCTGTACAGCTGGTCCTGCCGGCATCACTGGCCTTTCGTCGGTGGTCTCCAGCATTATTCCATCCGGCACTTCCGGTCCCGGAGCCAAACAGCTATAGTTCTCATAAATGAACGTCATTCATTTACTGGTTCCCGGCAAAGGAACCCAAGAGAGGACATCATGCTGAACCTGAACCGCGACGTCGTGGTCGTCGGAGCCGGGCCCTCGGGACTCACCGCAGCCCGCGAACTGAAGAAGGCCGGCCTCAGCGTCGCCGTGCTGGAGGCCCGCGACCGCGTAGGCGGCCGCACCTGGACCGACACCGTGGACGGGGCCATGCTCGAAATCGGCGGCCAGTGGGTTTCCCCGGACCAAACCGTGCTCCTGGACCTCCTCCAGGAACTCGGCCTCCGGACCTACCCGCGCTACCGGGAGGGCGATTCCATGTACATCGGCAAGGATGGCATCCCGGTCCGCTACGCCGGCGACACCTTCCCCGTGGACCCGGACACCGAAGCCGAAATGAACAAGCTCATCGGCCTGCTGGATGGCCTCGCCGCCGAGATCGGCCCCACCGAGCCCTGGGCCCACCCCAAGGCCCGGGAACTGGACACCGTCTCCTTCCACCACTGGCTGCGCCGGCACTCCGCGAATGAAGAGGCCTGCAGCAACATCGGCCTCTTCATCGCCGGCGGCATGCTCACCAAGCCGGCCCACGCCTTCTCCGCCCTGCAGGCTGTGCTGATGGCCGCCTCCGCGGGGTCCTTCACCCACCTCACGGACGAGGACTTCATCCTGGACCGGCGTGTTGTAGGCGGCATGCAGCAGGTCTCGCTGCTGCTGGCGCAGGAGCTGGGGGACGACGTCGTCCTTAACTCTCCGGTGCGTACCATCAACTGGGAGCCGGACGCCGACGGCGGCCACCGCGTCACCGTCGAATCGGACCGTGCCACCGTCAACGCCCGGTTCGTGATCATGGCGGTGCCGCCCAACCTCTACTCGCGGGTCTCCTTCAACCCGCCGCTGCCGCGCCGCCAGCACCAGATGCACCAGCACCAGTCCCTGGGCCTGGTCATCAAGGTCCATGCCGTCTACAGCCGCCCGTTCTGGCGGAACTCCGGCCTCTCCGGCACCTGCTTCGGCGCCGGGTCCCTGGTCCAGGAGGTCTACGACAACACCAACTTCGGCGATACCAGGGGCACCCTGGTGGGCTTCGTCTCCGATGAAAAGGCCGACGCCGTCTTCGAGTTGGGTGCCGACGAACGCCAGCGTGCCATCCTGGAGTCGATCGCCGGCTTCCTCGGCGCTGAAGCGCTTGAGCCCGAGGTCTACTACGAGTCCGACTGGGGCTCGGAGGAATGGACCCGCGGCGCCTATGCCTCCAGCTACGACCTCGGCGGGCTTCACCGCTACGGCAAGGACCAGCACGTGCCGGTCGGACCCATCTACTGGTCCTCCTCCGACCTCGCCGCCGAAGGCTACCAGCACGTGGACGGCGCAATCCGGATGGGGCTCCGCACCGCTGCCAGCATCCGCGAAGCAGCGAAGTTGCCCGTTCCGGCCTAAAGCGGGACCGGCCCGGCTGGAATGTAAGCATGCTTACCAATAGGCTGGCGGTGGGGAGCGTCCCCGCACGCAGACGAATGAGGTGAGACATGACCGACACCGGGAGCATCAGCAAGGTTACGGACATCATCAACCACTCCCACATCGGGATGTTGACTACCATCAACGAGGAAGGCGCACTCGTCAGCCGGCCGCTCGCCGTCCAGGATGTTAAGGACGACGGCGACATGTGGTTCTTCACGGGCCTCGGCACCTCACAGGTTGCGCATGTCCGGGCTGACCCGCGCGTCAACGTTTCCTTTGGCAAGAACACCGAGTGGGTTTCCGTCGCGGGGACCGCGGAGGTGGTGACGGACCGGGCAAAGATCCGTGAAATGTGGAACCAGGCTGTCGAAGCGTGGTTCCCCGACGGACCGGACACCCCCGAGGTGTGCCTGCTCCGGATCGACTCCGACTCAGCCGAATACTGGACCAGCCCCGGCGGAACGGCCGCCACGGTGCTCCAGTGGGCCAAGTCCAAGGTCACCAACAGCCGGATGAGCGTCGGCGAGAGCGGCACGGTGGAGCTTTAGTCCAGCTCCACCCTTTGCAGCACTGCGAGAACCTCCGGCAGCAGGAGATCATTCCGTCCCCAGGCGGGATCGAAGACCTCCACGTACCAGGAGTCGGACAGCAGCAGGGCCAGGGCATCGTTGGTTTCGTCCGCCCAGTCCTGGACCTGCTCCTCCTCCACCGGATTTTCGCTTGACCCGAGGACCGTGGTCACTTCTGTCCCGGCCAGGGTCACAGGTATTGCTGCGCTGCTGGCCTCACCGGGAGCATGGGCCACCGTCACCAGTTCCGTGCGGGTGGACAGGGCCAGCAGCGCAGTGGCCGCGGCGGCGGAGCAGAATCCTGTTACGTACTGCCGCTGCGCAGCCGATTCGGTCCTGATGCCGGGCTGGGACTCCTTCGTGAAAATCCCGTTTCGGTTCAGCTCGGCGAGGGCAGCAGCAAGCGGCCGGGTTTCATCGTCGAAGCCGGGCGCGAACGTGCCCGGCTGGTACTGGCTTGCCCCTTCCAGCCACCGGGCGGTCAGTTCGCCGGCGGCCGCAAGCGTCGTGGCCTGCCGCCAGACCCCGCGGTCTTCCAGCAGCCGGCCGAACTGGTCACGGGTTGGCAATTCCTGAGGATCCATCTTCGGATGCTATCGCCGCTGCGCGCTCCGTTCCATGGAAGCGACACAACGGGTAACGTCCGGCCCTAAGCCTGCTCGGCGGGGATGCCTGCTGCCCTCTCGGCGGCGGCGAGGGTGGCACCGAGGCTGGTGACGGCGTCGGGATAACCCTGTTGGGGGGCCATGCGCAGCGCCTCAGCCTGCCGCATTGCCTTGATGAGGGCGGAGGTTTCCGGTGTCCGGACATCGGTCAGTGCCGGGTAATCGATCAGGCAGGCCGGATCCAGCTCGTACCGGCGCCACCGCGCGATCAGTTCGTCGTGGCGCGCCTGCGCTTCCTGGTGCGCGGCCACCTGCTGCAGGGATTCCCGGCGGCCGCTGCGCCACGCGAAGTACCGCGGGCTGCTCCGGTACGCAGCCACTCCGGCAGCCACACCAGCACCGCCAAGGAACAGTCCTGCCCAAGGGGATATGAACGCCGGGATCAGCAAGGCGGGAACAGCCACGCATGAGCCCAGGAACAGATCCCAGAAGAGCTGGTCCGACCGTTCAGCATTGTCCTCCCGCGCGAGGAGGGAACGGCGCCGGATGACAAAGACCGTGGCCGCCACGCTGGCCACCAGCACCAGGCCGCACAAAACCACCGCACCTGTCCCCTGCAGCACGCCCTGCACTGCGGCTTCCGCCATGTCTGACACCTTGCACCTCCGGCATTGAAGGCCCGGACAAACAAACCCGGGTGGTTCTTCCATTGCAACGTTTTCCGGCCGCCCGGTCAATGGCCGGAACCCCGGGTTCAGGGCACGCCCGGAAGTCCCTTTCTGCCCGGGGCAAGGCACCGTACCGTGGGACCATGAGAATCAAAATGTGCAGCATCCACGTCAAGGACCCGGCCGCCGCCCACGCCTTCTACACAGGGACCCTGGGCTTTGAGACCCTGATGGCCATGCCGGAGTACAACCTTTACATCATCAAGGACCCGGGCGCCGGCAACGGATCTGTCGGGCTGCTGCTGGAGCCCAGCGACAACCCCATCGGCGCCACGTACATGAATGCAGTGCATGACGCCGGGCTCCCCGCCGTAGTGTTCGGCGTCCCGGATGTGCAGGCTGAGTACGAGCGCCTGCTCGCGGCCGGGGTCAGCTTCAAGAGCGGCCCCACGGAGGATCCTTCCGGGATCAGCGCCGTGTTCGACGACGGCTGCGGGAACTTCGTCCAGCTGCACCAGGACTGACGCCTCCTGGCAGAGTAGCCGTGACACAGACCGGCCCTGACATAACAGAGGCTTGTCCGCGGAGTCGAACCGTCAAGGTTCGGATCTGCAGACAAGCCTAGGTTTTGGGCGGCTATTCGGCCTTGGTGCGGGCCTTCTTGGCTTCCTTCTTGGAAGCTTCTTCCTTGACGCGCTGGGCCTCGGCCCGGACTGCGGCGTGCGTGGCGCGCTCGGTGACCAGCCACTGCGGGGGAGCCTGGAGCAGCGCGGTGATTTCCGCCGTCGTCAGCGCTTCCTCGACGCCGCCACGGGCCAGCCCGCTGATGGAAACGTTCAGCTTCTGCGCCACCACCGGGCGCGGATGCGGGCCGTTGCGTCGCAGCTCGGCGAGCCACTCCGGCGGGTTGGCCTGGAGCTCGGCGAACTCGGCACGCGTGATGGTTGAATCCTGGAACTCCTGCGGTGTTGCGGGCAGATAGATGCCAAGTTTCTTGGCAACGGTGGCCGGCTTCATGGACTGGGAGTTTGCAGAGGTCATGCTTCAAGGGTATCCGGGCGGACGGTACTGTGAAGACGTGCCCTCCGACAACATCCCCCACAGCCCTGCCCCCGCTGAATCTCCGGAGCAGGAGGCACCCCGCGTGCTCCGGTTCGCCTACGTGGCCGGCGTGACGCCCGGGAAGTGGATCCGCCGCTGGGAAGAGCGCGTTCTGGATGTCCCGCTGGAGTCTTTTATGTCCGACGACGGCGCGCAGGTTGAAGTGCTGCGCAACGGTTCCGCCGAGCTCAGCTTTGTCCGGCTTCCCGTGGAGCGCGAGGGCCTGAACGTCATTCCGCTCTATGAGGAGCAGCCGGTGGTGGTGGCGCCCAAGGGCCACGAAATTTCGGTCTTTGAAGAGGTGGCCCTCGCGGACCTTGGCGAAGAAACCTTCCTGGACGTGGCGGAAATGGGCGGGCCCGAAGCTGCCCTTCAGGTGGTGGCCTCAGGGGCCGGCCTGGTGATCCTGCCGATGTCCGTTGCCCGGCATTTCAACGTCAAGGACACCGTGGCGCGGCGGCTGACAGGCGCCCCGGGCACGGAAATCGCCTTGGTGTGGCCTGCGGATTCCACGGACGAAGTGATCGAGGAATTCATCGGGATCGTGCGCGGCCGGACGGCGCAGAGTTCCCGCCAGCCTTCGGCGCAGCCCACGAAGGTAAAGAAGGATCCCAAGCCGGACCGGCGCGGAACCGGAGCCAAGAAGGCGCCCAAGGTTGCCCAGCGGTACGCCCCGAACCCGGACAAGGGCCGGGGCAAGGGCTCCCGGAAAAAGGGCAAGCGCTAGCCTGTACTGCACAAACGCAGGGAAGGCCGGCTCCGTGCGGAGCC
>NZ_JAYESK010000013.1:42077-86257 GCF_034720455.1 Pseudarthrobacter sp. C1 | reverse complement strand
TCAACAAACTTGGCACACTATTGAGTTCTCAAACAACAGACACACCCGGCACCACCACCAGCAAAAAACCACCGTGGATCGCTCCGGAGCAACTTTTCAAACTTACCCGCTGGCTTCTCACTTGTCAAACCGGCGTCCGCGACTCTCTTCAGCCAAAAGCTTGAGTGTCGGTTTTTCCGTCTGACTCCGTGGAGCAGCGCGGAAATAAACTCTACCACCACTTTTTCCAGATCGCCAACCGGGCCGCAGAGGGCCTTCCGCGCCCCGTACTGGAGACAGGAAAAGGCCCGGAACCACGCGGATTCCGGGCCTTCCCCGCTCATCGGGGACCGGCTGCTAGCCGGCCGCCGGAGCTCCCGGCTTGAAGTAGGCGGCCCCCAGCGGCGGGAGGGTGACGCTCAGCGTTGCCGGCTGGCCGTCCTGTCCCTGGTCCGTTGCCTTCAGCGCACCGGAATTGAGGACACCGGATCCGCCGTAAGTGGTGGCGTCCGTGTTCAGCACTTCGGTCCATGCACCGGCCTCCGGAACCCCCAGGGTGTAGCCGACGTGCGGCGATCCGGAGAAGTTGATGGCGCAAACCAGCGGGTTGTTCTCCTTGTCCCAACGGATGAAGGACAGGACGTTCCGGTCCGCGTCTCCCCCGTTGATCCACTGGAAGCCCCCGGGCTCGTTGTCCCTGGTGTACAGCGCCGGCGTGGAACTGTAGAGCTCGTTGAGGTCCTTGGTGAGCAGTTGCACGCCGTTGTGTGCGGGGATGTCGGCAAGCCACCAGTCGAGCCCATGCTGTTCGGACCATTCCGCTTCCTGGCCAAACTCGGTGCCCATGAAGATCAGCTGCTTGCCGGGGTGCGCCCACTGGTAGGCGAGGAAAGCGCGCAGGTTTGCGAGCTGCTGCCAGCGGTCGCCAGGCATTTTGCGGAGCATGGAGCCCTTGCCGTGGACTACCTCATCATGGCTGATGGGAAGCAGGAAGTTTTCCGTAAAGGCGTAGACCATGGAAAACGTGACGGTGCCGTGGTGCCATTTGCGGTTGATCGGCTCCTCGGAAATGTACTTGAGCGAATCGTGCATCCATCCCATGTTCCACTTCAGGCCGAAGCCGAGGCCGCCATGGCTGGTGGGAGCGGTGACGCCCGGAAACGCGGTGGACTCTTCGGCGATCATCACAGCGCCGGGGTGCGTCTTGTACACCGTGGCGTTGACTTCCTGGAGGAAGGAAATCGCTTCCAGGTTTTCCCTGCCGCCGAACCTGTTGGGCTGCCACTGCCCGTCCTGCCGCGAGTAGTCGAGGTAGAGCATGGAAGCCACGGCGTCCACGCGCAGGCCATCAATGTGGAATTCGTCCAGCCAGTACAAGGCGTTGGCCACCAGGAAGTTCCGGACTTCGGTTCGGCCGAAGTCGAAGATCAGGGTGCCCCAGTCAGGGTGCTCGCCCAGGTTCGGGTCTGCGTGCTCGTACAGGGGCTCGCCGTCGAACTGCGCAAGCGCCCAGGCGTCCTTGGGGAAGTGGGCCGGGACCCAGTCCAGCAGCACGCCGATCCCCGCCTGGTGGAGGGTGTCCACCAGGTAGCGGAACTCATCCGGGTGGCCAAAACGGGAGGTGGGGGCGAAGTAGGAGGTGACCTGGTAGCCCCAGGACCCGCCGAAGGGGTGCTCTGCCACGGGCATGAACTCCACATGCGTGAATCCGAGCCACTTGACGTAGTCAACCAGTTCCTTGGCGAGCTCCCGGTAGCTGAGGCCCAGGCGCCAGGAACCGAGGTGCACCTCGTAGACGCTCATCGCCGAGTTGTGGGGATCCCGCTGGGCGCGTGCCTCCATCCATTCGTCGTCCTTGAAGGCGTACGAAGGCTCAACCACCCGGGAAGCGGTCAGCGGGGGCACTTCGGTACCGAAAGCCAGGGGGTCTGCCTTCTCCACCCAGTGGCCGGCCTTGGTCCTGATTTCGAATTTGTAGCACGCCCCTGCCAAAACGCCCGGCACAAAGAGTTCCCATACCCCCGAGGAGCCCAGCGAACGGAGGGAGTTCTCGCGGCCGTCCCAGGCGTTGAAGTCACCCTTGACGCGGACCGCCTGCGCGTTGGGTGCCCAGACGGCAAACGAAACACCGTCTACGTCCCCCATGGCGGACTTGTAGTGCTGGACGTGGGCGCCGAGCACCTCCCAGAGCTTTTCGTGCCGGCCCTCACCGATAAGGTGCAGGTCCACTTCGCCCACGGTGGGCAGGTAGCGGTAGGGCTCGTCCATGGTGACCGGTTCGGCACCCGGGTAGGTGACCGACAGCCTGTAGTCGGGGACGTGCCCGTGCTGCAGCGGTTCAAGAACTGCCACCCAAACGCCATGGGCTTCATGTTCCATCGGCACTTCGCCCGTCGGCGTAATCACGGTCACTGCTTCCGCGAGGTGCTTCACCGTACGGATAGTCACGTGGCCGTAATCGTCAAGGTGCGCGCCCAGGACAGAGTGGGGTGCGTGGTGTTCACCGTTCGCAATCTTGCCCAGGGTGCCCTCGTCCACATGGAGCGGCGCTCCCGGCCGGTCAGTTCGTGCTGAGCCTGTCATTTCGTTACCTTCCGATGCTGCGCCGGCGTGATCGCCGGCGCCGTTACCGCCCAGGAGCCGCCGGGAGGCGTTCACGGGGATCGCCAACCAGTCGGGCCTGTTACGCAATTCATAAACTACTTCGTACAGTGCCTTGTCCAGCCACAATGCCACAAAGAGGGGCGACTCCCTGTCCACGGTCCCGGGCGTCACCGCCGCGTACCCTGCCAGGAAGGCCTCCGCGCAGTCGTCAACCCAGTTGGCCGGGACCTGCGCCCCTTCCTGTTCGCGCTGGGCTGCTCCGGCCGCGTAATCGAAAGACCGCAGCATTCCGACGACGTCCCTCAGGGGAACGTCCGGGACGTTGCGTTCTGCGACGGGCCGCAGCGGTTCGCCTTCAAAATCGAGGATGGCCCACCGCGCAGGGCTTCCCGCGTGCCCCGGGACCTGAAGGATCTGGCCCAGGTGGAGGTCCCCGTGGATGCGCTGCAGCGGGCCGGCCGGTGCGTGGTCCAGCTGGTCGAGCAGTGCGGTCAGGGCGTCGTCGTAAGGGCCGACGGCGCTTCCGGCTTCCGCCCATGCCTGGCGGACGCGCTGGGCTACTGCGGGAGCGATGACCTGGCCCGGCTGGCGCTCCGCTGACTGGCCCAGCGCTTCGGCCAGCCGCTGGTGGACGGTGGCGGTCGCCGCACCGAGCGCGCGGGCTTCTGCCGTGAAGTCAGTGCCGGACCGGGCGGCGTCAACGGCCAGCAGCCATGCGTCCCGGCCGCCCGCCAGGAACTCGTGCGCCACAGCCAGTTCGCCCTGGACATACCGCGGGCCCGCGCCGTTGGCTGCCGCTCCGTTTGCCGCCTGGGCCAGCCATTCGCCGCGCACCCAGCCAAGGGTGGCGGGAACTTCCAACGTGCCTGCAGCCGTCAGGGCAGCACCCACTTCAACTTCCGGATTGGTGCCGTCGGACAGCACCCGGAACACCTTCAGGATGGCGGCAGACTCGCCGTCGTCCACAATGACTGAACTGTTGGATTGCTCACCTGACAGCACCTTCACAACGCCGCGGCTGGTGGGCAGCCGCCGCTCCCCCTCGACACGGAAGCCGGCCGCGGCTCCGTTCGGCGCCTTTTCCCTGTTCCGGATGAGCTCCAGCAAGCTGCCCACGAAGTCGGGATCGTGGACGGCGTCATAGACCCAGGTCCGGGATGGATCCATGCCGGCGGCCTGCCCCACAAGGGCACGTTCCATTCCGGCAGCCGGCGCCTGCCGGAAACTCAAGGGAACCTGGACAACGGCCGTCCGCCTGCCGCCGTCGGGCGTCTTCGTGGTGACGCTCAGGAGGAAGACGGCCAGCCCGGCGTGGCCCGAGGGATCCTCAAGCCCCAGGCTGCCGGCCTGGGACATCTCGAAGTCGGGTGTCTTGACCGGGAACCAGCGCTGCCGTGGCAGCCATTCCTGGAGGAGGGCAGTGAGGGCGGGGGTGAGGATTGGCTGGTTCATATCTCAGTTCTCAATCGAGAGGATCGGAATTGCCTGCGTGTACGGAGACGACGGGTTGGATGCAGCGGACCGGATCCGCAACCAGAAGAAGTCGTGGCTGCCAAGGGTCAGGGTCAGGTTTCCGTCCTCGTTGATGCCGGGGAACGGCTGGCCGCCGAAGACATCGCGCAACCCCCGTCCGGCGAACTGCGGGATCTTCAACTGGGCCGCGACCGGATGCTGCGAGAGGTTGAAGGTGCACAGGATGGTCTCCGCGACGGCGCCCGCCGAGTTGCCGTCCGGAAGTTCGCGGAGGTAGGCCAGTACGGCGTCGTGGTCGGCATCGACGTGCTTGAACCCGCCGAGGCCGAAGGCGGGGTGGTTCTTGCGTACGCTGAGGATCTGACGGGTCCAGCGCAGCAGCGAACCGGAATGGGCCGCCTCAGCCTCCACATTGGCCATGCTGTAGTTGTACACCAGGGACTGGATGGGCGGCAGGTAGAGCTTGCCCGGATCCGCGTTGGAGAAGCCGGCATTCCGGTCCGGGTTCCACTGCATGGGGGTACGCACGGCATCGCGGTCTTCAAGCCAGATGTTGTCGCCCATGCCGATCTCGTCCCCGTAGTACAGGAACGGGCTTCCGGGCAGCGAAAGCAGCAGGGCGTTGATCAACTCGATCTCAGCGCGGGAGTTGTCCAGGAGGGGTGCGAGCCTGCGTCGGATGCCGATATTGGCACGCATGCGGGGGTCCGGCGCGTACCAGCCCAGCATGGCCGCCCGCTCATCCGCGGTGACCATTTCCAGGGTCAGTTCGTCATGGTTCCGCAGAAAGGTGCCCCACTGTGCCCCGTCCGGTATTTCGGGGGTGTCATGCATGGTCTCGATGATCGGGGCGGCCTTCTGGTCCCGGAGCGCGTAGTACAGCCGCGGCATGATCGGGAAGTGGAAGGCCATGTGGCATTCGGGCTCTTCTTCCGTCCCGAAGTATTCCACCACTTCATTCGGCGGCTGGTTGGCCTCGGCGATGATGACCCGCCCGGGATAGCTTTCGTCCACCATGGTGCGGAGCTTGCGGAGGAACTCGTGGGTGGCCGGAAGGTTCTCGCAGTTGGTCCCCTCCTCTTCGTACAGGTAGGGGATGGCATCGGCCCGGAAACCGTCGATTCCCTGGTCCAGCCAGAACCGGACCACATCGAACAATGCCTCGATGACCTTCGGGTTTTCGAAGTTCAGGTCGGGCTGGTGGCTGAAGAACCGATGCCAGAAGAACTGGCGGCGGATGGGATCGAAGGTCCAGTTGGATTCCTCCGTATCAACGAAGATGATGCGCGCGTCCTGGTACTTCTCGTCAGTGTCGCTCCAGACGTAGAAGTCCCCGTAGGGGCCATCCGGGTCCTTGCGTGACTCCTGGAACCACGGGTGCTGGTCCGACGTGTGGTTCAGGGGCAGGTCGATGATGACCCGGACACCCCGGGCGTGGGCCTCGGCAACCAGCCGCTTGAAGTCACTGATTGTTCCAAACTCGTCCAGGACCGAGTTGTAGTCGGAGATGTCATAGCCGCCGTCGCGCAGCGGTGACTGGAAGAACGGTGGCAGCCAGAGGCAGTCCACGCCCAGCCACTGCAGGTAGTCAAGCCTGTCAATGAGGCCGGAGAAGTCGCCGGAACCGTCACCGTTGGCATCCGCAAAAGCCCTGACCAGTACTTCGTAGAACACGGCCTTCCGGTACCACAGCGGATCATGCTGAAGGCCCGGGGCATTTAGCTCGAACGTGCTCTTGGGAGTGAAATGCTGGCCGGAACTTTGCGGATTGAAATTCACTGATGCATTCTCCTCACGCGCAGGATGTGCGCGGGCTCCACGTGCGGGTCGAGGCGGACGTAGTTGTACTCGCCCCACTCCCAGCTTTCACCGGAGATGAGGTCATCCACGTGGAAGCCGCCGTTATGCGTCAGGTCCCGGGCGTCGAGTTCAAGGGCCGCCAGGTCCAGCGAGACCGTGGATTCCCTGGTCCCGTGCGGATCTACGTTGACCACCACGATCAGGGTGTCCTTGGACCCGTCAGGAAGGGTCTTGTGCTTGGAGTAGACCACCGTGGCGTCGTCCGTGCTGTGGTGGACGGTCAGGTTCTGCAGGTCCTGCAGCGCAGGGTGGGCATGCCTGATCTCGTTGAGCCTGGTGATGTACGGGGCGAGGGTCCGTCCGGATTGCGCCGCGGCGTCCCAGTCGCGTTCCTTGTACTCGAACTTTTCGTTGTCGATGTACTCCTCCGCGCCGGGCCTGGCCACATGCTCAAACAGCTCGTAGCCCGCGTAGACGCCCCACAACGGACTGGCCGTCGCTGCCAGGGCGGCCCTGATCCTGAACGCCGCCGGCCCGCCGAACTGCAGGTATTCAGTGAGGATGTCCGGGGTATTGACGAAGAAGTTGGGGCGGAAGAAGGCCGCTGACTCGTGGCTCACCTCGGTGAAGTAAGACTCGATCTCCTTCTTGGTGTTCCGCCAGGTGAAGTACGTGTAGGACTGCTGGAACCCCGCGCGGCCAAGCGCATGCATCATGGCTGGGCGCGTGAACGCCTCGGCCAGGAACACCACGCCGGAAACCTCTTTGTTTACCTGCGCAATAAGCCATTCCCAGAACCACACCGGCTTGGTGTGCGGGTTATCCACGCGGAAAATCTTTACGCCGTGGCTCACCCACAGCAGCACAATCCGCAGAATTTCGTTTGAAAGCCCCTCGGGATCATTATCGAAATTGAGCGGATAAATGTCCTGGTACTTCTTCGGCGGATTCTCGGCATAGGCAATGCTGCCGTCCACGCGGGTGGTGAACCACTCCGGATGCGACTGTACCCAGGGATGGTCCGGAGCCGCCTGGAGCGCGAGGTCCAGGGCAACTTCCAGGCCCAGTTCGTTTGCCCGCGCCACGAAGGCGTCGAAGTCCTCGAAGGTGCCGAGGTCCGGATGGATGGCATCGTGGCCGCCTTCGGCCGCGCCGATTGCCCAGGGCGAGCCGGGATCGTTCGGGCCGGCGATCAAGGTGTTGTTGGGGCCCTTGCGGTGCTGCACGCCGATGGGGTGGATGGGCGGCATGTAGATAACATCGAAGCCCATGGCGGCGACGGCATCAAGCCGCCTGGCGGCGGTGCGGAAGTTTCCGGAGGTCCAGGTGCCCGTGGTGTGATCCTTGACGGCCCCTTCGGAGCGGGGAAAGAACTCGTACCAGGCGCCCCGTCCGGCACGGTCGCGTTCAACGTTCAGCGGGAACTTTTCGGAGACGGTCACCAGTTCGCGGATGGGCTGGTGCGCCACAACGCCGGCCACGTCGTGGCCGAAGCCGGCCCCGAGACGCTCCTCCGTGCTCAGCGACGTGTCGGCGAGCCTGTCGGCTGCCGCACGGAGAACGCCCCTGTCCCAGTCGCTGCGGGAGTCGTCTTCGGATGCTTCACCGAGCAGCGCGGATCCTTCGGCCAGCATCAGCTCCACGTCGATTTCGGCGGCCACCTTCACCTCGGCGTTGTGGTGCCACGTGCCGTAGCGGTCGTGCCAGGCCTCGATGGCAAAGGACCAGTTCCCCTCTTCCGACGGCGTGAGCACGCCTTCCCAGCGGTCCGTTCCCATGCCGCGTTCCCCGCGCGGCGGCGCGAGCCTGACCCTCTGGCGCTCATTGCCTTCGGGGTCGAAGAGCACGGCACTGACGCCGAGTTGGTCATGCCCTTCGCGGAAAGCGGTGGCGCCCACCACGATTCCCTCGCCGGGCAAGGCCTTGGCCGGAAATTTTCCATCCTCCACAACGGGCTGCACGGCGGTGATCGGGAATCGTCCGAACCGCAGCCCATCAGTGATGGAGCCGGTCGACATTTTCATTGATACGGCGCTGGTTCCTGAGTTAGTCGTCACAGGCTCGACGTTAGCGAGAAAAGAGCAAGATTGCTAAGCCTGCGCACCAGTTTCTGCGCGTCCCCCGTCATTTACCCAAAAGAAACCCGGCGCTGGTTCCGGCCGCCCATGTTGTCGGTTAGTGTGACGCAGGTGAAGGCAATCCGCAGATTTACCGTCCGTACCGTCCTCCCCGAACCCATCCGGCCGCTGGCCCGCCTGGCGAGCAACCTGCGCTGGTCCTGGCACCGCCCTACGCGGGAACTTTTCGCGGGGCTAAATCCCCGCCTTTGGGAGGAAAGCGGCCAGGACCCGGTGGGTTTCCTGGGGATGGTAAGCCGCGAAGAATTCCAGCAGCTTGCCGCGAACCGCGCGGTGGTGGAACGCGTGCGGGCCGCTGAGGAGGACCTTGACCGGTACCTCGAGGAGCCGCGCTGGTACCAGGGCCTCGGCCCGGATGCCCCTGCATCGATTGCCTATTTCTCGCCCGAATTCGGCATCACCGAGGTGCTCCCCCAGTATTCAGGCGGCCTGGGAATCCTGGCCGGCGACCACCTGAAAGCGGCCTCGGACCTTGGAGTGCCGCTGATCGGTGTCGGCCTGCTGTACCAGGCCGGCTACTTCAAGCAGTCGCTGTCCAGGGATGCCTGGCAACAGGAGACGTACCCGGTCCTGGACCCGGACGGGCTGCCGCTCACGCTGCTTCGCGAGCCTTCGCCGGACGGCATCGGACGCCCCCTGCAGATCTCGCTCCCCCTGCCCAACGGCCGGCGCCTGCTGGCACACATCTGGCGGGCCGACGTCGGACGCGTCCCCCTCCTCCTCCTGGACTCCAACGTCCCCGGCAATGACGACGCCGCCCGCAGCATCACCGACCGCCTCTACGGCGGCGGCGGAGACCACCGCCTGCAGCAGGAGCTGCTGCTGGGCATGGGCGGGGTCAAGGCCCTGCGCGCCTTCCAGCAGCTCACCGGCACTACGGCCCCGGAGGTGTTCCACACCAATGAGGGCCACGCCGGTTTCCTTGGCATCGAACGCATCCAGGAACTCATGGCCGGAGAGCAGGCGCTGACGTTTGACGAGGCCCTTGCAGCCGGCAGGGCGTCCACTGTTTTCACGACGCACACCCCCGTCCCGGCAGGCATCGACAGGTTCGAGATCGCCCAGATCCACCACTTCTTCCAGGCCGGCCTGGCACCCGCCGTTCCCACGGACAGGATCCTGGAACTCGGCCGCGAGAACTACGCTGACGGGAACCCGTCCGTGTTCAACATGGCCATCATGGGCCTGCGCCTCGCGCAGCGCGCCAACGGCGTCGCAAAGCTGCACGGGGAAGTTTCCCGCGGGATGTTCTCCGCCCTGTGGCCGGGCTTCGACCACTCCGAGGTGCCCATCACGTCCGTGACGAACGGCGTGCACGTGCCCACGTGGGTGGACAGCCGCATTTCGCAGCTTGCCCGTGACCAGTTCGGCAGCGAAGCCGAAGCCAACGGCCGGTGGGACCTCGCCTACAACGTCAGCGACGCAGATGTCTGGGCGCTGCGGCGCGAGATGCGGGCGGCCCTGGTGGAGGACGTCCGCCGCCGCCTGCGGGCTTCCTGGAAGAAGCGCGGGGCCGCTGATGCGGAGCTGGGCTGGACGGACAATGTCCTGGACCCGGACATCCTGACCATCGGTTTTGCCCGCCGCGTTCCCACCTACAAGCGGCTCACCCTGATGCTGCGCGAGCCTGAGCGCCTGAAGGCACTGCTCCTGCACAAGGAGCATCCCATCCAGCTGGTCATTGCCGGCAAGTCGCACCCCGCTGACGACGCCGGCAAGAAGATGATCCAGGACCTGGTCAGGTTCACCGACGACCCCGAAGTGCGCCACCGCATCGCCTTCCTGCCCAACTACGACATCGCGATGGCCCGGACGCTGTTCCCCGGCTGCGACGTCTGGCTCAACAACCCGCTCCGGCCGCTGGAGGCCTGCGGAACATCGGGCATGAAAGCCGCGCTCAACGGGTCGCTGAACCTCTCCGTGCTGGACGGCTGGTGGGATGAAATGTACGACGGCGAAAACGGCTGGGCGATTCCCACCGCCAACAACGGCGCATCACCGGAGGAACGCGACGACATCGAGGCAGCAGCTTTGTACGAGCTGCTTGAAACCCAGGTGGCCCCGCGCTTCTACGGCAGCACGGTATCAGCCGGCGCCGGCGCCGCAGGCCCTTCGACGTCGGGGGCCGAGAAGGTGCCCACGCACTGGGTCTCCATGATCAAGCACACGCTCTCGCACCTTGGTCCGGCCGTCTCCGCCGAACGCATGCTCCGCGACTACGTGAACATCCTCTACCGCCCGGCCGCGGAGGCGGGGCGGAACGCCTCTGCCAACTCCTACTCTCAGGCCCGCACCCTGGCGGCCTGGACCGCAAAGGTACGTTCGGCATGGCCGCTGGTGCACGTGGAGCACGTGGACTCCGTGGGCGTCTCCGAGGATCCCCAGATCGGCGACACGCTCCAGGTCAACGCCTACGTGGCGCTGCACAGCCTCACCCCGGAGGACGTATCCGTGGAAGTGGCCTATGGAAGGGCCGAGGAAAGCGACACCCTCACCGACATCACCGTGATGGAACTGAAGGTACAGGAGGACCTCGGCAGCGGACGCCACCTGTTCAGCGGCTCGCTGGTGATCGACCGGTCGGGACCGTTCGGGTACACCGTCCGGGTCCTGCCGCGGCACGACGCCCTCGCTTCGAAGGCCGAGCTGGGACTGATCGTCAACGCCTGAGGCACTGCCCCCGAACCCTCCGAGAGGAACCCATGGCCGAACGCACTGTATCCGACGTGATCGTGGAACGCCTCAGCATTTGGGGGGTGGACCGCGTCTTCGGCTACAGCGGCGACGGGATCAACGGTTTCATGGGCGCACTGCGCCGCGCCGAAGGCCGGGTCGAGTTCGTCCAGGCCCGTCATGAGGAGACGGCTGCCTTCATGGCGGTGGGCCACGCCAAGTACACCGGCGGGGTGGGGGTGGTCACCTCCACCCAGGGCCCCGGCGCCGTCCACCTGCTGAACGGGCTCTACGACGCCAAGCTCGACGGCGTTCCGGTAGTGGCGATCGTAGGGCAACAAAGCCGCACGGTGCTGGGGTCCGCCTATATGCAGGAGATCGAGCTTACGGTCCTCTTCAAGGACGTGGCCGCCCAGTTCGTCCAGCAGGTCAGCGCACCGGAGCAGGTCCCCATGGTCCTGGACCGGGCCTTCCGCACCGCCAGGGCCACCTCCTCGCCCTGCGTGGTCATCGTCCCGCATGACATCCAGTCGGCACCGGCGCCCGAGCTGGCACAGGAACACGGCATCGTGGTCACCGCGCCCTCGTGGAGCACAGCGACCAGGACGCCCCGGGATCAGGATCTGGAGGCTGCGGCAGCGATCCTGAACTCCTCGGAACGGGTCGCGCTGCTCGTGGGCCAGGGGGCGCGGCACGCCGCCGGGGAGGTGCTGGCGGTGGCCGAAAAGCTTGGCGCCGGAATCGCCACAAGCCTGCTGGGCAAGCCCTACATGGATGAGACCCTGCCGTTTGCGGCGGGCACCATGGGACACCTGGGAACCACCGCCAGCGCGCACCTGCTGGGCAACTGCGATGCGCTGCTGATTGTGGGCTCCAATGATCCCTGGACGGAGTTCTATCCTCCGCCCGGCGCGGCCCGGGCTGTCCAGATCGACATCGACGAACGGAAAATCGGCAACCGCTACCCGGTTGAGGTGGGTTTGGCGGGCGACGCCGCTGTGGCGCTGCAGGCACTGGGGGAAAGGCTGCAACCGCGCGCCCCCGGGCAATGGCGAACCGACGTGGAGCGGGAAGTCTCCCGGTGGCGGGCATTGGCCGTGGAAAGGGCCGCCGTCCCGGCGAGCCCCGTGAATCCCGAGCGGGTGGTCCGGGAACTGAACGGCCGGCTGCCCGGGAACGCTTTGGTGAGCATCGACGTCGGCAGTTGCGTTTACTGGTATGCCCGGCAACTGGTCCTTCCGCCGGGCGTCCCGGCGCACCTTTCCGGAACCTTGGCCAGCATGGGGTGTTCCCTCCCCTACGGCATTGCCGCGAAACTGGCGCAGCCGGACCGGCCGGTTGTGGCCCTGGCCGGTGACGGCGCCATGCAGATGATCGGCATCGCCGAACTGGTGACTGTCGCCCACCGTTGGCGCCAGTGGGCCGATCCGCGGTTCGTGGTCTGCGTGTTCAACAACAGGGAACTCACCGAGGTGACGTGGGAGCAGCGGGAGTCCGAGGGCGAGCCGCGGTTCGCCGCAAGCCAGGAACTGCCGGACTTTCCGTTCGCGGGCTACGCGGACCTATTGGGTTTGAAAGGCATCCGGGTGGAGGATCCTGGGCTTCTTGGCGATGCCTGGGAGCAGGCGTTCGCGGCAGACCGGCCAGTGGTGATCGAGGTGCTGACAGATCCTGAAATCCCCCTCCTGCCGCCGTTCCCGGCCGGCAGGGAGAAGGCGGACAGCATGCGCAAGGGACTGGCTGCAGAGGACGACGGCGGCAGGGCCCTGGATCTCCTTGCGACCTACACGGGCCACGAAGAACGCACCTAAAGCAGGACGGCGGTGACTGCCAGGTCCTTGCCCGCATAGCGCTCGGCGTCCTGGAGGATCTCGCAGATGATCCCGAATGCCCTGTCACTGCGGAAGGGGGCAGCCACCTGCCACAGGACCGTGACCGGAGCGTTGCCGTTATCCGTGATGCTGTCCGCGAAGTCATGCAGTGAATCGTTGAGCGCGTCGAGGTTGACGCCGTAGTGCTCGGGAAAGTTAAGGACCTCGCCGAAGGTTTCCAGGACAGCCTTCTTGCTGTCGGCTGCGGGAACCACCAGGCTGCGGCGTCCGGCGTCGGCCACCTGCTCCTGCAGCTCCTCAAGGGTCCAGGTGTCGCCGGAGTAGATCTTCATGGCTTTGCTCAGCTGCCTTCCGCTATGTATCTGAATGACTCGTAGTGATCGTCCGTGTAGTACTTCTCGCCGTCGGCGCCGGCCACGATGCGGCGCGCTCCCCTGTCCGATTCCCCGGGCGTTGGCACTGTGTACTCGCGGTAATAGCCCCTGTCCCGCCGTGGCAGGAGGCGCTCGAAGTTACCGAAGGCCTGGCCGTCCTGGCTGTAGCGGTACGGTCCGCCAGCGCGGATGAGTTCGAGAACCCTGCGGCCCTCCGCCGGGAGCGCGGACTCGCGAACCTCCGGCAGCCCCGAAGGGTTGTCCTGTCCAGGGGCGCTGGTCCCGGGCCCGGCGCCGGGCGCAGGCATGGCACTGGAGGTGCCCTCCGGCGTCGTAGTTTCCGTCAGCTGGCCGAGGAAGCCCGTGCCGCCGAAGGCCAGGAAAGCAAGCACCATCAGGCCCGCCAGCAACAGGGGTAGGACGGAACGGTTGCGCATTCTGGAAATCCCGGGTGCCTAGCTGCGGTAGATGCTGATGGAATAGGCCTCCACGAGGTCCTTCTCCCCCGAGGCAACTTGCCCGCCCTGGCGTGCCTCATGCAATGGCGAGGTAGTCAGCCGGAGCTCGAACATCCGCGGGGCTGTGGTCCCGGCCGGAACGCGCGGCAGCGTGACCTGCAGGTCCGAAGCGCTGCCGTTCACCACCATCAACCCCGCAAAGCCGCCGTTGTCCGAGCCCAGGAGGAGTTGCAGGACGCGGTTGTGAGGATCGTTCCAGCGCTCCATGGACATCGGGTGGCCGTTCTGGTCGAACCAGTACAGGTAGGACTGCTCGTCCCGGACAGGAAAGTCGTGGGGCTGGGCCGCGAGGAACTCCTTGCGCAGGCGGATGAAGCGCTTGGTGCTGCGGAGCATTTCGTGGGACTCGGGAGTAAGGGTCCAGTCCAGCCATGCGAGCGGGTTGTCCTGGCAGTAGGCATTGTTGTTTCCCTGCTGGGTCCGCGCCAGTTCGTCGCCGGCGGTGATCATGGGAACGCCCAGGGAAACCAGCATGGACGCCATCAAGTTGCGGCGGGCCTGGGCACGCTTGGCGAGGATCGCGCCGTCCTCGGTGGGACCTTCCACACCGTGGTTGTAGCTCCGGTTATCCCCGTGCCCGTCCCTGTTCTCCTCGCCATTGGCCTCGTTGTGCTTGCGGTCAAAGGAGACCAGGTCATTGAGGGTGAAGCCGTCGTGGGAGGTGATGAAGTTGACTGACGCCAGGCGGGAACGTCCGGAAGGCTGGAAGAGGGCGGCGGAACCGGACAGCGAGTCCGCGAGTTTGGCCATGGGCCCGCCGTGCCCGCCAGCATCCAGGGCGGCGCGGTCAGTGAGCCAGAAGGAACGGACCGCGTCCCGGAAATGGTCGTTCCAGTCGACCCAGCCGACAGGAAAACGCCCGGTCTGCCAGCCGCCGTGGCCCACGTCCCAGGGTTCGGCAATCAGCTTCACGTCGGACAGGACGGGATCGGCGGCGACGGCAACCAGGAACGGGTGCCGCGGGTCAAACTCGTTGGCCGCGTTCCGGCAGAGGGTGACGGCGAGGTCAAAGCGGAAGCCGTCAATGTGGAACTCATCCACCCAGTACCGGAGGGAGTCCAGGACCATCTGGACCACGCGGGACTCACCGAAGTTCAGGCTGTTTCCGCAGCCCGTGGTGTCCACGTATCTCCCGTGCCCGTCAGTGCGGTAGTACGCCTGCTCGCCCAGTCCGCGGAAGCTCAGGGTCTGGCCGTCGGGGCCGCCCTCGGCCGTGTGGTTGTAGACGACGTCCAAAATGACTTCCAGCCCGGCGGCATGGAAGCGTTTAACCATTGACTTGAACTCGTCCTGGACAGCCTGCGGCCCGGCCTTCTGGGCGGCACGCGTTGCGTAGCCGGGGTGCAGGGCGAAGAAAGCCGCTGTGTTGTAACCCCAGTAATTAGTCATCCCCAGGTCTTGCAGGTGCGGCTCGTCCAGGTGGAAGTGCACGGGCAGCAGCTGCACCGAGGTGACGCCCAGGCTTGTGAGGTGCTCGATGATGGCGGGGTGGGCCATGCCGGCGTAGGTTCCGCGGAGTTCTTCAGGGACGTCGGGGTGGAGCATGCTTTGTCCCCGGACGTGGGCTTCATAGATGATCGTGTTGCGCCACGGCAGCCGCAGCCGCTCGTCGGTTCCCCAGTCGTAGTCGCCTGCCATCCGCACGCTGGCCAGGAAGCCGGCCTGCTGGTCCACGGCGCGCCCGTAGGGATCGAGCAGCAGCGGCTGGCCGGCGTCGTCCTCAATTTCGCTGGTGGGCGCGGCAAAGGGCAGGGACTGCTCGCCGGACGCAGGCCGGAAACCATAACGGGATCCGTACGGCAGGTCCTCGACGATGCCGTGGTGGACGCCGTGGGTGACGTTGGGCAGCGCCTGGGTCCGCCACTCCCCGCCCGGGGCGGCGTAGACGATCTCCAGGCTGGATACGCCCGGCGCATAGCACGCCACGTTGGCCCGCCCTGCGTGGTGGTTGCCTGTCCCGTCCACGTCGGCGCGCGGAACACTGACACCGAGCGGAACCGCCGTGGAGGCGTCCATGGTGGAAGCAGTGTCGAAAAGCGGCATGACCATGACCCGGCGCCTACTTTGCGGCGCGCTGCCGGGAGACCTCATACAGGGAGATGCCCACGGCCATGGAGGCGTTGAGTGACTCCATTGCGGAATCGATGGGGATGGAGACGATCTGGTCGCAGTTCTCGCGGACCAGGCGGCTGAGTCCCTTTCCTTCCGAACCCACCACAATGCACACCGGTTCGGTTGCGAGGGTGAGGTCCGGCAAGGAGACGTCGCCGTCGCCGTCCAGGCCCAGGACGAAGATTCCCATGGACTTAAACTGCTTCAGGGCGTTGTTGAGGTTTGAGGCCCGCGCCACGGGCACGCGGACAGCGGCTCCGGCGCTGGTCTTCCAGGCCGAGGCGGTAACGCCCACCGAGCGGCGTTCCGGGACAATGACGCCGTGGCCGCTGAAAGCGGAGACCGAGCGGATGATGGCGCCAAGGTTGCGGGGATCGGTAATGCCGTCCAAGGCAACGAAGAGCGGGGCGTTGGGGACGTGGCCCTTCTTCCATTTCCCAACCGTCTCCTCTGCCAGTTCGTACGCGTCCTGGTAGTCGTACGGCGGGATCTGCAGCACCAGCCCCTGGTGGACGGCGTCGTCGGTCATCCGGTCCAGTTCAGGCTTTCCGGTTTCGAGCAGCGGAATGCCCCGCTCGGCGGCAAGCTTCAGGGACTCCTTGACGCGGTCGTCCATTTCGATGCGGATGGCCACATGCAGTGCCTTGGCAGGAATGCCGGCGCGGAGCGCCTCGACCACCGAGTTGCGCCCGGTAACGACTTCTTCGGTGGCACGGCCCTTGGGGCCGGATTTGGCCGCTCCGGCGCTGCGGGCACCCGGATTGCGCTTGGCCGCGGACCGCTCGGAGAGCTGCTTGGCCTTGTGCGCCTTGTGGTACGGGCGGTCCTCCGCCTTGGGCGTGGGGCCCTTGCCTTCCAGGGCCTTGCGGCCATGGCCACCGGTCCCGATGGTTGGGCCCTTCTTCGCTTTAACCGATCGGCGACCATTGTTGGCCATTGTGTTCCACCCTTGATTGTGTTGACTGAGTCTGCCTACCAGTCTACTGATCGAAGAAAAATCGGCTGCTAAGGGGGACGGCCGCTTCGGGAAACGCGCCGGTCAGTCGCGCTTCAGGCTCCAGGTTGCCCCGTCCGGGCCGTCCTCCACCAGGATGCCGGCAGCGGAGAGGGTGTCACGGATGGCATCCGAGGCCGCCCAGTTCTTCTCCGCCCTTGCCGCGGCACGGGCTTCCAGCTGGGCCTGCACCAGGACGTCCAGGGCGGCCTTGTCCTTGGTGTTGCCGGCATCGGCACCTGCCACGGCATTCAGCCCGAGGACGTCGGTCATGACTGCCACCGTGTTCAACGCGAGACGGGCCGCGGGGTCATCGCCTTCGGCAAGGGCAGTGTTGCCGGTCCGGACCGTCTCATGCAGGGCGGCCAGCGCACGCGGGACGTTCAGGTCGTCGTCCATGGCTTCGGTGAAGGTGCGCAAGGTTTCCGCGGAGGAGCTCTGGTGGCCGGCAGCTGTGCCGGAGCCGGTACCGAACCGGGCGGTCGCCTTGGCAATGAAACCATCAATGCGTTCGACGGCGGCGGCGGCCTCCTGGAGGGACGTGGGACGGTAGTCCAGCACGGAGCGGTAGTGGGCCTGGCCAAGGTAGTAGCGGACCACCCGGGGGGACGCCAGTTCCAGCATCTCGGCAGGACTGATGGTGTTGCCAATGGACTTGGACATTTTTTCGCCCTCGTAGGTGACCATGCCGTTGTGCATCCAGAAGTTGGCGAACGCGTGGCCGGCCGCCTGCGACTGGGCGAGCTCGTTTTCGTGGTGCGGGAACCGGAGGTCCAGGCCGCCGCCGTGGATATCGAATTCGGAGCCGAGGTACTTGGTGACCATGGCGGAGCATTCCAGGTGCCAGCCCGGGCGGCCCGCACCCCACGGGGAAGCCCAGCTCGCCGTCGTCGGCTCTCCTTCTTTGGACCCCTTCCACAGGGCGAAGTCGCGCGGGTCCTTCTTCCTGTTGCTGAACTGGGGTTCGACGTCCGGGGCTGCCTGCATGTCATCGATGTTCTGCCGGGTCAGTGCGCCGTACTTGCTCCAGGAACGCACGTCAAAGTAGACGTCACCGGAGTCGTCGGGGGCAGGATAGGCGTGCCCGCGGTCGATCAGCTGCTGGATGAGGGCGTGCATTTCGGGGATGTGGCCGGTGGCGCGGGGCTCGTACGTTGGCCGGGAAACGCCAAGCGTGTCGTAGGCCTTGAGGAATTCCTGCTCGTAGCGGTAAGCAAGCGCCCACCACTCTTCCTCGGGCACTTCCCCGGGTTCCGGGGTGAACCCGGGCGCGAAGGAGGCCTCGGACTTGGCCAGGATCTTGTCGTCGATGTCCGTGACGTTCCTTACCACCGTGACCCGGAACCCGCGGTAGGCCAGCCAACGGGTGAGCTGGTCAAACGCAATGGCCGAGCGGATATGGCCAACGTGGGGCATGCCCTGCACGGTGGCCCCGCAGTAGTAGAGGCTGGCTTTGCCCTCGACGATGGGCACGAAGTTCCGGACTTCGGCGGAGGCAGTGTCATAGAAGCGCAGGGTCACCGCTCCAGATTAGCTGATGGGAAGGTGCGGCCTCGGGTAGACCAGTGCGGTGGCCACCGCGGAGATGCCTTCACCACGGCCGGTGAACCCGAGGTGGTCGCTGGTGGTGGCAGTGACGCTGACGGGCGCGTCCGCGGCATCACTGAGGACTTGTTGGGATTCCTCCCGCCGCGGGCCGAACTTGGGCCGGTTGGCGACGAACTGGACAGCAACGTTGCCAATCTCAAACCCGGCAGCCCGGACGATCCGCGCAGCCTCGGCCAGCAATGCGACGCCGGAGGCGCCGGCAAATTCCGGCCGGTCCGTACCGAAGTGCGTGCCCAAATCTCCTATCCCGGCGGCGGAAAACAGCGCATCGGCGGCGGCATGGGCCACCGGATCGCCGTCGGAGTGCCCGGCCAGGCCACGTTCACCCGGCCACAGGAGTCCACCCAGCCACAGCGGGCGGGGCTGGTCCTCCGCGGCGTAGGCGTGAACGTCCAGCCCGATTCCGGTTCGGGGGATGACCATGTCCGCAGGTCCCATTCCTAGCCTTCCACCCAGCGTGCGCCCAGGGGACCCTCAAGGAGCCCCTCGGCGAGGATCAGGTCCAAGGGCGTGGTGATTTTTAGGGACTGGGTGGACCCCCGGACCACGTGGACGGGGATGCCGAGCATTTCGACGAGCATTGCGTCATCGGTGACGGCGTCGGACTCTTTCGGGCCAAGGGCCCGCGCGGCTTCGTGGGCCTTCAGCAGGGTATTGAGTTGGAAGCCCTGCGGCGTCTGCACCGCGCGGAGTTCCTCGCGGGGCGCGGTCCCGGTGACAACCTCCGGGGCCAGTTCGCTGTCCGGGCCAGTAGTGGCCGCTACCGTCTTGACAGTGTCCACTACCGCTACGGCAGGTATGACTGCCGCGGCCCCCGCGGCCAAGGCGTCCGTCACGCGGTGGAAGACGGACTCGGGGGTGAGGGCGCGCGCGGCGTCGTGCACCAGCACCGCTTCTATGCCGTCCATCAGGGCTGCCATGCCGGCCCGGACGGAATCCGCACGGGTGCTGCCGCCGTCGACAATGGAAAGAAGGGGGCCGCCGTCGGCCAGTTCCTGCCGGAAGTCCTCGCACAGGCGGCGGAGGGCGTCGTCTCCCGGGGGCAGCGCAACGCACACCTGGCTGCCCGCTCCGGATGCGACAATGCCGCGCAGGGCATGCATCAGGATCGGCTCGCCGCCCAGGGGTACCGCCGCCTTGGGCATGCCGTAACCCAGCCTTTGCCCCGAACCTGCTGCCACCAGGATCACCGCGGTGACCAGGCGGGTGCGTGTTTCGCTCATGCGGACTAGCCTACGTCCCTGCAGGGCGCCGGCGCCTGAACACCTCGGGAGGAATCCCTGCGGCCTGTTTTTGGGCAAAAAGAAGCCCCGGCGGCACTTGGGTGCCCCCGGGGTTCAATTCTTAGGAAGCCAGGACCTCGTCGAGAACGCTTGCAGCCTTCTCTTCGTCGGTCTTTTCAGCCAGCGCCAGTTCTGAAATCAGAATCTGCCGGGCCTTGGCCAGCATTCGCTTCTCGCCTGCGGAAAGGCCCCGGTCGTGATCCCGGCGCCACAGGTCGCGGACGACCTCTGCAACCTTGATGACGTCACCGGAAGCAAGCTTCTCCAGATTTGCCTTGTACCTGCGTGACCAGTTGGTGGGTTCTTCGGTGAACTCGGCGCGAAGCACATCAAACACGTGCTCCAGGCCTTCCTTGCCCACTACGTCCCGAACCCCAACAAGGTCAACGTTCTCTGCTGGAACTTCAATGGTCAGATCACCCTGAGCCACCTTGAGCTTGAGATACATCTTCTCTTCGCCCTTGATGGTGCGCATCTTGATTTCTTCAATCTTCGCAGCACCGTGGTGAGGGTAAACTACTGTCTCGCCGACCTCAAATACCATGTGGACATTTCCCCTTTCCCGCTGACCAGTTTATCACGATTCAGGCATATGACCGGCCTGGAAGAGGGCGCCGAACCGCAGAAATACGCGGAAAACGGGCCAAATCGGCCCCCTTCACCCCCTTGACGAACGCGGATAATAGTGCATGTGCGGGGTCCTGGGGAAGGCCGATGTGACAGCTCCGAATCCTCGTTTGGCGTGCTTTGCGGATAGGCTATGCGTGATTAATGTTTCAAGACTCTTTGAGGAGTACGCGACGTGCGTTTCACTGCGATGACCCGGGCCCAGCGCGGCAAACTGGCACTGACGGCAGGCGCCCTTGGCGTGGGCCTGCTGACCGCCGGCTGCGGTTACATCACGCCCCAGCAGACCAGCGAACGGTACGCTGCATCGGACGGCATCGTCACCGACCTCGGCCCGATCCAGCTGCGCAATATCCTGATCATTTCCTCCGGCGAGGACCAGCCGGGCCGCCTGATCGGCGCCGTCTACAACTCCTCTTCGCAGGACGTGACGCTCACGGTCAACGGCGCAAAGGGCTCACAGACCGAGGTGCCGGTCAAGGCGAACTCCTACACGCTGCTGAACGACAGCTCGGACGAAGCCATCCTCAGCACCACCGGAGGAATCCCGGGCTCCCTCGTGGACGTCAAGATCACCGAGGACGGAACCAACGTGAGCAACACGGTGAAGGTCCCCGTCCTGGATGCAACGCTGCCTGAGTACAAGGAGTACCTGCCGGCCGGCAGCACGCCCTCGCCGAGCACATCGGCCACGCCGTCGCCGTCCGCTTCGGAAAGCGCAGGCGGGACCGGCCACTAAGGCTGCGGGCTGAGCCCACTGCAGGACAGGCATGCAAAAGGAGGGGCCGGAGGGCCCCTCCTTTTGCATGCCTGTCGCCGGGCGACCCTTTCTAGGGCTCGAACTTATAGCCAAGCCCCCGCACGGTGACCAGGTACCGCGGCGCTGACGGGTCCGGCTCGATCTTTCCGCGAAGCCGCTTCACGTGGACGTCGAGGGTCTTGGTGTCACCGACATAGTCAGAGCCCCAGACCCGATCGATGAGCTGGCCGCGGGTCAGCACCCGGCCTGAATTGCGCAGGAGCATTTCGAGGAGCTCGAACTCCTTCAGGGGCAGCAGCACCTGCTCGCCGCCAACGCTGACCACATGCCGTTCAATATCCATCCGGACAGGCCCGGCCTGCACGGTGGAAGAAATGAGTTCCTCCGGCTCGCCCTGGCGCCGCAGCACCGCCCTGACCCTGGCCACCAGTTCGCGGGAGGAGTAGGGCTTGGTGACGTAGTCGTCCGCGCCAAGTTCCAGTCCCACTACCTTGTCGATCTCCGCGTCCTTGGCCGTCAACATGATTACCGGGACGCTGGACCGCTGGCGGAGCTGCCGGCACACTTCCGTGCCGGAGAGCCCGGGCAGCTGCAAATCCAGCAGCACCAGGTCCGCCCCGTTCCGGTCGAACTCGGTGATGGCGTCCAGGCCGTTGTCCACGACCTCCACCTCGAAACCTTCCTTGCCCAGCAAGTAGGACAACGGATCGCTGAACGACTCCTCATCCTCGACAATCAAGATCCTGCTCAAGCGTTTGCTCCTCGTTCGGTGGCGCCTGCTGCGGCGCCGGGTACTTGGGTAACAGTTGGCTTTTCGGACCCTGCGGTCCCCGCCCGGGCGGGGGCAGCGGCCGGAGGTGTTTCTTCCCCGCCCTCCTGGCCCTCCATCTCGGGAAGCCGGAGGGTGAACGTGGAGCCCTGCCCAGGCTGGGACCAGAGGGTCACTTCGCCGCCGTGGTTGGACGCGACGTGCTTGACGATGCTCAGGCCAAGGCCTGTCCCGCCGGTATGGCGGGACCGGGCCGAATCCACCCGGTAGAAGCGTTCAAAGACGCGCTCCTGGTCCTCGGGGCTGAGTCCCTCGCCCTGGTCCGTAACGGAAATGGAAACCAGCCCTTCCCTGCTGCGCACACCGATCCCTACCCGGGTGTTCTCCGGGGAGTACCTGATGGCGTTATCGATCAGGTTGCGCAGGGCGGTCACCAGCAGGTCCTGGTCCCCGAAGACCTTCGCGTCGGTCCGGCCACCCACCACAATGCGGATATTCTTGCTCTCCGCGGGGAGCTGGGACCGGTCCACGGCCTCGGCTATGACCGCATTGACGTCAACCGGGCGGCCCTGCTGGGTGACGCTTGCGCCCTGCAGCCGGGAAAGCTCGATGATGTCCTGCACCAATGCGGCGAGCCGGCCGGATTCCTTGTGCATTCGCTTGGCGAAGCGCCGGACGGCCAGTTCGTCGTCTGCCGAGGATTCCAGGGCTTCGGCCAGCAGGGAGATGGCGCCCACCGGCGTCTTCAGCTCGTGGGAAACGTTGGCTACGAAATCGTTCCGGATCTCTTCTGTCCTGGTGATCTCGGTGCGGTCGTCCGCAAGCAGCAGGATGTATTCCTCCCCGAGCATTGCCGCCCGGACCTGGACGATGATGGTTCCCTGGCCGAGCGGGCCGCGGGGAAGTTCCAGCTGCCTTTCCAGGATGACGCCATCGCGGCGGACCCCGGCCGTCATGTCCAGCAGTTCCTTGTGGACCACCGTGTGGCCGCGGACCAGGCCGTAGGCATAGGCGGCCGGGTTGGCACGGACCACACCGTCCACCGCGTCCACCACCACAAAGGCGCGTCCGACGACGGCAAGCACCTCCGCGGCGCCCGCCGGCAGGGCGAGCTCCCCGGCGTCCACGTCCAGCAATTGCCGCTGTTTCTCGCTGACCCGGAAAGCGAGCACGCCGAACGTACCGAGCGCCAGGCCGATAAGGCCGGCCACCAGGCCGATAAGCATAGGATCCACAGCTCCACCTTATGCTGTAGGTGAAGGCATATCGGCGCGTCCCGGCCCCTTGGCCGGACGGTTCAACTAACGTTCACCTGCAAGGGCTTAACCGTTTACCGAACTTTGGCATTCTAGGTAGTTGGAGTGCCGAACGGCGACGCGATTCCTGCTGCCCGGACCGGGACCGGCGGGAGTTACAAGGAAAGGACGCCTACGTGCGTAAGGTTTTTCAGGAAGAGCTCACCCAGGTCGGTGACCAGCTGGTGGAGATCTCCCGGCTGGTCAGCGAGGCCATGGACAAAGCCACCACCTCCTTCGAGGTGGCGGACGTAGACCTTGCGCAGGACGTCATCGCTGCGGATGCCCGCATCGACTTCCTGCAGAACAGCCTGGATGAACGGGCAATCGACATCCTGGCCCTGCAGGGGCCCGTGGCAAGCGATCTCCGGATGATCGTTGGATCGCTGCGGATGAGCGCTTCCCTCGAGCGCATGGGAGACCTTGCACGGCACATCGCCCAGCTGGCACGCCTGCGGTTCCCGTCTACCGTCATCCCCGAATCCATGACCGGCACGTTCAAGCGCATGGCCGAGCTGGACAAAGAAATTGCGAACAAGTTGACGGTCCTGCTGGAAACCCGGGACCTTGAGGTTGCCCGGGACATCCTGAAGGCGAACACCGCCATCAACGATCTCCACCTCAGCGTGTTCAAGGCCATCGCAGCACCTGAGTGGGCCGAGTCGCCGGCAACCACGGTGGACGTCGCACTCGCGAGCCGGTACTTTGAACGCTTCGCGGACCACGGTGTCTCCGTCGNTGGGCCGAGTCGCCGGCAACCACGGTGGACGTCGCACTCGCGAGCCGGTACTTTGAACGCTTCGCGGACCACGGTGTCTCCGTCGCGCAGAAGGTCACCTATTTGGTGACCGGCGCGTGGCAGCCTACCGGGACCGAACACAGCTGACGTCAACGCTGCGGAATAACGACGGCGGGCCGGTCACGTGAAGTGACCGGCCCGCCGTCGTACGTACTGCTTACTTCTTGCCCTGGTTGGCGACTGCGAGGATGGCCTGTTCCGCGGCTTCCGGGTCAAGGTAGGTTCCGCCGGGCTTGATCGGCTGGAAGTTTTCGTCGAGGTCGTACACCAGCGGGATGCCGGTGGGAATGTTCAGGCCGGCGATGGCTTCGTCGCTGATGCCGTCCAGGTGCTTGACCAGTGCGCGCAGGGAGTTTCCGTGGGCCGTGACCAGGACGGTCTTGCCGGCCTTGAGGTCTTCCTTGATGTCCGATTCCCAGTACGGCAGGAGCCGGACCAGGACATCCTTCAGGCACTCGGTGCGCGGAAGGGCGTCTCCGAGGTCTGCATAGCGGGGATCGTGCGCCTGGGAGAACTCGGAGTTGTCATCCAGGGGCGGCGGCGGGGTGTCATAGGAGCGGCGCCATTCCATGAACTGCTCGTCGCCGTACTCGGCAAGGGTCTGCGCCTTGTCCTTGCCCTGCAGCGCGCCGTAGTGGCGTTCGTTCAGCCGCCAGTCGCGCTTCACCGGGATCCAGCCGCGGTCGGCCTTGTCCAGGGCGATGTTCGCGGTGTTGATGGCACGCTTCAGCAGCGACGTGTACAGGATGTCCGGGAGAACGTTATTCTCAACCAGCAGCTCCCCGCCGCGTGCTGCCTCCTCGCGGCCCTGGTCGTTAAGGTCAACGTCCACCCAGCCGGTGAACAGGTTCTTGGCGTTCCATTCGCTGTGGCCGTGGCGCAGCAGGATCAGCTTGTAAGTCATGATTTTCATCCTAGCCGAGCAGTGTTGCCGCCCGCCCAGCGTTACATGCGTCGCCCGGTTAGGTGTCACCAATTGCTTCAGGGATAAGGTTGGGCGGTGGTGCAAAAGGCTGAACGGGTGACCGCCCCCCAGATTTTGGGCAGGAATACCGGCAGGCCCGGCAGGCCGGTTGGCAACATCACCCGCGGCACCACCAACCCCAACCGGATGCGCCGGGTGGACCGCTGGCTAACGGGACCGCAGGCCTGGCGGCTCCGCAATGCCGCGGATCCCCTGGTGGTGGACCTGGGCTACGGCGCTGCGCCGGCCACCGCCGTCGAGCTTTATGAACGGCTTTCTGCCGTCCGCCGGAACGTGCAGGTCTTTGGAATCGAAATCGAACCGGAACGGGTCCGCGCGGCGATCCCCCTGGAGCGGCCCGGGCTCAGCTTCCGTGTGGGCGGCTTCGAACTGCCCGTGCCCGGCAAACCGGCCCTGGTGCGTGCGTTCAACGTCCTGCGGCAGTACGAGGAAGCGGACGTGGCCGGAATCTGGCGGCTGGTGCAGGACCGGCTGGCCCCCGGCGGCCTGTTCATCGACGGCACCTGCGACGAGATCGGGCGGCGGGTCACGTGGGTGGCACTGGATGCGGAGCGGCCGCTATCCCTGAGCATTTCCGTCAGGTTCGGCAGCTTCCTCCTTCCCTCCGACGTTGCCGAAAGGCTGCCCAAGGCGCTGATTCACCGCAACGTTCCGGGCGAACCGGTGCACGCCCTCATGCAGGCCATGGACCGGGCCTGGCTCGAGTGCGCGCCGCTGGCGACCTTCGGGAACAGGCAGCGCTGGCAAGGCATGTGCAGGAACCTGCGGGACACTGGCTGGCCAGTCCATGACGGGCCTTCGCGGTGGCGGCTCGGGGAGCTCACCGTTGACTGGGATGCCGTGGCACCCTTGGCCGGCGGGGGCGCCGGCTAATTCACCCCGGCTAATTCACCAGGGGCCGTAGGGCCCCGTGTTGCGGCTGCCGCCCCTGCCCGCATCCTTCACGGCCGGCCGTACGTCAGCCAGGTAAACCGACGCAGCAACGACGGCGGCGAGCCCGAACAGCCCGAAGGTTCCGAAGAATGCGCCGCCACCACCGCTGTACAACGAAAGGGCGCCGATCAGGGCCGCGCCGCCGGTCAGTGCCAGCCAGAAGGTCTTGGTCCGCTTGCCCGTGGCCTCAAACGCGTTTGCACGGTGCCGGGCGCAGTCCGCCACGGCCCAGAGCTCCAGCCCCAGCGAAACCAGGGCAAGGATAAAGAACAGGGCCTTCTCAACGGGCTGGATGATAACGAGTTCAACGTCCACAAGCCCAAGCCTAGCCGTCCAGCGAGTCCAGCGCCTGCTTCACATCGGCCCAGAGATCCTCAACGTTCTCGATTCCCACACTGAGCCGCACCAGGTTCTCCGGGACGCTGGCCGGCTCAGCGGTGTGCCGCCGTCGGCGTTCGATGAGCGACTCCACACCTCCCAGCGATGTGGCAGGCAGCCACAGCTGGACGGCGCCAACCAGTTTGTCGGCGGCGTCAGCGCCGCTCATTCCCGCGCCTGGGCGTACCTGGATACAGATGATGGACCCGAAGCCCTTCATCTGCGCCTTGGCGCGTTCGTGGCCGGGATCCGCGGACAGGCCGGGGAACCGGACGGTCTCGACCGCGGGGTGGTCGCCAAGCCGCTCCGCCAGGACCATTGCAGAAGCCTGGGACCGTTCTATCCGCAGCGCCAGCGTCCGCAGGCCGCGCAGCGCCAGCCACGCTTCGAAGGGCCCCGCAATGGCGCCGTGGATAATCCGGTGATGGAGCAGCGCGGACCGGATGTCCGGGTTGGAGGTGACCAGGGCGCCAAGGACGACGTCGGAATGGCCCGCGAGGTACTTGGTCACCGAGTGCAGGACGACGTCGGATCCGAGCACCAGGGGCTGCTGCACCAGGGGTGTGGAGAAAGTATTGTCCGTAACGACGATGGCCCCGACGGCGTGGGCGGCGTCGGCCAGGACGGAGACATCCGCAATGCCGAGCATGGGGTTGGTGGGGCTTTCGAGCCACAGCATCGCCGCCGGCCGGGCGTGCGGCCCCGCAGCGGGGCTGCGGGGAGCAAGGGCCTCCTTCACGGCGGCAGTATCCGCAATGTCCACTGTCCGGAGCTCGATGAAGCCCTTCTGGGCGAGCTCAGCGGCCATGACCAGCGACCCGGAGTAGCTGTGCGTGGGCATTACCAGCACTCCCCCGGCAGGGACCAGGGAGAGCGCCGAGCTGACGGCCGCGAGTCCTGACGCATAGAGGAGTCCCGGCAGTTCTGAGCCCTCCAGCTGGCCGAGCGCCTCTTCGAAGGGATCCCAGGTGGGATTGGAATACCTGCCGTAGCCGCGGTCGCCGTCGCCGAGTGCCCCGGTGCCGAAGTATGTGGAGGAAAGGACGATCGGCTGATTGACCGGCTGGTCCCGTTCCCGTGGGGGACGCCCGGCCGCAACCACAACCGTCTCGGCTGACAGGGCCGCCGCCTGCTGTTCGGAAAGACTCATGGTGACAGCGTACTGTCCGCCGGGGACGGCCCGGAAAGCCGTTACCCGCCTCGTGGCCCCCGCGGGAATCCACAGCTGAATCGGGAATTGCCAGCGGGGGTCGGTAGGCTTGGGTGGTGAGCAAACAGAGGGCCGGTCTTTTCATCGCGTTCGAAGGCGGCGACGGCGCGGGCAAGTCCACGCAGGCTGCGCGCCTTGCCGAAGCCCTCGAATCCCGTGGCCTGACCGTCCTGCTGACCCGCGAGCCGGGCGGAACCCCCGTCGGCGAGAAACTGCGCTCCCTTGTGCTGGACCACGGACACGGTGAGATTGATGCGCACACAGAAGCCCTGATTTTCGCCGCTTCCCGGGCAGCCCACGCAAGCCAAGTCATTCGGCCTGCGCTTGAACGCGGCGACATAGTCCTGACGGACCGGTACATCGATTCGTCGGTGGCATACCAGGGGGCAGGACGTGCCTTGGGCGAAGACGCCGTACGGTCCCTCAACGAGTGGGCCACGTCCGGCCTGCAGCCCCATCTCACCGTCCTGCTGGACGTTGATCCAGCGGTGGGCCGCCGCCGCCGCACGGCCGGCGAGACGGCGGAGGACCGTCTGGAGTCCGAAGCTGACGAGTTCCACCTCCGGATCCGTGAGGCCTTCCTGGAGCTGGCGCAGCGCCGTCCGGAGTCCTACCTCGTGCTGCCCGCCCATGACTCCGTCAGCATGCTTTCCGCCCGGATCCTCGAGCGGGTGGATACCCTGCTGGCCGAACAGGACGAAACACCGGCGGGCGCACCCCAGGCCCGGGCCACGGCGGTCGGGGGCGCCCCGTGACGGTGTGGGACGACCTTCAGGGCCAGCCCGCCGTCGTCGAACAGCTGCGGCAGGCCTCCAGCGGCGAGGGACTGACGCATGCGTGGCTTTTCACCGGCCCGCCGGGTTCCGGGCGTTCCAATGCGGCCAAGGCGTTTGCCGCAGCACTGAACTGCGACCAGGAGGACGTCAGCCTGCGGGGCTGCGGGCGCTGCGCGGCGTGCCTGACCATCCTGGGCGAGACCCATTCGGACGTCACTTTCGTCCGCACCGAGAAGGTCACGATCACCATTGACGAAGCCCGTGAACTGGTGGCCACCGCCGGGAACCGGCCCTCGGCCGGCCGGTGGCGGATCATCGTGGTGGAGGATGCGGACCGGATGGCCGAGCGCACCACGAACGTCCTGCTCAAGGCCATCGAGGAACCAACTCCCCGGACTGTGTGGATGCTGTGCGCACCGTCCCCGGCCGACGTCCTGGTGACTATCCGGTCGCGCTGCCGCAGCGTGGCGTTGCGGTTGCCGCCGGCTGCGGACGTCGCCGCCCTGCTGGTCCACCGCGACGGCGTGGATCCGGCCCTCGCGGAGCGCGCCGCGCGGGCAGCTCAAAGCCACGTGGGCATCGCCCGCCGCCTCGCCCGTGATCCTGCGGCCAGGGAACGCCGGCTGGAAACAGTGCGGTTTCCGCTTGGCCTGCGGGGGGTTACGGCTGCCGTGATGATGGCGGACAAACTCGTCAAGATCGCCACAGCGGAGGCCAACAGTTCCAACGAAGAACGGGACGCTGCGGAGAAGGCCGCCTTGCTGGCAACACTGGGCGCACCCGAGTCCGGGACGCTCCCGCCTGCCATGCGCAGCCAGGTCAAGCAGCTGGAGGAAGACCAGAAGCGCCGGGCCAAGCGGTCCATCACGGATTCCCTTGACCGGACGCTGACCGATCTCCTCTCCTTTTACCGGGATGTGCTGATCATCCAGTTCGGGAATGCTGTGGAACTGGTAAACGTTGAGTTGAGGAGCGAATTGGAGGATTTCGCCAGCCGCTCCACGCCGGAATCCACTCTTGCCCGGATGGATGCCATCAACAAAGCCCGCGAACGCATCACCACCACGAACGTTGCACCGCTGTTGACCATTGAGTCCATGGCAGCCAGCCTGATCTAGTCCTTCAAGGAGACCGATGACTGCCCGCCCCCTGCCCGCACGGCCGCGACCCGTGGCGCTTGGCTTCCGCGCACTTGGGGCCATGGTTCTTGCCATGGTTCTGGCGTCCTGCAGCCTCCTCAGTGGCGGCGACCGCAGCCAGGAGGCTGCCACCGCCAAGGCCGACCCCTCGATCGTTGCGTCTGCTCCCGCCGGGCTGGAGAAGTTCTATTCCCAGGAAGTCGTCTGGGAGCCGTGCGAGGGCGAGTTCCAGTGCACCAAGGTGACAGTGCCCATGGACTACGGCAATCCCGACGGCGGGACGATCCAGCTCGCAGCGCTGAGGGCTTCGAGCACGGGGGAAAAGGCCGGGAGCCTCCTGGTCAATCCGGGCGGTCCCGGCGCCTCCGGCTACGACTTCGTCAAGGATGCCGCTGGAACCCATTTCTCCCAGGCTGTTCGTGATTCGTTCGACGTCGTGGGCTTCGACCCCCGGGGCGTGAAGCGGTCCGCCCCCGTGACCTGCATGACGGACGCTGAACGGGACGCAGCCAGGGCGAAGGTCTACGACCTCGAAACGGATGCCGGACTTGCTGCCGCCCTGGCGGACAACAAAGCGATTGCCACCCAGTGCGGGGAGCAAACCGGCCCGGTCCTGGCGCACATCGACACCGTCAGCTCCGCGAAGGACCTGGACATCCTCCGGGCCGTGGTCAATGATGCAAAGCTCAACTACCTCGGGTACTCCTACGGCACGTTCCTGGGATCCACGTACGCTTCGCTCTTCCCTGACAATGTGGGCCGGATGGTCCTCGACGGTGCCCTGGATCCGTCCATCAGCAATGAGGAGCTGACCAGCGGCCAGGCCCGCGCCTTCGAAAAGGCCATTCGGGCCTATGTAGCCAGTTGCCAGGGCCAGGACGGATGTCCGCTGAGCGGAGACGTGGAGGCGGGCGTCCAGCAAATCCGGGACCTGATCGCCGCCGTCCAGCAGACTCCGCGCACGGCAAAGGACGGCCGTGTAGTCAATGCCACCACGTTCGTGAGCGGCCTCATCACGCCGCTGTACAACGACCAGAGCTGGCCCGCCCTGACCCAGGCTTTGGACGCGGCAATGACCGGGGATGTAAGCCTTATGCTGCGGCTCGCGGACCTCGGCGCAGACCGCTCACCCAACGGGACCTACACGTCCAACTCGACCTTTGCGTTCAACGCCATCAACTGCCTTGACTACCCCATGGTGTCCGACACCGCCGGAATGCGTGCCGAACAGCAGCGCCTGATGCAGGACTCCCCCACCTTCGGGTATTTCTTTGCCTATGGCGGCACCAACTGCGTCGATTGGCCGTACCCGAACGTGCGCACGCCCGCCCCGGTGGAATACGACGGCGGGTCCACCATCGTGGTGATCGGCACCACCGGGGACCCTGCCACGCCGGTGGAATGGGCGTCATCGCTGCGCAAGCAGTTGGGCAATGCGGCACTTATGACCTGGAAAGGCGAAGGCCACACCGCCTACGGCCGGTCCAACGCCTGCATCGAGGATGCGGTTGACGCCTACCTTGTCAGCGGAAAGGTTCCCACCGACAACACGGTGTGCTGAAGGCCTCAGCAGCTCCCCGGCCGTCCATTTTGACCCGGGCGCGGGGACTCTATTACAGTTGACTCTTGCATGAGGCGCCCGGTTACGCCGGAGGATCATGCGGTGCTTCCTTAGCTCAGTCGGTAGAGCGTTTCACTCGTAATGAAAAGGTCATCAGTTCGATTCTGATAGGAAGCTCGGGATAAACCCCGGACAGCCCCTGTTTTCGGGGGTTTCCGGGGTTTTTCGCTGGTTAACCGGGTGCTGCTGCCCGAGGGCAGGGCACACTTATGGCACACGTTGCTGCCGGGCAGCCATCTGGGTTCCGGCACCAGTACGTAGCCCGCCGAACTCAGCTGCGTATTCGTGGCGCTTCCGCTTCGACTCAACAGTGACCCCGTCATCGTAGCGATCAGGCAATGAAACGCGCTGAGCCGGCAGACGAGCGGGGCAGCCCTGAAGTACCTGCCCCGCGCTCCGGGCGCTCAGGCTCGCTGGGCCCCTGGTCGTCCATTGCTGACCACGAAGGACGCGTCCACGACAGCCGGAGACGTAGTGTCTGCGGCTGAGGCCACGGTGAGGTAATCGCTGCGGAACTCGTCCGGGGTGACGGTGCAGCGGGTCCAGCCCCGCTTATCCGGGTTGATGTAACGGGTGTGCGGGTTGTTGGGCAGGGCGTTCTTGATGGACTGGGCCCAGCCGCAACCGGAGCTGATGGAGGTCCCGACGAACTCGGTAGTGACGACTTTCGAGGCCGGATCAGCGAAATCGAGGAGGACGTCGTTGACGAAGGCAGCGTGCCAGTCACCACTCAGGATCACGGGGTTGGCAGGGTTCTGCTGGTTGATGAAGTTGGTGAGCCTGTTGCGTGAGACGACGTAGCCGTCCCACTGGTCGTGGTTCACGGACAACACCTCGGACGGGTCGTAGTCGTACTGGGCCATCATCGTCTGCTGGGCGATGACATTCCAGCGTGCCGGGGAGGACGCGAGCCCCTGGAAGAGCCAATGCTCCTGCGCGTCACCCATCAGGGTGCGTGAGGGGTCATAGACGTCGGGGTGCTGCGGGCCGCCGGGGAAGTTCTCGGTCAGCTGGTCGGAGCGGTATTGGCGGGTGTCCAGGACGTGGAACCTTGCCAGGTTGCCGTAGTCCAGGCCGCGGTACAGGACCATGTCCGGGCCGGTGGGCCGCTGCGGGCGGCGCAACGGAAGATGCTCGTAATAGGCCTGGAAAGCGTTGGCGCGCAGCTGGAGGAACCGCTGGGGTTCGTTGGAGGCCTCGTTGTCCGGTTGGGACACGCCCGCGGCCCAGTTGTTCTCAACTTCGTGGTCGTCGAAGGTGACGACGAAGGGGAACCTGGCGTGCGCGGCCTGCAGGTCAGGGGAGCTCTTGTACTTGGCATGGTTGTTTCGAAAGTCGGCCAGGCTTTCGTGGGTTTTGCCCTCGTAGGTGTAGTCCCCCACGTGCACGACCAGGTCAAGGTCCTCCTGAGCCATTGTGCGGTAGGCGGCGTAGCGGCCTCCGGCCCAGGACTGGCAGGAGGCCAGGCCGAAGGTGATCTTGCCCGGATCCGACCCGGCCGCCGGCGCCGTGCGGGTGTGCCCGACCGGGCTTTCCTCGTTGCCGACACGGAAACGGAACCAGTAGTCAGACGATGGGTTCAGTCCCACGACCTCGGCGTGAACGGAGTGGGCAAGCTCCGGTGTGGCCGACTCACTTCCTGCTTTGACCACAGTGCGGAACTCCGGGTCGGTTGCGACCTGCCAGACCACTTCGAGCTGATACGGCGGCATTCCGCCGAGCCCGTCAGCTGCCTGCGGTTCCGGTGCCAGCCGCGTCCACAGGACGATGCCGTCCGGGGCGGGGTCGCCCGAGGCGACTCCCAGGGTGAACGGATTCTGCGGGAAGCGAGGCTCCGCCCATGCCGGGGCGGTGGAGAACCCGTAAATGGCTGCTGTCGCAGCCGCTCCCCCGCTCAAGGTGAGGAAGCGACGGCGGGAAGTTGCACGAGAAAGGGACACAATGTCTCCTGAGGGTCTGGGCGATGTCCGGTCCATTCAGTCAAGGGGAATCAAGGGGGCGATGAACCGGGAGTTAACACGCTTCAAACGTTGCCGGAGCCGCAGGGCAGCGATCGTGAGGGCGGGGACTCGCCATCTCCTCCGAGCGGGCCCAAAACACAGTCTCCCAAAGAAGCCGTAAATCTTCAGGTTGCCATGCGGCTATTCCGGCTTGCCCCGTGTCGTCGGCTGTCTGTTGCGTCGGGACGATCCATACCCGCATCCCCAGTTAACCTCCCAGCCACATCCGGTTAATTACCGATCAGTAACTTGAAAGCTCCTGTTGAGACCCCAACCTTAAGAGGCCCCACAATGAGCTCCTCAACCACCCGCCGCGTCCTCACGACGGCCCGGCACCGCCGTGCGGCCGTCACCGCGCTGGCCGTGTCCCTTCCCCTTGCCTTCCTTGCCCCGGCCGGCGCTTCCACCGCGGCGCCCCTGGCTCCGACGCAGGATCAGCAGAGTTCTGCACCATCGCAGCCCGGTCACCTTGACCTCGGCGCGCCGGACCTTCCCGAGACCCGGAACGTGACCACACTGGCCCCGGGCCTGACCCGCACCTCCATCACCCGGGGCACCCCGAACCCGGACTTCTTCTGGACCGCCGAAGTGGCTGTCCCGTCCACCTCACCGGACCCTGACGCGCCCTCCTCGGCGCTGTCCTCCCAGGCGCAGGCCCAGATGGTCGCTGACAGGCTCACCGCGGCCGGCGTCACAGCCCGGGTCGAGCACGTCCAGTCACCCCAGCTGGCCGACGCCGGCGGTGACCTCGGCTACCGGGTCCGCGCCGGACAGTTCGCGGCCAAGGCTGACGGGGCCGCCACCGTCGACCAGATCAAGGCGGCAGGCTACAAGTCCTCGGTCATCTACACCGGCTGGGACGGCGACGCCGGCTCCAGCGAGGACGACCGCGGGCCCTGGAAGCTGGAGGTGCTCACCATTGACCCGAAGGAATTCCGCGGCGACCTGACCTCTTCGTTCGGTCCGAACCTCCAGGACCGCGAAACCACCAGCTCACTGGCTGCCGGCGCCGGCGCACTTGCGGCAATCAACGGCGGCTACTTCGTTATGGACCCGGCGGCAGGCGCCCCCGGTGATCCCGCAGGCGCAGCAGTCCACGACGGCAAGGTCCTCAGCGAACCCGTCGGAGACCGTCCCTCCCTGGTCCTCGACGAGAACAGCAGCTCCGTCCAGCGGCTGCACTGGCACGGCACGGTCACGGGCGCCGCCAACACGGGATCCCTGCCCCTGGACGGAATCAACCGCGTGCCGGGTCTCATCCGCAACTGCGGCGGCACCGACGACACCCCCACCAACCTGCCGCTGCACGACTTCACCTGCACGGACGCGGACGAAATCGTAGCGATCACCCCCGAGTTCGGCCCCACCCCGTCAGGGCCGGGACTCGAAGTCATCCTCGACGCCCGCGGCACCGTCACGGCCGTCAACCACGCCCGCGGCACCACCCTCCCGGCCGGCGGGCAGGCTCTGCAGGCCATCGGGGCGGACGCGGACAAGCTCGCCGCCCTGGCAGTGCCCGGCGCCAAGCTGAAAATCGACACGGACCTGCTCGACGAGAGCGGCAAGACCCTGAAGACCGGGGCCACCACGGACGTGGTCAACGGCGGCCCGACCCTCGTCGAAAACGGCCAGCTCAACGTCACCGCCAAGCGTGACGGCATGGTCCGCACCAACGACAGCAACAGCTTCTTCTACGGCTGGGTCCACAAGCGCAACCCCCGCACCATCGCCGGCACTGACGCCCAGGGCCGCACCCTGCTGGTAACCGCCGACGGACGCCAGACCACCAGCCTGGGCCTGAGCATCAAGGAATCCGCCGACGTCGCCCGCTCCCTGGGCATGGTCAACGCCATCAACCTCGACGGCGGCGGATCAACCACCATGGTCCAGAACGGCCAGGTCGTGAACTCCCCCTCGGACGCCGCCGGCGAACGCCCGGTCGGCGACGCGCTCCTGCTGCTGCCGGGCCGAAATGGCTAACGGCGCACAGGCAAGCATGACTTCTTTGGCTTGCCAACCAGATCATCAGCATGCTTAGTATGGGTGCAGCCGAATGCGAACGGCTGCCAACCAGAGGAGGAAACACCATGGGACTAGGCGACAAGATTGAGAACGCTGCCGAGAAAGCCGGCGGCAAGGGCAAGGAAGCTGCGGGCAACGCCACCGGCGATGACAGCCTGCGGGCTGAAGGCCAGGCAGACCAGGCCAAAGGCGATGTGAAGCAGGCCGGCGAAAAGGTCAAGGACGCCTTCAAAGACTAACCGCTTTTACGAGAAGGGTGCGCTCAGCGAACGGGGCGCACCTTTTTCGTGCCCAGGTGTTGCTGAGTTGCGCCAGGGTATCCGGTCATGCCGTCCTAGACTTCGCCATGCACCCGTTAGCGGCGTTCGCCTTGGTTTTCCTCACCGGGCTTACCTGGATGGTCACGATCCTGACTTTGTTGATCGCCCTGGCCAAAGCCCGGCGCCCGCCTCGGGCTGAAGTCAGGCACGCAGCCCACGCCGAAGCCCAAACAGCTGACGGCGAGGCAGCGGCGAGCCTTACGCTCAGTGGCTGAAACGCCCCTGAGCAGCAGGACAGCTCAGTCCCGGACGTTTTCCCCAGGGAAGCGTGCAGCCCATTCCTGAAGCCGGTCAGCGCTCCCGGGCGGAGGCCCATTCCGTGGTGAGGGTGCGGTTGAAGCGTTCTACTTTGCCATTGGTCTGTGGCCGGCAGGGGCGAGTCTTGCGGTGTTTACACCTAGAAACCAAAGTTTCTGGGTGTTTTTCGCTCGTTTAATCGTCAGGCGGGTTTGCTGGGCAGTTCCCCGACTTCCCTCCCTTGCTTTTATGGCTTTCGTCCTGCCTGGATCCGCGCAGATGCTTTACAGCCGGCAGGCATTCGCCGCATTCTGGTGTGAAGGCTCAGCCAGAGGGGCCTCGGACAGGAGACCGGCATGGCTATTCCCGCAGGCTTTCCCGGACGCGCATTCCACCGAAACACAGCCACTGCCCCTTCCCTGGCCGACTTGCTGCCAGCACCGGGCCCGGATCTGCGGATGCGGTTTGAACCCCGTTTTGCCGAGCTTGTGGGTGGTGTTGTGGCCACGCTCCGGGTCGCCGGAAGGACGCCAGTACCGGTCAGCGATCCGCATGGGCGCCAATGGGCACCCGCTTACATTCTGGGCAGCCTCGAACAAGACCACCCCTTAAAGGCCGCTGCTTCCAACACGGCGGTGGCGGAGGTGGTGGTGGACGGCTCCGGCCGCATGGTCCGCAACCACCCGGTTCAGGTCATCCGCGGCGCACACAGGCTACTGCCCGTCAGCTGCCCGAGCCTGGCCGACCGCTACGAACAGTTCATCCTCGCCGTAAGGATGGGCGAGGAACCCCGTGGCGATGCAATGGTCCTGACGCGGCACGGGGAGCTGATGATTGCAGGCCCCGGCCAGGAACCTGTTGCCTTGGCCGACTACCTGAACGACCTTTGCCGTTCCGCTGTTGGGCGCGCTGCAGCTTTTTAGAACTCGAGGTCGAAGTCAAGATCCAGGTCTTCCATTGCCGCCAGTTCCCGCCAGGTTGATCCAACGGCGGCTGCTCCGAGCGTCGCTGCGATCGGCATTCGATCAACGGCGGCCAACTGCTCCAAATCCAGCCCCGTCAATTCGGCGATGTCACGGATCGGTGCCTGGAAGGTACCGAACGGGCCCAGGGGCGGGGTGCCGTCGAGTGCGCCGGGACGCGGCACCTCGGGCAATTCCGCCAGTTGCGGAGTCTGGTCCACAACGTAACCGGTGGCCGCCAGTTCACCTTCATGGATAAAGGCTGCAACCTTGAAAAATCGCAACGGGATGTCCACTCCGCGGTAAACCGGGTCGACGTCGCTGAAGATCGGACCCGTGAAGACCACGATCCTCCTCCGGTGCCCGGCTGCATGATCCAGCAGGTAGGACTCCATCCCGAGCCACAGTTCCAGGCCCTGGTTGAACTTTGCCGCCTTCCAAGCCCGGTCACGGCAGCGAGGCGCTTGTCCAATCGCATCCGCACCGAGAAGTGGGTGTAAGGGCAACAGGCAGCTGAAATCCCCGGGGCATCCCCCGCGCTGGCCGCCGGCTTCATCCCCCCGACACCTGCCGTTGTCTGCCGCGCCATCCCGGGCGCCTACGTTTGATCGCGCCCGGCCCCACCGGGCACCCCCAACACGCACCTGGAGCAGACATGAAGATGAAGCGAGTCCTGGCCATTGCGGCCGTCGCCGCGGCCACCCTGACAGCCGGAACCTCCGCTGTTGCCACCAACGGGCAGGCCCCCAAGGGCCTCACGGCAGAAGCCGAGGCCTTCACCAAGGTGGACCGCAACACCCAGTGGGAACAGGTCCAGAAGCTCAAGCTGGACTTCCCGACCTTCCACCCGCAGGGCATGTCGCTGGTGGGCGACAAAATCTTCCTCAGCAGCGTCGAGATCCTCGAACCGACAGTGCGCTACCCTTCGCCCGTGGACGGCTACGACCGCACAACCGGCAAGGGCCGTGGCCACGTCTTCGTCCTCGACCGGCAGGGAAAGCTGCTCAAAGACATCGTCCTGGGCGAGGACACGATCTACCACCCGGGCGGCACCGACTTCGACGGCGAGAACGTCTGGGTTCCCGTCGCCGAATACCGGCCGAACAGCAGCTCAATCGTCTACACTATCGACCCTGACACCTACCAGGTCACGGAGCAGTTCCGCCAAGCGGACCACGTTGGAGGGGTCGTCGCCGACCGCAAGACCAACCGAATCAGTGGCGTCAGCTGGGGTTCACGGAAGCTGTTCACCTGGAACAGCCAAGGCGCGCTCCTGGGGACGCAGGCAAACCCCAGCCACTTCATTGACTACCAGGACTGCGAGTACGCCGGTGCCGGCCACCAGCTCTGCTCGGGCGTTACCGGCCTGAAGACTGCTGACGGGAAACCGTTCGAGCTCGGCGGCCTCGCCCTGACCGACCTTGCAGACGGAACCATCGTCCACGAGGTTCCCTTCCAGAAGTTCTCCACCGCCGGACACTCCATGACCCGCAACCCCGTTGCCTTGGAATCTGATGGCGGTGTTCTGCGCCTGTTCGCCGCCCCCGATGACGGCGAGGAAGCCGCCGGCACTGAACTCTTCGTGTTCGAGGCCCGCCCCTGAGCCAGCAGGAATCATGGCTGCGGGAGGGGACCGGGATTCCGTCCCCTCCCGCAGCACACCCTAAGGAGTGGTTCCCGGCGGGGATGGCCGGGCAGGGCTAGACTGGCCGGGCAAGGACGGATTGGGGATCCAGGGCGGCGCTGCCGCCGTTCCGCTGGTCGGTCGCAGCCAACGGACCCGAGGACTCTCACCGTGACCTTCTTCCAGGACTTTCCCATCCCGGCGTCCGGTCCCAGGCCCTCCGCCCCCAGGTTCGAGCCGCCTCCGTGGGCCGCTCCCCCGTCCTATGAACTGCCGGCCGTGGTCCACGTCGGCAAGTTCCTTCACCACAGTCCCGCGATGGTCATGGCGCTCAGGAGTGCGGAGGTGTTCTCCACCGGCTGTTCCTTCAACCTGTCCTGGATCATTCGCCGCGGCGAGGAAGACGAGGATGACTGGGCCGACAAGCATGCACTGTTCTTCCAGCCGGGCATGCGCCTCCGCCGCGGCACAGTGCCCTTCTCCGGGCTGATGTTCGGCGTTCAGTTCGCCGACGGATCCAAGGCAAGCACGGGAGCCCGCGGCCCCCACGGGTTTATGGGCAGCACCGGGGAGCCGGAACCCCCCACCCTTGTCCTGAACAACGGTGGCGGCAGCGGAGCCCCCGATGAGCTGGCAGGCAGCGGCACCCTCTGGCTCTGGCCGCTTCCGCCCGCCGGCGACCTGCGCCTGGTGGCCCAGTGGATCGACTTCGGCATGGAGGAAAGTTCCATAACGCTCGACGGCGGACAGCTGCGGCAGGCCGCGGCAGGAGTGCAGCGGTTCTGGCCGGAAAAGTAGCAGACGGGGTAGCTGCTACGACACGTGAACTGCGCCCGGTGCGCCGTCTTCGACCTCGAACACCGCATGCGTGTACTGCCCTGCGGCCCGGCTGCCCACCCCGGTTGCCATGCGAAGCTCCGTGCGCCAGCGCTCGGGAGTGACCTGGCACCGGACGTAGCCCCGTCGGTCGCCGTCGAAGAACTTGATGTGCGGGTTGAACCCGATCATGGGCTCGTAGTAGGGCCCGTAGACTGGCACGTCGCCGTTGGTGCTGATGGAGGTGCCGACGAACTCGGTGGCCACCACCGGGGAGTCCGGCCGGTCAAAGTCCAAGTGAACATCGTTGACAAAAGTGGAGTGCCAGTCGCCGGTGACGAACACGGCATTGCGCACCGCGGGCCCGGCGATCACGTCCAGCAGCCTCTTGCGGGCCGCCGGGAAGCCGTCCCAGGCGTCATGCCACAGCAACTCACCCGCGGCGCCATCGTGGTCGAGGCGGGAGACCATGACGTTGTTTCCCAGGATGTTCCACCGCACGTCTGAGTCGCGCAGCCCGGCATAGAGCCACTGTTCCTGCTCCGGGCCGAGCATGCTGATGGCGGGGTCGTAGGCCGCTTCGCATGCCTGGGCTTCGCCCCAGCCGCAGGGCGGAGCGTCGCGGTACTGCCGTCCATCCAGGACGTCCAACTGAGCCAGGCGGCCATAGCGCAGCCGCCGGTAAAGCTGCATGTCCGTGCCTTGGGGCAGCGACCGCGCCCGCAAGGGCTGGTGCTCGTAGTACGCCATGTAGGCCGCGGCCCGCACTGCGGTAAAGGCCTGGGTCTGCCCTTCCCAGCCTCCGGCGTAGTCATTCTGGACCTCGTGGTCATCCCAGGTCACGATGAACGGAAACCGGGCGTGTGCAGCCTGCAGGTCGGGATCCGACTTGTAGAGGGCGTAGCGTGCCCGCCACTGCTCAAGCGTTTGCGGGGCCGGCTGCGCGGCGGCGGGCACTGGCGTGCGGCGCAGGCCGCCGTCGGCCCCGATCTCGTACTCGTAGACGTAATCGCCCAGGTGCACCACAAAGTCCAGGTTCTCTGCTGCCATGTGGCTGTAGGACGGAAAGAAGCCGTCATCCCACTTCTGGCAGGAGGCGAAGGCGAAATCCAGCTGCCTGACATCGGCCCCGGGGGCTGGCAGGGTCTTGGTTCGGCCCACAGGGGACCAGTGGTTACGGAACTTGAACTCGTAGAAATACTCGCTGTCCGGTTCCAGGCCCTCCACCTCCACGTGAACCGAGTGCCCCAACTGCGCCGGGGCGTGTGCACTGCCGTCCCGAACAACATTGCGCATCCCGGCGTCGGTGGCCAGACGCCACTCCACGACGGGGTGGCCGGGAGGCATGCCGCCGTTCGGCTCGAACGGTTTCGGCGCGAGACGGGTCCACAGCACCACGCCGGAAGGCGTGGGATCGCCGGATGCGATTCCCAGCGTGAAGGGATCATCCTTGCTCCGCGCCGGCGTCGTGGCCGCGTCGGCCTTGGTGGCCGGGGTGGCGGCCAGCGCGGCGGCGGCGGAGACACCGGCCACGCCGGAGAGGAAGAGGCGGCGGTCTATCAGACGGGAGTTTCCAGGCAGGATCAAGGGCATGCTGCCAACGTCCCTTGGAGCCTTGAACAGGACGCCTCCCGCCGGGAACTCCGGGGCAACCCGCCGGTAAACATGCGGTGAAACAGTACAGCAGCTGCCAGTGGAAACGAGTCCGCCACAACCTGCTGAACACCGGCGTTTGGCTTCTTCCTCCGGTTAAGCGCCTGACCAGGGTCGCAGCATGGAATCCCCACACAAACTCCCGGTCAAGGCTGCAATTACCGCCCTAATCCCCGGGCTTCCCGGAGCCTTCCTTGCCACCGCCGGCCCCTCCGCAGCCACCCCGCCCCTCCCATCCGGGGACGCCCAGCCCTTCCCGCCGTCGAACTTCACCTCGGCGCCCGGGACCTGCCCGAAACGCGCGACGTGACGGAACCGGCCCCCCGCCTGACCTGTACGTCGATCACCCGCGGAACCCCCAACCCTTCCCTTTTTGGACGGCTGAAGTGGCCATCCCGGCGAATTCACCCGACGTTCGGCCCCGACCTGGTCAACCGGGAAACCACCAGCCAGCTGGCGGCTGCCGATGGTGCGCTCGCCGGCATCAACGGCGGCTACTTCGTCCTGGACCCAAAGGCCGGCGCCCCCCAGAGAGCAACGACGCGGCAAGGCCGCCAAGGGTGCACGGCTGGCCCTGGACGGCATTAGCCGTGTCCCGGGGCGCATCCGGAACTGCGGCGGAACGGCCGATGCTCCCACCGTCCTCGGGCACGACTACACCTGCACGGACCCCGATGAGGTCATTGCTTTCACCGAGGACTTCGGCTCCGCCACACCGTCCGGGCGGGGGCTGGAAGTGGTGCTGGACAGCCAGGGCACCGTCACCGCCGTCAACGCTCCCGGGGCACGGCCGTGACCGCCGAGGGACGCCAGACGGCATCCCTTGGGCTGAGCATCAAAGAAGCGGCAGACGTGGCCGCGTCGCTGGGCATGGTGGAGGCAATCAACCTCGACGGCGGCGGATCCACCACTATGGCCGTTGGAGGGAAGGTCGTCAACAGCTCCTCCGATGCATCGGGCGAACGTCCCGTAGGCGACGCAATCCTCGTCCTCCCCCGCCGCAAGGACTGAACGCCGGCAGCGGTCGCGGTCGGCAGCGGGGCGTGAGCCCGCGGCAGTCGCGGCACCTAAGATGGCGTGCATGGAAGACGTGGCCCTGGCTGGGATCGCGAGCGGGCTTTATGCCAAGCCGCTGGAAGACTTCGTTGCGGCGCGCGCCGTCGCGGCCAAGGAGGCTGCCGGGTCGGACAAGGAACTTGGGGCAGCCGTGCGCGCCCTGCCGAAGCCGTCAGCTGCCGCCTGGACCGTCAACATGCTGGCGCTGCACCAGCCTGGTGTCCTTGCGGAGCTGGCGGCCCTGGGTGGCAGGATGCGCGAGGCGCAGTCGTCGCTGGACGCCGGGGCGCTGCGGGAGCTGGGGCGTGAGCGCCGCACCCTGCTTGCTGCCGCCGTCGAGGCCGCCCGTGCCGTTGCCAGGGAGCAGGGCCGGGGCATCAGCGATGCCGTAGCGGGGGACGTGGAGGAGACCCTTCGGGCCCTGACGGCCGATGAAGGGGCAGCGGCCGCCGTGCGGAGCGGGCGCCTCCTGAAGGCGTTGTCCGCCGACGGAATGAACACCGCCGATGTGGAGGGGGCCGTGGCGGTGCCCTCCGCGCTGCCGCCGGCCGCCCCGGTTCCGCGCCCTGGGCCAGCAGCCACAGTAAGCAGGAAGACGCGCACGACGACGGCGGGCACCGCCCGTGCCACGCCGGACAGGCCGCGGCTTGAGGCGGTCCGCCAGGCGCCGCGTCCAGCGTCACCGCCTGCATTGGAGAAAGCCAAAGCCGCCCTGGCGGAGGCGCAGGCGGCAGAGGCTGAGGCTGCCCGGGCGGCGCGGGAGCTGCAGGACCAGGCGGACCAGGCACGCACCGGGATCACGGAACTCGTCCAGGAGGCAGCCGAGCTCCGTGCCAGGCTCAAGGGCGTTGAAGAGCGGCTGGAGCGCTCCCGGAAAGCGCTGGCTGCCACCACTGCGGAGGCCAAGCAGGCAGCGCGTGCCGCGGACAGAGCCGAGCGGACGGCGATGCTCGCGCAGGAGCGGGTCCTTCGGCTGGGCAACACGCGGGGATGATTCCGAAGAATGTCAGACCCCGGTTGCAGACTGGATTCATGGAAAACCAACTGGTACAGGAATTTCACGTCACGTACTTCGACGCCGACTGCGGCCGTGCCCGGGCCGAGGTCTTTGACACGCTGGCCGAGGCGGAGCGTTTCGCCAGCCGGCAGTGCCGCGAGGAGGATGGCTGGGCCGTCGTTGACGCAGTGTCAGTCGAGCACATCCGCACTGCCGCCTGACATGCTCCGGCTACCTGCCGCACCCGTTTAACGCGGGCCGCCCCGGCCTGTTGGACAGGCCGGGGCGGTTTGCGGGGCTGGCACCATGGCGCGGGTGCCGGCCGCCGGCTAAGCGAAGTCGGAAACTGCAGGGTCCGCGCCGATGCGGCCTTCGCCGTTGGCGGAGCGGTCCAGCGCGTTGATGGCCTCGACGTCGCCGGAATCGAGGCTGACCCCGAGCGCTGCGAAGTTTTCCCGGATCCGGGACTCGGTGACGGACTTGGGGATCACCACGTTGCCGATTGCGAGGTGCCAGGCAATGACAACCTGCGCAGGCGTGGCGCCGTGCTTGGCTGCGATCGAGGCGACCGTTCCGTCGTCCAGCAGCTCGCCGCCCTGGCCCAGCGGTGACCAGGCCTGCGTCAAAATCCCGTTGGCCGCACCGAACTCACGCAGTTCCCGCTGGCTGAAGTACGGGTGGAGCTCGATCTGGTGGATGGCCGGAACCACGCCGGTCTCGTCGATGAGCCGCTGCAGGCCCTCGACAGTGAAGTTCGAAACACCAATGGACTTGACCCGGCCGCGCTTCTGCAGCTCGATCAGGGCCTTCCAGGTGTCCACGTATTTGTCCTGCTTGGGCTGCATCCAGTGGATCAGGTAAAGGTCCAGGGTTTCCAGCCCGAGCCTGTCCATGGATTCCTCGAAGGCAGCCAGCGTGGACTCATATCCCTGGTCTGCGTTCCAGAGCTTGGTGGTGATGAAGAGCTGCTCCGGGGACAGGCCGGAACTGGCGATCGCCCGGCCCACGCCCGCCTCGTTGCCGTAGATCTTGGCGGTATCGATGTGGCGGTAGCCCGCTTCAAACGCTTGGCGGACCACCTTTTCAGCCACGCCATCCTCAACCTGCCACACGCCGTAGCCGAGCTGGGGGATGGTGTTTCCGTCATTAAAGGTCAAGGTAGGTGAAAGAGTCATTCGTCCATCCTGCCAAACTATCGGCTCCGCCCGGCGGGTATCGGCCCGAAGTAAGCCAGGCGCTTAACCGGGAATACCCAACTGCTGCGGTCCTGAACCCTCTTCGCTGAGGTGCCGTTCGGCGTCGGCCACCTGCTGGAATACGGACTCGGCCCGGCGGCGGACCGAGGCTGCACCTACCGGGACGGGGCCCACGGCGAGCCGGAGCATGGCGGCCGCTTCCGCCGTCGTCGCCAGGGAGTTGCCGGCTTTGGACAGGGCGCGGTGAACCCCGGAAAGGGCCGCAGGGATGTTGAGGCTGTCGTTGGGCGAACGCCGCTGCGCTTCCATGCATACCAGCCGTACCCGTTCGAGGAGGCTGGCCAGTTCATTGGCGATCTCCAGCAATTCAGCGTACAGCTGGTCGTCCTCCACGCCCTCAAGAACCTGGTGGAAGCGGTCCAGTCCCCGCTGGAAACGGTCATGGGCCCGGCGCCATAGCCCCTGGCCCAGCTCCGCGTCGTCCTTGCGCCCCTGCCTGGCGGCGCTGAAAAAGCCCAAGCGGAGCCTACAGGTATTGTCCGGGACCGTGGTCCGGGTCGTCCCGCTGGCCAGGCCGAGCAGGGCTTCCGGAGCGCGCGCCGGCGCCGGCGCGCTGC
>NZ_JAYESK010000013.1:0-42012 GCF_034720455.1 Pseudarthrobacter sp. C1 | reverse complement strand
CCGGCGCCGGCGCGCTGCGGTTCCCCGTTCTCGCCGATGACCACTCCCGGGGCGATCATGGTGCCGGGCGGCAGCTGCCGGAGCTGCATCTGCGCGGCCGCATTCTCCCGGGCCGCATGCTGGGCAGCGATGGCCGTCTGGATGCCGTGGAACAATCCCTCCAACCACCCGACAAGCTGGGCCTGGGCTATCCGGAGTTCAGCGTCGGACGGCGTGCCCTCGTCGGGGAAGGGCAGGCTGATCCTGTCCAGTTCCTCCACCAGTTCAGGAGCCAGCCCGTCCTCCAGCTCCTTGATGGAGCGCGCGTGGATCTCAGCAAGCCTGCCCCGCGCAGCCTCATCCAGCGGTGCAGACTTCACTTCTTCCAGGAGCTGCCGGATCATGGTTCCGATCCGCATGACTTTGGCCGGTTCATCCACCAAGTCCTGGATGTTGCTGCCCTTGGGCTTCCTGCGATCGGCAGGTGCGGACGGCGGGGGCACCGGCGGCTGCCACTCATCGATGGGAGTGCCTTCTACCGGGAGGTCCTCGGCTGATTGAGTGTCTCGTGGATCGCTCATGCGTTCATACTCTCATGAGCGATCCACCCGGAACCCCTGGATGATCCCTCCCGGCGGCTTGTACGCTGCAAGCTCAATCAGCAGCACCGGCCTTGCGGGTTGCTGTCCTGGCGGTCGGTCCGGTCGCGCCAGAACTCGCGCTCCGTGAGGGGCGCCTCCCCGTGCCCGGCCGCCCTGTGGTGCTCGAGGTACTTGGCGTAGGCGTCCGCGCCCAGGACTCCGCTGAAGTACTGGGCGAAGCCGCGGAACCGCCGCTTGAGCACAACGAGTCCGGCCGTCATGAGTGGTGGCCCGCCCTTTCGAACCTCAGTTCCGCGGGGACTTTCTCCCATTCAGCCATCAACTCGCGCTCGGCAGGAGTGGGAATGAGTCCGGCAGGGGCGAAGACACGCGACGGGCGGGCGGGGTCCTCGTTGCCGCGCGTGGCGGCGGCGTCCCCGCGGTTGCGGAACGCTTTGGCAGTGGCGAGCAGCGCCGTCGCGATCACGATGATGCTCAGCACCACGAAGATCACAGACAGCCAGCCCTGGATCGCCGTGTTCCTGACCACGGCCTCCATGGCCGGGACCGTCTTGGCGGTGCCGAACGAGGTCTTGCCCTCGGCCAGTGCCTTGCTGAAGGCCGCGTTGTTGGCGAAGTAGCCGACAGCCGGGGTGGACGAGAAGATCTTCTGGTAGCTCGCCGTGATGGTGACCACGGCGGCGAACGTTAGCGGCAGCGCGACGATCCACAGGTAGTTGAACGTTCCCCGCTTCGCCACGATGGCCAGGCACACGGACAGGGCAATCGCGGCAAGCAACTGGTTTGCTATGCCGAACAACGGGAACAGCGTGTTGATGCCGCCCAGCGGATCGGTGACGCCCATGAGCAGCACAGCGCCCCAGGCACCGACCATGATGGCGGTGCAGAGCCAGGCCCCGGGACGCCAGGAGTGCTCCTTGAACTTGGGGATGAAGTTGCCGATCGAATCCTGCAGCATGAACCGGGCAACCCGGGTGCCGGCGTCCACAGCGGTGAGGATGAAAAGGGCCTCGAACATGATGGCGAAGTGGTACCAGAAGGCCATCATGGCGGTGCCGCCGATGAACTGCTGCATGATGTGGGCGAGCCCCACGGCCAGCGTGGGAGCGCCACCGGTACGCGAAACGATGCTTTCTTCACCCACGTTGGCGGCGGTTTCACTCAGGAGGTCAGGCGTGATGTTCACCCCGGCCAGGCCCAGGCTGTTGACCCAGGTGGCTGCTGTCTCCACCGTGCCGCCGGTCAGCGCCGCGGGGGAATTCATGGCGAAGTAAAGGCCGCGGTCGATCGAGATTGCCGCCACCAGGGCCATGATGGCCACGAAGGACTCCATCAGCATTCCGCCGTAGCCGATGAAACGGGTCTGCCGCTCCTTTTCAACCAGCTTGGGTGTGGTACCGGACGAAATCAGTGCATGGAAGCCGGACAAGGCACCGCACGCAATGGTGACGAACAGGAACGGGAACAGGGCGCCCGGGAACACCGGACCGTTTTCCCTGCTGGCGAACTCGCTGAACGCGGGAACGGTGATCTCCGGCCGGACCACGATGATGGCAAGCGCCAGCATCACGATCACGCCGATCTTCATGAACGTTGAGAGGTAGTCACGCGGTGCCAGGAGCAGCCACACGGGCAGGATGGCGGCGATGAAGCCGTAGATGATCAGGCCCCAGGCGATGGTCACCTTGTCGAGGCTGAAGATGTCCGCCCCCCACGGGGTTTCCGCCACGATGCCGCCGCCGATAATGGCAGCCATCAGCAGGACGAAGCCGATCAGCGAAACCTCCATCACCTTGCCGGGCCGCAGGTAACGGAGGTAGATGCCCATGAACAGCGCAATCGGAATGGTCATGCCGACGGAGAAGACGCCCCATGGGCTCTCGCCCAGGGCATTGACGACGACGAGGGCCAGGATGGCCACAATGATCACCATGATGAGCAGGGTGGCGATGAGGGCGGCCGTGCCGCCGATGACGCCCAGTTCCTCGCGGGCCATCTGGCCCAGCGACCGGCCGCCGCGGCGCATGGAGAAGAACATCACAAGGTAGTCCTGGACGGCGCCGGCAAGGACGACGCCGATGATGATCCAGATAGTGCCCGGCAGGTAGCCCATCTGGGCCGCGATGACCGGGCCCACCAGCGGCCCGGCGCCGGCGATGGCGGCAAAATGGTGGCCGAACAGGACATTGCGGTCCGTCCGGACATAATCCTTGCCGTCGGCCTTGTACTCCGCCGGAGTGGCACGCCGGTCATCAGGCCTGGTGATGTAGCGCTCGATGACCTTGGAGTAGAAGCGGTAGCCGATCAGGTAGGTGCACACGGAGGCGAACACGAACCAGATGGCGTTCACGGTTTCGCCGCGGATGATGGCCAGCATGAACCATGCCACGCCGCCGAGGAGGGCAATCGCAGCCCACAACGCGATCTTTCCCGGTGTCCATTTCCGCTCTTCGGCCTCACGGACCGCTTCATCCACCGCTGTCGGCGGCAGCGCCGGATCGGTGGCGGCCACGCCCCTGCCTCCGGATGCACTACCCCGCTGATCAGGCGTTTCGGCCATGTCTCCTCCTTGAGATTGTTATGCGTCTTCTGTCACGCACCCTACCAAGCCGCAGTCACAATCCGGAGGCATTCTGCCGGCTGCCGCAGAAACGTGCGGCGAGCGGAGTGGACGCGGCGACGAACGACCGGACCCGGGCTGCCAGTTGTGCCTGCGTCAACGCAGGCAAGGCCCCCGTCCGGAAGGTCCGGGCGGGGGCCTTGGCTCGTGGGAACTGCGTAAAGCTGCCCCCTTACGCGTGTGAGTAGGTGAGGCAGTCAGCGTTGTCGGCGCCGGGGCCGACGTGGACCTCGGTGGCCTTGCACATCAGGTGGTCATTGTGGACGCACTCGGCGCGCTGGCACGCCCCGACGTCGGCAAGGACCTTGGGCAGTCCGCCGTGGATCCCGGTCTCGATGAACGTGGCGCAGCGGGCGTGGTTTTCGGCGCCGCCCACAGTGATGGCGGCGGCGTTGCAGTTGGTGTGGTCATTAAAGGAACAGTTCGTTACGCTGCAGTCGGCGACGTGCGTTGTCATGAGCTTCCTCCGTTTGTTCCACCGCCCGGCCGGACGGTTCCTGGGACTTACGGTATGCCTGTCCGGGTCATTCAAAAAGACCCAATTGTGTGACCTATTTCCCCTGTCCCTGCTGGATCATCCTGGCCTCGCACAAGTCCAGCCACCGGACTTCCGCCTCCGCCTGGAAGATGAGTGAGTCCAGGACCAGCAGCGACGCGGTGTCACCGGCGCGCTGGTTCAGCGCCATGTCCCGGCGGGCCTTCGAATAGTCCTGCAGCGACTTCATGGAGGACACACGCTGGCTCTGGATGACGGCCTTGACGTCGACGCCGGGCAGGGTGACGGCCAGCGCCAGCTTGATGGCCAGTTCGTTGCGGGGCGGGTTGTTCCGCTCCACCGGTGCCGCGAACCAGTTCCGGATTTCGGTCCTGCCGGCTGCGGTGATGCTGTACACCACGTGGCCGTTCCCGTCGTCGCCGTCCCTGGCCACCAGGGCATCGCGTTCCAGCCGGTCCAGCGTAGTGTACACCTGCCCGATGTTCAAAGGCCAGGTGGCGCCGGTGCGGTTCTCGAATTCAACCCGCAGCTGGTAGCCGTAGCGGGGCTGGTCCTCCAACAGGGCGAGGAGGCTGTGGCGGATGGACATGCTGTTCCTTGTACTTGGCGGGCGTCGGTGTGCCGGACCTACATGACCAACAGGACCTTGCCCACGTGGTCGCCGGTGTCGAAATACCGGTGGGCGGCGCGCACCTGGTCCAGCGGGAACGTCTTTGCCACCAGCGGCCTGACCGATCCGTTGCTGACCAGCGGCCACACGGCGTCGCGGACGGCGTTCATGATGGCGCCTTTTTCCGCTACCGGCCGCGGCCGCAGGGCGGTGGCCACGACGGCGGCGCGCTTCTTCAGCAGCTGCCCCAGGTCGAGCTCCCCCTTCCTTCCGCCCTGAAGTCCAATCACCACCAGGCGTCCGTAGTCAGCGAGCGCGTCCACGTTCTGGGCCAGGTACTTGGCGCCCACGACGTCGAGGATCACGTCTGCGCCCTTGCCCCCGTTCTGGCGGCGAAGGCTTTCCGGAAAGTCCTCCTCGGCGTAGTTGATGGCGATGTCGGCCCCCAGGAAGGCTTTGGCCGTGCTCACTTTTTCGTCAGATCCTGCAGTTGCGGCAACCTTGGCGCCGAGGGCCTTGGCGAGCTGGATGGCCATGGTGCCGATCCCGCCCGTTGCGCCGTGGATCAGGACGGTCTCGCCCGCCTGCAGCTGGGCCGTCATCACCAGGTTGGAGTAGACAGTGGCCGCAACCTCGGGAAGGGCGGCCGCGGTCACCAGGTCAACGCCGTCGGGCACCCGGAGGACCTGCTCGGCCGGGACCGCCACCTGCTGCGCATACCCGCCGCCGGCCAGCAGCGCCACCACCTTGTCACCGAGGGAGAATGCCTTTGTGACGCCGGGACCGAACCCGGCGATCCGGCCGGATACTTCAAGGCCCGGAATTTCCGATGCGCCGGGCGGCGGCGGGTACAAACCCCTCCGCTGCTGCACGTCCGCCCGGTTCAGGCCGGCCGCCACGACGTCGATGAGCACCTCTCCGGGACCCGGTACCGGGGCCTCCACCTCGCGGACCTCCAGAACTTCCGGGCCGCCCGGCTCCGAAATATAGACGGCTTTCATGGAACACTCCCGTTTCTGACTGAATACTGCGTGCAACCAGTGTGCACCGGACGCGTTCCGGGTTCTGTTTTGTTGCAGGCAAGTGCCTATGAAACACTACTGGGTGAGGAAGGTTGTCCGAGCGGCCGAAGGAGCTAGTCTTGAAAACTAGTGTGCGGTAACCCCGTACCAAGAGTTCGAATCTCTTACCTTCCGCGAAACAGGACCCCTGTCCGCCAGCATGCTGGCGGGCAGGGGTCCTTCGTTTTGCCGGCAAAAGCCTGCGGGCGCCGGGTTCCGACTGCTTGAAGCAACCTCCGGGCAGTTACAGCGCGAGTATTGCCCCGGCGATTTCGTCCGCGTCGCGAAGGGTCCGCTGGCCACTGCGGTAGTTTGGGCCGCCGGGCTGGATGGCCTCGGCGGCGATGGCCGTGCCCCATTGGACCGATGAGAGCTGGAGTCCCAGCACGTACAGGCCTCCGGTCACCGAGCCGTTGGCTGCCACGGGACGGTAGGGATGCGGCACCACATCCAGGCCGGTGGACTGCACGGGGGCACCCTCCACCGTCATCATCAGCCGCGGCCGGACCAGGCCGTCCGCCAGCAGCTGCTCCAGCACCGGCGAATCACTGGCCGAGACCCGGTTACCGGGCGCGAGCGCCTCCACCATGGTCCGGGCAGCCACCGGAGCTCCGGCCACCCAAGGTGACGACGCCGTGAAGGCGGCGTTCTTCCGGTCCACTGAGAACTTGGGGTCTGGACCCACGAAGCTCACCACCCCCGCCCTGGCCAGCGCCGCCAGCTGCTCGGAGCGCAGGGCCGGAGGCCCGCTCGCGAGTCCTTCCACAAACGACTCGAACCAGCCACGCAGTCCCGCCACCCAGGATTCATCGGTGATGCCGCCGTCGGCCACTGCTGTCTTCAGCACGGCGCGCCCGTGGTGGAGTGCCCCAATGGCCATCTTCACGGGGTCATCTTCCCCGAGCGCGGACCGGCGGGCGTCGTCCAGCAGGTAGTCGACGACGGCGGCATCGAGTTCGGTGCGTGAGGCAAAGGATCGTCCGGCAAGGGGTGCGGCGAGCGCCGGCAGGTCCAGCCGGTGCCGTGGCCCCACGTGCACGGCCAGCACGCTCTCCACGCTGTCTTCCCAGTTCGCGGCACTGTGCGCGTGCGGATGCAGCGCCTCATCGAGTGCGGCGAGGAAGGCCGCCGGATCCGGTACCGCGTTCGGCTGGGAACGCACCAGGGTGGAGTAGTACGCCCACAAAGCGTCACGGTGCAGGAGCGGCCAGAAATCGTGGTCGAACGCCGGGCGGATTCCTGCGGTGCGGAACCGTTCCAGCGCCGCTTCGGTGAAGTAGCGCAGGGTGACCGACGCCGGGTAGTAGCCGTCCAGGGCAGCTTTCGCCCGGTAGGGCGTTCCCCGGCGGGAGGCGGCAATGATCCGCGGTTCCTGGCCCGAAGGCTCGTACCTGAGCGCCGTTCCGTTGCTGATGAATTTTCCGCCGCGGCCCTCGGTCAGCTGCACCATGGTGTCGAAGAAGTTCAGGCCCATGCCGCGGACCAGGACGGGCTCCCCTGCGGGAACCAGGGACCAGTCCACGTCCGCAGGTACAGCCGGCGGGAAGTATCGGAGGCCCAACCGCTTGGCCGACGCCTGCAGTTCGCGCTGTTCGGGGTTCAGGCGGGACGGGACGTGGCCCAAGGCAAGCACTACGGCGTCGGTGCGCAGCCTGTCTCCAGTGGCCAGGCCGACGTCGAACGTTCCGTCCCCCGCGGGGCACACGGACTGTGCCGACGTTTCGTGGAAGTCGATGGTGACGCCGTCGGGCGCTTTGGACGTCAGCTCCTCCAGCGTGCTGCGAAGGTAACGGCCGTAGAGGGCCCGGCTGGGAAAGCCGGTCGGGCCCAGGGCGGCCAGTTCAGCGAGGTCCTCCCCGCTTAGGGACGGCGAGGGGTTGCGCTGCTGGCGCGCCCGCCACAGGTCGAAGGTGGTTCCTGCGACCGGCGACGCCAGGTCAGGGTCCTCGGGGATCAGCGTGGGGTAGAAGGACTGCGTGTTCATCAGGAACAGCCGGGACTGCTGCGGCTGCCACACGTGCCCCGGGCCCGCCGGAAAGGGGTCGATGACATCGATGTGGAGACGCACCGTTCCTGCACCGGAAGCGATCTGCGCAGCACGGCGGGCAAGCAGGCGTTCCAGCACGCTGGTGCCCCGCGGACCTGCGCCGATGATGGCGGTCCGGATGCTCTGCGTTTTTTCCACGCCATCCAGCGTACGGGCTGGAAACAGAGTGTGGGCTGAACGCTTGACTTGCCAGCCGTCCGCGGTGTTGTTTGGATGGGGCGCATGACCACCACTGAAGCTGATCCAGCGCCCGCCTCCGGAACCGGCCCGCAGGACATCGCGCCCGAGCCCACTGACGAAAACGCCTGGCTCGAAGACATTTACGGCGAGGAGCAGCTTGCCTGGGTGAAAGAGCAGAATTCGCGCACGGAGGACCTCCTGGAGGACGCGGACTACGCCGGACTGGAAGGCAGCATCCTGGAGGTGCTGGACTCCACGGACCGGATCGCCATGGTGGGGAAGCGCGGTGACTGGTACTACAACTTCTGGAAGGACGCGAAGAACCCCAAGGGCCTGTGGCGGCGCACCACCTGGGAGAGCTACTGCACGGATTCCCCCGAGTGGGATGTGCTGCTCGATGTCGACGCGCTGGCGGCAGCCGAGGGCCAGGAATGGGTTTTCCACGGCGCCACCTTCCTGCGCCCCGCTTCCGGGGAACCATACCGGCATGCACTTCTTGCCCTCTCCCCCGACGGCGGCGACGCCAACCGTTACCGCGAATTCGACGTGGAGGGCAGGACATTCGTGGACCCCGCCCAGGGCGGTTTTGACCTGCCGACGGCGAAGGGAAACGTTTCCTGGCTGGACGCGGAAACGTTGCTGGTGGCCTCCACCGCCGACGGGCTGCCGAAGACCGCTTCCTCCTACGCCCGGACGGCCGTCACGCTCAAACGCGGGGATTCCCTGGCCGGAGCGCCGCGGCTGTTCGAGGTCCCCGAGCACCACATGATGGCCGTGGTTGCCCACGATTCCACCCCCGGTTTTGAGCGCACCTTCGCCGTTGACTACATCGATTTCTTCAACCGCAGGAACCTGGTGCTGCGTGAAGGATCCTGGGTCCAGATCGACGTGCCCACCGATGTGAATGTCAGCGCGCATCGGGAATGGCTGCTGTTCCGGCCACGCCAGGACTGGGTGCTTGGCACGTCAACGTACCCGGCGGGCTCGCTCCTCGCTGCCCGGTTCGAGGATTACCTGGCCGGTTCAGCCGACCTGGCCGTGCTGTTCACCCCGGATGCGAATACGTCCCTGCAGTCCTGGAGCTGGACCCGGGACTTCCTGCTGCTGAACCTCCTGAAGGACGTGTCCTCCGAAATCCGGGTGCTGGATCCCTCCCGGCCAACGCACAATGCCCAGGCAGCGTGGGCGTCGTCGCCGCTGGATGCCTGCCCGCCGCTGCATGACGTCAACGCCTACGCAGTGGACGACGAAGACGAGGCCGACGGCGGTGCGGGCAACGACTTCTGGCTCGTCGCCACGGGCTTTACCACCCCTACCACGCTGCTGCGCGGCAGCTTGGAGCGTGCGGCGTCCGGTCCCCCCGGCGTGGTGAGCCGGCACGCGGTGGTCAAGGCGTCGCCGTCGTTCTTCGATGACGGCGGCTATGAAGTGCAGCAGCACTTCGCCGTGTCCGACGACGGGACCCGGGTTCCGTATTTCCAGGTGGCTTCCCGGGACCTGGCCCTGGACGGGCAGAACCCCACCCAGCTTTCCGGATATGGCGGATTCGAGGTTTCGCGCACGCCGGCGTACAGCGGCACGGTGGGCAGGGCCTGGCTGGAACGGCGCACGTCCGGTGCCCCAAACGCGGACGGCGGGGCACCACACTCCCGGGGCGGCGTCTACGTCGTGGCAAACATCCGCGGCGGCGGCGAATACGGGCCGTCGTGGCACCGGGCGGCGCTGCAGGAGAACCGGCACAAGGCGTACCAGGACTTCGCGGCCGTTGCGAGGGATCTTCTGTCCCGGGGAGTCACCTCACGGGAGCGGCTGGGCTGCGTCGGCGGGTCCAACGGGGGGCTGCTGGTAGGCAACATGCTCACCCGGTACCCGGAGCTTTTCGGAGCTGTCTCATGCGGCGTGCCGCTGCTGGACATGCGCCGTTACACCAGGCTTTCGGCCGGGCACTCCTGGATTGCCGAATACGGCGACCCTGACGTCCCGGAACAGTGGGAGTACATCAAGACCTTTTCCCCCTACCACCTGCTCAAGGACGGGGTTGAGTACCCGGAGACGTTTATCTGGACGGCCACCTCCGACGACCGGGTTGGCCCCGTCCAGGCGCGCAAGATGGCAGCCCGCATGCTGGCCATGGGCATCCCCAACGTCTGGTTCCATGAGGCGCTGGAGGGCGGCCACGCAGGGGCGTCGGACAACCGGCAGGCTGCGGCGCTGCAGGCCCGCAGCCAGCACTTCCTGTGGAAGGCACTGGCGGGCGGGGCCTCGTAGCGATGGCGCTCGAGGTGCGGCGGGCGGCGGCCTCCGACGTGGAGCGGCTGGCCGAGGTTCACGTCCTCTGCTGGCAGGAGACCTACCGCGGGATGCTGTCCGACGGGTTCCTGGCCTCGCAGAAGACCGGTTCGCGGCTGCAGCTGTGGCGCCACCTGCTGGAAGCCGCCGAACCCGCGCATGCCTGGGTGGCGTCCGACGGCGGCACGGTAGTTGGGTTTGCCGGCATCCGCAGGGAGCCTGGGGCCGCGTCGCACGGGTTTGCGCCGCCGTCGTCCGGGGACCTGGAACTGTGGGGGCTGTACCTGCTGGCGTCGCACCAGGGGCTGGGCCTGGGCCGCCGCCTCCTGGCGGCAGCGCTGGGCAATGAGGCGGCGAGCCTGTGGGTGGCCGCCGACAACCAGCGCGCCATTGGCTTCTACCGGCACTTCGGGTTTGAACCTGACGGCGCCGCCGACGTGATTCCCGGGTGGGAAGACCTTCGCGAAATCAGGATGGTCCGGGGCGGACAGCCGCCGGGGTGAAGCCCGCACCGGGCAGCCGGGGAGTCCTTTGGAGGCCCGGGCGATCCGTTTTGCACTGCATGCCCCGTTCTGCGTATCCTTGGTGGGCTAGGAATAGCAATTGGAGACGTGCCAGAGCGGCCGAATGGGCTTCACTGCTAATGAAGTGTGGGGCACAACTCCACCGGGGGTTCAAATCCCCCCGTCTCCGCGTTTGGCCCCGGTCCTGGACCGGGGCCTTTTGCGTTCCCCGGCAGGTTCAACGCCCCGGACGTATCCGTCCGTGGGACGGACACCCGGCGCCTTGCCCGTCCCGGCGGTGGCAGGATTGTCGGATGGCAGCAAGCGACACGGTGGATGAGGCGCACGGCACGGTGCAGGCGTGGAGCCCCCGCCTGGCGCTCCTGGTGGCCGCCACCTTCTTCATGGAGTTCCTTGACGGCACAGTCCTCACCACGGCCATCCCCAACATCGCTGCCGACTTCCGGGTGCCCGCCGCGGACGTCAACATCACCATGACGGCGTACCTGCTGACCGTTGCCATGGGTATCCCGCTCAGCGGCTGGCTGACTGAGCGCTTTGGTGCCCGACGCATCTTTTGCCTTGCCATTGCGATCTTCACGGCAGCATCCCTGGCCTGTTCACTCAGCCAGGACCTGGTTGCCCTCACCCTCAGCCGGACCGCGCAGGGATTCGGCGGCGCCATGATGGTGCCGGTGGGAACCCTGCTGGTCCTTCGCGGGACGCCGAAGGCGGACCTCCTGCGCGCCACTGCGTTCCTGGTGTGGCCCGGGCTCCTGGCGCCAGTGCTCGCACCGCTGGTAGGCGGGGCCCTGACCACCTATCTTTCCTGGCACTGGATCTTCCTGATCAACCTCCCGCTGGGTGTGGCCGCACTGCTTGCGGCACTCCGGCTGGTTCCTGCTGCCGCGGGCGACGGCGGGCGGCGGCTGGACTGGGTGGGCTTGTCCCTGACCACGCTGGGCGTGGGCGCCCTGGTGGCTGGCCTTGAACTGGTGAGCGCCCATCCTGCCGCCCCCTGGGCGGCCCTGAGCGCAGGTTTCGGCGTGACGGCTGCAGCCTGCGCCGTGTTCTGGATGCGCAGGACCCCCAATCCACTCTTTGACCTCGGGGTCTTCAGCACCCGCACGTTCAGGGCGATGGCCACCGGCGGGTTCGCCTACCGGCTGGCCATCAGCTCCGTCCCTTTCCTGCTGCCGCTGATGTTCCAGGCCGGGTTCGGCTGGTCCCCGCTGCACGCAGGTGCCATGGTGGCGGCCGTCTTCATCGGCAACATCGGCATCAAGCCGGCCACCACGCCGCTGATCCGGCGCTTTGGCTTCAAGGCGATGCTCGTCTTCGCCTCCCTTGCCTCTGCAGCCACGTTCATCCTCTGCGCCCTGCTCACGGCAGAAACGCCAGAGCCGCTGACGTTTGCCCTGCTGGTCTGCAGCGGCGCCTTCCGCTCAATCGGGTTCTCCGCCTACGCGTCGGTCCAGTACGCCGACATCGCGCCGGCGCAGCTCACCTCGGCAAATACTGTGTCTGCCACCCTGGTCCAGCTCGCCACTGCTGCGGGCATTGCCATTGGGGCCTTGCTCATCCGGCTGTTCGACGGGCTCAACAGCTTTCCAGCTGATTCCGCCGGACCTTTCCGCGGCGCATTCCTCGCCATGGCAGTGCTGATGCTGGCGAGCACGGCGGACAGCCTGTTCCTGCCACGGCATGCCGGAGCGGAAGTCAGCCGGCGCGGGGCCCAGCGGGTCTAAGCCCTGCGGGGTCCAGGCCCAGCGCGTCCGGGCCCTGCGGGGTCCAAGCGCAGCGCGTCCAGGCCCTGCGGGGTCCAAGATCTGCGCGTCCAGGCCCTGCGGGGTCCAAGCCCTGCCGGATTAGGTTAGCGAACCCAGAGTCAGCCCGCCTGGGCCAGCACCAGCGGAAGCACAGCACCAGCCCCGGCCTGGCGAAGAGCCCGGCCCGCCACGGTGAGCGTCCACCTGCTGTCCACGATGTCATCGACCAGCATCACGCTGCCGCCCTGCAACGAGCCCAGCGCGGCCTCAAGCTCCGGCCCCACCACCAGACGGTCCCACACCCCCGCCAGCCGGTAGGCGCTGTTGCCCCCGCGGTTTCCCGTGGGGCCACCGTGGGCCAACTGAAGCTCGCCGAGGTACGGGATGCGTCCGATCTCCGAAATTCCCTTCGCAAGGGACCCCACCAGCTCAGGCTTGCCCCGCGACGGGATGCTGACAATGGCGGCCGGCCGTCCGGCACCGCTCCACGCAGGGTTGCGCGGGTCACCGCCGGCCCATTCGCGCAGTACCTGGACGCATGCCTGAAGCATGCCCGGGTCAACGGGCCGGTCCCCCGCGCCGGCCGCAAACAGCTCCCGCAATGCCCCGCCCCAGCCCAGGTCTGTCAGCCGTGCGAGGACCCGCCCCTCGGAGACTCCTTCTGCAGGTTTGAGCTTCCCCTTCACCGGAACACCAAGGCGGTCCATGCCGCTGGGCCACTGCAGCCGCGATTCCAGTACTCCGCCCGCCCTGCTGAGGGTCTGGCCGGCCGCCGCGGTGGCCTGCTCGGCAATCTCCGCCGGGAACCACCGGCCGGCGCAGTTATCGCACCTGCCACAGGCGTGGGCGGTCTCGTCATCAAGCACGGACGTGATGTATTCCATCCGGCAGCCGGCAGTGTCCTGGTAGATCACCATGGAGTCCTGCTCGTCCACGCGGGCCTCAGCTATCCGCCGGTACCGCTCGGCGTCGTATGCCCAGGGCCGGCCAGTTGACCGCCATCCACCGCCCACCCGCTCCACGGCGCCATCCACTGAGAGGACTTTCAACAGCAGTTCCAGCGGAGTGCGTCGAAGGTCCACCCTGGCTTCCAAGGCAACTGTGGACAGTGCGGTGCCTGCTTCGGCGAGCGCCGTGAGGACGGCGGCGGCTTTTTCCTCCGACGGCATGGAAGCCGTGGCGAAGTACTGCCAGATGTCCCGGTCTTCGGCACCCGGCAGGAGCAGGACATCGGCGTTCGCCGCCCCACGGCCGGCACGCCCAACCTGCTGGTAGTAAGCCACCGGCGAGGACGGCGCTCCGAGGTGGACCACGAAGCCGAGATCGGGCTTGTCAAAACCCATGCCTAGCGCGGACGTGGCAACCAGCGCCTTGACCTCATTGTCCTTCAGGAGCTGTTCGGCGCGTTCCCTGTCTGCGGGGTCCGTGCGCCCGGTATAGGCCAGCACCTCGTGGCCGGCCTCCGCCAGGAGGCGCGCTGTGTCCTCAGCCGCGGACACCGTCAGCGTATAGATGATGCCGCTGCCGGGAAGGTCGGCCAGATGCGTCAACAGCCAGCCCAGGCGCTGCTTGGCATCAGGAAGTGACAGGACTCCCAGCCGCAGCGAATCCCTGCCCAGCGCACCACGGATGGTGAGGACGCCGGCGCCGAGCTGCTCTTCGATGTCGTGAACCACCCGGGAGTTGGCGGTGGCTGTGGTGGCCAGCACGGGAACCGAATCCGGCAACTGGGTTATCAGGTCGGCGATCCTGCGGTAGTCGGGCCGGAAGTCGTGGCCCCAGTCTGAGATGCAGTGTGCCTCGTCGATGACCAGCAGGCCTGTGCGCCGGATAAGTTCGGGAAGCTGGTTTTCGCGGAAGGAGGGGTTGGTCAGCCGTTCCGGGGACACGAGCAGGACGTCCACCTGGTCAGCGGCGAGCTGTTCGCGGACGGTGTCCCATTCCAGCTGGTTCGCGGAGTTGATGGCCACGGCACGCACTCCTGCCCGGGCAGCCGCGGCTACCTGGTCCCGCATGAGGGCGAGGAGTGGCGACACGATAAGCGTGGGTCCGGCCCCGCGGCGGCGCAGGAGCAGGGAGGCCACGAAATAGACTGCCGATTTTCCCCAACCCGTACGCTGCACCACCAAAGCCCTACGGCCGTCATCCACCAGTGCCTCGATGGCTTCAAACTGGCCCTCGTGGAAACCGGCCGCCGGGTTGCCCACCAGCTCACGGAGAACGGCGAGCGCCTGCGCGTGGGTTGCCGAAGAAGGAAGGACGCCGGCATTTGCCGGTTCAGGAACGGTTGCGGGTTCAATGAGGTTGGTGGCGTGCTGGTTATCGACCATTGATTCAGTATCCCAGCCGCCTCCGACACGAGGCACACCGGAGCGCCCTATGTGGAAACCCCGCCACCGCAGCTTCGCGTCACATACGCCGGCCCCCACCCGTCCTCCACAGCCACTTCCGCGGCCCACGTAAGATAAAGCCCGTGACTAGCGAACAGACAACGACTTTTGACCTTTCGGCATCCTTCAAGGCGTACGACGTCCGTGGCATCGTGGGCGAGTCCATCACCGCCGAAATCGTCGAAGCCGTGGGCGCCGCCTTCGTGGACGTCCTCCAGCTCGAAGGCCAGACCATCCTGGTGGGCGGCGACATGCGCCCGTCCTCCCCGGAATTCAGCAAGGCCTTCGCCAACGGCGCAGCCACCCGCGGCGCCAACGTTGAGCTGCTGGACCTGATTTCCACGGACGAACTGTACTTCGCCTGCGGTTACCTGAACCGTGCCGGCGCCACCTTCACCGCCAGCCACAACCCGGCCGGCTACAACGGCATCAAGATGTCCAAGGCCGGAGCCGTTCCCATTTCTTCCGAATCCGGCCTTAAGGACATCCAGGCCCTCGCCGAGCAGTACCTCAACACCGGCACCATCCCGGCCGCGGCGAAGCGCGGCCTCATCGGTGTCCGCGACGTCCTCAAGGACTATTCCGAATACCTCCGCAAGCTCGTGGACCTGTCCGGTTCCCGGCCGCTGAAGGTTGTTGTGGACGCCGGCAACGGCATGGCAGGCCTCACCACCCCTGCAGTGCTGGGCGACACCCTGCTCCCCAAGCTGCCCCTGGACATCGTCCCCCTGTACTTCGAGCTGGACGGTTCCTTCCCCAACCACCCTGCGAACCCGCTGGAACCGGAGAACCTCCGCGACCTGCAGGCGGCAGTGGTGGAACACGGTGCGGACATCGGCCTGGCGTTCGACGGCGACGCCGACCGCTGCTTCGTGGTGGACGAGAAGGGCGAGCCCGTGTCGCCGTCGGCCATTACCGGCATGGTGGCGCGCCGCGAGATTGCCCGCGCCAAGGCCCTGGGCGAGGCAACCCCCACGATCATCCACAACCTCCTCACTTCGCGCGCCGTGTCAGAGCTCGTGGAGCACGACGGCGGCCGGGCAGTCCGCACGCGCGTGGGCCACTCCTTCATCAAGGCGGTCATGGCGGAGGAAGGCGCGGTCTTCGGCGGGGAGCACTCAGCCCACTTCTACTTCCGTGACTTCTGGAACGCGGACACGGGCATGCTGGCGGCCATGCACGTCCTGGCAGCCCTGGGCGAACAGGACGGCCCCCTCTCGGAACTGGGCCGCGAGTACGAGCCGTACGTCAGCTCGGGCGAGATCAACTCCGAGGTCGACGACAAGCCCGCCGCCGTCGAGCGCGTACGCGCTGCCTTCGCGGACGAGGACATCACCATCGACACCCTGGACGGCAGCACGTTCACGGCCAATGACGGCAGCTACTGGTTCAACCTGCGTCCGTCCAACACCGAACCTTTCCTCCGGCTCAACGCCGAGGCGACCGACCGCGCCACCATGGAACGGGTCCGGGACCGGGTCCTGTCGATTGTCCGGGCGTAGGCAAGCGTGACACAGACCCCGGAGCCGGGCTCCGAAGAACAGGGCTCCTGGCGCGGCTCGGTGCCGGAAGCCACCGCCACGGATCTGGAGAACCTCCTGGGCACGGGCGTCAGTGCCGCCCAGGAGCAACTCCACCGCAGCGGCGGCTTCCTGCCCTTCGCCCTGACCGTCCAGAACGACGGCGAGGTGCGGCTGGTGGCCGTCTCGCCGGCAGATGCCGCGGAAGGTTCGGACGGCGACTTTGATGCCGACGCCATGATCAGCGACCTCACAGCCCTGCTGCGGCAGAACCGGGAGGACTTCCGGGCTGCCGCCGTGGTCTGCGACATCCTGCTGGTAGAGGAGGACTCGGACGCCATCCACGTGGCGGCGGAGCACCGCGACGGCTCTGTCTTTGCTGCCGTGCTGCCTTACTCGGCGAACGCGGGTACCCAGACATGGGAATTTGGGGAGCTGGCGGCCGACGCCAGCGAGCCCGCGATCTGGGTGGACTAGACCGGCCGCGCCGCCATGAAGATCAACGCCTTCGCCGACGTCAGCCTGCGCGCCCTCATGGTGCTTGCGGCAGCTCCCGCGGGCGCCCTGCTGACCACGCAGAACATCGCCGACTCCGTAGGGACGCCCTACAACCACGTCAGCAAAGCGATGGCGAAGCTGCGCACCCTCGGATATCTCGAGGTGGTCCGCGGCCGGACCGGCGGCTCCCGCCTTAGCCACGCCGGCCGCAATGCCACCGTGGGGCAGGTCCTGCGGCAGCTCGATACCCGGACCGACGCGGCAGACTGCGTGGCTCCCGGCGGGAACTGCCCCCTGATCAATGAATGCCGGCTCCGCTCCGCGCTGTCCAGGGCACGCGAGGCGTTCTACCACGAACTCGATTCCGTCAACATTGCGGACCTCCCCGTGTCCAGCCAAATGGCCCCGGTCTTCAGCATGATCGGTCTCCGCCCGGGGCTCTGATACCCGGGCCATGCCTGTATTACCGGGCGATTTGCTTCCATCTTCTACAACATGTAGAAATTGGGTATGAAAACCAGCATTTTGAATGCAGGTATTCGCAAAGGCCGGACGAAGGCCCCGGTCACTACCTCAGGAGTTCCCATGCTCTCGGAAAAATCCCGCCCCGTCATTGAAGCAACGCTGCCCCTCGTCGGATCCCGGATCGGCGCTATCACCCCCAATTTCTACGCCCGCCTGTTCGCCGCCCACCCCGAACTCCTGGACGGCCTGTTCAGCCGCTCCAACCAGCGCTCCGGCAACCAGCAGCAGGCGCTGGCAGGCAGTATCGCGGCCTTCGCCACCCACCTGGTCAACAACCCGGGCACCCTTCCCGAGACCGTCCTCTCCCGCATTGCCCACCGGCACGCTTCCCTGGGCATCACCGAACCGCAGTACCAGGTGGTCTACGAGCACCTCTTCGCCGCGATCGCCGAGGACCTGGCGGAGGTCATCACCCCGGAAATCGCGGAAGCCTGGACCGAGGTGTACTGGCTGATGGCCGACGCCCTGATCAAGCTCGAAAAGGGCCTCTACGCCGCCCAGGCCAATGACCGGATGTGGATGCCGTGGCGGGTGGCGGCCAAGACCCCCGCCGGCGCAGGCTCCATGACCTTCACCCTCGAACCGGCCGACGACACCCCGGTCACCCCGGCCCTTCCCGGCCAGTACATCAGCGTCAAGGTGACCCTGCCGGAAGGCCTTCGCCAGGTGCGCCAGTACTCGCTCTCCGGCGAGGCCGGCACCAGCCGAAGCTTCACCACCAAGCTTGACGACGGCGGCGAGGTCTCCCCCGTGCTCCACAACAACGTGCAGGTTGGCGACGTCCTGGAGATCTCCAACCCCTACGGCGAGATCACCCTGAAGGAGGGCGACGGGCCGGTGGTGCTGGCGTCCGCGGGCATCGGCTGCACCCCCACCGCTTCCATCCTTCGGTCCCTGGCAGAGGCCGGGTCCGAACGGCAGGTGCTGGTGCTCCACGCGGAAAGCACCTTGGACAGCTGGGCGCTGCGCAGCCAGATGACGGACGACGTCGAGCGCCTGGACGGCGCCGAGCTTCAGCTGTGGCTCGAAGAGCCCGTGGACGGAGCCAGGGAAGGTTTCATGTCCCTGCGTGAGGTGGATCTGCCGGCGGATGCGTCCCTGTACCTGTGCGGCCCGCTGCCGTTCATGAAGAACATCCGCAACGAAGCCATCAACGCCGGCATCCCGGCCACCCGGATCCACTACGAAGTGTTCGGCCCCGACATCTGGCTCGCCAGCTGAATCGATTGCTCCGTACCTGTCGTTTTGGAGTTCCATAACGACAGGTGCGGAGCAATCGATGGCGGGCCGGTGGGGAACGACGGCGGCGCCGCACCTTTTTCCCAAAAGGTGCGGCGCCGCCGTCGTTATGCCTGCTTGATGCCGGCTGGTCAGCTGTGGTCAGCCATGCGCTCCTTCAGGGCGTCCAGCTCGGCACGCAGCGCGTCCGGGAGTGAATCGCCGAACTGCGCGTACCAGTCCTCGATGGACGCCAGCTCGGCGTCCCATTCCTCCCGGTCCACGCGGACAGCCTCCTCCACGTGTGCGTGGGTAAGGTCCAGGCCCGTGAGGTCCAGCGAGTCACCGGTGGGAACGTAGCCGATAGGCGTCTCCACGGCAGCGGCCTTGCCCTCGATGCGCTCGATGGCCCATTTCAGGACCCGGGCGTTGTCCCCGAAGCCCGGCCAGGCGAAGCCGCCGTCGGCGGTGCGGCGGAACCAGTTCACCAGGAAGATGTGCGGCAGCCGCTCGGGGTTGGCCTTCCCCGAGACACTGATCCAGTGCTTGAGGTAGTCGCCGGCGTCGTAGCCGATGAACGGGAGCATGGCCATGGGGTCGCGGCGGAGCCTGCCCACCTGGCCGGCTGCGGCGGCCGTGGTCTCCGAGGAGAGCGTGGAGCCCATGAAAATGCCGTTTGTCCAGCTGCGGGCCTGGGTCACCAGGGGAACCGTGGTCTTGCGGCGGCCGCCGAAGAGGATGGCGGAAAGCTCCACGCCTTCGGGGCTGTAGTATTCCTCGGCCAGCATGTCGATCTGGGAGATGGGCGTGCAGAACCGGGAGTTCGGGTGGGCGGCAGGCTTGTCCGAATCCGGAGTCCAGGAGTTGCCCTCCCAGTCGGTGAGATGGGCCGGAACGTCGTCCGTCATGCCCTCCCACCACACGCCCCCGTCGTCCGTGAGGGCCACGTTGGTGAAGATGCTGTGGCCCTTGGCGATGGCGCGCATGGCGTTGGGGTTGGTGCCCCAGCCGGTGCCCGGAGCGACACCGAACAGGCCGGCCTCCGGGTTGGTGGCGCGCAGTTCGCCTTCCTTGCCGATCCGCATCCAGGTGATGTCATCGCCGAGGGTCTCGACTTCCCAGCCTTCAATGGTGGGATCCAGGAGGGCCAGGTTGGTCTTGCCGCAGGCCGACGGGAAGGCCGCCGACAGGTAGTACGACTTCTTCTCCGGCGAGGTGAGCTTGAGGATGAGCATGTGCTCAGCCAGCCATCCTTCGTCGCGGGCCATCACGGAGGCGATGCGGAGGGCGTAGCACTTCTTGCCCAGGAGGGCGTTGCCGCCGTAGCCCGAGCCGAAGGACCAGATGGACCGTTCCTCGGGGAAGTGGACAATCCACTTGTCCGGGTTGCAGGGCCATGCGACGTCGGCCTGGCCGGGTTCCAGCGGGGCCCCCAGCGAGTGCAGGGCAGGGACGAAGAACGCGTTGGTCTCGGTGATCTTGTCCAGCACCGCGGTTCCGATGTTGGCCATGATCCGCATGGAGGCAACAACGTAGGCGCTGTCCGTGATCTCGACGCCGAACTTGGGGTCCTCAGCGTCAAGGTGGCCCATGACGAAGGGGATGACGTACATGGTGCGGCCGCGCATGGAGCCGGCGAACAGCCCGCGCAGCTTTTCCTTCATCTCGGCGGGAGCCATCCAGTTGTTGGTGAACCCGGCGTCACGCTTGTTTTCCGAGCAGATGAACGTCTGCTCCTCAACGCGGGCTACGTCTGCGGGGTCGGAGAAGGCAGCGAAGGAATTCGGAAACAGTTCCTGGTTCAGCCGCGTCAGGGTGCCGGCTGCCACCAGTTCATCGGTCAGCCGGGTGTTTTCCTCTTCGGACCCGTCCACCCAGTAGATGCGGTCCGGCTGCGTTAGCTCTGCAACCTCTTCGACCCACGCCAGCAGACCGGCATGTGTGGTGGGTGCTTTCTCAAGCAGCGGCTTCTGCGCCAGATCGCCCATTTCGGTTCCCTTCCTCGGGTTCATCGGTGTGTCCTAAATGCTATGGTCCGGACCACTGGGGTTTTTGGGACGTATGCTGACGATTTGAGGCCACAGAAATGGAATTCCGCGGGAAATCAAGGAACTTCAAGCTGAAATTCTACGACAAAGTGACGAAGGTCACCTATACCGGTCTAGTAGCCGAGATTACACGCCCCTCGATTTGGCATCCCAGCCAACCCTCGCGTAAAGTAATTCGAGGTTCAGGGAGAGCGGTTCTTCTCCAGGAACACGGAATGCGCCCATAGCTCAGCTGGATAGAGCGTCTGTCTACGGAACAGAAGGTCAGGGGTTCGAATCCCTTTGGGCGCACCAACAAGGTCCGCACCGGTTCGCCGGTGCGGACCTTTTGCGTTGACCCACGTCCGCATTCTCCCGGGCGTAGGCTGTCCCCATGATGCCCGAGCCTGTGAAGCAGGAATTTGACGTTGTGGTGATCGGCGCAGGCGCCGTGGGGGAAAACGTTGCGGACCGCGCCGTCCAGGGCGGCCTCTCCGTGGTGCTGGTGGAGGCGGAGCTGGTGGGCGGCGAGTGCTCCTACTGGGCATGCATGCCGTCAAAGGCCCTGCTTCGGCCCGGAACGGCGCTGCACTCTGCGCAGACGACGCCGGGCGCCAAGGAAGCCGTCACGCGGACCCTGGATGCTGCAGCAGTGCTCAAGCGCAGGGACCATTTCACGTCCAACTGGCAGGATGACAGCCAGGTTGCCTGGGTCAAGGACTCCGGCATCGACCTCATCAGGGGCCATGCCTGGCTTACGGCTCCCAAGGCGGTCCAGGTTGCGGGGCTGGACGGCACCTCCCACCTGCTGCGGGCGCGACACGCGGTGGTGCTGGCCACAGGGTCAATGCCGAACATGCCCCCGATCGAAGGGCTCGAGGACGTGCAGGTCTGGGGAACCCGGGACGCCACCTCGGCCAGCGAAATTCCGGAGCGGCTGGCTGTCCTGGGCGGGGGTGTTGCCGGGACGGAGCTGGCCCAGGCGTTCGCCCGCCTCGGATCCGCCGTGACGCTCGTGGCGCGCAGCAGGCTGCTGGGGAACTATCCGGAGGAGGCAGCCAGCCTGGTTGCCGCGGGCCTGCGAGCGGACGGCGTGGACATCCGGCTCAATACCGTGACGGAGGGCATCACTGCGAACGACGACGGCACCTTCAGTTTGCAGTTGGCCGGCGGGTCAACGGTCATCGCTGACAAGGTCCTCGTCTCCACGGGCAGGCACCCCGCCCTTGAGGGCCTGGGGCTGGAAAGCGTCGGCATCGAGCCGGACAGCCACGGCCGCCTGACCCTCAGTACGGATAGTTCCGGCCTGGTGGAGGGCATCCCGGGCGACGACCCGTGGCTGTATGCGGTGGGGGACGCGGCCGGCAAGAACCTGCTGACGCATCAAGGAAAGTACGAGGCACGGGCGACGGGCGACGCCATCACGGCCCGGGCCAAGGGCGAACTGACCGGGCGGCCGGCGGACTGGAGCCGCTATTCCCAGACCGCCAACCAGCATGCCGTACCCAACGTCGTCTTTACCGATCCTGAGGTTGCCACCGTAGGCCGCACGCTGGAAAGTGCCCGCGAGGACGGCTACAACGCCTCTTCGGTGGAACTCCCCATCCAGGTTGCCGGGTCTTCACTGCATTCGGAGAACTATGAGGGGTGGGCGCAGCTGGTGGTCGACGAGGACCGGAAGGTACTGCTGGGCGCCACGTTCGCCGGCCCGGACGTCGCCGAGCTCCTGCACGCCGCAACGGTCGCCGTCGTGGGCGAGGTCCCGCTTGACCGGCTGTGGCATGCGGTCCCCTCCTACCCCACGATCAGTGAGGTTTGGCTGCGGCTCCTGGAGAAATACGGCCTGTAGGGCGTCGAACCAGCCGCTATTTGAACTGACCGGTCAGTTTAGTTAGGCTGGAGCTGGACGCATTCTGCGAAAGGCCAATCTTGCTCTCAGCTCAGCTGCTCTCGGTCAGGGGGCGCAGGGACCCCCTGCTTCCGGCCACTTCCCTCCACGTTAACCGCGGTGAACTCCTGCTGGCCACCGGCGGACGGCAGGACCGCCGCACGGCCCTTGCGCTGGTCCTCAGCGGCAGGATGAAGGCAACCGGAGGCCGTATCACCTGGGACGGCAGCGAGCGGGTCAAGCCGCGCCGGCTGGCGAGCGCCCTGGTGGACTCCCCGGGCGTCAACGAGCCGGAGCAGCACCTCAGCGTCCGGGACCTTGTCACGGAGGACCTGGCCCTGGTCCCGCGCCGCTACCGGGGCGCCCTGCTCAGCAGTCCGTGGCTGAAGGTGAACAGCTTCGAGGACATCGCCGGCCTTTGGACCGAGCAACTGGATCCGGGCCGGCGGCTCGAGCTTCTGACCGCGCTTGCGCTGGCCAATCCGCGCACGGACCTGCTGGTGGTCGATTCCCCCGACCGGCACGGTGACTCCGAGTGGCTGCCGCGGCTCCAGCGGCTGGCGTTCGACGGCGGACGGCCGCTCGCCGTCGTCGCCACTGTTGGCGCCCTCCCGCCGTCGTGGAACGGACCAAGCGTTGCCATCGGCAACGCCGCCACGGGGGATGCCGCGGAAACTGCTGAACTCGAAACAGAGGTTGCCAAATGACGATACTGCGGCTGGCCCGCTCCGAACTCAAGAGGATGACCGGCGGGCTGCTGCCGAAGCTGACCATCCTCGCGCTGACCATGGTCCCCCTGCTGTACGGCGCCGTCTATCTTTACGCAAACTGGGATCCCTATGGCAACCTCGACCACGTCGACGCAGCCCTTGTTGTTGAGGACGCCGGAGCCCCGGCCAGCGACGGAACGCGGCTTGACGCGGGGGCGAAGGTGGCGGACAGCCTGGTGGACGGCAACGTGTTCCACTGGATACCCGTAGCCACCACGGAAGAGGCGGACCAAGGTGTCAGCAACGGCGAATACGCGTTCGCCCTGAAAATTCCCCGGGACTTTTCGGCCAACCTGGTGTCCCCCGGCAGTTTCGATTCCGCCAGCCAGGCAATGCTGAACGTCACCACCAACGATGCCAACAACTACCTCCTGAGCACCATCGTGGATAAACTCACCACTGCCGTCCACAGCACCGTTGCCACGGAGGTGGGCGAGGAAACGGCCAACCAGCTGCTGACGGGTTTTGGCACCATCCACACACAGATGGTCAAGGCGGCAGACGGCGCGGGCCAGGTGGCGGACGGCGTGGCGCAGCTCCGCGACGGAGCCGCCGCCCTCCATGAGGGCACCTCCGAGCTGAGCAACGGCGCCGGCGGGCTTTATGCCGGGCAGGCCAAGCTGCGCGACGGCGCCAACGAGCTGACCGACGGGGCAGGCCAGCTCAGCAGCGGACTCTCCACGCTCAAGGACAAGACGTCCACGCTGCCCACCGATTCCCGTACCCTCGCCGCCGGTGCAGCCCAGGTGGCAGCCGGAAACGCGCAGCTGAACGCCAAGGTGCAGAACGTTGCAGCCCAGCTGGAAGCCGCAGACCAGGGGCTCCGGACACGGGTGCTGGAATCAAACAGCAGGCTTATCGCGGCAGGCGTCCTTACGCAGGAGCAGGCCGACAGCATCCTGGCCGACTTCGACGCCACAGCCGGCTCGAGCCCAATGGCTGCAGCCAAAACGGGAATCCAGGCAGATGCCGCCCAGATCCAGCAACTGGCGGACGGGGCACAGTCTGTCAGTGCCGGCGCGGCGCAGCTCGCCGCTGGCACGCCGGCACTGAGGGACGCCGTGTCGCAGGCTTCGTCCGGCGCCGACCAGCTGCACACCGGGGCTGCCGCACTGGCCACCGGAGAACAGGCCGCGCTCGACGCGGCCGGCCGTCTTGCTGACGGAGCAAGCAGTGTGGATGCCGGGGCGGCCCAGCTGATGAATGGTGCCGGGACAGCAGCGGGCGGGTCACGCACGCTGGCGGACGAAATCGGCAAAGGCGCCGGGCAGGTGCCCAACCCCGACGACGCCCAGAAGAGCAACATCTCCCGCGTCATGGCAGACCCTGTGGCGGTCAGCAACGTCTCACAGGCCAAGGCCGAGTCCTACGGGGCCGGGCTGGCACCGTTCTTCCTCGCCCTCGCGCTGTGGATCGGCATCTTCATGCTGGTCCAGGCAATGCGTCCCATCACCCAGCGGGCGCTGGCGTCCAATGCGGCGTCCTGGAAGATCGCACTGGGCGGCTGGCTCCCGTTCCTGGCGGTCTCGGCGGTGCAGGCAACCCTCCTCACCCTGGTCGTGAATCTTGCCCTGGGGCTCAATCCCGCCCACCCTGTCCTGATGTGGTTCTTTATGCTGGCCGCAGCAATGGCGTTCAGTGCCCTCATCCAAGGCGTTGTGGCGCTGCTCGGCTCTCCGGGGAAACTCGTGGTGCTCATCCTGCTGGTCCTGCAGCTGGTGTCCTCCGGCGGGACCTTCCCGTGGCAAACCACTCCGCAGCCGCTCCACGTGGTGCATGAGGTCCTGCCCATGGGCTATGTAGTGGCCGGGATGCGGCACCTGGTCTATGGCGGGGACCTGACCGTGATCGCACCCACGGTCCTGGGCCTGGTGGGCTATACCGCCCTGGGCGCGGCCATGTCCACGGTTGCGGTGCGCCGGAATAAGTACTGGACCCTGAAGACGCTGAAACCTGAGATTGCGGTATGAGCACGGAACCACCGGGAGCGGCGAAGAGCCTGCGCACCGCCCGGACGACCGCTACGCGCCAGAAACTCTTCGAGGCGTCCATGGAACTCATCGGCGAGCGGGGTGCGGCCGGCGTCACGGTTGATGAGATCGCCGCTGCGGCAGGCGTCTCCAAGGGAACCGTCTACTACAACTTCGGCAGCAAGTCGGAGCTCATCGCGCAGCTGCTGCGGCATGGGGTGGACATCCTGAAGGCCCGCCTCCTGGGAGCACCGGAGCAGGGAGCAGGCCAGCCCGGGGGCCGAGCCGGGGCTAGCGACCCGCTGCTGGCCATGGAGGCAATGATCGGACAGGCCCTGGACTTCATGGCGGACTACCCGTCCTTCGCGCGCCTCTGGGTCAGCGAAAACTGGCGTACGCCCAGCGAGTGGCAGGGCACCTTCGCCGTCCTTCGCGGCGAGCTGCTCGGCGTGATCGGGGAGGCAGTGGAGAAGGTGGCGCAGGCATACCCGGTGGACCCGTCGGTTTCCCGGGGCAGCCTGGAAACCGCCATTTTCGGGGCCTGCTTCGTGGTGGGACTGGACCGCCAGACGTACCACCCCGAGCGGACGCGTGACCAAAGTGTTGCAGCAATCATGGCCATCATGCGCGGCTACGTGCTGAAGCAACCCTCAGCTCAGGGATGATTGGACCCATGGGGAAGAGCGGAAAGTTCGCGGTTATTTCCGGTGTTGTTGCGGCCGGCCTGCTGGTGCTGACCGGGATGACGCTCGCCGAGCCGGTGTTCATTGCGTTCCTGGGTGTCCTGGCGCTGGCGTGCCTGGCCTGCATGACGGAGATCCTGAACCGGGGGCGGCGCCTTGCCCTGCTCGTGGCCGGCGCGGGCACCAGCCTCACCATCGGCTTTTCCCTCGCCTTCGTCAGCACGTGGGAACTGGCTTTCGCCGGCCAGTCCTCGTTCGTCGGTACGCCGTTGCCCACTGACGACCCCGACAACTACTTTTTCGGCGCTGCCACTGCAGCCGTGGTTACCCTGCTCGTGCTGTTCCTCGGTGCGGCCTGGCCCCGCGGGCGCCGGCTGCACGCGCTGTCGCGGAAAGGCACGGCTGGACGGGGTACGGCTGGACGGGGCCCCGGCAGAAAGGGCACGGCAACAAAGGGCACGGCAACAAAGGGCACGGCAACAAAGGGCACGGCAGGCAGGAACACAACAAGCAGGGGCACGGCCGGCAGGGACGCTTCCGTGCAGGGACGGACGGCGGCGGGCAGGCCGGCCGCCAAGGGAACAGCCCAGCGCAAACCGGCCCAGCAGGCAGGGGGCCTCCGCGCGCCCGCGCGGGTGCCTTCAAGCGCAGCCAACCGGCCGTCGTCGTCCGCTTCCCCTGCCAGGACGCCGCCGAAAACGGGGGCCAAAACCACGCCGCGCCGGTAACTCCTGCCGGCCCGGCAGGATGGGCGCCAGGTTAGTGGGCCCGGGGAACCTTGAACTTGGTGATGCGGGCGTCCTGTCCGTCCAGTTCGGCCCAGGATTTCTCCGTCTCCAGGACGGTGAGGGCGTTGGTGGGGTACCGGGTGGCAGCGTCCATGTAGGCATGGTGGTCGGAATCCCGCGAGGCGAGGTGCATTGCCAGGTCCTGGACCCCCGGCAGGTGTGAAATCACCATCAATGTGGTCACGGTGTCCGGAACGTGGTTGATGACCGTCAGCATCCGAAGTGCTGAGGCAGCGTACAGCCCGTCCTCAAGCTTGGGGGTGGGCGCTTTGTCCCCCAGCTCCGAGCACACCCAGGTGCAGGTCTGCCTGGTCCGCAGGGCACTGGAGCAGAGGATGAAGTCCGGGACGATATCGTGCTTGAGCAGCCAGCGGCCGGCCAGGGGCGCCTCCCGGTGGCCGCGCTCCTCCAGCGGACGCTCGTGGTCGGCCACCCCGCCCGGCCAGTCGGCCTTGGCATGGCGCATGATCACAAGCCGTCGAAGATGGTGCCCACTCATGGCCCTAGCCTATAGCCCGCCGCCCAAGCCAGGCACGGAGGGCACATACGCAGAGAGCGCGGCCTTGAGGTTAGTGCTAGATCGAGTATTCCGGAGCGGCCCAGACAACCACTTCGGGGTGCTCGTAGAACCGGTACCCCTGGCCGCGGACGGTGCGCACGGTGTTGGCGAGGCGGCCCAGCTTGGAGCGCAGCCGGCGGATGTGGACGTCGATGGTGCGCTCGTTGGGGACCTCTTCGGCGTTGCGCCAGAGGCCTTCCAGGAGCTCATCGCGGCCCACGGTGCGGGTTCCGTTCTCCACAAGGTAGTTCAGGAGCTCGAACTCCTTGAACGTCAGGTTGAGGGACTCGCCGTCCAGGTGGACTTCGCGGCGGGCGAGGTCGATCAGGACACCGGACGGGCGCGGCTCCTGGGCCTGCGCGGGACGCGCGGCGTCAGTGCGCGGGCGGGTGTTGACGGTGGGGTCACCGAACGTGGAACGGACGACGTCGAGCGCGGAACCGGGAGTGCCTGCGGGGGCCACGGCGACGGCTGCGTAGCTTTCGGCCCCGGACACCAGGGACTGGGCGTAGGCGCGGATTTCCTGGGCCAGCTTGGCGATGGAGGTCCCGGCGGCCGCCGCGGTTTCCTCGTCGATGCCCATGTAGAGCACGAATCCGCGGGCGACGTTGTCATTGGCGACAGGCCGGACAGCAGCCGGACCGGCGACTACGGGAGTGGGGGCCGTCATCGGTGCCGCGTCGGCAGGCTGGACGGCACGGAGCTGCCCGTAGGAATTGGGGTTATAGCCCTGGGGCGCGTAGCCCTGGGCGGGAAAGTTGCTTCCGGAAGCAGAGGGAGCAAGGGCAGGGCGGGGGCCGAAGCCGGGGCGGAGGCCGGTCTGCTGGCCCGCCTTGGCGGCGTTACGGACAGAGATGTGGACGTATCCGGATGCAACTGACATAAGTGCTTACCTCAATGTGAATGGCCGTCATCACGGCCCGAATGCTGGGTTTCCCCGCAATGCGAACTGGGGAGGGGCGCCCGACGCTGGGCTGGGGGCGAATGCCTAAGAACTTCGGAGGGTGGGAAGGTCAGGCGTGCATTCGACAACAGCGCATGTCGGCAGCAGCGGATGTGCTGGGCCAATATTCTGCGTATGCAGGTGCTGTTGAGTTCTTGTTCACATTGGAAGTGTGCAGCGTAACAATGCCAACTTGCAAGTAACAATGGACGCGATCGTCCGCATAATGAGACGAACTGGGCTAATGTGCTGCAAATCACGATTCTGGCGGAGCCATAAAAATAACGCTTGTTATCCCTTGGAGGCGTCCGATTCCGCCCCTAGGCAGAATTTTGTTCGACAGCATGGTGCTTCCCGTCGAAAATATTCAAGACTGGGACTGATAGGGAAATCCCACTCACCGCCTTGCTGGCGTGTCCAGCCGCCCGCGTTTTCGGACAAGAAATTTTCCAGGAAAACTGCCGCGCGACGGCAATCCCGCAGCAGCGGCCACGCAGGAGCAGCCGCATTTCCGGCATCCAGCTCGCTAGGCTGGGATTCACAGCTTGGTCACAGGAACGCCATAGCCGGGCTTAAACCAATAATCGGAAAGTTGTCCCATGGCCACGTCGCACTCCATGACAAACAACCTCCCCAAACTCACCCATCCGGACGGCTCCCCCATCAGGGCCCTCGTCGTGGATGACGAACCCAGCCTCTCTGAACTCATGAGCATGGGGCTGCGCATGGCGGGCTGGTCCGTGGCAGTAGCTGCCGACGGCCCGGAAGCGGTGAAGCTGGCCAAGGACTTCCGCCCCGACGTCCTGGTATTGGACGTCATGATTCCAGGGTTCGACGGCGTCGAGGTCCTGAACAGGATCCGCGCTTTCGCACCCGAGGTTCCCGCGCTTTTCCTGACCGCCAAAGACGCGGTCCAGGACAGGATCGTGGGCCTCGCTGCCGGCGGCGACGACTATGTGACCAAACCCTTCAGCATGGAGGAAGTCCTGCTGCGGCTGCACCGGCTGGTCCAGCGCTCCGGAGTTGCCGCCATGGACACTGCGGAACTGGTAGTGGGAGACCTTGTGCTCAACGTCGACACCCGGGAGGTGACCCGCGCGGGCGAGGAGCTCCAGCTGACGGCCACCCAGTTCGAGCTGCTGCGCTACCTCATGGAGAACCCAAAGCGCGTCATCAGCAAGGCCCAGATCCTGGACCGGGTGTGGAACTACGACTTCGGCGGGCAGGCAAACATCGTGGAACTCTACATCTCCTACCTGCGCAAGAAAGTGGACGCCGTGCACCCGCCCATGATCCACACCGTGCGGGGCGCCGGGTACGTCATCAAGCCGGCGGAGTAGGCGCGCCATGACCTCCGTGCACACCGCGGAGCCGCAGCCCCGGAGCTGGCTCAAACCCGCCACCTGGCACTTGCGCACACGCCTTATCCTGCTGGCCATGGCGCTGTTGATCGCCATCTGCGGTGCGGTGGGCGTAGCCAGCTACGCCTCGATGGACTCCTTCCTCACCCGCCAGCTGGACGAGCAACTGAGCCAGGCCGCAGCCCGCTCCAACGATCCCGGCCGGCCTCCCTCCGGCGGCTTCAACGGCAGGGACCCCCTGGATTCCCGCGGACAAAGCGTGGGAACACTGAACGCCCGCATCCTCAACGGCCAGGTCAACAGCGCCGGCTTCCTGGCCCCGGACACTACGCGCTCTGCGCTGTCCTCCGAGGACAAGCAGGTCCTGCTCGCACTGGCCACCGATGCCCGGCCCGTTGACCGCACGCTCTCAAACGGTGACTACCGGCTGATTGCGGTCAAGACCAGTTTCGGCGACGTCCTGGTCACAGGGCTCCCCCTGGCCGCCAAGGAGAGCACGCTGACGTCCCTGGTGTGGACCTTCGTGTTCGTCTCGCTGGGCGGGTTGCTCCTGATCGGGCTGGTGGGCACGGTCCTGATCCGCCGCACCATGAAGCCCCTTGAACAGCTCTCCGAGGTGGCCACCCGGGTTTCGCAGCTGCCCCTGGACGCCGGCGAGGTGGCACTCGCCGTTCGCGTCCCGCCGTCGAACTCCAACCCTGGAACTGAGGTGGGCAGCGTGGGGCACGCGCTGAACCTCATGCTGGACAACGTTGCGAATGCGCTGCAGGCGCGGCAGAAGAGCGAGACCAAGGTCCGGCAGTTCGTGGCTGACGCCTCCCATGAGCTGCGCACGCCGCTGACCGCCATCCGCGGCTACACCGAACTGATGAGAATGACGGAAAACTTCACTCCGGACGGGGAGAAGTCGCTGGCACGGGTGCAAAGCCAGTCGGAACGGATGACCGCTTTGGTGGAGGATCTCCTGCTGCTCGCGCGGCTCGACGAGGGCCAGCCGCTGAAGCTTGCCGAGGTGGACCTGACCCAGCTGGTGGTGGAAGGCGTCAGCGATGAGAAGGTCATGGCGCCAGGGCACACCTGGCGGCTGGAGCTCCCCGACGAGCCGGTGGTGGTGAACGGGGATCCGTCCCAGCTGCGGCAGGTGCTGATGAACCTGCTCTCCAACGCCCGCAAGCACACCCCTCCGGGAACCACGGTGGTAACGGGGGTGGAGAAAACGCCGGAGGGCGCCGCAGTGGTGACCGTAACGGACGACGGCGGCGGCATACCGCCGGAGTTCGTGGACCAGGTCTTCGCCCGGTTTGCCCGCGCAGACGCGGCACGTGCGGGGACCAGCGCGCCCGGCGCGTCCGCCGCTGAAGGAACCAGCGGTTTGGGCTTGTCCATCGTCGAGTCCATTGTTGAGGCCCACGGCGGACGGGTAACGGTGACGTCGCAACCCGGCCGCACGCAGTTCGCCCTGCGGATACCCCTCATGCGGGGAATGGCACAAGGCGGCGCGCCGTCATCGTGACCTCCGTTACCAAAATGTGACTTATGCGCTGAACTCCTGTACCGTCGAATGGGTGCGGTCCCCGTTCGGGCCGCATATCCCGGGTTGACGCCAAGCTCTGCCACTTCCCGGATTCCTCTTGAACAACGGCAGAGGCGGGGGACCCACCGTCCCGGGCACTGACTGCCCTTGGGGTTAAGCCTGCACGTGTTTTTTCCGTGCGGCCGGATGCCCTCATCCGAACCCGACAGCTAACTCCGCAGGTGTGAGAGGCGATCTATTATGTCCAAGTTCCTTGTAAAACCACGCCCGAATTCAGGCACGGATGCACGCTCCACGCGTGCAGCAGGCAAATTCCCCTCCGTCGGCCGGCGCGCCGGGCTGCTGGCAGCATCCTGCGCCCTACTTGTTGGAGTTGGCGCTGCGGGCCAGGCCACCGACACGGGTGCCCGCGTGGCAGCCACCGGGGCGCAGGCTTCGGAGTCCCATTCCAAGCTGAGCATGGAGCAGAGCGAAATCCGGGCCAACCCTGCGCCTGAGCCCGCAGCCGAGCAGATCAACGTTGTCCCGCAGGCAGCCGAACCTGCTCCCGTTGCCGAGCCCGCACCGGCTCCTGCGCCGGAACCCGCTCCGGCCCCGGCACCCGAGCCCGCACCCGTCGTCGCGGTTAATGATCCCGCAGGCGCCCAGGCGTACGCCGCAGGCCAGCTGGCTTCCTATGGCTGGGCTCCGGACCAGATGCAGTGCCTGCAGACCCTCTGGACCAAGGAATCGGACTGGACCACCACGGCCACCAACCCGAGCAGCGGCGCCTACGGCATCGTCCAGTCCCTGCCGGCTGAGAAGATGGCCAGCGCCGGAGCCGACTACCTCACCAACTACCGCACGCAGATTAACTGGGGCCTGAACTACATCCAGGAGCGCTACCAGTCGCCGTGTGGTGCACTGAACTTCCACTTGTCGAACAACTGGTACTAGGCGGGATGCAGTAACCTACTTCTGCTGCTCCCCCGCGTCCCGGCCGGGGATGTACTGGACGGCCCACCGGTTCCCGTCCGGATCCGCGAAGTACACAAAATGGCCCCAGTCCTGCACGTCCACTTCGCTCACGTCCACCCCGTTGCCCTTCAGGTGCTCGTAGGCAGCCTGGATGTCGCTGACCACGAGCTGGAGGTTCGAGCCGGTACCCGGAGGCGCGTCCGTGAGCCCTTCCCCGATGCAGATGGAGCAGGCCGAGCCGGGAGGAGTCAGCTGGACAAAGCGGATGGAGTCCGTGGGCCGCTGATCGAAATCGGCATTGAACCCCACCTTGTTGACGTAGAAATCCTTGGCCCGGTCCACGTCGGACACAGGGACAAACACCAGTTCCAGTTTCCAGTCCATCCGCACAGGCTAGCCCTGCGGCCGGGAACAGGAAAGGCCTGGCTTTAGCCTGCGATGTCCTTAGCCTGCGATGCCGTACAGCCGGTCGCCTGCGTCGCCGAGGCCAGGAACGATGTAGGACTTCTCGTTGAGCCTTTCGTCGATGGAGGCCAGCACGATGGTGACGTTGGCGCCGGAGAGTTCTTCCTCCAGCTTCGCCAGTCCTTCCGGAGCAGCAAGCAGGCAGATGCAGGTGACATCAGAGGCGCCGCGCTTGAACAGGAACTTGATGGCTTCGCGCAGCGTCCCGCCGGTGGCCAGCATGGGGTCCAGGACGAAGATCTGCCGGTCGGTAAGGTCCTCAGGCAGGCGCTCGGCGTACGTGATGATGTCCAGGGTTTCCTCGTCACGGGCCATGCCGAGGAAGCCCACTTCAGCGGTGGGGACGAGCTTGGTCATGCCCTCGAGCATTCCAAGGCCCGCGCGCAGGATGGGCACCACCAGCGGGGTGGGCTTGGTGAACGCCGTGCCCACGGTGGTGCTGACGGGCGTTTCGATGGTGACGGGCTCGGTGCGGACCTCGCGCGTTGCCTCGTAGGCGAGGAGCGTCACCAGCTCCTCCGTCAGCTGCCGGAAGACCGGGGACGGAGTGTTTTTGTCGCGGAGGACAGTGAGCTTATGGGCGACCAGCGGGTGGTCCACAACGAGAGTGCGCATTGGTCAAAACTATCACCCGGCCGCCGGCCCCCTCCCCGGCACTTCGCCGCTGGCCTCCGGCTCCCCGGTGTGGTCCTCGCGGAGGACGGGGTGTTCAAACGTGGGCGCAGGGCCCGCGTGCTCGCGGCGGCGTATCAGGTGGAACAGCCGGTGGGCGAGGATCACCATGGACACCCACGCAAGGCCAAGGAACCAGCCGGCCATCACATCGGTCAACCAATGGTGTCCCAGGAAAACCCTGCTCAGGCCCATGGCGATGATGAAGATGGCTCCGGCCGTTATCGCGGCGATCCTAGCCCACAGGATTTGGAACTGGAGGCACATCAGATAGACCAGGACGCCTATCACCACAGTTGTGTTCAGCGTGTGTCCGCTCGGGAAGGACGGTGTGGTCTCATAGGGCGGCACCGCCTCCGAATGGTCCGGACGGGTCCTGCCGACCAGTCGCTTGCCGAGGGTGGTGGCAGTTGTGGAAACGAGGGCAGCGCCGCCCACCAGGACGATGGGCCGCCACGTCCTGCTCAGTAATGTCAGCCACGCGGTGAGGATGCTGGCGAGAATGGGCATGCCGATCCCCCCGCCCACGTTGGTAAAGCCGGTGGCGAAGGCGTCCACCTCGGGATTCCGCAGCGACTGGGAGTATTCCAGCGCGGGAATATCCAGGCTGGCCAGCCCCTCCTCGTCCACTACATTCGCGTATACCTCCGCACCGAGCAGGGCCAAGGTGACCACCAGTGTTCCGCCGATGATCAGGGTCAGCCACAAGGCGGCATAGGGCTTGATCCACTTGTCCATGCGGTCTCGGACGGTGCTCACTGTGCCTCCCGGCGTCTGGGGCGTCACGGGCTCGGGTTATCCCACGAAACTATCATTGAGCCATGGTCTCCGCAGATAAAAAACACGACGCGTGGATGGGCCTTGCCCTGGCCGAGGCCCGCCGCGCCCTTGCTACGGAGGATGTGCCGATTGGTGCGGTGGTCATAGGGCCCGACGGCGCCGTGCTGGGTTCCGGCCGGAACCAGCGGGAGGAGCTTGGTGATCCCACCGCCCACGCCGAGATGGTTGCCATCCGGGAGGCGGCAGAACGGTTGCGCCAGCTTTCAGTGCTCGACGGCGGCAGCGGGGACGGCTGGCGGCTCGCCGACTGCACGCTGGTGGTGACCCTGGAGCCCTGCGCCATGTGCGCCGGCGCCATTGTCCTGGCCCGGATTCCGCGGGTGGTCTTCGGGGCTTGGGATGAAAAAGCGGGGGCGGCAGGATCCGTGTTCGACGTGCTCCGCGAGCGCCGCCTGAATCATTGGGTTGAGGTTTATCCCGGGGTGCGCGAGGCGGAGTGTGCCGGGCTGCTGCGTGATTTCTTCGCCGGGCACCGGCTCTAACTTCTGATGGCGTCCAGCACCACGGCCGCTGTCCGGTCCCAACCCGGCAGCGTGCTCCTCGCCTGAACCGCCCTTTCGCGCCAGGAAGCCCTGGTTGCGGTGTCCTCCAGCCAGCTGCGGAGGACCTGGGCCAGCAGGGCCGGGTTGGCGGGGTCGTCATCGGCAGGGAAGGCGACCTTCGCCCCGGGAAGCGGGCCGCCGTCGTCGTCCGTACCCGGTGCGCCCAGGCGCAAGGCCTCGACGGCGCCCGTCCCCTCGCGCACGATCACCGGGATACCGCGGGCGAGCGACTCGGTGACCACCATGCCGAAGGCCTCAGCGCGGGAGACCAGCAGGCTGAGGTCTGCCCGCAGCCATGCGTTTTCGAGCGCCTGTCCCGTCAGCTCGCCGGTGAGCCGGATCCGTCCGCCCAGGCCGTTCGCCTGAACGGCAGCGCGAACCTTGCCGGTGTATTCCGCGTCTGCCCGGTCCGAACCCACAAGGGCTGCCGTCCAGTCGAGGTCCTGCAGCAAGCCCAGTGCTCCAACCACAAGCAACTGGTCCTTGTTGGGCAGGAGCGCGGCCACGGTAACGATATGGGGCGGCGTGGATCCCGGGGCCAGCGGAGCCGGGTCGGTGCCGGGAAGGGCGACCTTCAACCCATGTAGGCCATGGCGTGCCGCCAGGACATTCCTGGCCCAGGTGCTGGTGCACAGCACCCCGGTGGCCGCACGCAGGGACCTTACCTCAAGTCCGTAGCGGGCGGGGGCAGGCATGTGGACCAGCACCCAGGTTTCCCGGCCGGCTTTGGCCGCGAATTCCAGCTCATCCGGCGCGCCCATGGCGATCAACCCATCCACGAGGATCACGGTGCCCTGCAGTCCTGCGTCCGGTTCCCAGGCGCCAAGCAGGCTGCCCAGCCGGCGCCGAGCGTGGGCATTGGCTTCCGGCCAGGAGCCGTCCACTGCGATCACCTCGACCTCTGTCCCCAAGGCCTCCAAGCCCTGCACCAGCCGCGCGTTGTAGACGTTCCCGCCGGAATGGTGATGGATGTTGCCAGGTACCAGCAGGCGGATGCGGGGCACGGGATCAGGCTGCTGGAGAGTCCGCTGCCGGGAGATCCAGCGAGTAGGTGGCCCAGGCATCCGGGTTCTCCCGCAGGGTGACGTCGATGCCCTCAAGACGGCCGCCGTCGTCGTCATTCTGCAGCTTTTCCGCAACTGAATGGGCAATGTATTCCGCGAGCGCCTCAGTGGTGCTGAGTTTGCCCGCAAAATCCGGATGCTCGTCCAGGTTGCGGTAGTTCAGGCCTGCCAGGACCTCCTCGATGATGGTGCCGGCGGCGCCGATGTCCAGCACGATCGCGTCCTTGTTGAGGGTCCGACGGCGGAAGGACACCTCGGCGACAAAAGTCGCCCCGTGCAGGGCCTGGGCCGGCCCGAACGCCTCACGGGGCAGGCTGTGGGCGATCATGAAGTGGCGGCGGACGGTCAGGCTGAACATGGGACTACCTCTGGTCTTCTCGGGTCTGGTGCGGGTCTTTGTTCTCGGGGTCTTTGTTCCCGCGGTCTTTGTTCCCGCGGTCCTTGTTCCCGCCGCCTTCGTCGGTGGGGTATTCGATGACGTGGCACAGGGCTTCAAGCTTCCCGTGGGCGAGGTCCTGCACCGTGCCGGGCAACTCGGCGAACCGCGAGGTACCGGTGAGGAAAGCATCGAAGACGGGGTCCTTCAGCAGCGAGACGGCGAGGTCCAGGCGGTCGGCGCTGGTCCTGCGGTGGCGGCGCGCACGCGCCACCACACCCACCTGGCTGGCCCGGATGGACAGCCGCCGGGCATGGAAGTCCTCCCCCAGCGGCAGGGTTACCTCGCGGTTGGCGTACCAGGACATCTCGATGACGTCCCCCTCGTCGCCCACGAGCTGCAGGCTCCGCTCCAGGCCTTCCTGGGATGCAGAGCAGTGGAAAACGATGTCGCAGTCGGCCAGGGCGTCATCCGGGCGGGCGAAGTCCACGCCCAGGGAGTCCGCCAGGTGCTTCCGGCCCGGATCCAGGTCCACCAGCTGCAAGCGCTGCAGCGGGAAGGTTCTCAGCAGGGTGGCAACCATGCCGCCCACCAGCCCGGCTCCCACCACCGCAATCCGGTCTCCCAGCCGCGGACCCGCCTCCCACAATGCGTTCACGGCGGTTTCCACCGTGCCGGTGAGCACTGCCCGGCGGGAGGGCACGTCATCAGGGATCTTCGTCAGTGAGCTGACCGGCACCACGTAGCGGTCCTGGTGGGGGTTAAGGCAGAAGACGCGCTGCCCCGCCCAGCCCTCCGGACCCTCCTCGACAACCCCGACGGAGAGGTACCCGAACTTCACCGGCCCGGGGAAGTGTCCCTCCTGGTGGGGTGCCCTCATCTCCTCGGCAACCCGGGGCGGAACAGCGCCTGCATGGACCACCATTTCCGTGCCTTTGCTGATCCCGGAGTACAGGGCGCGGACCAGGGCCTCGTCCGACCCGCGGGCAGGCAGCTCCTCGGGCCGGAGCTCGCCATGTTCCCTGGCTGTGGTCCAGTAGGCGGTTGCGTGCGTGCGACTGGATTGATGCGCTGGACTGGATTGATTAGTCATCTTGCTGATGAATCTAGCCGTCAACGTGCGCGCGGGAAAGCTGGCCGGCGGCAGTCCCCTTGTCCCGTCGCATCCTCCCCGTCGCTTCCTCCCCGTCGGGAGGCACAGTCCGGGCAGGCCTCACCATCACGATTGCGGAGAGGGCTTCGTTACGTGACGCCAGCGCTTGCCTGGCAGGCCATCTCCCACCAAACATCTTCGGGCAGCGGGTCCTTGGGCTGCTGGTACCCAGGCACGAACCAGTCAGGAAAAGTGTCCTCGGGGAACTCCTCCTTTGGATACAGGTCCTGGAGCGACCGGCCGGCCGCTGGAGGCCAAGCATCAGACAAGTCATCAGGCAGCGACACCCCCGAAAGGTTGTTGGGCGGCGACACCCCCGAAAGGTCGTTGGGCGGTGGCCACATCTCCGCACTGTCATCAAGCGCGCGGAGCCCTGCCGGCACAGCCCGTTCCGGCCAGTGGGGTGGTTCCCAGTCCTGGTGTTCGCTTGTGTAGTGGCGGCCGGTGGGTGAGGTCCAGCCGGGTGAGGTCCAGCCGGGTGGTGCGGTTGTGGTGGCGGGGGTGGGTTTCCAGCCGCTGGTGTGGCGGAGTTTGTGGTGTTTCGGGCAGGGCTGTCCGAGGTTCGAGACTCCTGTGGTGCCGCCGTTGTGCCAGGCGAGGAGGTGGTCGGCTTCGTTGTCGAGGGAGGGGTTGCTGCAGCCGGGGAAGGGGCATTTTCCGTCGCGCAGCCTGAGCCAGTTCCGCATGGCTTTGGTCACCCGGTAGCTGGTGCGGCCGATTTCCAGGGGCGCGCCGTCCCGCGGGTCCACCAGCACCCGGTAGAACGAATCCGCCCCGTCGGCGACGAGGTCCCGTGCCATCGAGGCGGGGATGGGGCCGGCCCCGTCCAGCACCGCCGGCTCGTCCGTCAAGCCCATCAGGGAAAACACGGGCACGGTGACCAGCACCTGTGGCCGAATCGACGACGACGGGCCGGGACCTGCCACCTCCGCGCCGCCGGAACTTCCCGTCTCACCGTGCCCGGCACTGGTTGCCTCGCTGTGCCCGGTAACCCGGGAGATGTTCCCGCCGCCCAGGAGCGCCTCGGCGAGATTGTCGGCCCTGAGCTGGGTCAGGGTGCGGGCCTCGTCCGGGCCCTGCATCCCCCGGGAAATGGCGGTCAGCCGGTTCCAGATCGCGGACGCCTGGTCCGCGGGCAGGTAGGCGGCCACCCAGGCCATCGCGTCGTTATCCGGCCAGTACTCCACGCGTCTATCCGCCAGGGACTTGGCGTGCCGCTTCGCCAGGCTCTCCGGATGGTGCCGTTCCCGCCACCCCCGGGCCTTGGCCCTGAACCGGTACGCGGGCATCTCCCCCACAGGGCACCCGCGGACCGCCCCCGGGGCGTCCGGGTCCAGGAAATGGGCCTCCAGGGCCGCCGCCCCGGACGGGCCAAGCCCGACGGTCTGGTCCACCATGGTCCGGGCATGCGCCCAGGAAATCGTCCCGCCCTGCAGGGCTGCCAGGGTCCGGGGCAGCGACGCGGTCAAGGCATGGGCTTCAGCGAGCAAAGCACCGGCGGCCCGGTCACCGATGGCCAGCGCACACCCGACCTCCGCCACCAGGCTCCGGTCCTGCGCCGTGGCCTCGTGAGGGGACCCGGGCGGAGGATTCATCGCCTTCGTCGCCCCGGCAAGGGCCGCCGCGGCCACTGCCTTCACCGCCGCCAACTTCGCTTCCGACCGCGCCACCCCACCCAGGACATCCAACGCCGCATCAGCAACCCGCTGCAACGGATCCTCAACGCCCCCGCCCCCGCCACGGCCATCGGAAACGGCAGGCCCGCCCGCGGCAAGGCCTCCGCCAGCCAGCGCAGCCATAAACGCAGCAACAGAAGCGTCAACCGCTTCCTCCCCCTGCACCACCGCCGCGTTCGATTCCATACCCCCATCATCGCGAGGGGGTCCGACATTATTAGGCCCTCAGCCCACCGCTGCGAAAAAGTTTTTGAATCTTCTTGGGGCCACCTCTGCCCGGGCGATAGCGGGCCAGGCGTGATCGGCCCCGTTTTGGGGATGGGCGCCTCGCTCCGGTACCCTATTGAGGTTGGTGACGTGTCCGAGCGGCCGAAGGTGCAACACTCGAAATGTTGTTTGGTGTAAAAGCCAACGTGGGTTCAAATCCCACCGTCACCGCCAAGTAGCAGGGCCCCGCTTCTCTTTGTGAAAGAGAAGCGGGGCCCTTTTGGTTTGTGGATCAGTTCCCGCTCCGGCGTCCTGCGTCGGGTACCCGGCACGGGGTTGGAGTCCGGTGAAGCAAATACATTGGAAAAGAAACCGAAAAGCACCCGCCGAATTGGGATTTCCTCACAAATTTTCCGTGTTCAGCGGTGGATACGATGGGCTGACCGGACAGAGCCGTCCGGCCAGATCGACCAGAAGGAACCCATGACTGCGGTGACGGTGGACGATATCCTTTCGGATCTCCCCTTGGGCTTTGGAAGCCTCATCCTCCGGCCGGCGGACGGCTCCGCGGTGGAACGTTTCCTGATCATGGACGCCGAGGATGAAAAGCTCGACGGCGACAGGGCGTTTGTCCTGCTGATTGGAGTCCGCGGACGGTCGGCTTTGCCCGCATTGCGCCGGCTGCTGCGGAACCCGCCGCCGGTGGTGGCCGTCAAGGGAAGCCGGCAGGAGCTGTCCGAAGCCGAAGAGTTGCTGCGCGACGCCGGTACCGGCCTGCTCCTGGTGGACCCCGCGGCCGACTGGGACCGCCTGCTGTCTATCGCGAAAGACAGGATCCAGCCGCCCAGCTATCAGAGCGAAGTCCTGACGCTGCTCGAAGAAGACCTGTTCGCGATCGCCCAGACCACTGCCCGGCTCACCTCCAGTCACGTGGTGATCGAGGACGCGGCCAACAAGGTTCTGGCGTATTCCACCGTTTCCAACGACATCGACGAGCTGCGCAAAGCCTCCATCCTGGCCAGGCGCGGGCCACGGAAATACGAGCTGCTGCTCAAGGACCTTGGAGCCTACCGTGAACTCCATGGCACCCGGTTCCCCGTGCGTGTACCTGCCAGGCCCCAGGACGGACTGCGCGAACGCGTAGCCATCACCCTTTTCGCCGGTAACAGGATCATGGGCTACATCTGGCTCCAGGAGACCGGCGACGGCTTCGGCCCGGACGTTGACCAGGTGTTGCAGGGTTCCGCTGCCCGTACCTCGGCTGAGCTGATCCGTTACCGCAACCAGCAATCCGTGCACATGCGGGAAGACCGCATTGCCCGGATCCTTTCAGGCCCCGCGGAGGCAGCAGCCAGCGCGCACAGCGAAAAGATCTCCGCTGACCGCCCGGCCGCGCTGATCCTGATCGGGATCTCCGATGTGGAAGCCGATGACGCCGCACTAAAGCACGGCGAGCTTGCCAACCTGGCTTCGATCCACGCCGCTGCCTACAAAGCTTCGGCAATCGTGGGGCAGTTCAAAGGCGACACCGCAGTGATTGTCCCCGGATTGCAGTCTGCAGCGGCGGAACCGGGACTCCGGGGCCTTGCAGAGTCCATCGTCCGGGATGCACGCAAGCACCTTGGCATCACCCCGTTTGCGGCCGTAGGCCCGGTGGCCCCGGACCTGCTCTCCATCCACTCGGTCACCCGGATGGCGGAAGCACTGTTGAGCTGCGTGGGAAGGTCCACAACGTCGTCAGTGGCCACCGTGGACGATTTTGAGGGAGAGATCCTTTTCCGCGAAGCAGTACAGAATTTCGCGTCTTCGGCTTTCCGCCACCGCAGCCTCTCGGCCCTCCTGTCTGAGGACGTGGAATTGGCCGAAACGCTGCGGGTGTACTTCGAAGCTTCCCTTGATGTTGCCGCATGCGCCCAGCGGATGAAGCTGCACAAAAACACCGTCTACTACCGCATCAGCAAGGTATCCAAAGTGACGGGACTGGACTTCGGCAACCCCCGGGACTCGCTGGTTGCCCTGCTGCACATCCAGGAATGGGCTGAAACATCCAATCGAAAAGCGGGCCGGAAATGACCGTAGCGATTGCGGCACCACCGCTCGGCCCCCTCCTCCACGACCTCGTGCGGAACCACCGGCCGCGGCGGGAGACAGGGTCTGTCCCGGCGAACATCCCGTTCCTTGCGGACGTTCCCTTCAACAAGTTCGGCATAGCCGTTGCCACCACTTCCGGCCAGGTCTTCAGCTCCGGCGACGCGGATGTCCCCTTCTCGATCCAGAGCATCTCCAAGGTGTTCACGCTGGCCATGGCCCTGCAGGGCGACACCACCGGAACGCTGTGGTCCCGGGTCCTGCGTGAACCGTCAGGGACCCCGTTCAACTCGCTGGTCCAACTGGAGGCGGAACACGGGATCCCGCGGAACCCCTTCATCAACGCCGGCGCTTTGGTGGTCACGGACCACCTGATGGAAGGAACATACGACGCCGCCGCTTGGGTATTGCGGTTCCTCACCGCACAAGCGGGCATCAGCGGGCCGTACATCGATGAAGCGGCGGCCGCCAGTGAGCTTTCGGGCAGCAGTCGCAACCTGGCGCTGGCGCATTTCCTGAAGGACTTCGGCAACCTGAAGCGACCGGCGGAAGCAGTGGTGGAGAACTACGTGCGCCACTGCTCCATCATGATGACCTGCGTTGAACTCGCCAAGGCGGGGCTTTTCCTGGCCGGGGAAGGCCGGGGAACGGCGGGACCCGTCCTGTCCCCGAGCGATGCCAAACGCGTTGGCTCCATCATGCTGACCTGCGGCATGTACGACGCTGCCGGAGAGTTCGCGTACCGCGTGGGCCTTCCTGGCAAAAGCGGTGTGGGTGGCGGCATTTTGGTCATCGTTCCCGGCGAGTGCTCCATCTGTGTGTGGAGTCCCCGGCTCGACGGCAAAGGCAATTCCCTTGCCGGCACTGCCGCCCTCGCCGACCTTTCCGACCGCACCGGCTGGTCAGTTTTCTGATCTGCGTTCCCCTTCCTGCCATGTGAAGGTATCTCCCCACAACTTTTCCCCACCCAGTCAGATCTTCCCCGGATCGAAAGGATCAACCATGCCCCACAACCCCAACGACGAGGTTGCAGCAGACCACATCATTGACGGCGGGCACGCCCATGCCTCCGAGACCGCCCTGCATGCCGAGGACAAGGGCTACCACAAGAACCTCAAGCCCCGGCAGATCCAGATGATCGC
>NZ_JAYESK010000012.1:0-87808 GCF_034720455.1 Pseudarthrobacter sp. C1 | reverse complement strand
TCAAGGGCTACGGCCTCGGACCGCACTTCGAGGGCCGCAACGCGACCCACCAGATGAAGAAACTCACCCTGGATGACCTGAAGAAATTCCGCGACCACCTGCGGATCCCTATTACCGATGCGCAACTGGAAGCGGATCCCTATTCCCCGCCGTACTTCCACCCCGGGCATGATGCACCGGAGATCGTGTACCTCCATGAACGGCGGAAGGCGCTGGGCGGCGCCGTCCCTGAACGCCGGTCCTCCCATGATGCCGTTGCGCTGCCGGATCCCAAGACGTTTGATGTTGCTAAACGCGGCTCGGGCAAACAGCAGGCCGCCACCACCATGGCCTTTGTCAGGCTCCTGAAAGACCTCATCCGGGACAGGAACTTCGGGCACAGGATTGTGCCCATCGTCCCGGACGAATCGAGGACGTTCGGCATGGACGCGTTCTTCCCCACGGCCAAGATCTACAACCCGGGCGGCCAGAACTACCTCTCCGTAGACCGCGACCTGGTCCTGGCCTACAAGGAATCCGCCCAGGGCCAGCTGATCCACCCCGGCATCAACGAAGCCGGCGCCGTCGCAGCTTTCACCGCCGCCGGCACCGCCTACGCCACCCACGGCGTGCCCCTGGTCCCGGTCTACGTGTTCTACTCCATGTTCGGCTTCCAGCGCACCGGCGACGCCTTCTGGGCCGCAGCCGACCAAATGACCCGCGGCTTCATCATCGGCGCCACCGCAGGACGGACCACCCTCACCGGCGAAGGCCTCCAGCACGCCGACGGCCACTCCCCCCTGCTCGCCTCCACCAACCCCGCCGTCGTCACCTACGACCCCGCCTACGGCTACGAAATGGGCCACATCATCCGCGACGGCATCGAACGCATGTACGGGCCGGCCGCAAGCGGCGATGGAACCGGAGCTGCATCCGATCCAAACCTGATGTACTACCTCACCGTCTACAATGAGCCGATTACCCAGCCCGCCGAGCCTGAGAACCTCGACGTCAACGGTGTATTGAAAGGCATCTACCGGGTATCGGCGTCGGACCTTGCAGGACCGAAGGCCCAGATCCTCGCCTCCGGCGTCTCCGTCCCCTGGGCCCTCGAAGCCCAGCGGATCCTCGCCGAAGACTGGTCAGTCTCCGCCGACGTCTGGTCCGTGACCTCCTGGAACGAACTGCGCCGCGACNCGTCCCCTGGGCCCTCGAAGCCCAGCGGATCCTCGCCGAAGACTGGTCAGTCTCCGCCGACGTCTGGTCCGTGACCTCCTGGAACGAACTGCGCCGCGACGGCCTCGCCGCCGAAGAGGAAGCCTTCCTCAACCCCGGCGAACCCGCCCGCGTCCCCTTCGTCACCCGGCAGCTCGAAGGAGCCACCGGACCCGTCGTCGCCGTGTCCGACTACATGAAAGCCGTCCCGGACCAGATCCGCCAATTCCTCCCGAACCAGTTCGCGTCGCTCGGCGCGGACGGCTTCGGCTTCTCCGACACCCGGGCCGCGGCACGCCGCTTCTTCAAGAACGACACCCACTCCATCGTGGTGAAGACGCTGCAGATGCTCGCGGCGAGGGGCGAGGTCGAGGAGGGGGCGCCGTCGTACGCCATGGACCGCTACAAACTCCTGGACGTCAACGCCGGAACCACCGGCGGGGCCGGCGGCGACGCCTGAGACAACAAGAGTTAGGGTGTGGCTATGCGGAACACGGAGGCGGCGGGCACCACCGGCGTTGTGCTCGCGGCCGGCGGCGGCACCAGGCTGGGACACGGGCCCAAGGCGCTGCTCCCCTACCGCGGCCGGCCCTTGGTGGAAGCGGTCGCCGGGGCGCTGCTCGACGGCGGCTGCCGCGAGGTTGTTGTGGTGCTCGGCGCGGGTGCCCACGACGTCCTGGCCGCCGCCAGGCTGGACGGCTGCCGCACGGTGGTGAACCATGAATGGCAGTCAGGGATGGGGGGTTCCCTCCTGCTGGGCAACGCCGCCGCCGATCCCCGGGACCACCTGATGATTGCCCTCGTGGACCAGCCCGGCCTGTCCTCCCTGGCGGTGGCGCGGCTGCTTGCGTCCCACCGTCCGGGCCGGGTCACCGCAGCGGCGTACGACGACGGCGCTGCCGCAGCGCAGGGTGGGGACGGCGGGCTCCGCCGCGGCCACCCCCTGGTGATCGATGCCTCCCTGCGCCAGGCCGTGGCTGCAACCGTGACGGGCGATGCCGGGGCGCGCGCCTTCCTGCGTAACCACCCGGAGCTGGTGGACGAGGTGGATTGCAGTGATCTCTCCAGCGGCCTGGATGTTGATACGCCGGAGCAGCTCTACCTGCTGGACTAGCCCTGCGTGCTGGGCTGGGTGGTGATGCTTCCGGCCAGGAGCAACTCCTCCAGGCCGCGCTTGAAGCCCGAGCGTCCGCCGTGGGCCGGATGCCGGACCTTGGGCGCATCCATTCCGCTGGCCAGCAGGCTTCGGTGCGCGACGTTTCCCACGGCCACCACGGTTTGGATGGCGAACAGTTCCGCCAACTCCTGCCAAAACAGAGTTCCCAGCCGGGCTTCGGCAGCCGTTGGCGTCCGGTTGGACTGCGGCTTCCCCGGAACATGGGTATGCCAAGGGCACGCGCTCCACAGCAGGGGAAGGAACTGCAGCTCCGCCAGGACTCCCCACATCACCGTTGCGGTGGGCTCGGCGGCAACGTCCGCCGCGTCCGGCGGCAATGCGTAGCCCTTGCCCGGCCCGAACAGGCCGAAGGAGTTGGCCGGCCCCTGGAACATGGTGCGGTTGGTGAAGGGGACACCGGTGATCGGCATTCCCCTGAAGCCCGGGGCTTCGCCCAACAGGAGCACCTTCGGCGAGCGGTCCCGCATCTCCTCCAGGTAAAGCTCCAGGTTGCGCCGGCGCACGGCGTTCTCCGGGACACTGCGGTCAAAGAAGTTGTTGAGTCCCGGAACCGTGGGCACGGCTGCGAGCCGTTCCACGAAGCCACCGGCGGAAGGCGCTTTCATCTGCAGTGTTCCCGGAACCCCCAGGAGTCCTGCACGCTACCAGCGCGGGTGGATGGCTTCGCGGAAGTAGTGGTCGTAAATCCAGCGGACCCCGGCGTCGAACTCTTCGCTGACGGCCACGGAAGCCGCGGCAGCGTTCGCCGCTGCCTGGTCCACGTTCCGCGCCCCGGGGATCACGGTGGTGACGCCGTCCTGCGCGGCAATCCAGGCGATGGCTGCCTGGGCCGTGGTTGCACCGGCAGGCACAAGCTGCTCGAACTCGGCCACGGCCTTCAGCCCCAGCTCATAGTCCACGCCGGAGAAGGTCTCGCCGACGTCGAAGGAGCCACCGTTGCGGTTGTAGTTCCTGTGATCGTTCTCCGCGAAGGTGGTTTCCTTGGTGTATTTGCCCGAGAGCAGCCCCGAAGCCAGCGGCACCCGGGCAATGATCCCGACGTTGGCAGCTTTCGCTGCGGGCAGGACTTCGTCGAGGGGCTTGAGCCGGAAGGCGTTCAGGATGATCTGGACGGAGGCGGTGCCCGGGTGCCGGATCGCTTCCAGCGCCTCATCCGTGCGCTCCACACTGACGCCGTAGTTGCGGATGGCGCCCTCGGAGACCAGGGTGTCCAGCGCGTCGTACACCTCGGCGTTGCTGTACACGGGCGTGGGCGGGCAGTGCAGCTGAACCAGGTCCAGGGTGTCCGTCCCCAGGTTCTTACGGGACCGGTCCACCCACTGGCGGAAGTTGGCCAGGGTGTAGTTCTCCGGCTGCTGGTCCACGCGGCGGCCCATCTTTGTGGCCACCGTGATATCCAGGCCGGGATTGTCAGCCAGGAACTTTCCGATGGCCTGCTCGCTCTTGCCGTCACCGTAGACGTCGGCGGTGTCGAAGAAGTTCACCCCTGCTTCCGCGGAGGCTGCCAGGACGGCCTGCGCCTGTGCCGGGTCAACGTTGCCCCAGTCAGCGCCAAGCTGCCAGGTTCCCAGCCCGACGATGGAGACGTTCCGTCCGGTCTTGCCTAAAATCCGCTGTTCCATCCCTCGACTATAGGCCGAGGCTGCGCAGCCACCGGAATTTTACGGCACCCGCCACGCCGGATCCTCAGATGGCCGAGCGCTGCAGGTCGGGCACCAGCCCCGCTTCCTTCAGGCCCAGGTAGATCTTGTCGCGCGCAATGGGCAATGAGGTAAAGCGCACCCCGGTGGCGTTGCGGATTGCGTTGGCCAGCGCCGGTGCAACCGGGTTGAACGGGCTCTCGCTCATGGATTTTGCCCCCAGCGGCCCCAGTTTGTCGTTCGTGTCAGCAAAGTACACCTCACTGCGGGGAACATCGGCAAAGGTGGGGATGTGGTACTGCCGGAGGATGTCCGTGGTGACCCGGCCGGCGTCGTCAACCACCACTTCCTCATATAGCGCGGCGCCCAAGGCCTGGGCAATCCCGCCTTCGATCTGGCCGCGGCACTGGCGCGGATTAACCACCACGCCGGCATCCGCGGCCTGCACGCTCTGCAGGATTTTCAGCTCTCCCGTGCCGCGGTTCACTGCAACGCGGAAGCCGTGCACGTTGAACGCCACGGAACGCGGCGTCCCGCCCCAGCGTCCTTCCGCCGCGAGTTCGACGCCGGCGTCAGCGGCCGCCTGTGCCAGTTCGGCCAGCGGCACGGACGTTCCGTCAATGACCACCGAGCCACCGGCGAGGACGCAGGCCGAGGCCTGGGTCTGGCGGATGCCGGCTGCGAAGGCACGGATCCGGACGGCGAGTTCCTCCGCGGCGGCGAGCGTTGCCTTGCCGGCCACCACGGTTCCGGCCGAGCCGAAGGCGCCGGTATCGTGCTCAACAAGGTCGGTATCGGACTGCCGCACCACCACCCTGGCGGCCTCCGTGGACAGCGCCGTGGCGGCCAGCTGGGCGTGGACGGTGGTGGTGCCGTTGCCGAACTCGGCGGTTCCGACGTCGGCCTGGTACGTCCCGTCCGGCAGGAGCCGGAGCCGGGAGTGGGCAAAGTGGCCGCGCGGGGGCACGGTGTCGATCATGGAGAGCGCCGTGCCCTCGCCGGTGAGCCAGTCCGGGCCCAGTTCGTCCAGGCCGGCGGCGCGATAGCGTTCCCGGCCCCGGGCCAAGGCTTCGCGGACCAGGCTCAGGCACTGGTCCAGGCCGTAGCTGCCGTAATGGACGTCCTCCTCGGGCTCCGGCTGGGTGGACAGCATCCGGTCGCCTTCGCGCACCATGTTCCGGCGGCGGAACTCGAACGGGTCCATGCCGATGCCGGCTGCGAGCTCGTCCATGGCCGACTCGATGGCGAAGATCATCTGGCTCAGCCCGTAGCCGCGGAACGCCCCGGCCGGGACCGTGTTGGTGTACACCGCATGGGCGTCCACTTTTTTGTTGGCGCAGTTGTAGACGCTCAGGGATTCGCCGCAGCCGTGGAACATCACGCCGGGTCCGTGGTTGCCGTAGGCGCCGGTGTTGGTCAGGACGTCCAGCTCCAGGGCGGTGAGCCGTCCGTCGTTGCTGGTGCCGGCCTTGAGCTTGATGGTGAACGGATGACGGGTGGTGGTGGCCGTGAACTGCTCGGTCCTGGTCAGTTCCAGCTGGACAGGCCTGCCCAGTTTCAGGGCTGCGAGGGCCACGATGTCCTCGGTGAGGACCTCCTGCTTGCCGCCGAACCCGCCGCCTACGCGGCCGGCCACCACATGCACCTGCTCCTCCGGGAGCCCAAAGACCCGGCACAGCGTCCGCCGGACCAGGAACGGGACCTGGCTGGACGTGCGGACCTGCAACCTCCCGTCGCCGTCCACTGATGCGATGGCCGCATGTGTTTCCAGGGCCACGTGCTGGACCCGCTGGGTTTGGTAGGTCTGTTCATGGATGAAGTCCGCGGCGGCGAAGCCCTCGGCCACGCTCCCCAGTTCGGAGTGCAGCTCGGCCACCACATTGCGGTCGGGCCGGGAAATGCGCGCCACAGTTCCATCCTTGTCCCCGTGCACCAGGGGAGCACCCGGCTGCAGTGCATCCCGGGGTGAGAAGACTGCAGGGAGTTCCTGGTACTCCACCTCCAGTGCGCGGACCCCGGCCTCTGCGGCGGCCACCGTTTCGGCCACCACCGCGGCAACCCGCTGGCCCCGGAAGCGCAGCACGTCATCCAGCACGCGGGTATCGTCCGGGTCATCGGTGAACAGTTCGTGCTGGGCAGTGGAGAACAGCTGTTCCGGTGCGTCCTTGTGGGTGAAGACGGCCACCACGCCCGGTACCTTCAACGCCTGTTCAGTGTTGATGGAGCGGACCCGGGCATGCGCGTGCGGCGAGCGCAGGAGCTTGAGGTGGAGCAGTCCCTGCAACTGGTCCGCGGGAACGTCCAGCGTGTAGCGGGCGGTGCCGGTCACCACGGCGCGGCTGGCGGGTGCCGGAACGTCGTCACCCAGCTGTCCCGGCTCGGGATCCGGCTGCCCCTCCCCCGCAATTCCGGAGCCCTGTCCCTTGGGATCGGGGTGGCCGGCGTGTCCGCAGACGGCGTCGGAAATGGCCCGGTATCCGGTGCAGCGGCAGAGGTTGCCCTTGAGGTTCCGTGGCAGGTTCTCCTTCTGTTCGTCGTTGAACGCAGCGGCCGTCATCACCATGCCGGCCGTGCAGAACCCGCACTGGAAACCCTGGCGCTCCATGAACTGCTGCTGGACGGGGTGGAGGTCTGCACCGTCACCGGCGGTGGACGCCAGTCCCTCGATGGTGGTGACGGCGTGACCTTCGGCCCTCACGGCCGGGTAGATGCAGCTGTGCACCGGGGTGCCGTCCACGTGCACGGTGCACGCACCGCAGTCTCCGCCGTCGCAGCCCTTCTTCACGCCGAGGCTGCCCTGCTCCCGCAGGAAGGTGCGCAGGCATTGCCCCGGGCGGGGTGCGGCGTCCGCCTCTTTTCCGTTGATTTCGATGGCCACGTTTCAGGCCCCTTCCTGCTGTGCGTCAAGCCTGCGGTGGTTCGGCGGCCAGAAGTCGCCCGATGCCCGGAGTCCGGGGGCCCCTTCGGGGGCAGCGAGTTCTGCGCGGATCTCTTCCGCCAGGCGGTAGGTCATGTCCCGGCGCCAGGCTGGCAGGCCGTGGATGTCGTTGTGGTAGAGGTCGTCAGGGATGGCCTCCCGGATGGCCGCGGCCAGGTCCCCCGTCTCCGGGACCTCGTCGAAGCGCAGCTGCACAGGCCGCTTGGTGGCCGCGGTGACGGTGAGCACCAGGCGGTGTCCGCCGTCGAGCCTTCCAACCAGCAGCACCCCCGACCTGCCCAGGTTAGTGAGGGACAGGCGGCGGAATGCCACCCTGGATTCAAGGGCCGACGCCGGGAGGAAGACGCTGCGGAGAAGCTCGCCGGGTGCCAGGCAGTTCCGGGCGTCGCCGGTGACGAAGTCCGCCACCGGCACGCTGCGGCTGGTCCCGCCGGGCGCAAGGACTGTGGCTGTTCCGTCCAAACCGGCGCAGAGCGAAATAACCGGACCGGCGGGCAGGGACGTGCACAGGTTGCCGCCCACGGTGGACATGTTCCAGACCTTGAAGGACGCCACGAAGGAGTCGCAGCAGGGGCGGACCAGGTCAAGGGCGGGCCAGGTCCGGCCGATCGCTGCGGGTGCGGCCGGAAGTTCATACAGTTCGGCGATGGTGCAGGTGGCAGCGAGCTCGATGCCTCCGTCAGTGACCGTCACCGGAGCCCAGCCGGAGCTTCCCAGGTCCAGGAGGCGCGTCAGCGGCCGGGGGCCGAACGCCAGGCTGCCGTAGGAGAACAGCACGGTGCCGCCGGCCAGCCACGCGTCGCCGTCGCGCCATTCCGCGGGGTCGGTGGTGGGGACCACCGCCTCGATGGTGTTCATGTCCATGCGATCTCCTGTTGCAAAAGGTTTGTAGGGGCCGGCGCCTTAGCTGGTGCGGGTGCTGACGGCGCGGCGGTCCGGTGGATAGGGCCGGAGGTCTCCCTCAACGGCTGATGTGATGCCGCCGGGTTGCGGGCGGCGATGATTTCGGCGAGGACGGAGACCGCCACTTCGGCGGGGGTCACTGCTCCGATGTCCAGGCCGAGCGGTGAGTGGAGCTGGGCGATCCGCTCCGGGCGCACTCCCCGGTCCAGGAGGGAATCGACCCGTTGGGCATGGCTGCGCCGGGACCCGAGTGCTCCGATGAAGGCCACTCCTAGGCCAAGTGCGGTTTCGAGCAGCGGGATGTCGAACTTGGGGTCGTGGGTGAGGACGCAGATCACGGTCCGGGAATCCACGCGGCCCGCGGCGGCCTCTGCTGCGAGGTACTGGTGCGGCCACGCGGTGACCACCTCGTCCGCCGAGCTGAACCGTGCCTGGGAGGCAAAAGCCGGGCGGGCGTCCACCAGGGTCACGCGGCAGCCGAGCGGTTTGGCGGCCGGCAGCAGCGCTGCGCTGAAGTCATTGGCACCGAAGACCAGCAGGCGCGGCGGTGCGAGCCTGGTTTCCACCAGGACGGCGGCGTTACTGGTGCACAGCCCTGCTGAGCCCAAATCCAACACAGCGGTGGTGCCGGCACGGAGCATCGACTCGAGCTGCGCGGCGCTGGCCCGCCAGGTTGGTTCGCTGCCGCCGGTACAGTCGCGGCTTTCCAGCAGCGTGGCCAGTCCGCGCTGTCCGGCTGCCTCGATGGCGCCGGGGTCCGGAAGAACGACGGCGCCGCTGCCGCCGGCATCAGGGCGGACGTCCAGCCTGCGGACAAGGGCCACGGGGTCGTCCGGCCCGTACCCCGCCAACTGCCGGACGGCTTCCCCCAGCGCGCACCCGCGGTTCCTGTTGGCAGGCTCGATATGGACTTGCAGCTCTCCGCCGCAGGTGAGCCCGGCGGCGAAGGCGTCGTCTGAGCTGAAGCCGAACGTCTCAAGCCGCGTGGCGCCGTCGTCCATTGCTTCCAGCGCTGCCGCCACGACGGCGCCTTCGACGCAGCCTCCGGAGAGGCTGCCCAGGACCGCGCCGTCCGCGGACACCAGCATGGAGGTGCCCACGGGCCGGGGGACGGAACCGCTGGCGCGCACGATGGTGGCCACTGCGAAGGGCTGTCCGGCCAGGGCCGGCGCCCAGGTGCCCAGTGACGGGATCAGGTCAAGCATGGCGGCACTCCTTCTTCCGCGCTGCGGTGGTGTCCATATTGTCGTTGCTGCGGGCTGGTTCGGAAAGCATGTGGTCCTGGAAGCGTGTGGGTCGGAAAATGCGCTGCCGTTCCGGACATCCGCTCCCCGGGTCGCGGGGGCGGATGTCCGGAACCGGTGCGCTCAGGCGCCGAGCAGCAGGTTGATGGGTCCGCGGGCGAAGTACACAAGGAACCCTGCGCTTACCACCCACATGAGCGGATGGACCTTCCTGGCCTTGCCGGACGCGGCCCCGATAACGGCCCAGCTGATGAAGCCCACGCCGATGCCATTGGCGATCGAGTAGCTCAGCGGCATGGTGACAATGGTGAGGAAGGCAGGCAGGGCCACGCTGAACTTGTTGAACTTGATCTCGCGGATCTGCGCCATCATCATTGCGCCCACCACCACCAGTGCGGCGGCGGCCACTTCGAGCGGAACCACGCTGGTGAGCGGGGTCAGGAACATCGAGCCCAGGAACAGGACGCCGGTCACCACCGACGCCAGGCCTGTGCGGGCGCCTTCACCGATGCCGGCGGCGGAGTCGATGTACACCGTGTTGGACGAGCCCGAGGTTGCCCCGCCGGCCACGGCGCCGAAGCCTTCCACGATGAAGGCGGATTTCAGCCGCGGGAACGTTCCGTCCTTGTGCGCGACGCCGGCGCTCTTGGCCAGGCCGGTCATGGTGCCCATGGCGTCGAAAAAGTTGGTGAACACCAGGGTGAACACCAGCATGGTGGCGGCCAGGGCTCCGATCCGGCCGAAGGCGCCGAACAGGTCAAAGTGTCCCACCAGGCCAAGATCCGGTGCCGAGACCAGCTGGCCGGAGAGGACCGGGGTGTTCAGGTGCCACCCGCCGGGGTTGGTTTCGGTGGCCGGGCCGATCTTCATGGCTGCCTCGACGACGGCGGCCAGGAAAGTGGTACCCACGATGCCGATCAGCAGCCCGCCCTGGACCTTGCGTGCCACCAGGATGCCCATGGCCAGCAGGCCGATGATGAACACCAGGGTGGGAACCGACGTGATGGAGCCGCCGTTGCCCAGCTGGACGGGGGGTCCGCCGGCCGACGCCTTGACAAAGCCGGAGTCCACGAACCCGATGAAGGCGATGAACAGGCCGATGCCCACCGTGATGGCGGCTTTCAGTTCCTTGGGCACGGCCCGGAAGATGGCGGTGCGGGCACCGGTGATTCCGAACAGGACGATCAGGATGCCGTTGATCACCACCAGGCCCATGGCCTCGGCCCACGTGACTTCCTGGATGACGGAAACGGCCAGGAACGAATTGATGCCCAGCCCGGCGGCTAGGCCGAAGGGCAGGTTGGCGACCAGCCCGAAGAGGATGGTCATGACGCCGGCGGTGAGCCCGGTGACGGCGCCCACCTGCGCTGCGGACAGCCAGCCCCCGGCGACGTCGGTAGGCGCGTTGTCCGCGCTGAATCCTCCCAGGATCAGCGGGTTGAGGATGACGATGTACGCCATGGTGAAGAAGGTGACCAGGCCGCCGCGGAATTCCCGCGCAAGCGTGGAGCCGCGTCGGGTGATCTGGAAGAACCGGTCAAGGAAGGAGCCCGGCGCCGGGGGCTTGGGAGTGCTGTTCGCCGGACGTGGGATGCGGGTGCTTGGAGCCGAATGCTCCTCGTGGGAATTGTCCAGGATGGTCATCCCGGCCGCCTAGTAGTCGATCCTGGTTTCGAGTGCGTTCCAGGTGTTGAACGGTTCCAGCGGGGCCGGGGCCTCCGGATCGTCCAGCACCAGCTTCGAGACCGGCATCAGGGAGTTCCGGTCCTTGTTGTCGAAGTATTCATAGAAGACGGCGTCGTCAAAACCCACGGAGGCGGCGTCGTGCCGGTCTGCGGCGAACACGACCCGCTCCACCCGGGCCCAGAGCGCGGAGGCCAGGCACATGGGGCACGGCTCGCAGCTGGTGTAGAGGGTGGCGCCGGTGAGGTCGAAGGTGCCGAGTTCGCGGCAGGCCGTGCGGATGGCGGTGACCTCGGCGTGGGCGGTGGGATCGTTGTCCGCGGTGACGCGGTTGACGCCGTCGAACGTGCGGCCGTCCGCCGTGACGATCATGGCTCCGAAGGGGCCCCCGCTGTTCAGGACGTTGGCCGTAGCCAACCTGATGGATCTGGCCAGGAGCTGTTCGGCCGTGACGGTAGTACTCATGATGCGACTTCCTTTTGCCGGGAAGCCTGATGCCGCTTGCAGGACCAGTAGAACCAGGTGCGACGGTTACCAGGCTTCAGCATGTGCTGTGAAGGTTAAGTTGCGCCTGGTAGATAGCTTCCCGGGGACCGGGTGCCCGCCTTTGGCAGAATCGAGATTAGCACCGGATTGTGGTCCGCGCCATAGTTTTCTGGAAATTTAATTTCGCAATGTGAAATCCATGTTTCGGAGGTTTCACGTTCTCCGGTCACAATCCGCCGGCGTTGACGCACCGCCCGGCCGCCTCTAGCCTAGGTCCCAGCCGAGCCCCGGCCGGGCACCGCCCGCCTTCGCGGGCGCGGCCGCCTGGATCAGCAGACAGGGCCCCACTGAGCTGGCATATCGACCGCGCTCAGGAAGGTCAGCCATGACGCCAGCCACCGCACCCGCCCGCCTCTGGATCCGGAACCCGCAAGCGGCGTTTACCGCCAACCAGCTCGACACCTCAGGCGGAGTGGTGGTAGGCGGCGGAAAGATCGAGGAGGTTCTCACGGCGGGGCAAGGGCCCGCCGAACCGTGCTCCGCAATCTTCGACGCGCGGAACCACGTACTGCTTCCAGGCCTGGTCAACACGCACCACCACTTCTACCAGAACCTCACGCGCGCCTGGGGCCCGGCTGCGAACGCCCCCCTCTTTCCCTGGCTGCAGAACCTGTACCCGGTATGGGCCAGGCTCACGCCGCGGGACCTTGAGCTCGCCACCACGGCAGCGTTGGCGGAGCTGCTGCTTTCCGGCTGCACCACGGCGGCCGACCACCACTACCTCTTCTCTGCGGGCCTTGAGGATGCCATCGATATCCAGGTGGACGCGGTACGCCGGCTGGGAATGCGCGCAACCCTCACGCGCGGGTCCATGACCTTGGGATCGGACGACGGCGGCCTGCCGCCGCAGGCGACAGTGCAGGCGGCTGAGGTGGTCCTGGCCGACAGCGAGCGCCTGGTTGGCTCGTACCACGAGCGCGGCGAGGACGCGGTGATCCAGATTGCCCTGGCGCCCTGCTCGCCGTTTTCGGTCACGAAAGAGCTCATGGCCGAAAGCTCCGCGCTCGCCGAACGGCTGGATGTCCGGCTTCACACCCACCTGGCGGAGACCCTGGACGAGGAGGACTTCTGCCGGGAAACGTTCGGACTCCGGACCGTTGACTACCTGGAAAGCGTTGGCTGGCTGACGGACCGCACCTGGCTGGGGCACGGCATCCACTTCAGCGACGGGGAGATCGCCAGGCTGGGTGCCGCGGGCACCGCCGTCGCGCACTGCCCCACGTCGAACATGCGCCTGGCATCGGGGACCGCGAGGGTCCTGGAACTGGAGGATGCGGGAGTTCCCGTGGGGCTGGGAGTGGACGGCTCGGCGTCGAACGATGCCTCCAACATGATCCTGGAAGCGCGGCAGGCGCTTTATTTGCAGCGGCTGCGGTACGGGGCGCATGTCCCGGTGGAGCGCGCGCTCGGCTGGGCCACGCGCGGTTCGGCAGCCGTCCTGGGCCGGACCGGATTAGGCCAGCTGGCTCCGGGAATGCAGGCGGACCTGGCACTTTTCCGGCTGGACAGCCTGCGCTTCTCCGGCAGCCACGATCCAGTGGCCGCCTTGCTGCTGTGCGGTGCAGACCGGGCGGACCGGGTCATGGTGGGCGGACAGTGGCGCGTGGTGGACGGGCAGATCCCGGACCTCGATATTGCCGGCCTTATTGCGGAGCACTCCGCTGCTGCCCGCCGGCTGGTGAACGGGTAGCCCGGCCCGGGCCCGCTAAGCGCGCCGTCCGAACCCCGGGAGCGCATGGATCCAGCGTGAGATAGGCCCGGGAACGTGCTCCCGGTCAGGCGGGAGGTAGAAGTCCGGGTCGGTGCCGCCGCCGAGGGGGAGGTAGAACTCCTGGACTGAGGGTGCCGCCGTGGGTGCCGGTGAGACCGGCGTGCTGTCCTGCTGGTACATCTGATCCTCCTTCGAGGGCTTGGAGTAGTTCCACAAAATGGAAAACAACTTTTGCTATGTGGAATAGCTTAGGATGCCGTCGGCAGCTTCGTCAATGGTCCGGAGGTGACCCGGTCACAAAATGAATTTTCGGCTTGTGATGTACACCACCGGCTTCCACGGGTACGCTGGATGTTAATTCGTGGCGCATGTCACGTAACCTGGGAGCAGCAGGCAGGGTTGTTAATGAGCTGGCATCAATGGATGCCGGCTCTTTTTTGTTGGGTCGGCACCACCGGAAACGCGCTTGAAATGCGCGCTTAATTTCAGTGACGGAACCTAGGTTCCACTTACCGGAAGTTGGGAACAGACCATGAGCAGCAAGATCATCCTCGGCGACAACCAGTACGGAAAGGCCGAGGTCCGGGTCGTCAAGATCACCCGCGATACCGACCGCCACGAAATCGAAGACCTCAACGTCACCTCGCAGCTGCGGGGGGATTTCACGGCCGCCCACCTCGAAGGCGACAACGCCCGCGTGGTGCCCACTGACACCCAGAAGAACACCGTGTACGCCTTCGCCCGTGAAGGCATCGGCTCCCCCGAAGCGTTCCTGCTTCGCCTCGGTGAGCACTTCACCTCCAGTTTCGACTGGGTGGCCGGAGGCCGCTGGGAGGCCGAGTCCTACAGCTGGAACCGGATCCAGGCCCACGGCACCGAACACGACCATTCCTTCGTGCGCAATGGCCAGGAAGTCCGCACTGCAGTCGTGGTGCGCGATGGCGCCACCACGCACCTGATTTCCGGGCTCAAGGACCTGACCGTCCTCAAGTCGACCGAATCCGGCTTCGTGGGCTACCCGAAGGACAAGTACACCACCCTGCAGGAGACCACCGACCGCATCCTGGCGACCGATGTCTCTGCCCGCTGGCGTTTCAAGACCGGCACCGATTTCAGCACGCTGGACTTCAACAAGAGCTACGACGACGTCAAGGGCCTCCTGCTCGAAGGCTTCACGGAAAAGTACTCCCACGCCCTCCAGCAGACACTCTTCGACATGGGCACCAAAGTGCTGGAAGCACACAGCGAGATCGACGAGATCAAGTTCTCCATGCCGAACAAGCACCACTTCCTGGTGGACCTCTCGCCGTTCGGCCTGGACAACCCCAACGAGGTCTTCTTCGCGGCCGACCGTCCCTACGGCCTGATCGAGGCCACGGTCCAGCGCGAGGACGCCACCCCTGCGGACATCGCCTGGTCGGGCATCGCCGGGTTCTGCTGAACCGCAGCGCCGTCAACCCATCCGGGCCCGGGGTTTCTTTCCATTGGTCATCCCATGGCGCTGCGAAGTGCCCGTGACCTGGGCGGCAGCTCCGGGCCCACGCCCCTAGCCTTTCAGCCACACCGTTAGCCAGACAACGTTAGCCAGACGAAGACGTCTGCCATGAACCAGAAAGTCTGCCATGAACATCAAGAACCCCCTCAAAGCCGACGCCAAACAGCGCCTGAAACGCGCCACCTCCACCAGGCCCGAGGATGAACGGCTCTCAATCGGGAGCAGCTTCGCCTACGGTTTCCAGCATGTCCTGACCATGTATGGCGGCATCATTGCCGTTCCCCTGATTGTCGGCCAGGCCGCAGGCCTATCTCCTGCCGATATCGGCATCCTGATCGCAGCGGCCCTATTCATGGGCGGCCTGGCCACCCTCCTGCAGACCATCGGCATCCCTTTCTTCGGATCCCAGCTTCCCCTGGTGCAGGGCGTTTCCTTTGCGAGCGTGGCCACCATGGTCGCGATCGTCAGCGGTGGAGGCGGGCTGCCCGCCGTCTTCGGCGCGGTCATGGTCTCGGCGGCCATCGGCCTCTTGATCGCCCCGATCTTTTCCAAGATCGTCAGGTTCTTCCCCCCGGTGGTGACCGGCACCGTCATCACCACCATCGGCCTGACCCTGATGCCCGTCGCTGCAAACTGGGCCATGGGCGGCAACCGAAAGGCCGAAAACTACGGCAGCATGGCGAACATCGGCCTCGCCGCCGCCACTTTGGCCCTGGTGCTGCTCCTGAGCAAGGTCGGCAGCGCCACTCTTTCACGCCTGTCGATCCTTCTGGCGATGGTCGTGGGCACGGCCATCGCCGCGGCCACCGGGATGGCGGACTTCTCCAAGGTGGGCCAGGGGCCGATTGTCGCCTTTCCGACTCCCTTCCACCTCGGCGCCCCCACGTTCGAGATTGCGGCGATCATCTCCATGCTCATTGTTGTGCTGGTGATCCTGACCGAGACCATGGCTGACATCCTTGCCGTCGGCGAAATCGTGGGAACCCGGACCGACTCCAAGCGCATCGCCGCAGGACTCCGCGCCGACATGGGCTCCAGCCTCATCGCACCGGTGTTTGGTTCCTTTACGCAGAGCGCCTTCGCCCAAAACGTGGGCCTCGTGGCAGTCACAAAGATCAAGAGCCGTTATGTCGTGGCAGCCGGAGGCGTGATCCTGGTCCTGCTCGGCCTGCTCCCGGTCATGGGCCGCGTCGTGGCCGCCGTCCCCACCGCCGTCCTGGGCGGCGCGGGAATCGTACTCTTCGGCACGGTCGCCGCCAGCGGCATCAGGACCCTTGCGAAGGTCGAATACAAGAACAACATGAACCTGATCATCGTGGCCGCGTCCATCGGGTTCGGCATGATTCCGATCGCCGCGCCGACGTTCTATGACAAGTTCCCTTCCTGGTTCGGGACCATCTTCCACTCCGGCATCAGCTCGGCAGCGGTCATGGCGATCCTGCTGAACCTCCTCTTCAACCACCTCAAAGCCGGCAACTCGGAGAACCAGTCGGTATTCGTGGCGGGGACGGGCCGCGTGGTGCGGGAGGAAGACCTCAAGTGCCTGGCGGAAGGCGACCGTTTCGAGGGCGGCAAGCTCATCGACTGTGAAGGCAAGGAAGTGAAGGTCGAGTCGTCCGAGAAAGCGTCGGAGCACTAGGGGCAAACGCGAAATGGCAGTTCACGGCAGTGTTCCCCAGGAACATTGCTGCGAACTGCCATTCCGGCGGTTAAGCACGACGGCGGCTTGCCGCTTTGGTGCCTCAGGTGCGGTTCAGCTCACGGGAGATGGCCTCGGCCGCCTCCCGGAGGACGGGTACGGCCTTGTCGGCGAAGTGCTCGTCCACGCGGGATACCGGGCCGGAAACAGAGATTGCCGCTGGAGTGGGCGCATTCGGTACCGCCATGGCGAAGCACCGTACACCCAGTTCCTGCTCCTCCTCGTCAATGGAGTAGCCACGCTCCCGGATGAGCTTGAGGTCGGCCAGGAGTTCGTCCACGTCACCGATGCTCTTGGGGGTTGGGGTGGGCATGCCGGCGCGGGTCACGATGCCGCGGACCACCTCGTCATCCAGCTGGGCAAGGATCGCCTTCCCGACGCCGGTGGCGTGGGTATGGGCGCGCCGGCCCACTTCCGTGAACATGCGCATCGAATGCAGCGAGGGAACCTGTGCCACGTAGATCACCATGTCCGAGTCCAGTACCGCCATATTGGAGGTCTCGCCCAGCCGGTCCACCAGCGTTTTCAGCTGCGGACGCGCCACTGCGCCCAACTGCTTGTTGGCCCCCTCGCCCAGGCGGATCAGCCGGGGCCCCAGCGCGTAGCGCCGGTTCGGCAGCTGCCGGATGTAGCCAAGGGACACCAGCGTCCGCAGCAGGCGGTGGATGGTGGGCAGGGGAAGGTCCGTTGACGCGGACAGTTCGCTGAGCGTGACGTCGCCGCCGGCGTCCGTGATGAGCTCGAGCAGTTCGAAGACACGCTCCACTGACTGCACGCCGCCCGACGCTTTTTCTGCCATTCCGTTGTCTCCTACGGTTCGGAATCCGACAACTCTTATCCGCATCGTGAAAAGAGTTGCTTGGAACACCCAACATACAGCACGCCGGTTCACTCCGCGATGAGCCTTGGCCGGTCATATATGCGAAGCTTGTATTTCCATCTTGCAGATAATAATATCCATAATACGAAAACATTTGATTGAGTAGATGCCCGTTCCCGGGCCCAACAGGAGGACATTCAATGGCGAACCCCAGCCCCGGAAATTCGATCACCCTGCGCGTGGAAGCGCCGTCCAGCTTCAGCGCCACCAGCGAGCTCGCAGCAGCCGTCGGCGCGGCAGGCGCCGCCATCACCGCCCTGGACGTCAGCGAATCCCACCATGAAACCCTGGTCGTGGACGTCACCTGCAACACCACCGACGACGAACACGCAGCCCGCGTCAAGGATGCCCTCAACGCGCTCGACGGCGTCAGGGTCCAGCACGTCTCGGACCGCACCTTCCTCATGCACCTGGGCGGCAAGCTCGAAGTCGTCCCCAAGGTAGCCCTCCGCAACCGCGACGACCTCTCCCGCGCCTACACTCCCGGCGTCGCCCGCGTCTGCCTCGCCATCGCCGAGGACCCCGCAGCGGCCCGCAACCTCACTGTCAAGCGGAACACCATCGCCGTCCTTACCGACGGTTCGGCCGTCCTGGGCCTCGGCAACATCGGCCCGGCCGCCGCCCTTCCGGTGATGGAAGGCAAGGCCGCGCTTTTCAAGCAGTTCGCCAACGTGGACGCCTGGCCCGTCTGCCTGGACACCCAGGACACCGAAGAAATCATCATGATCGCCAAGGCAATGGCCCCGGTCTACGGCGGCATCAACCTGGAGGACATCGCCGCCCCGCGCTGCTTCGAAATCGAGAACCGGCTCCGCGAGGAACTGGACATCCCGGTGTTCCACGACGACCAGCACGGCACCGCCATCGTCACCCTCGCCGCCCTGGTCAACGCACTGCGCGTGGTGGGCAAGAAGCTGGACGAGGTGAAGATCGTGGTCTCGGGTGTGGGCGCCGCGGGCTCGGCAATCATCCAGCTCCTCAAGGCACAGGGCGCGAAGCACATCGTCGCCGCCGGCCGCTCCGGTGCCATCCACTCGGGTGAAACGTACGGGGACGAGCACCGCAGCTGGATCGCCTCGAACACCAACGAAGAAGGCTTCGCCGGAACCCTGCACGAAGCCCTCGTGGGCGCGGACGTGTTCATCGGCGTCAGCGCCCCGCACGTGATCGGCGAGGAACAGGTGGCCGCCATGGCGGAGAAGGCCATCGTGTTTGCCATGGCCAACCCGACGCCGGAAATCGACCCTGTCGTTGCTTCGAAGCACGCCGCCGTCGTAGCCACCGGCCGCAGCGACTTCCCCAACCAGATCAACAACGTCCTGGCCTTCCCGGGCTTCTTCCGGGGCCTGCTCGACGCCGGAGCCTCGGACATCACCCCGGAGATGCTGGTGGCGGCCGCGGAGGCCATCGCCAACCGGGTTGCTGACGACGAGCTGAATGCCAGCTACATTATCCCCAGCGTCTTCGATCCCCATGTCGCCGCTGATGTCGCAACAGCCGTTGCCGCCGCAGCCCACGCCGCCAACGTGGCAAACGCAGCTGTTCCGGAAACCGCGGCTCCCGTTGCCGCCCTGGCCGGCGCCTGATTCACCGCCCGACTTCAGCACAAGGAAAGGACCAGAAATGGCCATCACTGTCACGGACCCCCGGCCCATCAACCGCGCGGAGGAAATCCTCACCCCCAAGGCACTGGCCTTCGTGGAGGAGCTCCACAACCGTTTCGCCGGCACCCGCAACGAACTCCTGCAAGCCCGTGCCGCCAAGCGGCAGCGCGTGGCCGAAACCGGCAAACTGGACTTCCTGCCGGAAACCAAGGACGTGCGCGACGGCGACTGGAAGGTTGCGCCGGCACCGGCAGCTTTGCAGGACCGCCGGGTTGAGATGACCGGGCCCGCCTCGCCGGCAAAGATGGCCATTAATGCCCTTAACTCGGGCGCGAAGGTATGGCTTGCGGACCTCGAAGATGCCAGCACCCCCACGTGGGGCAACGTCATCGATGCCATCCTGAACCTCCGCGACGCCGCCCAGGGCACCCTCAGCTACACCTCGGAGGAAGGCAAGGAGTACAGGCTCCGTACGGACGCGCCCCTCGCCGTCGTGGTGGCCCGCCCCCGCGGCTGGCACATGCAGGAAAAGCACCTGCTGCTCGACGGCGAACCCGCCGTGGGCGCCCTGGTGGACTTCGGCCTGCACTTCTTCCACATCGCCAAGCAGCTGGTGCTCAACGGTCAGGGACCGTACTACTACCTGCCCAAGATGGAAAGCCACCTCGAGGCCCGGCTGTGGAACGACGTTTTTGTCTTCGCCCAGGACTACCTGGGGCTGCCCCAGGGCACCGTCCGCGCCACCGTGCTGATCGAGACCATCCCGGCCGCCTTCGAGATGGACGAGATCCTGTATGAACTGAGGGACCACGCGTCCGGCCTGAACGCCGGCCGCTGGGACTACCTGTTCAGCATCATCAAGTACTTCAGGGACGCCGGCGAGGAGTTTGTACTCCCGGACCGCGCCAGCGTTGCCATGACCGCGCCGTTCATGCGCGCCTACACCGAACTGCTGGTCAAGACCTGCCACAAGCGCGGCGCCTTCGCCATGGGCGGCATGGCGGCAGTCATCCCCAACCGCCGCCACCCGGAGGTCACGGAGGCTGCGTTTGCAAAGGTCCGGGCGGACAAGACCCGCGAGGCGAACGACGGCTTCGACGGCTCCTGGGTGGCGCACCCGGACCTTGTTCCCACCTGCCGGGAAGTCTTCGACTCCGTGCTCGGTGACAGGCCCAACCAGCTGGACAAGCAGCGCCCGGAGGTCAACGTCACGGCCGGGCAGTTGCTGGACGTTTCCTCCGCCGACGGGCAGGTCACCGAAGCCGGGCTCCGCCTGAACCTGTACGTGGCCATCGCCTACACGGCGGTATGGCTGTCCGGGAACGGCGCCGTGGCCATCCATAACCTGATGGAGGACGCCGCCACCGCGGAAATCTCCCGTTCCCAGGTGTGGCAGCAGATCCGCAACAAGTCGGTCCTCGCGGACACCGGCAACACCGTCACCCGCGAACTCGTGGAGCGAATCCTGGGCGAGGAAACCGAGCGGCTGCGTATCGAATTCGGCGACGAAGCCTTCCGCCGCTACTACAAGCCGGCCAGCGAACTGATCGGGGAAATCTGCCTCTCTGAGGACTACACGGACTTCCTCACCATCCCGGCCTACGAACTGGTGGGCTGAGGCATGGCAGCATCACCCGTGCCGTCGCTGTCCGCCGGAGACCTGGCCGACATTGACCGGCAACTGGCCGCCACGGACCGGCTGCTGGAGCAGAACTACCCGGGCGACGACGGCTCACGCCAGCCCGTCCACACGGTGTACGTCCCTGCGGACCGGTTCACGCCGTCGTTCGCTGCCGAGTGGGGCGCCGAAGCACTGGCTGCGGCCAAGGCCCACGGCGGCTTCGAAAGGCTGGGGTCGCTCCTGGGCCAGGACACCGCACTTGCGGAGGCCGTTGCCCCGCGCGTGCAAGCCAAGCTCTCCAGCGAGCCCATCGAGGACCTGCGCCTCGATTTTGAGGACGGCTTCGGGGACAGGGGCGACGACGCCGAGGACACCGCCGCTGTTGCCGCGGCTTCCGCCGTGGCCGCCGCAGTCGCGGCCGGGTCTGCTCCGCCGTTCATCGGCATCCGGTTCAAGTGCTTCGAGGCGGCCACCCGCTCCCGCGGGCTGCGGACCCTGGACCTGTTTGTCTCCGCCCTGGCCTCCGCCGGGGAACTCCCCGAAGGGCTGGTCCTGACCCTGCCCAAGGTGACCACCGTGGCCCAGGTCAAGGCTATGGACTACGCCGTCTCCCGGCTGGAGGACGTGCACTCCCTCCCGGCCGGACGGCTCCGTTTCGAGGTGCAGGTGGAAACACCGCAGCTCATCCTGGGGCCGGACGGAACGTCGCCGGTAGCGCAGCTCCCGCATGCTGTCCCGGGCCGGATCAGCGGCCTGCACTACGGCACGTACGACTACTCGGCGTCACTGCAGATCTCCGCCGAATACCAGTCCATGGAGCACCCCGTGGCGGACTTCGCCAAGGAGGTCATGCAGCTGGCGGTGGCCGGCACCGGCATCCGGCTCTCCGACGGATCCACGAACATCATCCCGGTGGGCGACAACGTGGAAAACGCCTGGCAGCTGCACGGCAGGCTGGTCAGGCGTTCACTTGAACGCGGCTACTACCAGGGCTGGGACCTGCACCCGGCACAGCTCCCCAGCCGCTTCGCCGCCACCTATGCCTTCTACCGGCAGGGACTGCCCGCAGCCGCGGCCCGGCTGCGGAACTACGTTGAGCAGACCGCAGGCGGCGTCATGGATGAACCCGCCACCGCCCGGGCACTGGCCGCCTTCGTCCTCCGCGGCGTCCAGTGCGGCGCAGTCGGTGCAGATGAAGTCCAGGCGCTTGCCGGCGTCGGACTTCCGCAGCTCACTGCCCTGGCCCACCCGCGTCTCGCCACCACTTCCAACTCCTAGGTAAGGACCTTCTCTTCATGGGCAAGTACTACTCCCCCGCCGGCGGACTGCCGCCGCAGACCCACCTGACCACCGAGCGTGCCATCGTCACCGAGGCCTACACGGTGATCCCCAAGGGCGTGATGACGGACATCGTCACGTCCAACCTCCCGGGCTTTTCAAACACCCGCTCCTGGATCATCGCGCGGCCCATTTCCGGCTTCGCCACCACTTTCTCGCAGCTGATCGTGGAAATCGCCCCGGGCGGCGGTGCTCCCAAGGCAGAGTTCGAGGCCGGCGTCGAAGGCGTCATTTTCGTGACCCGCGGCAGGCTCAACCTCAGGCTCAACGGCGAACTGCACCAAATGGAGGAAGGCGGCTACGCCTACCTGGCCGCCGGTGCTGAGTGGAGCCTGGAGAACGTTTCGGACGACGTCGTGTCCTTCCACTGGATCCGCAAGGCCTACGAACGCCTTGAGGGCTACGAAGCCAAGTCCTTCGTCACCAACGAAAAGGACGTGGAGCCCACGTCCATGCCGGACACCAACGACGTCTGGAAGACCACCCGTTTCACGGACTCCAACGACCTCGCCCATGACATGCAGGTGAACATCGTGACGTTCCAGCCCGGCGGCGTCATCCCGTTCCCCGAAACCCACGTCATGGAGCACGGCCTGTACGTCCTGGAGGGCAAGGCCATGTACCTGTTGAACAATGACTGGGTGGAGGTGGAGGCCGGGGACTTCATGTGGCTGCGCGCGTTCTGCCCCCAGGCCTGCTACGCCGGCGGCCCGGGCGAGTTCCGCTACCTGCTCTACAAGAACATGAACCGCCAGGTGCGCCTCACCTGATCCCCCTCCCAACTAGGTAGCGCCAAGTGTCGTTTTGAGGCTCCAAAACGACACTTGGCGCTACTTAGTTGGAGGAAGATTGGTGGCATGGGCACAAGCCGGGGCCGCGGGTCGAAGCGGGTCGCGGCTGTCCTGTGCGCAGCCCTGCTGGCAGCGTCCCTGCCCGGCTGTACGGGGGAGCCGCAACCTCCGGAGCCCGAGCCGGACAAGCCTGCCGCCTTCGCCCTCCTGGAGGACTTCAGTGCCCGGATGCTCGCGGAAGGCGCTCCCGCAGTCCTGGTCTCCGTCCGGACCCGGGGCACCACCTGGACGCATGCCGCCGGCGTGCGGAGCCTGGAAACGGGCGAGCCGCCCACGGTTTCCGATCCTGTCCGCGTAGGCGGCATCACTGAATCCTTCATCGCGGTTTCGGTGATGAAGCTGGCGGCGGAAGGGAAGCTTGACCTGGACGCCGAAGTAAACCGCTACCTGCCCGAGTTCGGCAGCGTCCTCCATCCACCCGGCCCTGTGACTGTCCGCCAGCTTTTGACGCACGAATCAGGACTTCCCGACTTCTCGGTCCCCCTGCTGGCGTCCGGCAATTGGGCGGACACCATGAACCGGCCGCTCAGCCTTGAACAGCAACTGGCCCTGGCCGCCACCTTGCCGTGGGACGGCCGGCTGGCACGGATCTTCGACTATTCCCGCTCGAACTATGCAGCCCTGGCACTGATTGTCGAGCGGCTCCGCGGCGAAACTATCGAGCAGGTCCTCGCCGATGACACGGCCAGGCCCCTGGGCCTGGCGAAAACCCGGCTTGGCGGCTCCCCGCCCCTGGGAATGATCCACGGCTACGTCGCCCTTGAAGGCAGGCGCACGGACGTCAGCATGCCGGCCTGGCAGGCGGAGTCCCCTTCAACCGGGGCCGTGTCCACCGTGGAGGAAGTGAACAGTTTCTACGCCGCGCTGCTGGAGGGCAGGCTGCTTCCTCCGGACAGCGTGACGGCCATGAAGGGCGGCTACTCGCAGTACTACGGTTTTGCCCTGCGCCGCTGGAACAACACCTGCAACAACCGGTTCTACTATGGCCTTCCCGGTGATACCGACGGCTACGGCACGGTTGCCATGACCAGCGAGGACGGCCGGAGCCAGCTGGCGCTGGCGGTCGCCTACCCTCCCGCACCGCCCACCCTCGAACTCAACCCCCTGATCCTTGAGATGCAGGACGTGGCCCAGGAAGCCCTCAACACGCTGTGCTGAGGGCTTCGTGACGGGGTTTCACTCCGGGTTCAGGCGCCGGGGTTGAGGACCACCTTGATGCAGCCGTCCTCTTTCTTCTGGAACTTCTCATACAGGGCCGGCGCCCCCTCCAGCCCCGAACGGTGGGTGACCAGGTCCATCACACCCAGCGGATCGGCGTCGTCCTCCACCAGCGGCAGGATGTCCTCGGTCCAGCGCCGGACATTGCATTGCCCCATCCGCACCTGGATCTGCTTGTCGAACATGGCCAGCACCGGCATGGGGCTGGCCTGGCCGCCGTAGACGCCGCTCAGGGACAGCGTGCCGCCGCGCCGCACGGCGTCAATGGAGGTGTGGAGTGCGGCGAGGCGGTCCACCCCGGCGGTCTCCATCGCCTTCTGCGCCAGCTTGTCAGCCAGGAGCCCGAGGGCCTGGTGGGCGAAGCCCGCGACAGGGGAACCGTGGGCTTCCATTCCGACGGCGTCAACCACCGCGTCAGGGCCCCTTCCGGCTGTCATCTCCCGCAGCTGGTCCGCCACGTCCTTGCCGTAGTCGAGGGTTTCCACGCCGTGCCGCTCCGCCATCGCGCGGCGCTCCGGAACGGGGTCCACGCCAATTACGCGGAGGCCCCGCTGCACGCCGATCCTGCCGGCGAACTGGCCTACCGGGCCCAGACCAAATACGGCGAGGGTGCCGCCGGCTGGGGTATCCGCGTACTCCACTGCCTGCCAGGCGGTGGGAAGGATGTCCGAGAGGAACAGGTACCGCTCGTCCGGAAGCTCAGTTCCCACTTTCACCGGGCCGTAATCGGCGTGCGGCACGCGCAGGTACTCGGCCTGGCCGCCGGGAACCGACCCATAAAGCTCTGAGTAGCCGAAGAGGGCTGCGCCTGAGCCCTTGCTCCTGACCTGCGTGGTTTCGCACTGGGACTGCAGGCCCAGCCCGCACATGAAGCAGTGGCCACAGGAGATGTTGAAAGGTATCACCACGCGGTCGCCCTTGCGCAGGTTGGTGACGGCGCTGCCCACCTCCTCCACGATGCCCATCGGTTCGTGGCCGATCACGTCGCCCTTGTGCATGTAGGGTCCCAGGACCTCGTACAGGTGCAGGTCCGAGCCGCAGATTGCCGTAGAGGTGATGCGGACAATGGCATCGGTGGGCTCCTGGATCACGGGATCGGGTACTTCTTCCACGCTTACCGAGCGCTTTCCTTGCCAGGTCAGTGCTTTCACGATTCGCCTTTCTGGAGGTTCTGCCTTCAGTCCGGACCGCAGCCCGTCATTCGACGCTATCGGCTTCCAACAGAAAAGGTAAGTAGGCTGACTAAATACTTGCCGTCCCGGCCCCGGGCTCCTAGCGTGGGAAGGGCCAGCTCCGCAGCTACGTATGAAAGAGGAACGCCATGTCGCTCTACCAGCCGGAACCCGTTGAGATCTCCACGCGCATGCGGCCCGGCGAGTGGAGCGAGGAAAGCCTGGAGGCGCTCGTCAACAGCTACCGGACCCGCATCATGGAGATGGGAGCCAACATGGCGGAAGTGCTCACGGACGTTGAGCGGAACGACGACGGATCGGTCAGGGTTGCGGTGGTATGGAACAAGGCCGCGAATGCAGGCGATGAGGATGCCGTGGCGGGCGGGCAGGCGCCCTGACCCGGCGTGTTACCAAGCCTGCGCAATGCGGCTTCAAGGCCGCGCGAGCAGCCGGCCGATGGCACTTGACGTCAGGTTTTGCAGCAGGTCCTGCGGCCCTTCATAGACTTCCACCGCCCCGGCCTCCCGGAGTTCGGCGGCGCTGACTCCGCCGCAGGTAACACCGATGGCGGGAATCCCCAATGCCCCCGCGGCCAGCATGTCCCAAACGGCGTCTCCAATGAAGACGGCGTCCGCGGCCTCCACGCCGATCGCGTCGAGTGCCGCCACCAGGATGTCCGGGGCGGGCTTGCTCTCCTTGGCGTCGTTGGCGCTGGTGGCGCTGTCAATGAAGGCATCGGCGTCGAGGACGGACCCCATGACCGCAAGGTCCTTCTTGCGGGCGGATGAGGCCAGCGCAACGGCCAGGCCGCCGGCATGGCATTGGCCCAGCAGGTCCTTTGCCCCCTTGAAGGCGCGGAGCGCGGGCCAGTGGGACGCATAGAGCGCACCATGGCTGGCCATCACCTCCGGGTCCGCGGACCGGTCCCGCCCCTCGGGCAGGAGGCTGTCCACCAACCGGTCGCCACCCATGCCCACATAGTGGTGGATGGAGGCCATGGGGATGTCATAGCCGTGCTCTCGGAAGGCTCCCCACCAGGCAATGGTGTGGATGTAGGACGAGTCGATCAGGGTCCCGTCAACGTCAAAAAGAACCCCCCGGCGTCGCACGCCAGGGGGTGTGGCGCCTTGGGGTGCCATCAGCCTACCGCTGCCCGTTTGGCCGCAGGGGCCTTCTTTCGGCGGGCTGCTTCCTCCTTGGCGGAGTTCACGGGGCGAACGCGTTCCCGGAGAACCGTCCCGGCGCCGTCGTGGCTCTTATCCCGGATCAGGCCGGTACCGGCAATCTCCCGCGCCAGTGCCACGCCGGCAACCGCGGCCCTTTTGGTGGGAAAGGTGACCGAGATGGCCATCAGGCTCCCTGCTCCGTCCAGCATCCGGATCCTGTAGCCGCCGTCAGGCGCATCCACGAGCTCAAAATACCCGGCCATGCAAATCACTCCTCCGTCAGTCACCGCGTTGTGCTTTGTTGGAGCACTCCATGAGGTGTTAGTAAGTATACTTATCTATTGCGCGAAGGAGAAGAGACCCCGGGCCGCGCCGCCTCAGCACGGTTCCGCCGCCTCCGGCGGAATGGGGGTGTCACTCCGCCGAACCGTATCCTGATGGAGCTCCAAAGCGCTAGTCACAAGCGCGAAGTGACTGAAGGCCTGCGGCGTATTGCCCAACTGCCGGCCGGCTTTCACGGCCCATTCCTCGCTCAGCAGGCCGACGTCGTTCCGCAGGTCCAGCAGCCGCTCGAAAAGCTCCCGCGATTCCTCGTGCCGTCCCGCGCCCAGCAGTGCCTCCACCAGCCAGAAGGAGCACGCAAGGAAGACGCCCTCGTCCCCCGGCAGGCCGTCGTCGCTCTCTTCAGGGCGGTACCGCAGGACGAACCCGTCCTGCGTAAGGTCACGCTGGATCGCCTCGATGGTTCCAATCACCCGGGGATCATCGGGCGGCAGGAACCCTACGCGCGGAATCAGGAGGAGGCTGGCGTCCAGCTCGGACCGGCCGTAGGACTGCACGAAAGTATTGCGGGCAGCGTCGAAGCCATTGGCCATGACGTCCTGGCGGATGGTCTCCCGCAGCCTTTCCCACCGCTCGGCCGGACCCGGCAGCCCGGACTCCCGGACGCCTTTCACCATCCGGTCCGCCGCCACCCAGGCCATCACCTTAGAGTGGGTGAAGTGGCGGCGCGGGCCCCGCATTTCCCAGAGGCCGTTGTCCGGCTGGTCCCAGATCGTCTCCAGGTGTTCCATGAGGGCCAGCTGGACGTCCCAGGCCTCGTCCGGATGCGTCAGCAGCGAATTCCGGGTCAGCGCGAGGCAGTCCAGCACTTCGCCCCAGACGTCCAGCTGCAGCTGCTCCGCCGCTCCGTTGCCAATGCGCACCGGAGACGAATTCTCATAGCCCTTCAGCCAGGGCAGCTCCATCTCCGGCAGGCGGCGCTCGCCGTGGATGCCGTACATGATCTGCAGGTCCGCGGGGTCGCCGGCCACCGCCCGGAGCAGCCAGTCCCGCCAGGCGGCCGCCTCCGCTGTGTAACCGGCCGCCAGGAGGGCCTGGAGCGTCATGGTGGCGTCCCGCAGCCAACAGTAGCGGTAGTCCCAGTTGCGGGGGCCGCCCAGTTGCTCCGGCAGGGACGTGGTCACGGCCGCCACGATGCCGCCGGTGGGGGCGTAGGTCAGCGCCTTCAGCGTCACAAGCGAGCGCACAACCGCGTCCTGGTACTTCCCCTTGACGGTGCACTGGGAAGCCCAGCCGCGCCAGAAGGCGGACGTGCTGCCCAGGACTTCCTCCGCGTCCACCGTGTGCGGCCGGGCCACATGGCTTGGCGCCCAGGTGAGCACGAACGGGACGCGGTCCCCGGCGTTGACCGTGAAGTCGCTGACGGTGTGCATGTTCTCGCTCTGAAGCGGCGCGGGCGTGACGAAATAGACAGCATCCGGGCCTGCGATGGCGTGGAGCCCCAGCTTGTCCCGGCGGACCCACGGGATGATGTGGCCGTAATCAAAGCGGAGGACAAGCTCACCGTGCATCGGCACGCTGCCGCTCACCCCCTCGACGATGCGAACGATGTCCGCCACGGAGTCGCGGGGCGGCATGAAGTCGATGACCCGCACGGTGCCGTCGGGGGTTTCCCACTCCGTCTCCAGCACCAGCGTGCCGTCGCGGTAGGCCCTCCGGGTGCACGGCCCGCCGCTCTTGGGCGCCAGCAGCCAACGGCCGGCCTCCGGCGTATCAAGCAGCGAGTTGAAGCAGGCCGGGGAATCGAACCGGGGAAGGCACAGCCAGTCGATGGAGCCGTCCTTGCTGATCAGGGCCCCGGTTTGAAGGTCGCCGACCACCGCGTAATCTTCAATTCGCGCCATGTCCTTACCCTGCCACAGCCGTCCCGAAAAGGAAGGGCATCCGCCGGTGTAGCCTGAAGGAATGCCGGCCGGCGGGCTGCCGGGGGCAGCCCGGGCGTCCGGCCGCCGAGGCCCACGGGAGGAACAATGGCAATCCACATCGGAACCTCCGGCTGGAGCTACGACCACTGGGAAAACGTCCTCTACCCGCCCAAATTGCCGGTGAGGGACAGGCTTGCCCACTATGTCTCCCGCTTCAGCACCGTTGAGCTCAATGCCAGCTTCTACCGCTGGCCCCGGGACACCACCTTCGCGGGCTGGAACCGGCGGCTGCCGCACGGCTTCACCATGTCCGTCAAGGCTCCCCGCGGCCTGACCCACGCCCGGAAGCTGTACCAGCCGGAGGTGTGGCTGGAGCGGATCGAGCGGTGCTGGCACGAACTCGGTGACAAACGGGCAGTCCTCCTGGTCCAGTTGCCACCCGGCATGGAACGCGATGACGCCCGGCTGGAGTACTTCCTGGCCATGGTTCCGGAGTGGATCCGGGTGTCCGTCGAGTTCCGGCATGCGAGCTGGGACAGCCCGGAGGTGTACGCCCTGCTGGAAAGGCACCAGGCAGCCTACTGCATCATGAGCGGGGCCAACCTTCCCTGCATCCTGCGGACCACCGCCCCGTTCACGTATGTCCGGCTGCACGGCCCGGACCACGAGCACCTCTACGCGGGCTCCTACTCGGACACCGACCTGCACTGGTGGGCGGACCGCATCCGCGAGTGGTCCGGCAACGGCCTGGACGTGTATGCCTATTTCAATAACGACGGCGGCGGCAACGCCGTGCGCAACGCCGAGACCCTGCGCTGGATCCTGGGGGAAGGGTGACGTCACGGAGTGAGGGCAAGCGCCGGAAGTGGCCCCGCGCGGTGCAGCCTGTGGCAGAGTGGTTCCATGGACACGGCTCCCCAGACCCCGCCAGAGCATGCAGCAACACCCACAGACCACGGCGGGACGGACCACACCCAGCTCTACGGAAACCAGGTGTTCAGGTTTGCGCACCGGATTTCGGATGCCGTTAACACCGTTCGCATCCAGTTGGCCAAACGCTGGAGGTTCGTTCCCCAGACGATCGCCTACCAGGGCTATGGCTCAACCAGCATGGTGCGCGTGCTGGGACGGGTCCTCCTGACCCAGAAGCCGTCGCCGGGCAGCAAGGCAGAACATGCAGCCCGGAACGGCAACCAGAACGTCCGCGGCTGGCGCGCCTTCACCAGCGTGCCGTTGCAGTTCACCGACGTCGAAATCACCATCGGCGATGTTGTCACCCACGTCCGGGCTGACCGGGGCGGGCTGATTGACACCGAAGTGGATGTTCAGCTCACGCCCGGCTGGCACACTGCCGTCCTGCGGGGCGAAGGCACCGAACCTGTTGAGGCGAAGATCCGGGTCATTGCCCCGGACGTAAAGTTCGGCATCGTTTCCGACATTGATGACACCGTGATGGTGACGGCCCTGCCCCGGCCTTTCCTGGCGCTGTGGAACACGTTCGTCCTGAGCGAACGGGCCCGCATGGCCACGCCCGGCATGGCGGTCCTGCTGGACCGGCTGACCGTCGAACACCCGGACGCGCCGGTGATCTACCTGTCCACGGGGCCGTGGAACGCCGCCCCCACCCTGGCCCGCTTCCTGACCCGGAACATGTACCCGTCCGGTGCCCTGCTCCTGACCGACTGGGGCCTGACCCAGGACCGGTGGTTCCGCAGCGGCCAGGACCACAAGCACCGCAACCTGGAACGGCTCGCCAAGGAATTCCCTGACATGCGCTGGCTCCTGATCGGCGATAACGGCCAGCATGACGAAGCCATCTATTCCGAATTCGCGCAGGAGAACCCGGACAAGGTAGCCGCAATCGCCATCCGCCAGCTGTCCATCAGCGAATCGGTGTTCGCAGGCGGCCATTCGGAGGACGGGGACCACACGGCATCCCGGGTTCCGTGGATCTACTCACCCGACGGGGCGGGGATAGCCAAGCAGCTCGCCGCCCTGGACCTGCTCTGAACCTGTCCTAGGCGCTGGCACCCAAAGCCGTGACGTCGTCGTCGTCCGGCGCATCAGCACCAACAACGTCGGTGCCTATGACCTCAACGTCAAAAGCGTCGGAAGCCATGGCCTCCGCGATTGCGGTACCCGCCGCCGCGGCGAGGTCGCGCTCCTCGACGAGTTCCTGGAGCCAGAAGTAGGAGGCTTTGGGCGTCCGCTCCAGGGTTTCGAAGTCCACGTGCAGGAGCCCGAAGGGCTGGTTGTAGCCGGCGGACCATTCGAAGTTGTCCATGAGCGACCAGACGTAATAGCCGCGCAGGTCCACCTTTTCCGCCACTCCGCCCGGGGCTGTTGCCCTGAGGGCGGCCTCAAGGTGGTCGGAGAGGTACTTCAGCCTGCGCTCATCCGGGATGAACCTGGTGTTGGTGGACTTGTCCCGCACGATGATGTCCTCGAAGCTGGCACCGCCCTCGGTGAGGATGACCGGCGGGAGGTTGGGGTACCGCTCGCCCATCTCCTTCAGGGCCACTGCCATGTATTCCGGCTTCACGGGCCAGCCGTAGGAGGTGATGTCCGCTTCCGGCCAGGTCTCCACATGGAAGGGTGTTCCGCCGTTGCCGGCAGCACTGAGGTCGCTGCCCATGGCCTCGGCCATGCTCGCCGGCACTGCACCGCCACCCGGGCCAACAGCCACCTTGGTGGGCATGTAGTAGTTGAGCCCGTAGAAGTCCAGGGGCTGGGAGATGAGCTCCATGTCCTCCTCCGGGTGCTCGAACGAGCTGAAGAACTTGGCGGCCCGGATAAGGTCCGGATATTTTCCGGTCAGCACGGGATCGGCGTAGAGCCGGTTCTGGGCCAGGTCCATCAGCCCGGCGCTGACGTAGTCCAGCGGGTTGATGGAATTCGGAACCATGGGCGAGTAGACGTTTGTCATGCCGATTTCGCCAGGCACCTTGGCGGCGCGCAGTGCCTGCACCGCCAGTCCGTGCCCCAGCAACTGGTGGTGGACGGTGGGAAAGGCGGCCAGGAGCAGTTCCTTGCCGGGCGAATGCAGGCCGAGGGAGTAGCCGTTGGTGCTGACAGTCGCGGGTTCGTTGATGGTCACCCATCTGGCCACCCTGTCACCGAATGCCTCTGCCAGGATGCCTGCGTACTCCCCCAGCCGGTAGGCGGTGTCGCGGTTCAGCCAGCCGCCGGCTTCGTCCAGGGCCAGCGGCGTGTCCCAGTGGTAGATGGTGGCCATGGGGGAAATGCCGTTGGCCAGCAGCTCGTCCAGGAGTCGGTCGTAGAAGTCCAGGCCCGCCTGGTTGGCCGGCCCGCGCCCGGTGGGCTGGATCCGCGGCCAGGCGAAGGAGAACCGGTAGGAGTCCACGCCCAGCTGTTTCATCAGGGCAACGTCCTGGGGCATGCGGTGGTAATGGTCGCAGGCCGTCACCGGGCTGTGGTTTTCGACGATGGCGCCTTCCTTGGCCGCAAAGACATCCCAGCCTGCCGGCCCGCGGCCATCCTCGTCCAGCGCGCCCTCGATCTGGAAGGCTGCGGTGGCAACGCCAAGCGTAAACCCGGGCGGGATGAGTGCGGCGAGGTCTTTGGCGGTGATGTGCATCGGCGGGCCTTTTGTGACGGAGCGTGTGAGTACGTCTCAGGATGGCACAGCTGGGGGCAACTGACGAGCGGAACCTGCGGCCGCTACTGGGAACCGAACAGAAACTCCTTGGCATGCGCCACGGCCTTGCGGAACGCGTCATTCCGAAGGGTCACCAGATGCTCCGATTCACCGTCGGCAGGTTCCAGGTAACCGGTGTAGCCGGGGCGCAATACCCAGATGTCCCCCGCGGGCGGAAGGTAGAAGACCCCGAAGGACCGCTGCTGCTTTTCATCGGCGGTCCAGACCGGCACAACGGCCAGGGCAGCGCCGGTGGCCGGATTGATCCACTGGGCACGGGGCAGCGGCTGCTCATGCGCCTCGGGGTCCAGGAAGGGGGCAGTGCCGGGGCCCCATCGCTGTTCGAAGCGCTCGTGGAACGCCGGGATCAGGGGTGAGTCGTAGCGGCGCCATTCGCTCATTCGGTTCTCCGCCTCCTCGCGGTTGTCGTTGTACTCCATCAGCCCTGCGTCAGGCCCAGGGCCCGCTCTCCCACCGCACCGGGGTGACCCTGATGGCGGGTCCGGAAGAACCGGCCTGGCTGCGCACCTTGCGGACGGGGATGGCCTGGGCAGCGGCTGCTGCCCGTTGCTGGTCATAGGCGGCACGCCGTTGCGGATCGCGCAGTACATTGAACGCCTGCATGATCTCCAGGAGCTCCCCCTGCGGGGTGGCCCCGCCGTCGACGTCCGGATGGTGGCTGCGCATGAGTGCCCGGTAGGCGCGGGAAATCTCCTGTTGGGTGGCGTGTGGCTGGACCCGCAGGATTGCGTAGTAGTCGGGGGTGTTCGTCATGTGCTGCCCTGTTCCGGGCACGGGCAACGCCAAGGGTTGCCCGTGCCCGCCGCCCGTGGCTAGGTTCCGATCTCGTGCTTCTCGCTATGCTGTGTCTGGATCTCGATCTTGCGCGGCTTCGCTTGCTCTGCCACCGGGATCCGCAGGGTCAGGACGCCCTGGTCGTAGCTGGCCTTGATGTTGTCAGTGTCCAGGGTGTCGCCGAGGATCAACTGCCGGCTGAAGACACCGCGGGGGCGCTCGGAAGCCACCAATTCCACATTGGGCTGCGTGGGGTCCTTGCGCTCCGCCCGGACCGTGAGGACGTTGCGTTCAACGTTCAGGTCCAGTGAATCAATCTTCACGCCGGGAAGGTCGAACGCCACCACAAACTCGCCGTCCTCCTGCCAGGCGTCCATCGGCATGGCAGCCGGGCGGGCGGCGGTCCCAAAGACCTGCTGCGTGAGCCGGTCCAACTCACGGAACGGGTCCGTGCGCATCAACATCATTTCCCACTCCTTCAGCTCTGTAGGTGTTTATCCGTGTCATATCCATCCTCCGTAATCTATGGTGATGGATATAGATTTTTTATAGCACTCGTGGGAAACTGAGGCAAGGCTACCGGACGGATTTTGGAGAACTTATGGCACCGCAGGAAACCGGGCGGCCGCCCGGCCCCAATGGCAGCAACCGCGCACTGTACGCCATCTCCGTTGCGGCCAAGCTGGCGGGAACCGGCCAGCAGAACATCCGGCTCTACGAGACCAAGGGCCTGCTGACCCCGTCGCGGACGTCCGGCGGAACACGGCAGTACAGTGACGACGACATCGCCGTCCTGCTGCGGATCGGCGAACTGCTTGAACAGGGCCTTAACCTCGCAGGCGTGGCCAAAGTACTGGAACTTGAGGCCGCCAACGTCAAGCTGCACCGGGCGCTGAAGCGTGCCCGGTCGCGGCCGCCGGGCTAGGTGGTTCCGGCTCAGTCCTTGGGCGAGTCGGCCTTGGACAGTTCCCCGGTGATCCGCTCCCCCGGGATCCGGGCCGTGCGCCAGGTGTCCAGGGCTATGACCCCGCCGAGGATGATCAGTGAAAGGGACAACGACGCGAGGGCGTCGCTGAGCCAGTGGTACCCCAGGTACAGCCGGCTTACCGCCGCAAGGAAGATACCAATCCCCGCCCCCACGAAACCCAGGACGGCGGCGCGGGGATTGCGGCGCCGGGAGAAGATCAGGAAGGCCCCCACCAGGAGGAAGTCGCAGGCTCCCAGGACATGCCCTGAGGGGAACGAGAAGGTGTGGTCGATCCCGAACAGCATCTGCTCCACGGGCGGCCGCGAGCGCCGCACGATCTGGAGGATGATCTGGGAAACGATCACCCCGGTGATCATCGCGGACGCCAGCAGGATGGGGCGCCAGGCATGCTTCGCCGCGAAACCCCACGCCAGGATCACCACCAGGACGATGATGGGCAGGGCAATCGGGCCGAAGACCACAGCCAGGAAAATCATGATGACTGTCAGCGTCTGTGACCTCAGCCCGAGCAGCCAATCGCGGACGGGCACGTCGGCTGCGGACAGGCCGTCGGCCTGCAGCACGCTGACCAGGGTGGCAATGAACAGAAGGATTCCCGCCGCCGCCAAAATAATGGCTGCCCGGTACAGCCCGCGCCGGTCGGCCGGATCCAGGTAGCGTTCCTCAACCACGAACTTGTCGTGGAAGGCACGCCACTTGCCGGTAGGATGCTTGGTTCCCGAGCCTGCTGATCCCTGTTGTCCCACTGTCATACCCGTCCCTGCGCCGTGAAGTTTAACCTAGGGTGAAGATTATCCCGCACGGGCCGCGTTGGCGCCGTTTGCCCGCATTTTCCATGCAGTGACGCCCTGCCGGCCACCCACCGCCAGACCCGGGGTAGCCTGTCTGCATGGGTGCCATGAACGAACTGATTGACGCGCCTGCCGTGGATTCCGTTGCCGCCATCCTGGCGGAATCCGCTCCGAATGTGCAGTGGGACAGCACGGCAGCCGCCGCCCACCTGCTGAGCGACCTCAACCTGCGCGCCAGGACTGACCTGGTGGCCCAGGCATTGCAGGCTGACATTGGAAAAGTCCCGGGGGCGGGATATCCGACGGCGGCGGGCAGCTTCCGCGCCGCACTTGGGTTCGAGGAGTTCACGGGCTGGATCTTGTGGCCGGTTTCGGAAGCTGCCGCCGCACTTGCCGTCGCTTCCGGCTCCGGCAGGGACTTCGACGACGCCATGGCCCTGCTGGCGGAACTGACGCCCAGGCTTACCGGTGAGTTCGCCATTCGCCGCCTCCTCCGCCAGGACCCGGACCGGGCGCTGGCCATCATCCAGGCGTGGACCTCCCATCCGGATGAGCATGTCCGCCGCCTGGCCAGCGAGGGAACCCGCCCTTATTTGCCGTGGGCAGTTCGGATCCCCGCCCTCGTCCAGCGGCCGGAAGCCACCCTTCCCATCCTCAGTTCCCTGTACCGCGACCCGTCCGAATACGTGCGGCGGTCCGTTGCCAACCACCTGAACGATCTTGCCCGGCACGCGCCTTCGGCCGTGGTGGCCACCGCCCGGGAGTGGCTCTCCGCGGCTGATGCCAACACGGGACGGGTGGTCAGCCACGGCCTCCGCACGCTCGTCAAGAAGGGGCATCCTGGCGCCCTGGCGCTCCTGGGCTTCACGCCGGCGCAGGTAGCGGTGGCCGGGCCCCGCCTTGACCGGAAGATCCTGAGGGTGCCCGGCGAACTGACGTTTTCATTCGACATCACCAACCTGGGTACAGAAGATGTGGCCCTGGCGGTGGACTACCTCATCCACTACCGCAAGGCGAACGGCAGCCAGTCGGCCAAGGTTTTCAAGGCCTCAACCCTCACCCTTGCACCAGGCGAGTGCAGGAGCCTGTCCAAACGCCACGCCTTCCGGCAGATGACCACCAGGGTGCACCATCCCGGCATGCACGCCCTGGAACTCCAAGTCAACGGCGCCGTGCACGGGCACGCGGAGTTCGTGCTCGAAACCGCTTAGTAGGAACCGGTGGTGAACTGCCAGGTCCGGCCGGTGAGCTGGTTGCCAGCAAGGTCCCGGACCGCAGTTCCGCCGCCGGTGACCGTCACGGTGTACTTGGTTTTGGCGGCCAGCGGCTGCGAGGGATCCAGGATCCACTGGTTGGTGGTGCCGTTCCGGAACACGTTGGCCGGAACCTGGGCGCCGGTGGCGGCATTCTTCACGGTAAACGTGGTTCCGTTGACGCCCTGGACCGCTTCGCTGAAAGTGACGCTGACGTTGTTGCCACGGCGCACCAGCAAGGCGTTGCTGCCGGGCGTGTACCCGGTGATGGCGGGCGCGGGGCCGGTGAGGAAGCTCCAGCTGACGGAGGCAAGCGGGGTGCCGGCGCTGTCCCGGATGGCGGACGTACCGCCCACCAGCGTGGCCGTGAAGGTGGTGTCGGCGGCAAGTCCGGCCGCAGGGTCCAGGGTTGCCGTACGGGTGGTCGCGTTGTAGGAGACGGCGGCAGGGATGGTGGCGCCGGCGGAGTTCCTGAGCACGAAGGTCCCGCCGGTGACGCCCTGGACGGCGGTGCTGAAGGTGGCAGTGACGTTGGTTCCTGCCGCGACGGCAGTGGCATTCGCGGCAGGCGTCACGGCTGTCACCGTGGGAGCGGGGGCAGGGGCCGGAGCAGGTGCGGGAGCAGGAGCGGCCGCAGCAGAGTACAGCAGGCGGTTGGGCGTGCCGCTGGTGGCCCCCGCCACCACCCCTGCCGTCGCGTTGGAGGTGAGCGCGCCGGAGACCTGGGCAGGGGTGAGTGCCGGGTTCTGGGAGAGCAGGACGGCTGCTGCCCCGGCCACGTGCGGTGCGGCCATTGAGGTGCCGGACATTGACGCGGTGGCGGTGGAAGACGTGTGGTACGCCGAGCTGATGCCCACGCCCGGTGCGTAGAGGTCCACGCAGGAACCGAAGTTCGAGAAGGATGCCTGCCTGTCGGCGGAGTCGCTGGCAGCCACTGTCACCGCCGCCGGGACCCGTGCCGGCGAACTGCCGCACGCGTCCACGGCGGAGTTGCCGGCGGCCACCACAGCGGTAACGCCGTCGTTCACCACGGACTGGATGGCAGTGTCCACGGTTGAACTGGCGGCGCCGCCCAGGCTGAGGTTCACCACCGCCGGAGCCCCTGCTGCGTGGTTCGCTGCCACCCAGTCCAGGCCTGCCACTACATCCGAGTTGTAGCCGGATCCGTTGCAGTCCAGCACCCGGACGGGAACGATCGTGGCGCTCTTGGCCACCCCGTAGGTGGTCCCGGCAACGGTTCCGGCAACATGCGTGCCGTGGCCGTTGCAGTCGCTGGAGCCCCTTCCGTCAGCCACGGCGGTCCAGCCGGAGGTGATCCGCCCGGCGAACTCGGTGTGCGAGGCCAGGACGCCGGTGTCCACCACGTATGCGGTCACGCCTGTTCCCGAGGACGCCCAGGAGTAGGAGCCGGAAAGCGGCAGCGGCCTCTGGTCCACCCGGTCAAGGCCCCACGGCGCGGGCTGCTGGGTATCGGAGATGCCCACCAGGGCGTCGGCTTCAACGGACACCACCCGGCCGGACTTCGCGAGCGCCGCCGCCTGGGCAGGGCTGGCGGTGACCAGGGCGCCGCGGATGGCGTGGGTGAAGGTCCGGCCGACGGCGAGGCCCTGGGCCCGCAGCCCGGCCGCCTCGGCGGCTACGTCGGTACCGGGCGCGTACTGGACGATGTAGCGCCCGGTAGCTCCGGGATCAGCCGGCGCAACGGCAGCGGCGGGAAGGGCGGCGGCGGACAGGACTGCTGAGACCAGCACTGCGGCGGCGGGCAGCGCAAAGAATGAAGTGCGAATTTTGGGTCCTCGTTCGGCGTTTTCGGGCTGCGTGGACAGGGGTTTGTGTCCCCGCCCTACCAAAAGAATAGGAGCCCGCAACGCACCGCGACGTGGTCCTTGCGGGATCCTTCGGCAACCCTTGGCGATTCCTGAGCCCGGGCCGGTTCAGCCGGTTTTGGCACCGCCGACACTGGGGGAAACGTGCGTCCGCCACGTGTGTTCCGGCTCGAATCCCAGCAGCCGCCGCGCCTTGTCGATGGACAGCATGGTCTCGTGTTCGCCCAGGTCCTTGACCACCCTGACCCCCGGGAAAACTTCCGCGGCAAGGCTTGCACTTGAGCGGCTCATGACAGTGTCCGCGTTGGCGATGATGAAGGCCTCGAATCCCGGCTTCCCGTTCTCCAGTGCCCGGGCCACCGCCTGGGCACCGTCCCGGCCGTCGATGTATCCCCAGAGGTTCCATTTCCGGAGTGTCGCGTCCGAGTCGAAGGAAGGAAACCTCTCGTAGTCCGCCACGTCCATGACGTTGGAAAACCGCAGCCCCACAATGCTCAGCTCCGGATCCCAGCGGGTCAGCTCCACCGCCATCTGCTCCTCCAGGTGCTTCACCAGGGAGTAGGTGCTTTCAGGCCGGGCGGGGTATTCCTCATCCACCGGAATGTACGGCGGGTCGACGTCGAACGGCAGTCCCAGCACGGTCTCGCTGGAGGCGTACACCACCTTCTTGATGCCGGCCCTGCGTGCCGCCTGGAACACGTTGTAGGTGGAAAGCATGTTGTTCTCGAACGTGGCGGCGTCAGGAATGATGCCCGGGGCAGGGATGGCGCCAAGGTGCACCACGGCGTCGAAACCTTCGTGCCTGTCATCCAGCCCCAGCAGGACATCCAGGACCTGGCCGTAGTTCCTCAGGTCCACCACCACCAGGCCGGGGCTGCGGCTGCCCTCACGGTCCAGGTTGAGGACCTGGTGGCCGTCCTCCGTGAGCCTGCGGACCACGTGCCGCCCGAGTTTTCCGCTACCGCCGGTTACCGCAATTCTCATCAGGTTTCCTTCATGTTTGTGGCTTTGCGCCAGGTTAGCCGCCAGGTCGGTCGGGGGTCAGTTGCCGCGGCGCGGCGTTCCAAGGAACTTCTCGACGGCGGCGATCGCCAGTCCGGTAATCTCACCGGGATCCCCGCTGCCGTTCACGGACACGAGGATTCCGCGACCGGCGTAGACCGAGACTACTTCATGCGTCTCGCGGTGATAGAGGTCCAGGCGGCGCCGGAACACCTCCACGGTGTCGTCCGTGCGCCCCTGGTCCGCCGCGCGCCGCCGCATCCGTTCTTCCAGCACGGCGTCCGGGGCGGACAATTCGATGACCGCGTCCAGGGCGTACCCCTGCGAGGCGAGCATGTTGTCCAGCTCCGTCACCTGGGGGGCTGTACGCGGATAGCCGTCCAGCAGGAACCCCGCCTGCAGGTCGCTCTCCAGGAGGCGGTCCTTGACCAGCGCGTTGGTGAGGTGGTCCGGGACAAAATCGCCGCCGTCGAGGTAGCTGGCAGCCTGGTTTCCCAGCTCCGTCTCCTGGCTGACGTTGCTTCGGAAGATTTCTCCGGTGGAGACTGCCGGGACGCCGAAGTGCCGTGCCAACTGTTCCGCCTGTGTGCCTTTGCCGGAACCCGGCGGGCCGATGATGAGCAGCCTGGTCATGTTCCTGTCCCACTTCCTGCCCCGTAGGGGCGTGCCGGCCGCCGCTTCGGGGCCCTGCCGCCGGGGCACCGGCGCCTGCTTCATTCTGCGGTAACTTCCCGGCAGGCGCCAGAGAACCCCGCCTTCACGCGTGTCAAAGTGACGCCGCCCCCAGCCGGAGGATGTATATACTTCTGGATATCGGTTTAGCAGCAGGCCGTTGGAGAGTTCTTCGATCCAGCGACCTTCATAACCTGCCGGCATTGCGGCGGGATGCTCGAAGGCGCCGGGTTGTCCTGAGCGAATGGCACCAAAAAACCGTGGCCAGCGAGTCAACAGCAAAACCCGATACATCCATAACCGAGCACCTGCATGAACTGGTCCTCAGCAGCCCTGACGTTGAGGACTTCCTTAATGAACTGGCACAGGTGTCGGCACGCAACCTTTCCGAGCCCGGCGACGAAATCATGTGCGCCATCACCCTGCTGCGGCAGCGCAAGGCCGCAACGGTGGCCAGCAGCAGCCCGGAGGCGAAGGCCATCGCGCAGCTTGAGTACGAGTTCAGCGAGACGCCCAGCCTGGCAGCTTCCACCACCCGGGAGACCATCAGCGTTCCGGACGCGCAGCATGACGGCCGCTGGCCTGAATACTCTTCTGCCGTCCTGGCCCAGGGCGTCCGTTCCGTCCTTGCCCTGCCCTTCCGGCTGGAGGGCGAAACAAAGGCGGCGCTGCTGCTGTACTCGCCCCGGCCGCGCCGCTTTGAGTCACGCATCCTTGAGTTCGCCGAGGACTTCGTGGGCCAGACGTCCCTTGCCCTGCGGCTTGCGGTCCGCTTTGCCCATTACAGCGAGACCGCGGCGAACCTCCGCGCCACCCTGGAATCACGCACCGTCATCGACATGGCCGTGGGCATCATCATGGCCCAGAACCGGTGCAGCCAGCACGACGCCTTCGAGATCCTGAAGACGGCGTCGAGCACCCGCAATTCAAAGCTGCATGACGTGGCCGCCGTTGTGGTCAATTCGCTGGGGCAGGGGCCTGCACGGACCCATTACGACGGATAGCTTTCACAGGCGGCACGGCAACAGTCAGCGCCTGGCTCGGCGACGCTCCCCGGCCCGACGCTCTCTCACTTAACGCGGCTTTTCACCCAACGGTCTCGCACTTCCGGCGACGGCGGACCCCCGCCGCCGAAGTCAACGAAGCGCTGCGGCGTTTCCTCGCCAAGTACGGCGCACCCGGGAAACTTCCGGCGACGGCGGACTCCCGCCGTCGCCGGAAGTTTCCCGTGTGCGCCTTACTTGGCGAGGAAACGCAGCAGCGCTTCGTTGACTTCGGCGGCGTGTGTCCACAGAAGGCCGTGCGGGGCACCTTCAACCTCCACGTATTCAGCGCTGGGCAGGGCCTTGGCGAACAGCCGGCCGGTGGAGTCGATGGGCAGGATGTTGTCCGCCGTGCCGTGGAGGATGAGTGCCGGAACGTCGATCTTCGGGATATCCGCGCGGAAATCGGTGAGCCAGGTGGGCTGGGCAGCGACAGATGCCGTTGCTCCGGCGCTGGCCGCAAGGTTCCAGCTGGCATTGACGGCTTCCTGGCTTAGTCGGGGCGTACCGAGGAACGTGTCACTGTTGTAGAAGTTCTTGAAGAAGCCGGTGAAGAAGGCGTACCGGTCAGCCGTGACGGATTCCTTCAGCCCGTCGAAGACCTCCTGTGGAACGCCGTCGGGGTTGTCCCCGGTCTTGAGCAGGAAGGGCTGAAGGGAACCAAGGAAGGCTGCCCGTGCCACCCGGGCGGAGCCGTAGGTGCCCAGGTATCGGGCCACCTCGCCGGTGCCCATGGAGAAGCCCACCAGGACGGCGTCATTCAGGTCCAGGGTTGTCAGTACGGTGTTGAGGTCCGCCGCGAACGTGTCGTAGTCGTAGCCCTCGGTGGTCTTGCTCGATTTCCCAAAGCCGCGGCGGTCATAGGTGATGACACGGTACCCGGCGCCCAGCAGGGCAGCGGCCTGCTTCTCCCAGGAGGAGCCGTCCAGGGGGTAGCCGTGGATCAGCACGACGGGCTGGCCGGAGCCGTGGTCTTCGTAGTAAAGCTCGATGTCAGTGCTGTTTTCGGTTCCAACGGTGATGAAAGCCATCGCGGCGGGTCCTTTCGAGACTGTGGGATCGATGCGGAGCGGGCCGCAGTGCAATGCCCGCGCAATACCCACTCTAGGACGGTCCGCCATCCAGTACAGCCCAACCGTGAGGCCCGGCTGGTGCCAGGTCCCGTTACGCTACCGCTTACTGGGAAGGTTGCGGAAGCTCGCAGTTGATCTGGGGGTTGGCTCCCATGTAGTTCAACGGGCCGGCGGCAATGGTGATGGCAATGGTGCCCGCCTCTGCGCAGTTTCCGGGCGCTCCCCCGAAGTAGCCCCGCTGCCAGGCAGCAACGCCGCCGATGATCAGCCAGATGACAATCAGTGCTCCGACAATCCGCATGAGTCCTCCATTGGCCACGGCGGCGGGTGTGGGTCAATTATGCGCCGTTGACCTCGAAAAATGCGAGAGCACGGGGAAACACAAATGCACCCCCGGTTCCAGGATGATCCGGAACCGGAGGTGCATGTCGATGCATTGCAAAGGTGTCGGGTCAGGCCTTGGCGGCCTTGCCGGGCAGGGCCAGCCTGAAGATCTTGCCCCAGGTTGAGCCAACCTGCTTCAGCAGCGGTCCGGTGGTGTAGTTCAGACCGTAGCGCTGGCAGATTTCACGGACCTTGGGCGCCACCTCGGCGTACCGGTTGGAAGGCAGGTCCGGGAAGAGGTGGTGCTCGATCTGGTGCGAGAGGTTACCGGTCATGATGTGCATGAACTTTGACCCGGAGATGTTGGCGGAGCCGATCATCTGGCGGATGTACCAGTCGCCGCGGGTTTCGCCTTCGGCCATTTCCTCCGTGAAGGTGTCAGTGCCTTCGGGGAAGTGGCCGCAGAAGATGACCGCGTGGGCCCAGACGTTGCGGACGGCATTGGCTGTCAGGGTTCCGTAGAGCGCCTGCTTGCCGGAGCCGGTCAGCATGGCCACCGCGGGGGTTGCGGCATAGTCCTTGGTGAACTGGGTGACAACCTTCTTGCCAAGGGCCTTGAGGTCCTTGAGCAGCGCTTCCTTGGACTTCTTGCCTTCCTGGTACTCGGTCAGCTCAAGGTCATAGATGGCGATGCCCCACTCGAAAAGGGGAGCCAGGATCGCGTTGTACAGCGGGTTGCCCAGGTTGAAGGGCTTCCACGGCTGGTTCTCGTCCATGCGCAGGAGGTTGTATCCGACGTCGTTGTCCTTGCCCACCACGTTGGTCCAGCGGTGGTGGAGGTCGTTGTGGGTGTGCTGCCAGGAGCGCGACGGCGTGACGAAGTCCCATTCCCAGGTGGTGGAGTGGATGTCCGGGTCCCGCATCCAGTCCCACTGGCCGTGCAGGACGTTGTGCCCGATCTCCATGTTTTCCAGGATCTTGGCCAGGCTCAGCAGCGTGGTGCCGGTGACCCAGGCTGCCTTGTTCTTGCTGACCAGCAGCGCGGCACGGCCCGAAATCTCCAGGCCGCGCTGGATCTTGATCACGCGGCGGATGTAGGCGGCGTCCGACGCCCCGCGCTTGGCCAGGATCTCGTCGCGGATGGCGTCCAGTTCGCGCCCGAGTTCCGCCACTTGTTCATCACTCAGGTGGGCGGCGGCCGGCGGCCGCACCGTGGGGCTGCCGGATTCGGCCAGCTTCCCGGGGCGCGTCCTGCTTCCCGCCGCAGGTTTCTCCTGGTTGGAGGCATCTCCGGCGGTGGTTTTGCTGGGTGTAACTACAGACATACCGTTGTGCTCCTCAGATTTCGAGGTTGACGGGTCCGGCGGCTGCCGAGACACACGTTTGGATCAATTGGCCGGGCTCGCCATGGATTTCCCCGGTGCGGAGGTCGCGGACCTGTCCGGCCAGGAGGGGTGTGAGGCAGCTGTGGCAAATGCCCATCCGGCAACCGCTGGGCATCAGCACGCCGGCGTCCTCACCGACGTCCAGAATGGGGGTGTCGCCGTCGGCTTCCACTTCCCGATCAGACGCTTCAAAGGTGACCAGGCCGCCGTCGTGCCCCACGCCGGCATTGAACGTGGTGTTGAACCGTTCAATCATGAGGTTCCCGGGGTCACCGGCCACCGCGACGTCCGAGCCCGGAGCTGCGGTAGTCAGCGCCGCCCGCTTCCAGAGGGCTTCGGCGTCGTCCAGGAAGCTGTCCGGACCGCAGGCATACGCCGCGCGTTCCTTCCAGTCCGGGCAGATCTCGTCCAGCTGGTCGGTGTTGGTGAGGTCCATCCGGCCTTGTTCGCCGGTGTACCAGTGGGCCAGCCGGAAGTTGGGGAACTGGTCCGCGAGTTCGGCAAGTTCCTCGCGGAACAGGCTGTCCCCGGGCGTGCGGGCCGAATGGACCAGCACGACGTCGGCATCCGGACGCCGGGGAACAAGGGTGCGGATCATGGACATCACCGGAGTGATGCCGCTGCCCGCCGTGACCATCAGCAGGGGCCGGGGGTGCTCGGGAAGCACGAAGTCGCCCTGCGGCGGGGCAAGGAACAGGACGTCGCCCGGCCGGGTGGTGCGCACCAGCGTGCCGGAGACTGCGCCGACGTCCGTGACGGTGATAGCCGGGTCCTTGCCTGCCGGGGCGCTCAGGGAGTAGGACCGCCAGTGGCGGACGCCATCGAGTTCGACGCCGATGCGCGCCCACTGGCCTGCCAGGTGGGAGTGCCAACCGCGGCCGGGCCGGAAAAAGATCGTGGCGGACTGCGCGGTCTCCTGGACCACGCGCGTAACCACGCCGCGAAGCTGCCGGGCAGAATAGACGGGGTTGAACAGCGCGAGGATATCCTCCGGCGCCAAGGGCGTGGTGAGGACAGAGGCCGCCTGGGCCAGCTGACGTAGCCGGATCATAGGGTAAAGCCTAAAACGGCGCGGGCCATATTTCTCTCTCTTCGTTATATGACCGTTCCGCAGTCACGCTGTAATAATGAGGGCGCTAAGCCCCCAAAGCCGCACTATAAGTCTAACGGCTGCGGTGTGCAGAAGGTTCCCCAGTCTTCACTAAGCATACTTAGTTTACCCTCACCGCGCGTGGGCAGGCGGATATTTACGGGGAAGACGGCAAGGTTACGGCCGGCAGCTACGGGTCAGGGGCGTGCCGCCTGCCAGCCAAGTGCCGGTGCGATATACCGGGCGACGTTGCCCAAAAGCTTGGCGTTGAAGTCCACGCCCAGCTGGTTGGGGACAGTGAGCAGGAGGGTGTCCGCGGCCTGCACCGCGGTGTCGGCAGCCAACTGCTCCGCCAGGACGTCCGGTGCGCCTGCATAGCTTTTCCCGAACCTGGCAGTAAGCCCGTCGATGATTCCCACCTGGTCCCGGCTGTCGCGCAGGGCGCTGCCGGCAAAGTACATGTTGTCCTCGGCGTCCACGATGGGGAGGACACTGCGGCTCACCGAAACCCGCGGCCGGCGGGCATGGCCTGCTGCGGCCCAGGCATCCCTGAACAGCTGGATCTGCTCGGCCTGCAGTTCGTGGAAGGGAACACCGGTATCTTCAGTGAGCAGGGTGGAACTCATCAGGTTCATGCCGAGATCCGCGGCCCAGACCGCCGTCTTCCTGGTTCCGGCTCCCCACCAAATGCGCTCCGCGAGCCCCGGCGACTGGGGCTGGACGGGCAGCAGTCCCCTGGTTCCGCCTGCATACCGCGGGTCCGCTTCCGCCACACCGGCGCCGGTGATTGCCTTACGGAAGAGGGCGGTGTGCCGGCGGGCCATGTCGGCGTCGGTCTCCCCAGCTTCGGGCACGTGCCCGAAAGCTGCCGCACCCTGGCGGGCGGGCTCGGGTGAACCACGGCTGATGCCGAGCTGAAGCCTGCCGCCGCTGATCAGGTCTGTGGCTGCGGCCTCCTCGGCCATGTAGAGGGGGGTTTCGTACCGCATGTCAATGACGCCGGTACCGATCTCGATCCTGCTGGTCCGGGCGGCTATCGCGGAAAGCAGCGGGAACGGCGAGGCCTGCTGCCGGGCGAAGTGGTGCACGCGGAAGAACGCCCCGTCCAGCCCAAGCTCTTCCGCGGCCACCGAAAGGTCAATGGCCTGGAGGAGGGCGTCGCCGGCGGTCCTGGTGCGGGAGCCCTGTCCGGGACCCCAGTGGCCGAAGGAAAGAAATCCGATGCGCTCCATACCTGCCCCAACTGCACGGACACCGCGGGCATTCCCGACGGTCCGGACTGCCCTGGGCCTATTCCGTGCTGCCGCCCAGTGAAGCCCGGCGGCGTGGCTAGACTGGCAGCGTGACCAACAGCGACCAGCCCGCCAGCGCTTCCGTCCCGCCGTCGCGCGGGAAAATCGCCGAGCGCCTGTTGCCGGGCGGAGAAGAACCTGACCCGCGGTTCACCCTCGCCAACGAACGCACCTTCCTTGCATGGATCCGCACGTCGCTCGCACTGCTGGCCGGAGGGATCGCCATCGAGGCATTCACCGCCGGCCTCTTCCTGGAACCGGTCCGCAAGGGTTTGGCGGTGCTGCTGCTCCTGCTGGGAATGCTGCTGAGTGCGGGATCAGCCGTGCGGTGGCTTCGGGTGGAGCGCAGCATGCGGAACAACGCGCCGCTTCCGCTGCCGCTCGTTGTCCCGCTGTTGGCCGGGGCAGGCGCGCTGGCGGCCGCCGTCGTCCTCATCTTTGTCCTCTGGCGCTGACCAGGTGGCGGCGTCCCGCACCGCCGGCGGCCATGGCGACCCGGGCCTGCAGCCGGAGCGGACCTCGCTCGCCTGGGGCCGGACCATGCTGGCCCTGGTGACGGTCAGCGCCATCTTCCTGCGCTGGCTCCCGCAGCACGGACTCCCCATCCTGATGCTGTTCGCCGTCTCATCCGCCGCAGCGCTGGCCATCTACCTGACCCAACGCCGCCGGTACCGTGTCCGGTCCCGGGGACTCTCCAGGGAAAGGCTCGACGCCGACATCACCGCGGTGCTTTGGACGGCTTTCGCAGGGGTCGCCTTGGGCTGCCTGGGCATTGGCGTTGTCCTTGCCGGCTGAAGCTGCGGCGCAGGACCCCTAGAACATCGGCAGGACAAAGCCGGCAAGCAAGGCCACAGCGCCGATGGCGGTGAGGCAGCGGCCCAGCACGGATGCTGTCCTCCCTGCTTCTTCCGGCGCCGTGGTCTGCCACTGGGTGGGGCGCTTGGGGTGATAGTAGATGGGGAGGGTGTCGCCCACCGCCAGGTCCCTGATGTCATGGGGCGACATGGGCGCGTGGTGCACCTGGTATTTGCGGTCGAACCACCGAAAGCCCACCCCTGTGGTGTCGGAATACACCACGGCCTCGGCTACTGCCCAGGGATGAACGAAGCGGCGGAGGAACCCGGTATAGAAGAGCAATCCGAGCCCTGCGGGCAGGCACAACCAGGTGAGCATCTCGAGGATTGGACCTGCCATATCAAGCACAGTGGGCATGATTCCGATGGTACAGGCGTACGCTGGGGGAAAACCGTTCCGGCCTAAGGGGTAGACATGAACGATGAAGATCTCCTCACGCGCATCCGGTCCCTTGTGGAAGAGGAGCACTCCCTTCGCGAGGCCTCCGGAGACGGCCAGATGCCGGACAAGGCGCGGCTGAAGCAGGTGGAAGAAAGCCTGGACCAATGCTGGGACCTGTTGCGCCAGCGCAGGGCCAAAGCCGGTTCCGGCGAGGACCCCAATGACGCCGAAGTCCGTCCGGTCAACGAAGTCGAGGGCTACAAGCAGTAGCTGCACGGCATCGTTGCACCCGTGCCGCTCCCCGCCGTGAAGAGATTGGAGTTCCATGCGCCTTGCAGTCGCGCAGATCATCAGCAGCGCTGACCCCGCAGCCAACCTGGAGCTGATCCGGGACTACGCTGCACAGGCCAAGGCCGCCGGCGCCGAGCTGGTGGTGTTCCCCGAGGCCGCCATGCGCGCCTTTGGCCATTCCCTCCGAGATGTCGCTGAACCGCTGGACGGCCCGTGGGCCGGGGAAGTCCGGGCCATTTCCAGGGAACTGGGCATAGCGATCGTGGCCGGGATGTTCACCCCCGGAAAGGACGGCCGGGTCCGCAACACCCTCCTGGTCACCGGCCCCGGGCTGGACACTTCATACGACAAGGTGCACCTCTTCGACGCCTTCGGTTTCGCCGAATCCAGGACAGTGGACGCGGGCCAGGCTCCGGTGACCTTTGAACTTAATGGCACGGTGTTCGGACTTGCCACCTGCTACGACGTCCGCTTTCCCGCCCTTTTCACCGCCAACGCCCGCCGGGGAGCACAGGTCAACATCGTGTGCGCGTCGTGGGGCGCCGGCGAGGGCAAGGCGGAGCAGTGGGACCTCCTGGTGCGGGCACGGGCCTTGGACAGCACCACCTTCGTGGTTGCCTGCGGCCAGGGCGATCCCGAAACCATAGGCGCCGGCCCTGCAGGCACAGCCCCCACGGGCATCGGCCACAGCGCCGTAATCACTCCCTTCGGCACCGCCGTGGCAACTCTGGGCGGAAAGCCGGAACTCGCCGTCGTCGATATCGACCCGTCCCTGGTGGACGATGTGCGCAGCAAGCTTCCGGTGTTGGCCAACGCCCGTCACTTCTAAGCGGGGCTTTTCAGCGCGCCGGTGCGGTGAGCTTCCGTTCACCGCGCCGTAATCTCCCCATGTCCAGCGTGCGACGGCGCTTCTCACCTTCCGCATCCGGCCCGCCCTTTTAGCGCGCGGCCTTCGGAGCAAAACGCGGCGACCCCGCCCCCTTCCGGATGGCGGCTGTTTACACAGCCGAAACATTACGGACACGGGGACTTCACACACCGGCCGTTTCTGTAACGCGGACGCAACTTTGAGGCGCATTTCCCGAAACACAAAACGCGAAAGATGGACTGCGGGGGAAATGCGAGGGCCTGGAAGAGTGCCCCGCTTCGAGGCGCAACGCGAAGGGACCCGCAGGTGGAGATTTCTGCCCAACATGTCTGGCTGATGATTTCAGCCGCGATGGTACTGCTGATGACGCCCGGGCTTGGCCTTTTCTATGGCGGCATGACGCGGGCCAAGGCCGCGCTGAACATGATCATGATGAGCTTCATCTCCGCCGGGATCGTCGGGGTTGTCTGGGTCCTGTGGGGCTACTCCATGACAACGGGCGACGGCGTGCTGGGCCTCTTCGGCAACCCGTTCGCCAACTTCGGCCTGCAGAACCTCATGGGTTCCCCCGACCTGATCAAGGCCGGATACAGCGCCACCTTCGCCATCATCACCGTTGCCCTGATCAGTGGCGCCATTGCGGACCGCGCCAAGTTCGGCGCCTGGGCCCTGTTCGTCCCCGTATGGATCACAGTTGTGTACTGCCCGCTCGCCTACATGGTGTGGGGCGGCGGGCTGATGAGCGCCGGCGGCGCAGTCACCGCCGTGTTCGGCCAGGTCATCGACTTCGCCGGCGGCGCCGTGGTGGAGATCAGCTCCGGAACGGCCGCCTTGGTCCTGGCCCTGATCGTGGGACAGCGCCACGGGTTCGCGAAAGACCCCAACCACCGCCCGCACAACGTCCCCTTCATCATGCTGGGCGCCGCCATCCTGTGGTTTGGCTGGTTCGGCTTCAACGGCGGCGCCGCAACAACGGCGGAACAGGCCGGCCTCATCTGGGTGAACACGCTGGTTGCTCCCGCCGCGGCCATGCTGAGCTGGCTGGTGACGGAGAAGCTCCGCCACGGCCACCCCACCTCCCTCGGCGCGGCGTCCGGCGTGGTGGCCGGGCTTGTGGCCATCACGCCGTCCTGCGCCAACATCAGCCCGCTGGCTGCCGTGGGCCTGGGCCTGGTGGCGGGAGCTGCCTGCGCGGTCTTCGTGGACCTCAAGTACCGGTTCGGCCTGGATGACTCCCTGGACGTGGTGGGCGTCCACCTCGGCGCCGGGCTCATCGGAACCCTCGCGCTGGGCTTCATCGCCCTCCCCGCAGACGGCCTTGGCGGCGGCCTCTTCTACGGCGGCGGCGTCCAGCAGCTCATCGCGCAGACCGCGGCCGTCGTGATCACCCTGCTGCTTTCCGGCGTCGGAACCCTTGTCATTGGCCGTGCCATCAACAAGGCCATCGGCTTCCGGGTCAGCCACGAGGCGGAAACTGCGGGTGTGGACCTGGCCGAACATGCCGAGAGCGCCTATGCGTTCGGGGAGATAGGAGCGGGCTTCAATCCGCTGCCGCACACCGCATCCCCTTTCCCTGCCGCAGCGTCCGCCGCTGGCATGTCCGCCGACGCGGAGTCCGGCGCGGCTGCACAGCACCGCAAGGAAGACTCTTTCGCCTGATCAGTCAGCCAGGATCTTGTACAGCGCCCGGCGGGTCTCATCCATCTTTTCCATAGCGGCGGCGCGCTGTTCCTCGGTAACCCCGCTGCGGAACTGGTGAATGGCGCCCATCAGCTTCCCGATGCTCTGGTGGAAGTCCCGATCCGGACTGTCCTGCCCGGCGTTCCAGGCGTTTTCCATGTCCTCTGCATGCTCGGCTACGTAGGCCCGGCCCGCGTCGGTTAGGGTGAACTCCGTCCCGCGGCCCTCACTGAGCGCTGAGATCAGGTCCTCGTCAACGAGTTGCTGAAGGGTTGGATAAATGGACCCGGGGCTGGGCCGCCACGCTCCCCCCGTCTTTTCGGCGATCGTCTTGATCAATCCGTAACCGTTCGAGGGCGCTTCCGCCAGGAGCGAGAGGATGGCGGCACGGACATCGCCCCTGCTGGCCCTTCGCGGGCTTCGGCCCAGCCCCGGACCGAAGCCAGAGCCAAATCCCGGCCCGAATCCCGGGCCGAAGCCTGGTCCAAAGCCGGGGCCAAACCCGCCACCCCGGTGCCCGTGCGGCCCCCTCCGGCCCAGCCCGCGCTCAAACCGTCCCCTGCCGAATTCCGGCCCTGGAAACCTTCCTTCAGGAATGCCTTTCATGCCATCCTCCTCTTGCTTCCGTAGTCTTCGCTGGATTTATCAGCGATAGTTAACGATATGTCGCTATCTATCGACCGGTCAAGGGTTCAAGTGTGACCAAATCCTGATCTCCGAGGTGTGGATCGCCCCCTCCCACCGGCGTAGTCTTTTGGCACCCCCTAGGCTTGAGGGCTGAAGAATGGCGACGAAGAGGAAGCGCGGGCGCGGTTTCAGCCTTGCCTTGGGGAGGTTCCTCGGGTTCCTGGCAACGAGTGCCCTGTGCGGCGTCCTGGCCGCCAGCCTGGTGGTTCCGGCCGTGGCGGCCGCTGGCCTCGGCGTCAGCAACTCCATTGGCTTTTTCGACAGCCTGCCGGAAGAACTGACAGTCCAGCCGCCGTCGCAATCCACCAAGGTCCTCACCTCCGACGGCCAGCCGATCGCCATCTTCTATGCGGAGAACCGCGTCAGGATCCCCCTGGACCAGATGTCGCCCTACATCAGGGGTGCCATCGTCGCAATTGAGGACAGCAGGTTCTACGAGCATGCCGGCATTGATCCCCAAGGGATCGTGCGGGCCTTGGTATCGAACCTGACCAAAGGCAGCCAGCAGGGCGCCTCCACCATCACGCAGCAATATGTCACCAACGTGATAAATGAGGCCCGCCTCTCGGAGGACAGGCCGGATGAAGTAATCCTGAGCGGGCAAAAGAACGTCGGCGACAAGCTGCGCGAGATGAAACTGGCCATTGCGCTGGAGAAGAAGTTCACCAAGGAGCAGATCCTCGAGGGATACCTGAACATTGTGTTCTTCAACAGCGACGCCTACGGCATCGAGGCAGCCTCGCACTACTTCTTCAGCACCACCGCCAAGGACCTCAGCCTTCCGCAGGCAGCCCTGCTGGCCGGACTGGTCAACAGCCCGACGTTCTACAACCCGGCGGTCAACCCTGACAAGTCGATTGTGCGCCGGAACCAGGTGCTCTCGGAGATGCTCCGCCAAGGCATGATCACCCAGGCCCAGCACGACGAAGCCGTGGCTACGCCCATTGAACTTAAAATCAGTCCGGAGCGGCAAGGTTGCGCCAACGCCTCGATGGCGCCCTATTTCTGCGACTACATCTCGCATCTCATCCTGAACAACCCTGCCTACGGGGCGAGCCTGATGGAACGGCAGAGGAAGCTGTACCGTGGGGGCCTCACCATCGTCACTACCCTGGACAGCAGGCTCCAGGCTGCCGCCCAGGCGCAGGTGGACGGTACGGCCGGGCCCAATCCGGACCGGTGGGGTGCGGCACTGGTGACGGTACAGCCCGGTACCGGCAAGATCCTGGCCATGGCCCAGAACACCGTGTTCCTTCCCGAACCGGGGAAGTTCGACACGCAACTGAACTTCAACGTGGACGCCAAGGATCCGCAGGGGAACGACCTGAACGGAGCCGGCGGTTTCCAGCCCGGGTCCACCATGAAGCCGTTCACCTTTGCCGAGTGGCTCAACGAGGGCAAGTCGCTGACAGCGGAAGTGGACGCGTCCCGGCGCGTGTATCCGCTGGGATTCCCTTGGAGGTCCAGTTGCGGAAAGGTGCTCGGCGCCTACAGCACCGCCCAGAATAACCCGGAGCTGGGCGCCGCTGATGACTTGCAGAACGCCGAGGAGGGCTTCTACCGGAAGATGCCCATCAATTACGGGCTCTACAACTCGATCAACACTGCCACGTTTGCGACAGCCGCACAGCTGGATTTCTGTGGCATCCAGAAGATGGTGGACGCTGTGGGCCTCCACAGCGGACTCGACGGGACCCCGATCAACATGCACCAGCTGGGCAACCTCCTGGGCGCGATCGGAGTTGCTCCCCTTCATCTGGCCAATGCCTTTGCCACTTTTGCCAACGACGGCCGCTATTGCACACCGATTGCGCTGGCGGACGTCAAGGACGCAACCGGCGGTAACCTGCCTGCCCAGACGGTCGAGTGCCGGGACGCAGTGAAGCCGGACGTGGCCCGCGGCGTCAACAGTGTGTTGCAGGACGTGCTTAAGAAGGGCTCGGGCGTCTGGATTAACCCCAAAACCCATGACAAGTTCCCTGTGGCGGCCAAGACGGGCACCTCGAACACCAACGGGTCCACGTGGATCGTCGGCTACACCACCGGCCTGGCCACCGCGTCCTTCTTCGGTGACGCACTTGAGGGGCAGAAGCGAGCCGGGCAGAACGTCACCATCAACGGAACCTTCTACCCCCGCCTTGACGGCTACATGATCGCCGGACCCCAATGGGCCTACTACATGCTTAACGTGGTGCCGCTCTATCCCGCCGGCCCGTTCCCGCCTCCTCCGCCATCGATGATTGGCCCGAGCCCCTCGCCGAGCCCGCGGCCGTAAGCACCGGGCTATTCGCGTGGGAATTACGACGACGGCGCCTCCCGCCGTCCGGAATGCGCCATGCTGTGCCCGGCAGCGGCGGCGCGGCGGACCGGGAAGAAGCAAGCCGCTAGCCGGTCCCCTTCCACAGCCGCTGCCACCACGAGTGCCGCGGTTCCGGTTCCGGCGGCGCCTCTACGGGACGGGCGGCACGGCGTTCGCGCCACCGCGCCACCGCTTCGTCCACGTCACGGGTCTTGGTGACCACCGGCGGGCCACCCTGGAGCTGGCGCCGGGCATCGATGACCCGCCGGTTGAAGTCCTGCAGGATGTCCCGTACCTGCTGCTCGGTGTACTGGGCATCCAGCCGGGCATCAAGCTCCGCATCCTCGGTACGGAGCAGGATCGCGGCGGGGCCGAGCCCGCTGAGGTTCTCCCGCTGGATGAGCCCTTTGACCCACCAGTCGGGATCGTACCGCTCCCCCAGCCCCGGAATCGGTTTGCGCGCGTATTTGAGGTTGTCGAATTTGCCCTGGGCCATGGCATCGCGGACCAGGTATTCCGCCCGGGCGGCGTCGCTCACTTTCTTGCGCTTCTCGCGTTCCTGCGCTTCGAGGGCGTCGAGCGCGGCTTCTTCCTCGGCGCTGATTCCGGCTCCGCGGTAGGACCGGACCTCAGCGGCGCGCTCCAGGCGCCTCCGGATATCCTTCGCACCGCCGCTCACCGCTGCCACCGCCTCGCCTGGGAATGCTGCTTCCTTCCAGTATTCAGAAGCTTTTCGCCCTGTTCAACGCCTGCCGGGCGCAGCCAGCCCGTGAACAAAGGAAAGCGTACGACGCCGGAACGTCCCGCCGTCGTACGCTCTCCCGAGTGCCGCGAGGCTTAGCCGGCGTTGGCATGCTCGGCCAGGATCGCGTCGATCTGGCCCAAAGCCTCCTTCATGCCCTCCTCCATGCCCATCTTGACCATCTCTTCCATCTGTTCTTCGGAATCGAAGATAGACATGATGGTCATGCGGGTGCGGCCGCCGATGTCCTCCAGGTCAACAGCGGCATGGGCACTGCCCATGGCATCCAAGGGCGCTCCGGTTTCGTCAGCGAAGCCGTCATCGAATTCGAGCTTCCGCGGCGGCTCGATGGTCCTGAATTTCCACCAGCCTCGGGGCTTCTCGCCTTCCGGGGTGGTCATGTAATACCCGGCCTTCCCGCCGGGCTGGAAGTCGAACCGGTCAAACGTGGCCGGATAGTTGGGCGGACCCCACCAGCGCTCCAGCTGGCGCGGGTCTTCCCAGATCTGCCAGACGCGCTCGACGCCGGCGTCGAACTCCGCCACGAGCGTGAGGCTGAGGGCCTCGAGATTCTTAGTGGAACTGATAACAGGCATTGCGCAACCTTCCTATCCTTCAGCCAGAATGTCCGCGATCCGGTCGACGCGCTGCCGCCAGATCGCCTCGTACTCATCGAGCAGCCGCCGGGCTTTTTGCAGGCCTTCATGGTTACCCCGCACAATCTGCTCCCTTCCGCGCTTTTCCTTGGTGACCAGGGACGCGCGCTCCAGCACCGCCACATGCTTCTGGACGGCGGCGAAGCTCATGTCGTAGAGGGCAGCAAGGCCGGAGACGGAATACTCCCCGGCTGTTACGCGGCGGACAATGTCCCGCCGGGTGGCGTCCGCCAGCGCCTGGAACAGGCGATCGACGTCCGCATCACTGAGCTGATCTACAACCATTTGGTTGTACGATAACCCCGCGGGACCCCGGTGTCAATGGAAGCCGGGACCCCGTTCACTTTGCACCGCAAAGCCCCTGCATCCGGGTATCTTGAAGGCCATGAGCATCCTCCTGGCGGGCGCCGGTCCCGACCCTGCAGCCTTCCCCGAGTTGTTCGACCGCTTCGTCCGTGACGTCCGGGAACACAGCGGCGGGGAAGGTCCCGTCCGGATTGCCCTGGCGCTACACCACCGCAGCGGGAACCCTGGGGAAGCCCTGCCGGAGTACGCGGAACCACTCCTCGCCCGCGCACCGGTTGAGCTGGTGCCGGTCCTGCTCAGTTCGGCGTATCCGGCGGATCCGGCCGTATTCGACGGCGTCCACGGCGTGGTGGTGGGCGGCGGGCTGACGCCGGCCTACTGGGATGGGCTCAGCGCCGCGGCGGCCGCCATCTCACGGGTGGTTGGCGCCGGTACGCCGTACCTCGGCTTTTCCGCGGGGGCCATGGTGGCGCCCCGCAGGGCACTGATAGGGGGTCATCTGATTCACGGCATCGAAGTCTGCGGCGGGGAATGCTCGGAGGGCCTGGCGGAAGTCGAGATCCGGGACGGACTGGGCCTGGCCCCGTTCGCCGTGGATGTGCATGCGGCCCAGGCGGGCACGCTCAGCCGGGCCGTGGGTGCCGTGGCCGGAGGCCTGGTGGACAGGGCTGTAGCGATCGATGAGGACACCGCCCTGGTCCTGGCGGCACCGGAGAATGACGGCTTTGAGGTGCTGGGCAGGGGCACCTGCTGGGACGTCCGCAGGTCCGGGACAGGCTGCAGCGTCTCCGTCCTGCGTGCGGCTGAGTAGCGGGACGGCAGGCTGCCGGGCAGCCCTTAAGCGTCGAAGTGCGTCTGGACGCTGTCGCCGCTTAGTTGTTCAATGAGTTCCGCTGCGACGTCCCGCAGCTTCCTGTTGCGGTTGCTGGAGACTTTGGTGAGGATGTCCATCGCTTCTGCCTGGGAACACCGGTTCTGGGCCATGATGACTCCGCAAGCCAGATTGATCGCGGTCCTGCTTTGCATGGCCGCTTCCAGGTTGTCCGCCCGGCTTTGCGCAGTATCGAGGCGGACCGAGAGGTGGAGCGTGTTGTGCGCCGCTGCAGCGAAGCCCAGGGCCTTTTCGTAGACATTGGCCGTGAACATGCCCGGCTTCGACGCAAAGAAATTCAAGGCAACGCTGGCCTCGTCGCTGATCTCCAGCGGCACGCCCAGGGAACTGCGGACGTTTGCTTCCGCCAGCTGTCGGGTCAGCTCCGGCCACCGGGAGTCCGTGGCAACATCGTCCACGATCACCGGGGACATCTCCCGCAGCGCTTTGATGCACGGACCGTCCCCCACGGCCTGCTCAACCTGGTCCAGTTCGACTGCGCGCTGGCTGCTGCCGGCCACGGTAGTGGGCTTTCGCCGCAGTTTGAGGGTGACTGCACATTCAACGTGGTCCCCCGCAACGTCAGAGACAGATGCTGCAGCCAGGCCGGCGAGTCCGGTGAGGAACTCAACAACGTTTTCTGCGCCCACCAGGATGCTCTGAAGCTCTTCGATCTGTTCTCTATCCGGTGAACTCGACATGGGCCCATCTTACTGTCCCGCCTGCTGTCGGGCAGCGGGCATTCCGCCTGTCCTCCCCTCGGAAACCCCAGGCCGCGGACCACAGCTGAAGGTGGGGCTCGCCCGGCCACGGGACATGCCTGATACGGGAAGGGAAGACCTCCGGGGCTTGGCTCTATGCTGAGAGTATGGCGCAGCGACTTCCCCTTGACGAGCTCAGCACTGTCGTTGCTCGGATTCAAGGGCTGCTGCTGACGGAGGAAAAGGCCACTACGGCTGTCCGGCTCCTGGCCCAGGCCGCCAAGGAGTCGGTTGCCGGCACCATAGGGGCCGGCGTCTCGCTCATGGACGCCCGCGGGCGCCGCACCAGCAGCGGCTATACCGACGGGATTGTGAGCCAGGCGGATGCCATCCAGTACGAGTGCGGGGAAGGACCCTGCCTGACCGCGTGGGCGGCAGAGGAACCCGTGCTGGTCAGGGACCTGGAAGGTGAGTCCCGATGGCCCGAGTGGCGGAAAGCCGTCAGGGGGCTGCCCATAGCGTCAGTGGTCAGCGCTCCCCTGATCGCCGGCCGTGAATCCCTCGGCGCATTGAAGTTGTACGCCGCCGCCCCCGGCGTCTATGACGCATCCAGCGCGGCCCTGCTCCAGCTCTTCGCGGCCCCCGCGGCCACGTTGCTTGCCCACATCCAGGCCAGCGAGGCCCCGCACCGAATGACCGAGGGCCTGCAGGCATCCCTCTACACGCGGGACCTGGTGAACCGCGCCTGCGGAGTGCTGATGGAGCGATCCGGCCTGACCAATGAAGCTGCCCTGCAGCAGCTGATGAAATTGGCCCGCAGCGAGAACACAGCATTGCAGCACGTCAGCGAACGCGTCCTCGCCGGGACGCTGCCTCCCGGAGCCTAGGACCTGCAAATGGGCTTTGATCCCAACGAACCGGAACAGCGGCGCCGGCTCCGGGCAGCCATGAAGGCAGCGGATATCCCGGTGTCAGAGCTGTGGCTGAAATACTTCAGCCTGTCGGGAGACGCAGGGGAATATGAGGTGGAAGCCTATCTTCAGGGGCTCCTTTCCCTGCCCCCGGTCCAGCGCGACCTGTTGGCGCTGGCGGCAAACGAACTGATTGACGATCTCCCGCGGCCACGGGCGCCCTACTCTGACGACTTCGACAGCGGCCCCGCTTCCGGCGTTCCCGACTCGGCAGGCGAGGGGCAGCCAGGCACCGAAGACAGCACCAGCCGGCAACCGGACCGGGACGAGTAGCCCCATCGGCCGCCGCGTATCAATAGCTCCCGCAGGGGCGTAATGTCAGTAGTAGGAGATCTTCGGGACAGAAACGCTCCGGAGGTTGAACACTCGGGCCAGCCAGCGTAGAGAGCAGCGGCCGCCAACCAGAGGACGGGCTTCTGGTGCACCCAGGGATCGAGGCCTGATGGCCAAGGAAAGCACGCTCACCGCTTCAGACCAGATGCAGGACCTGCTGCTCGAAAGTCCGGGTTTCCCTGAATTCCTCCTGGGACTGGCCACCCTTTCCGCATCCATGGCGGGTGCCGACGGTCAAGTCACGTGCACCATCACACTGGAGCGGGACGGCGGATTGTCAACAGTTGCCAGCAGCAGCGAAGAGGGCCGGCGGCTGGACGAAACCCAGTATTCGTTCGGCGAGGGCCCCTGCCTCACCGCAGCCCGGCTCCAGCGCCTCGTGTGGGTTCCGGACCTGGCGGGCGACGAGCGCTGGAGCGCCTATGCCGAGGCGGCAGCCCAGGAGGGCGTCCGGTCCGTCCTTGCTGTCCCCATTTCCACAGACGCGTCATCACGGGCGAGCCTTAACTGCTACGCAGGGACGACCAGTGCATTCAATGAGGGCACCGTGGTCCTCCTGGAGCAGCATGCAGCATCCATGTCCAGGGTCCTCCGCATCGCGCTGCGCCTTCATGGGGCGGACGTCCACCCTGAGCACCTCAGGGCGGCCCTCAAATCCAGGGCAACTGTGGATGCGGCCGTGTCCCTCATCATGCTCCAGCACAGGGGCGGGCGGGACGGCGCCCTGGAGATCCTCCGCCTGGCGGCGAAATCCAGCAACCGCAAAATCCACGTGATCGCCCAGAACATCGTGCGAGGAGCCGAGCTCCCTGCACTCCCCAATGACCGAGTGTAGGGATGTATCCCTTCGGGGCCGACGGGCCCGAACTGCCGGATCGGGCAGCCCAGGAACGCAAGGGGGCTGCCCGGCGTTACCGGACCACAGACCTGCCCTTGGAAAAGCTCTGGATTTACTATTACGGCATCGGCGGCGACCTCGATGAAGTGTCGCTTGACGCCTACCTCCACGACGCCCTGGACATACCGGCCGCGCAAGTACACCTGATTGACACAGCAATGATGGAGATGATGGACGAGGAGGAGCCGCCATGACAAACCCGGAACACTTCACCGGCAGCTCCGGCACGGGAAGCCACGAACCCCCCGGTATGGACACGAGGCTGCAGGAACTGGTCCTGGACAGCCAGGACATCGCCGGCTTCCTCACCGACCTTGCCGTGGTTGCCGCTGACCGGCTGTCCACGCCAGGCAGCACGGTCCACGCCGGCGTCACCGTGATCCGCCACAAAAGGCCCAAGGCCGTGGCAAGCAGTGACGCCGAGGCGCGGGCCCTGGACGAACTGCAGAACGGATTCGGTGAAGGCCCGTGCCTTACTGCCCTGCGCACGAAAAGTCCGCTGCTGGTCCCCGACCTGGCTGGCGAGCACCGCTGGGCGCCGTACATGAAAGTGGCCCAGGCGCAAGGCGTTGCCTCCATCCTTGCCGTGCCGCTGGATTTGGCCGGCGATGCAGAGGCCGTCCTGAACCTCTACTCCAACCGCAGCCACGGTTTTTCGGCTGAAGACATCTCCACCGTGGAATCCTTCGCCCGCCAGGCAGCCGGATCACTGAGGCTGGTCCTTCGCATCACACAGCTCAGCGAGGCGAAAGCCGACCTCTCCACCGCCCTGCAGTCGCGCACCATCATCGACATGGCCGTCGGAGCCGTCATGGCCGAGAACCGGTGCAGCCGGGAAACGGCGTTCGAAATCCTCACCAAGGCCTCCAGCACGCGCAACATCAAGCTCCGCGAGGTGGCGGCGGCGGTCATCGCCTCCATCTCCGGCGAGAAGGAAATCAAGACCTACTTCGACGCCTAACACCCCGGCGCGGGCATCGGCCTGCGCCGGCGGACGTGATGAGATTCACTCGCAACAATGTTGAGGGCGATGCTGCCGGCTGGGCACTATGGAAGGTGTCGGCCGGGCCTGCACCCAAAGAAGACCGCAGCCCGCCGGCGGCCGGTGTGCTTGGTCACATCGGCCCGGATTCGGTTGCCAACCCTTTCGGCAGCCGCCACTATTGAAGTACGGGAATGCGCTTTCCCACCTGCAGTCCGTCCTCATAGACGAGGACACGGCCCGGGCAATGAAGATTCCAGGCCGCCAACCGCAAGAAATGGAAGTTGAATAATGACGTTCGATGCCAATGACTCCGTGACCCTCAAAATCTGGGACCGGTCCACGCTCCACCACACCCTTGACTCCGCGGTCAGCGACCTTTCCGCGCGGCACAACACCACCACCTGCCGCGTCGCCGTCACCTGCAGCGGCCCCAACACCTTCACCCTGAGCCTGCGCGGCGAGGGCAAGGCGCTGGCCTCCGCCTAGGCGGCCACACCAAGACGCAAGCGGACGACGCCGGGACCTCCCGCCGTCGTCCGCTTGCGTTAACCGCCCGCCCGGGAGGGGTTGACGCTGGCCTTTCCCTGCTCTGGTAGGCGGCAAGTAGACTGTGTGGCATCCAGGCCGAAGCGCCGCCCGAGCAACAAAGGTAACCATGAGGCAGCAACCACAAGCGCAAGCGGACGCCGCTGTGGCGGGCACTGGACAGCCGGCCGCGGCGTCACTTTCCTTGCTCCCGGCGGCCCTTGTGTCGGCGTCGGGCTTCCTGCTCTTCGCGTGGCAGGACCGCCTTTCCGGATTCCTGCTTTTGGCAGCCGCTCTGGCCGTGGCTGCCTTCATCAGCCGCCGCCTCCTGGTTGACCTTGCCCTGATCGGAGTCGGGCTGACGGCCATGAGCCTGGTCCCCATCACCACGGACATCAGCACCGAGCACATGGCGGTGATGGGAACGGCCATGATCCTGGCCGTCGGCATCCCCTATTCTGTCTCGAGGTTCGTCACGAAGGACCACGCCATCCGGTTCCCGATCAGGACCGGAACGCCGTGGACGCGCGCCGAAAAATGGTACCTGCCGGCTGTCCTGGTGATCGGCTATGCCCTGATGCCCGTGTACATGATCCGCACCGGCGTCTACAACAACTGGCCCGCAGTGAGCGACCCGGACGGCATTATCCGGCTCTTCCTGGGGACGAACGTGCTGGGCATCTGGGACGAGCTCTTCTTCATCTGCACCGCGTTCACCCTGCTGCGCCGGCACCTCCCGGACTGGCAGGCAAACCTGCTGCAGGCGGTGCTGTTCACGTCCTTCCTCTGGGAACTGGGCTTCCACGCCTGGGCACCCTTCTTCATCTTCCCGTTTGCCCTGCTGCAGGCCCGGCTGTTCACGGTCACCAAGTCGCTGTCCTACATTGTGAGCGTCCACCTGCTGTTCGACTTTGTCCTGTTCCTGGTGCTGATCCACGCGCACAACCGCGAGTGGATCAGCATTTTCCTGTACTGAACTCCCCAGCCAGAAAGCGGCCTGACATCTTGGATTCCTCCATCCCCAGCACACCCCGTTTCAGTGTCGCTTCCCTGCTGTTGCCCGTGGTCCAGGCGCCGATGGCAGGCGGGCCGTCCACCCCGGAACTGGCCGCGGCGGTAAGTACGGCAGGAGGACTTGGCTTCCTTGCGGCAGGCTACAAAACCGCCGCAGCCGTGAAGGCGGAGATCGGGACCACCCGTCAGCTGACCGACGGGCCCTTCGGCGTCAACGTGTTCGTCCCGCAGCCCTCGATGATCAGTCCCCAGGCACTGGACCGGTACGCACTGTCCCTGGCGCCGGAGGCGGAACGCCTGGGCGCCGCCCTCGGCGATCCGCGTCACGACGACGACGATTGGGACGCCAAGTTGGACGTCCTGCTGGAGGAGGCGCCCGCCGTCGTCTCCTTCACTTTCGATCTTCCGGACCCAGCCGTGGTCGCCGCCCTGCAGGAGCGGGGCGTCTGCGTCATCGGCACAGTGACCTCACGGCCTGACGCACTCCGGGCAGTTGATGCAGGCATTGATGCACTCTGCGTCCAGGGGCCCGAAGCCGGCGGACATCGCGGCACCTTTGACACCGCCAGGCGGCCTGAGGATGAATCCCTGCACGGCCTGCTTGAGGAGTTGGCGGATCTCCAGGTGCCACTGATAGCGGCCGGCGGAATCGCCACGGGAGACGATACCCGGGCCGCACTCGCCCGCGGAGCTGTGGCGGTCCAGGCCGGAACAGCCTTCCTGCGCGCCGACGAGGCCGGCACCAAAGCAGCCCACCGGATGGCCCTGGCCTCCGGGCGCTTCACCACCACCTCGGTCACCCGGTCCTTCTCGGGGCGGAACGCCCGCGGGCTGTATAACGAATTCATGCGCCGCCACGATGGCGAGGCCCCTTACGGATATCCGGAGATCCACCACCTCACCGCTCCCCTGCGCGCCGCGGCCGCTGCTGCCGGGGATCCGGATTCCATGAGCCTGTGGGCGGGAACGGGTTTTAGGCACACGGTCGAAGGCCCCGCGGCAAGAATCCTCGCAGTCCTGCGGCCCTGACCGGAGCGGGCCTATTCCTCGCCCGTGTCCTGCGCTTCCAGGTATCTGTCCATGGCTTCGCACGCCCTTTTCCAGCGGGCGTTCAGGGCGTGCCTGCTCAACGGTTCGGACATGCCGTTGAGCACTTTCTCGATGGCATCGGATGCGGCGTCCCGGGCCCGGTCCTGCGCCGCCGGGGTGTAGTAGTTCATGCCGGTTATTCGTTGCGTCCCCGGCAGGGGATTGCAGGAGAAGGCTCCCGCACGCACCACGGCGGCCGGCCCCTTTCCGGGACCGGCCGCCGTCGAATGCGTTGTGCTGTTAGAGGGTGGCGGTGTCGATCACGAAGCGGTAGCGGACGTCCGAGGCGAGGACGCGCTCGTAGGCCTCGTTGATCTTCTCCGCGGGGATGACCTCGATCTCCGCGCCGAGGCCGTGCTCGGCGCAGAAGTCCAGCATCTCCTGCGTTTCGCGGATGCCGCCGATCATGGAACCGGCAAAGGAGCGGCGGCCCATGATGAGCGCGAACGCGTTGACCGGGAGCGGCTCCGCGGGGGCGCCGACGTTCACCAGCGCGCCGTCGAGGGTGAGCAGCTGCAGGTAGGAGCTGATGTCGATCGAGGCGCTGACGGTGTTGATGATCAGGTCGAAGCTGCCGGCCAGGTCGGCGAAGGTGTTCTCATCGCTGGTGGCGTAGTAGTGGTCGGCGCCCAGCTTGAGGCCGTCCTCCTGCTTCTTGAGCGACTGGGACAGCACCGTCACTTCGGCGCCCATCGCGTGGGCAAGCTTGACGGCCATGTGGCCGAGCCCGCCGAGCCCGACGACGGCAACCTTCTTGCCGGGTCCCGCACCCCAGTGGCGCAGCGGCGAGTAGGTGGTGATGCCGGCGCAGAGCAGCGGCGCGGCGGCGTCGAGTTCGATTCCCTCGGGAATCCGGACCACGAAGTCTTCGGTCACCACGACGTGGGTGGAGTAGCCGCCCTGGGTGACGGTGCCGTCGCGGTCCACGGCCCCATAGGTGCCGACGTTGCCCTTGAGGCAGTACTGCTCCTCGCCCTTCAGGCAGTTGGCGCACTCTTTGCAGGAGTTGACCATGCAGCCGACGCCGACGCGGTCGCCCACGGCGTGCCGGGTGACGGCGGGCCCTACCTGGGTGACGACGCCCGCGATCTCATGGCCGGGAACCAGCGGGTACTGCTGCGGGCCCCAGTCGCCGCGGACCGTGTGGATGTCCGAGTGGCAGATGCCGGCGAACTTGATCTCGATCAGGACGTCGTTGGGGCCGACTTCGCGGCGTTCGATGGTGGTGGGAATGAGGTCCTCAGTCGAGGACGGGGATGCGTAAGCCTTGACGGTGGTCATGGGTCTCCTGAGGTCTGTTTGGGGGATATTGAAATGCTACAGGCGTGCAATGCCGTCACACCGGGTTCCGAGGCCCGTAGAGGTGGCCCTGTTGTAACTGGTTCTGGCAGTCCTACCCTTGGCGGTTGTGCGGGCGGGCCAGGACAAGGAGCCCCGCCATGGAAAGCAGTGCCCCGCCAATCATCAGCAGCGCCATGGGAACGGCTGTGTCCTCGCCGCCCAGGCCCGCTAGGGGCGCCACAATTCCGGCGGTGGTCCACTGCACGAGCCCCAGGACCGCCGAACTGGTCCCCGGGTGCCCGGGTACCTCCGCCGAGGCGAGGGCGCCGCCGTTGGTGTTGATCAGGCCCTGGGCCACCATGAGGGCAAAGAAGCTGCCCATGGCCACCAGCAGCGGAGTGGCCCACCACAGCGCCCCGGCCAGCATGGCCACCCCCGCGGCAAGGGCGAGGAGCTGGCCCGCAAAGATGACTTTCCTCGTCGACACACGGCCTGCCAGGCGGGCAGACAGCAGGGCGGCGATGGTCATGCCGCCGGCGTTCGCGGCGAACACGATCGAATACATGACCGGAGACAGGCCATTCATGCCCTGCAGGATGAACGCGGACGTCGCCACATACGCGAACAAGGCAATGAAGGCCGACGACGCCACCACCACGTAGCCAACAAAACGGCGGTTTGAGAACACGGACTTGGCCGCGCGGCCGAATTCAGCCAGCCCGCCCGGGTGGCGCTTCTCCGGCGGGAGCGATTCCGGAACGACGAACAGGGCACAGAGGGTCATGAGGATGCCAAGGGCTGCGAGCGTCCAGAACGTCACCCGCCACCCGGTCAGCTGCAGGATGACCGCACCGAGCAGCGGGCTGATGATGGGCGCAACACCGCCAATCCCCATGACTATGTTGAGTACCCGGACCAGCTGTGGACCGTGGGCCAGGTCCACAATGACGGCGCGGCCGATGACCATGGCCCAGCCGCCGCCAAAGCCCTGCAGGAACCGGGCCAGCATCAGGATTCCGACGTCCGGCGACACGGCACACGCAACCGACGCCGCCGTCATCAGGAGGGTGCCGGCCACCAGCGGCAACCGCCGCCCGCGCTGGTCGCTGAACGGCCCGCCCACCAGCTGTCCCAGCCCCATCCCGGCGAAGAACGTGGTCAGGGTCAGCTGCACGGCGGACGCCGTGGTGCTGAACTCCGCCGAAACGCGCGGAAAGGCCGGAACATACATGTCCGTTGCCAGCGGCGCCACGGCCGTCAGGAAGATGACCGTGGCCACCAGCGTCGCCGGGAGGGCGCTCACCGCCGGCGCACGCATGGTACTAGGCAGCATGGTTTGATGCTCCATCCGGTTGCTGGCTGAGGGGTCTTCTCCATCAAACCGGCCGCCCGCAGGCGTAGCGAGGGCCCTGCTGAAACGGGTTTTGGCAGACCCTCCTTACGGTTTCCCGATTCGTCGTAACGTGTCCTTTATGGATAACCGAGCCGAGGTACGACAGTTCCTGTCCACCCGCCGTGGACGCATCACGCCGGAGCAGGCAGGAATTGAACCCTACGGCGGGCGCCGCCGCGTCCCCGGGCTCCGCAGGGAAGAAGTGGCCAGGCTTGCCGGCGTCAGCGTTGACTACTACACCCGCCTGGAACGCGGAAACCTCACGGGTGTCTCGGACAGTGTCCTTGACGCCATCGCCCGCGCCCTGGAGCTGGACCGAGCCGAGCACGACCATCTTTACGACCTCGCCCGGACAGCCAACACATCGGGACGCAAGCGGGCGGCGCCCCCGGTGCCGGCAGGGGTCCGGCCGGAGCTGCAGTTCCTGCTGGACACCATCACCGGCGCGCCGGCATTCATCGGGAACAACCGGATGGACATCGTGGCCGCCAACACCCTGGGCTACGCGCTGTACTCCGACATGTACCGCAGCACCGCCAGGCCCGCGAACCACTCGCGGTTCATTTTCCTGGATCCCCGGGCCCACAACTTCTATATCGACTGGGAGCGGGCAGCGAACACCAACGTTGCCATCCTGCGGCGCGAGGCGGGCCGGAATCCGCACGACAAGGGGATTGCCGAACTCATTGGGGAGCTGTCCATGCGCAGCGACGAGTTCCGGACGCGCTGGGCTGCGCACAACGTCCGCCGCCACTACGCGGGAACGAAACTCTTCCAGCATCCCGTGGTGGGGCTCCTGGAACTGAACTACCAGGTGCTGGGGCTGGAGGAGGACCCGGGGCATTCCCTGACCGTCTACCCGGCCACACCCGGCAGCCCCTCCGATGAGGCCCTCAAGCTCCTCGCCTCCTGGGCCGCCACCGAGAACATCGTGGAACTGGCCCAGGCCGGCGCACGGGGCTGACGAAGCGCCTGCTCATCTTTCGAGGTCGACGGCGAGGATCCGGTCGTCCCCGGGGCGGGGATCGCCGCGGCCGTCGGTGTTGTTGGTCAGGAACCACAGCCGGCCGTCCGGGGCCAGCGCCACGTCCCGGATCCGGCCGTACTCGCGGCTGAAATGCTCCGTGGATGTGGCGGGGTCGGAGACGGGGACGGACCGCAGGACCTGTCCGCGCAGGTTGGCCAGGAACAGTGTTCCGCCCGCGTGGGCCATGCCGCTGGGGCTAGCGGCTCCTGGCTGCCACTGCTGCACCGGGTCCACGAAGCCCGGCCTGCCCGCGATGCCCTCCACCGTTGGCCAGCCGTAGTTGGCGCCGGGCGTGATGATGTTCAGCTCGTCCCACGTGTTCTGGCCGAACTCGGTGGCGAACATGGTTCCGTCGTCCGCCCACGCCAGGCCCTGCGGGTTGCGGTGCCCGTAGCTGTAGACCAGCGATCCCGGGAAGGGGTTGTCCGCCGGGACACCGCCGTCGGGAGTCATCCGCAGGATCTTTCCGGCGAGCGAATCCCGGTCCTGGGCGCTGTCCCGCCGGCTCGCATCACCGGCCGTCACGTAGAGCATGCCGTCGGGACCGAAGGCGATCCGGCCGCCGTCGTGGATGCTCGCGGACGGGATGCGTTCGAGGAGCGTGTCCGGCTGCCCCAGCGACAGTGAGCCCGGTTCGCCGTTGACCGGGAAACGTTGGACCCGGTTGCCGTCCGCCGCCGTCGAATACACGTACAGGTCGCCCTGGCTGCTCACGGCAAGTCCCAACAGCCCTGATTCTCCCCGTGCAGCTACACCCTGGACGGTTCCGATGGACCGCGCCGAGCCCTCAGGGGAAAGTTGCAGGACCTGCCCGCTGTTCCGCTCGCTGACCAGCGGCGTCCCGTCGCGGAAGACCACCGACCACGGAGCGTTGAGGCCCGTGGCCACCGGCTGGGGCGTGCCGGCGATGGCGGCTGCCGCTGCGGGCGCGGGATCAGTTGCGGGGACGGAGGACGCCGGAGCGGATGGAGGCGTGGAGGAGGTCGCCGGTGCAGGGGACGTGGTTGCCGGCGCGGGTGACGGGGCGGCGGTGCAGCCTGCCAGCAGGATGCATGTTCCCGCGGCTGCCGCGGCGAGGACCCGGCGATCCATGTGTTTCTCCCGTCAACCGCATCCCACAACCCTTCCAGTCACATTAACCCGCATTGCGGATCATGGCGCCGCGTTGCCCGTTTTGACCCGGGAATGGCGGAATAAGTAGCGCCGTTTCGTCCTGTTGAGCTTCCGTTTCGGGCCGCTGGCCAAGGCCTCGCCAGGCGTGCTTAGGTGTTTCAACGGCACCGGCCAAGCCCGTAAAAACAGCACCTGCTACGAGAAGGAGGACCCGATGCCTGACATCTCCAGCCGCGCGGACAGCGCCGCCACGTGGGGTCCGTGCTGTTGCAGCTTCCGAATGATTCCGTCCCGCCGAATGGCAGCACACCGGCGCTAGCTTCGGCAGCAGTTCCACAGGTCCCCAGCGCTGAGTTCCGGCGCGTCGGGCGCATTCGTCCGACGCCGGCACACTCCTACATCCCGTTTCGTCTTCCCGGTCACCGGGCGATTCGTCGCGCCCGGATACCCGCCACTCCACCCTTCGAAAGGCATCCCATGACCTTCCCCGCATTTTCCCCGCCCCGGCCGCCCTCCGTCCGGCCGTTCACCCGCCGCAAGGCGCTGGGCGCACTCCTGGCGATTCCCGCCGTCGGCCTCCTGACCGCCTGCGGCGGCACCGCCACAGCCGGCAACCCGGCCAGCCAGGCGTCGTTTGCCCCGCTCGCCACCTCAGTCCCCGAAGGGACCACCATCAAGGTGGGCGATCCCAGCATCCGCGTGGCGCTTGAGCTGTCCGGCCTGGTCAAGGACCTGGACGGCATCAACGTGGAATTCGCCAACATCTCGGGCGGTCCGCAGACCACGGAGGCCTTCAGGGCCAACGCCCTGGACGTCGGCTCCGTGGCGGACATTCCGCCCATCCACGCAACCTGGACCGGCCTGGACGTGCGGATCATCGCGAGCGCCTACCGCCAGGACGCCGTGAACCACCCGCTGTACGAACTGGGCGTCGCTCCCGGCGCCGGCATCAGCAGGCTGGAAGACCTGCGCGGCAAAAAAGTGGCGTACAGCCCCGGACAGGCACAGGGCGCCCTGGTCCTGCGGATCCTTGAGAAGGCCGGGCTCAAGCAGGAGGACGTCAAGCTGGTGGAGCTGCCCAGCACCGGTGACGCCTACTCTTCGGCGCTGTCCGGCAAGCAGGTGGATGCGGCGCCGCTGGGCGGCGTGCAGATCAAGCGCTACCTCGCCAAGTACAGGGCCGACGGCGCCACCACCCTCCGGCACGGCCTGCGGGATGATCCGGGACACCTCTACTCCCCCGCCAAGGTCCTGGCAGATCCCGCCAAGGCCGCCGCCCTGGCCAAGTACGTTGAGGCCTGGGGCAAAGCGCAGCGCTGGATCGAGGACCACCCCAAGGAATGGCTGGAAGGCTACTACGTCAAGGATCAGGGGCTTTCCGCCGAGGACGGGCAGTACCTGATCGACGCCGCGGGCAAGCGGGACGTTCCCACGTCCTGGACCGAGGCCATCGGACGCCACCAGCAGACCATCGACCTGCTGGCCCGGGAACAGAAGAAGCCGCAGTTGAAAGCGGACGACCTCTACGACACCCGTTTCGAGGCCATCGCGGGCACCGCCTTCGCCGCGGCGGGCAAGGGAGGCACCGCATGAGCGCCGTACTGGAACGTCCCGCCGTCGAACCGCACCTGGACCCGGCGCTCGCCGCGCGCGAGGACGTGCGGCCCACCGGCCGCCGGCTGGGACCGGGAAAGCGGCGGCAGCTGGCTTGGCTGCTGGGCCCCTCGGTGCTGCTGTTGTTGTGGGCCGCCTCCTCGGCCACCGGGCTGCTGGATCCGCGCATCCTCTCCGAGCCCTGGACGGTAGTGGCCACCGCCGGGGAACTCCTCGCCGACGGCCGGCTCCAGGAGAACCTCGCCATCTCCGCCCAGCGGGCTGGCCTGGGGCTCTTCTTCGGCATCGTCGTGGGCGCCCTGCTGGCCCTGCTGTCCGGGCTGAGCCGCGCGGGTGAGGCGCTCATCGACGGCCCGGTGCAGATCAAGCGGGCCATCCCCGGCCTGGCCCTGATCCCGCTGCTCATCCTGTGGTTCGGAATCGACGAGACCATGAAGGTCCTCACCATCACCCTCGGTGTCTTTGTCCCGATCTACCTGCAGACCCACGCCGGGCTGCGCGGGATCGACCTGCGCTACGTGGAGCTCGCCCAGACCGTGGGCCTGGGCCGCGCAGCCTTCATCCGCAAGGTGGTCCTCCCCGGCGCCCTCCCCGGCTTCTTCCTGGGCCTGCGCTTCGCGGTCACGGGCGCCTGGGTGTCGCTGGTGGTGGTGGAACAGATCAACGCCACCAGCGGCATCGGCTACATGATGGAGCTCGCCCGCACCTATGGCCAAACCAACATCATCGTCCTCGGATTGGCCGTCTACGGCCTTCTCGGCCTGCTGTCCGACGGCGCCGTCCGCTTCTTCGAACGAAAGGCCCTCTCATGGCAGCGCACACTGGCGGGCTGACCGCCGTCGCCCCTTCCGCCGTCGCCCCTCCCGGAACAATCAACGCAGTTTCGGTCCGCGGCCTGATCCGCAGCTTTGGCCCCAAAGGCGTCCTGAACGGCGTGGACCTGGACATCGCCCCCGGCGAGTTCGTGGCCCTGCTCGGTCCCAGTGGCTGCGGCAAGAGCACCCTGCTGCGGGCACTCGCAGGGCTGGACCACGACGTGCGCGGCAGCGGTGTGATCACGGTCCCCGAGCGCGTGTCCGTGGTGTTCCAGGACTCCCGGCTGCTGCCGTGGGACAGCGTGCTGGGCAACGTCACCCTGGGGCTGCGGGAGCACGACGCCGAGGCCCGGGCACGCAAGGCCCTCGCCGAGGTGGGGCTCGCCGGCCGCGAGAAGTCCTGGCCGCACGAGCTGTCCGGCGGCGAACAGCAGCGCGTGGCGCTGGCCCGCTCGCTGGTCCGTGAGCCGCAGCTGCTCCTGGCAGACGAACCGTTCGGCGCGCTCGATGCCCTCACCCGGATCAGGATGCACGGACTCCTCCGGGACCTGGTGGCCGCCCACCGGCCGGCTGTCCTGCTCGTGACACACGACGTGGACGAGGCCATCGCCCTCGCGGACCGGATCGTTGTCCTCGACAGCGGCCGCGTTGCCACCGTCCGCACTGTTGCGCCCGACGTCGGAACGGCAAAGGACGCAGCCGGCCACGAAGCCCTCCGCCGCGACCTCCTCACCGATCTTGGCGTCGTCGGCGCCACCCACTGAACCTCCAGACCCGAAGGATTACCCCATGACTGCCACCAATCGTCCCTACCGCCAACTCCACCTCAACGCCTTCCTGATGAGCACCGGCCACCACGAGGCATCGTGGCGGCTGCCCGAAAGCGACCCGCACTCCAGCACCAACGTGAAGCATTACAAGCAGCTGGCCCGCACCGCCGAGCGCGGCAAGCTGGACTCCATCTTCTTCGCCGACTCCCCCGTCCTTTTCGGCGAGGTGGGCCGCCGCCCGGCCGGCAAGCTCGAGCCCACCGTGCTGCTGACCGCCATCGCCGGCGCCACGGAACGCATCGGGCTGATCGCCACGGCTTCCACCACCTACAACGATCCCTTCAACCTGGCCCGCCGCTTCGCCTCCGTGGACTGGGTGAGCGGTGGCCGCGCCGGCTGGAATGTGGTCACCACCGCCGGCCCGGACGCCGCCCGCAACTTCGGCGTGGATGACCAGCCCGCCCATGCTGTCCGGTACGAGCGTGCCGCCGAGTTCATCGAGGTGGCCCGGAAGCTGTGGGACAGCTGGCAGGATGACGCCGTGCTCGCGGACAAGGCCGAGGGCGTCTGGGGCGACGCCGAAAAGATCCGCGTGATCGACCACGAGGGCAAGCACTTCAGGGTCCGCGGTCCCCTCAACGTCCCCCGCTCGCCGCAGGGGCACCCGCTGATTGTGCAGGCGGGATCCTCCGAGGACGGCAAGGATCTCGCCGCCCGGTACGCCGACGCCGTCTTCACCGCGCACCAGACCCTTGCCGATGCGCAGGAGTTCTACCAGGATTTGAAGGCCCGAACCGCTGCTGCCGGCCGCGCCCCGGAGACCATCAAGATCCTGCCGGGCATCGTGCCGGTCATCGGCGCCACGGAGGAAGAGGCCCTGGAGCTGGAGCGGGAACTGGACCGGCTGATCAAGCCCGAGTACGCCAGGATCCAGCTGGCCAAGACGCTCCGGGTGGCTCCGGAGGACCTGCCCCTGGACCGCCAGCTGCCCGAGGACCTGCCCGGCGAGGACGAGATCGAGGGCGCCAAGAGCCGCTACACCCTGATCGTCCAGCTCGCCCGCAGGGAGCAGCTCACGGTGCGCCAGCTGATCGGCCGCCTGGGCGGCGGCCGCGGGCACCGCACCTTCACGGGCACCCCGGTGCAGGTGGCGGACGCCATCCAGGAATGGTTCGACGGCGGCGCGGCGGACGGCTTTAACATCATGCCGCCGGTGCTCCCCTCCGGCCTGGAGGCATTCGTGGACCAGGTGGTGCCCATCCTGCAGGAGCGCGGCCTGTTCCGGACCGGCTACGCGGGCACCACCCTGCGCGAGCACTACGGCCTGGACCGCCCGGCCAACCGCTTCGCCGGCGCTGTTGCGCCGGAGCTGGCCTCGATCGGAGCGGCATTCTGATGGGCCGGCACAGCCCGCTGAGGCGGCCACGCTGGTGCAGTGTTCTTCGCTGGGGCTCCGCGCCCGGGCTCTTGTGATGCGGTGGCGGCCTCCGTAAAGTCGGGCACACGTGGCTCCGGCGCCGCCGGGGACCAGTGTTTCCAGCTGGATGACCGGAGGACTGCTGTGGCCCGAGTGGACAGGATCACCGAACCGTGGGGAACCCGGACCCCGTATGGACCGGGTCAGGAGTGGCCGGCGCGGGTGGATTCACATCTTGCCGAGGGCCTGGAACCCTCCGACGTGGACCGCTGGGTCCAGGCTGCATCCTTGCTCCACTCCAACGGTGACGCGATGGACATCGCCGTGAAGGACGGGAAGATTGCCGGGGTCCGGGGCCGCGCCGGGGACCGGGTGAACCGCGGCAGGCTGGGGCCCAAGGACCTATACGGGTGGCAGGCGAATGCGTCGCCGGACCGGCTTACCACGCCCTTGATCCGTGAGAACGGCCGCTTGGTGGAAACTGACTGGGACACGGCCATGGACAGGGTTGTGGCCAGGAGCAAGGAACTGCTGGCGGAGCAGGGCGGGAGCGCCATCGGCTTCTACACCACGGGCCAGCTCTTCGCGGAGGAGTACTACACGCTGGGCCTGGTTGCGCACGGCGGCCTGGGAACCAGCCATGTGGACGGCAACACGCGGTTGTGCACGGCGACGGCGGCGGAGGCGTTGAAGGAATCCTTCGGCTGCGACGGGCAGCCCGGAAGCTATACGGACATTGACCACGCGGACGTCATAGCGCTCTTCGGCCACAACATGGCGGAAACGCAGAGCGTGCTCTGGACCCGGATCCTGGACCGCCTCGCCGGGCCGAACCCGCCGCAGATCATCTGTGTTGATCCCCGGCCCACCCCGGTGGCGAGGGCCGCAACCGTTCACCTGGCACCGCGGCCAGGGACGAACGTGGCCCTGATGAATGCCCTCCTGCACGAGGTCATCGCCAACGGGTGGGCGGACGCCTCCTACATCGAGGAGCACTCGGTGGGGTACTCCGACCTGGAGGAGCGGGTGAAGAACTACTCCCCCGCCGTCGTGGCTGGAATCTGTGACGTGCCGGAAGCGGACCTCCGTGAGGCTGCCCGGATCCTTGGCCAGGCGGAACGCCTGCTCTCCACCGTGCTGCAGGGTTTTTACCAGTCCCACCAGGCGACGGCTGCCGCGGTCCAGGTAAACAACCTGCACATCATCCGGGGCATGCTGGGCAAACCGGGATGCGGCGTCCTCCAGATGAACGGGCAGCCCAGCGCGGAAAACACCCGCGAATGCGGTGCGGACGGGGACTTTCCCGCCTTCCGAAACTGGTCAAATGACGCCCACGTGAAGGACCTGGCCCGGGTGTGGAACGTCGACCCGATGGCCATCCCGCACCAGTCGCCGCCCACGCACGTGATGCAGATGATGCGCTACGCCGAGGACGGCTCCATCCGGATGCTGTGGGTCAGCGGCACCAACCCCGCTGTGTCGCTGCCCGAACTGGCACGCATCCGGTCCATCCTGTCGCAGGACCGGCTGTTCCTGGTGGTCCAGGACATCTTCCTGTCCGAAACCGCGCAACTGGCCGATGTGGTCCTTCCGGCCGCCACGTGGGGTGAAAAGACCGGAACCTTCACCAACGCAGACCGCACGGTCCACCTCTCGGAGAAGGCAGTGGACCCGCCCGGCGAAGCGAAGCCGGACCTGGACATCTTCCTGGACTACGCGCAGCGGATGGAACTCAAGGACAAGGACGGCCTGCCGCTGGTGAAGTGGGACAACCCGGAAGCGGCCTTCGAAGCCTGGAAGGAATGCAGCCGCGGGCGCCCCTGCGACTACACCGGGCTGAGTTACGCGAAGCTGCGCGGACCCAGCGGAATCCAATGGCCCTGCAATTCCGCCAACCCCGAGGGCACAGAACGGCTCTACGCAGATGGCAAATTCTGGGCCCACCCTGACTACTGCGAGACGTATGGCCGGGACCTGGTCACCGGAGCGCCGGTGGAGCCGGACGAATACAAGGCGTTGAACCCCGAAGGGAAAGCCGTCATTAAGGCCGCCAAGTACCTGCCGGCCCACGAACTGCCCAGCGGGGACTTCCCGCTGCAGCTGATTACCGGCCGCACCCTCTACCACTTCCACACCAGGACAAAGACGGGACGTGCGCCCGAGCTTCAGTCAGCGGCGCCGGAGGTCTGGGTTGAGGTTTCAACGGCCGACGCCGGCACGCATGGAGTCTCGGAAGGAGACATCGTGGACATCACCACTCCCCGGGGCACCGTGCGTGCCCAGGCCAGGGTCAGCGGAATCCGGCGCGGGGTGGTCTTCCTGCCGTTCCATTACGGCTACTGGGACACGGCGGACGGGAAGGAACCGGCAGGCCACGGGCGGGCAGCCAACGAGCTCACCATCACGGACTGGGATGCAGCCTCCAAACAGCCCGTCTTCAAGACGGCGGCGGCCCGGCTCGTCCGCGTCGGGCCCGGGGACGGCCCGGCGCCTGCACCTGCCATCACCGCATCCGCGCCTGTTGAGGCACCGGCAGCCGGGGGTGCACAGTGAAGATCGGGCTGGTCCTGAAAGAACTGCACCGTTCCGAAACGGACCTGGTGCACGCGCTGCTGCACGTTTCGGAACGGCACAAGGTGGACCATGAAGTCTTTTACCTGGCACGGGACCTGGCAGGCTGGTCGCGGGAGCACCTCCGTGGGCTGGCCGCCGTCGCAAAGGTTTACGGCCAGGACCTGGACCCGGAGCCGGCGGATGAATCCAGCGTGGGCATGAAGCTGCGGGAGAAGGGCAGCGAACTCCTTGGACGCGACAAGGATGCCGGGCTGCTCCTGCTGCAGGACCTGCGGGAAATCTACCTCAAGGCCTCGGGGGTATCCCTGGACTGGGAGATGCTGGCCCAGGCCGCACAGGGAATCAAGCACGCAGACCTGCTTGACGTGGCGAAGAGGTGCCACCCGGAGACTCTCCGCCAGGCAAAGTGGGCCAACGCCAAGCTCAAGGAAAGCTCCACCCAGGTCCTCATCAGCTGACGGCGTATGTCCGGGGCACGCTGCGGGTCAGGGCCTGGCGGGCCCGGACACCGGCGCAGGCGGGTGCACCCGCGTGGTGAGGTAGAGCCGGTGGGCAGTGATGACCAGAGCCAGCCAGGCCGCTCCGAGTGCCCAGGCGCCCAGCACGTCCGTAAGCCAGTGGTGGCCGAGGTAGACCCGGCTTAGCCCCATGGTTGCCGCAAAAACCGCCGCCGCCACTCCCGTGAGTATCCGGGCGCGGGCCGTGGTGAGGCGGAGGATGATCAGGTAGGCCACGATGCCCGCGATCACCACGGAATTCAGGGAGTGGCCACTGGGGAATGAAGCTGAGTACTCGTAGGGCGGCACGGCATCGGCCAGGTCCGGCCTGGTCCTGCCCACCAGCTCCTTGCCCGCGATAGTCATCAGCAGCGAACCGAGCCCGGCAACGAGCATGAGGATGACAGGGGTCACGGACCGGCGCTTGAACGCCAGGCCGGCCATGACGGCCAAAGCCAGCACCGGCATCCCGACGGTCCTGCCCACGTCCGTATAGGTGGTGACGAGGATGTCCAGTCCCGGGGACCTGAGCGTTTTTGCGCCGTCCAGGACGGGATGGTCAAGTCCGGCAACTCCATCGGCTTCGACGACGGATTCGTAGACCTGCGCGAAAACCGCAGCCAGCGAAACCGCCAGCGCTGCCCCGACGGCCAAGGTGATGATCAATACCGCGTGGGACCCGAAAAGGCCGCTGATGCGTTTGGCGACCGATGCCAGGAGCCGGCCCGGCCTGGTATCCCATCTGGTGAGGTCCTGCCCGCCAACAAAGCGGTCCTGGTGGACTTCGCCTTTGACCCCGGTTTGGGCCGCCGCCGGGTGGGGCGGATTGTTGCCTGCAACCATGTCTTTTGGCCCTTCGCTGCCGGAGATCAAGTTAGTAAGCAACCTTACCTTGTTCTGCCGGCGCGTCAGCAGGTTGGAACTACGCGGTCACTGCCCGGCGGGAGCTGATGTCGAGCTGGTTCAGGCAGTAGTCCTTGAACCAGTGCCGGATGCCCTGGGGCAGCTTCGGGTAGGTCACCGCCAGGATCTTGAAGGTGCGGTTGAAGCGGCGCTCATGGCGGTGGCTCCAAGCCAGCCCGAAGTCTTGGCGCAACTGGTCCGGCAGGAGGCCTGCGGTGAGGAACCTGGCGAAGGGCATGATGGCGAGGTACCACAGCGCCGCCCGCTTTGGATACAGGAGTCCCCGGCCAAAGCGCACGGCATTCTCATCAGCCCGCAATGCACGCATCTTCCCATCCCAGTAGCGTCCAAACGCGGCCCTGTCCTCCGGCCACATATGCCCTGGCAGTTGCAGGGCCGTGCCCAGCTTCGCGTAATCGCGGTACATGGCGTCGGCGGACTCGTCGTCGAGTGGACCGTAGATTTTCTCGATGATGGTCAGCGCGGTGTCGTAGAGCGTCGCTGCCACCCACAGCTGCAGCCCGGCGTCGTACGCGTTGTACCCCGGCGACTCGTCATCGGCAGCCCGGCGCACAGGCGCGTGGGCGCGGTTGACCCTGCGGCGGACCTCCTTCACCTGCTCGTCGGTGCCGTAAACCACGGCGTAGACGTAGGTCAGGGTGCCCTTGAGCCTGTTGATGGGGCGGTCCGTGAACGTGCTGTGCTCGGCGACGCCGCGCCCCACCCCCGGCTCGGCAAGCTGCAGCAGGATGGCCCGCCCTGCTCCGGCAAGCAGGATCGCCTCCGCGCCCAGATCGGCAATTCCACTCACCATTGCAACAGGCTACCGGAGGGATGCAAGGTCGGACGATGGCGGCGGGCGCGAGCAGTACCCGCGAAAAAAATCGAGTACCCACCACTCGTGCCCTCCACCCGCTCTGCACGTACCGTCCTTCAAAAGCCCTGCGCACAAACCCCGCGGGTGTTCCGACTGTGAAGGGGGCGGTCATGAATGGCACGGAGGCCCTGCCATGACTCAGCCGGACGCCTATGCCCGGCCGCTCCTGGACCCCGCAGTACTCGAACGGCTGCGCGACGATCTCGAGGATGACGAGGGCGTGTGGAAGGTCTTCGTGGAGAACTTCATCGCGCACATGCCCCAGCGGCTGCAAAAAGTACGGCTTTCGCTCACCACCGGCGACGTGGCCGGCTCCATGGACGCCGTGCTGAGCCTGAAAACGTCAAGCCAGATGGTGGGTGCCGAGAGGCTGGCAGCCTATGCCGCCGAACTCGAACAGGCGCTGCGCCGCCAGGCCGGGAGCGGGGACCCGGCCGTCACCCTGCCCCTCATCGCGGCGGACCACCTCCGGCGGATCAAGCAGTGCGCCCAGCGGACCGTCTATGTCCTGCAGAACCACCTGAAACAAGGGCATTGAACGGGGCGCCAGGATAGGGCGCCCTGCTCCCTCACTGAATGCCTCCACAAAGCAAGCGGACGACGGCGGGACCTCCCGCCGTCGTCCGTTTGGAAGGCGTGGGGCTACCGGGTGAAGGGCACCTTTTCCCATGACAGGACCGGGCCGCCCGCGCTGTTCCCTGACGCGGTGAACCGGACATAGTTGGTGGCATTGGCAGAGCCGTCCACAGTGATGCGCTGAAGATCGTCAGCCGCTGCCTCCTGGCCGTAGATGTCCAGCCACGGCGAGCCCGGCGCCAGCGGCTGGTTCTCGGCGAACACGTGGCTGTCGCCGTTGATGAGGTAAACCGGGGCGTCGAACCGGTTGGTTTCCTCAACGATGGCGTCCACGATCTCGCGGAAGCCGGAGACGACCGCCGGGTTGGCGGACGCGGCAGCGAGCAGCGAGGGGTCGAACATGTCGGCCTGGGCCATCAGCACCACTGCCCTGTCGTTGCGCCGGGCGGCGTCACTGAAGGTGGCACGGATCTGGTCCAGGACAGCCTCGGTGCGGTACTCCACTTCGGCCTGCTGTTCGGGCGTCACGGCGGTTTCGCCGAGGCCGCTCCACGGCTGGAGCGAGTTGTTGCTGCCCTGGACGTTCACCACTGAAAAGGCAATCCGGTTCTCGGTGAAGCGGACATTTTCCGGGAGACCGAGGGCCTCCTGGGACTTGACCGGCATGGTGGCACCGAGGGTCTTGCCGGGTTCGTTGAAGAACACTTCCCTCAGCTTGGCCAGCCGTTCGAGCGGGTTGTAGGCGCCGTTGTTGGCGCGGTGGCAGTCCACCCACTCGTTGTCGCCCGGGGTGAACACCAGCGGGAGCTCGAATGTGTCGAACTGTTCCCGGATGAAGGCAAAATACCCGTCCGAGCAGACGGACGATCCGTTCTTGATGTCACCGACGTGGGCCACGAAATCAAGGCTGCGGTCCGCGTTGAGGTCCCGGATGCGGGCAGGGAATTTCGCGATTTCCTGTTCGCCGTAGGGAATGTCGCCGATGACGCCGAAGCTGAAGGCGTCCTGCCCGTCCGCATCCTTGGGAGTGTTGTCGGCGGCGTATGTCGGCTGGGAGGCAAGGAGGGCGAGCGCGAGGAGGGCCGCCGTCGTCGCGGTTGTAGCAAGGGTCTTCATAGCCACGGTGTTTCCTGTCTGCTGGCTCGGGGTGGTTACTGCGTGCGGGCCGTCAGGAACTGCTGCAGCCCCGCGAGGTCGTCCGTGTTGATGTGGTCCACTCCGGCGTCGACAAGCTCGTTCCACATGGCGTCCCGGGCCGGGCCGGCCTGGTCCGGGGTGGCCCAGAAGCGGACGCGGTAGCCGTTGGAGTGGGCTTCGGCAACGTAGGCGTGCAGCTTGGCGCGTTCGGCCTCCGGCATGGGTCCCACGCCCTGCCAGGTGAAGAGCTTGGTCCAGTTGTTGCTGACCAGGGGCATGAGCTCGGCCGGCATGCCGGAGGTGAGGTCGGCGGCGCGGCCGTCATAGAATCCGAACCTCTGGTCCTGCGCCTGCATGGTGGCCAGGGGACGGTTTCCGCTGATCACTGCGGTAACCGGGCCGGTCTTGGTTTTGCCCTGGCTGTAGCGGCTCATGATGTCGCGGTGCTCGGCGAGCTCCTGTTCGACGGCGGCGTAGGTGGCTTCGCCTTCGCTCTTGATGTCGATGAGGAGCTGCAGGCTGCCGTCCCACCCCGGGTACACGCTGTGGCCCTCCTGGCCGCGGACCAGGTCTTCCAGCGGGTCAAGGTAGAGGCTTTCAAGCGTGACGCCGGCCTTCACATCCTCGAGGTCGTGCGCCACCAGCAGTTCGCCGTCCACCAGCCAGACGTCGGCTTCAACACTGGTGAAGCCGTGCTCCAGCGCATCGAACAGCGGCCTGTCATGCTCATAGTCATTGTGGGCATGGGCGGCGGCCAGCGGCTGACCCAGGACCGGTGAAGGGCTGGAAGACTGAGCAATGGCCGCGGGGGCTGCGGCAGTCCCTGTCAGGGAAGCCAGGGCAACGAGGGCGGTGACGGCGCTTTTCACGAACACGGAGTTCTCCTTGATACAGCTGCGGGGATTCACTGCCCGGCTGTTGGGATGGGGCAGTGTGTGCGTGACAAGGATTGTTGGCGCGCAATAACACCCGAGGACCCCACGGTTGCGGAAAAGTGAACAGGAAGAGTCGGGCCTAAAGACACCAGCGGAACCAGCCCAAAAACGGCATACTGGCGCCATGACCGATGCAGCGCGAAAACCGGACCGGATCATCCTCGTGCTGCTTGGCATCATCGGCGTGCTGGTGGTGGTGGCCCTTGCCGTGGTGTTTTCCCGCGGCGACCCCGCGCCGCTGGATGAAGCCAGCCCGGCCGGCGTCGTCCAGCGGTACAGCACGGCGGTGATCGACGGCGATATCGCCACCGCAGAGACCTACCTCACCGATTCTGCCCGGACGGTTTGCCGAGGCTCCTTCTCCGGCGAGCCCCGCCCCGCGCGGGTTGTCCTGGTGTCGACGACGGAGCGGGACCAGTCCGCCACCGTGAAGGTCTCCATGGTCAACTCGTACCAGGACGGCCCCTTCGGCCCCTCAGAGTACGAGATGGAGGACATCTTCACCCTGGTCAAGGAGGACGGGAACTGGAAGATCAGCCAGGCCCCCTACATGCTGATGGCCTGCTCGGGGACGCCGGTGAAGCCATGACTTCCCCCGCGCAGCTGACGGCCCCGACGGCGGGACACGCCCAGACCACCCTGCGCCGCCTGATCCAGTACGCCCTGCTCTTTGCCTTGGTGCTGATCGCGGCGTCCGGCCTCAGCGGACTGCTGGAACGCCTGTTCACATCCGGGGCAGTCCTGGCCTCCACGGACGTGGCCGGGCTGGCCCGGTCGCTGGCATTCACCCTGATTGGCGGCCCGCTCGCCCTGCTTCTATGGTGGTTTGTCTGGCGGCGGCTTGACGACGAGGCGGAACGCACCTCAGCCGGGTGGGGCCTCTACATCACGGCCATGTACGGCGTCTCGCTCATTATCTTCACCACCTCCTTCCTGGGGCTGGCCACGTCATTCATCGGACAGCGGGGCAACGACTGGGCGCCCACGCTGGCCAACACCATTGTTTGGGCGGCCATCTGGGCCTGGCACCGCTGGATGTGGAAACACCCGAAGAAACCCACGGTGCACCTCGAGGACGTGCGTGCCGTCGTCGGGTCCGTGTTTGGCCTGCTGCTCGGTGCCGGCGCCGGGATCGCAGCCCTCGGCGGGCTCCTGGACGTCGCAATCCGCGGCTTCCCGCTGACCGTCACCGTTGAACCCTGGTGGTACTCCGTGCTCCGTTCACTGGTGTGGGCGGCCGGCGGGGCCATCGTGTGGTGGTGGCACTGGTTCAGGGAGGGCGGGCGCCGCTTCCAGACGGGCCTCGTTGACGTCATCATGATCGCCGTCGGGATTTTTGCCGCCGGCATCACGGCCCTTGGCGGCGCGGGCGTGGTCCTGTTTGTGCTCCTGCGCCTGGCGTTCGACCGGAACAATCCCATGAACGAACTGCTCGAGCCATTGGCCCCGGCCATTGCCGCGGCGCTCGTGGGGGCGCTGGTGTGGCGGTACCACCGCACGGCCTCGATCCGCCGTTCCCCCGGCACCATGCGGGCAAGCCTGCTGGTCACGTCGGCCGTGGCCCTCGCTGCCGCCGCTTCCGGGGTGGGCGTTGTGGTCAACGCGCTGCTGGCTGCGGCAGTGTCGCCGCTGGCGGGAGGGGCCACGCGGACCCTGCTCCTGGGCGGCATCAGTTCCCTCCTGGTGGGCGGGCCTGTGTGGTGGCTGGCGTGGAAGCCCCTGAAGCAGCCGCGGGCTGCCGAGGACATTCCGCCCGGACGCCGCGTCTACCTCATCGCATTCTTTGGAGTCAGCGCGGTGGTTGCACTCATCACGCTCCTGGTGATCGGCTACCGGCTCTTCGAATTCCTGCTCGGGGACGTCACCGGCGGCAGCCTCCTTGACCGCATCCGCGCACCGTTCGGGCTCCTGGTGGCCGCCGGCCTCGTAGCGGGCTACCACTTCGCGCTGTGGCGGCACGACCGTGCCCTCCTCGCCGCCGCGCGGCCCGCCAGGAAACGCACCGTCGACGCAGTCACGGTGGTCACTGCGCCCCAGGCGGACGCGGAGGCTTTGGCAGCGGGCATCGCTGAAGCCACCGGCGGCGCCAGGGTCACCTTATGGCTGCGGACGGACGACGGCGGCTCCGCCCTTCCGGCGTCAGGCCCGGCCTCCGGCGGGGGTGATACCGGGGCTGGTACCGCGGCGGGTGACATTGCTGCGGGTGATTCTGCTGCGGCGGAAACTTCGCCGCCATCCGGCGACGTCATTCCGCGGATCGCTACGGCGCTGGAAGGCGTCGCGTCCCGGCACGTCCTGGTAATCCTGGGCCCCGCGGCGCGGCTGGAGGTCATCCCGCTGGCCAATGCGGGTTCCCGGCGCTAGCTGTTCTGAGAGCGGCTGCCCACGTTGGCGCCTGCTTGCCAACGCACGCGCAGAAATGTCAGACCCTCCCGCGAGGATATGGGTATGGGAAACGGCGCGGTGACTAACGCGGGGGCTGCAGTGGTGATGGAGGGTATTCATGCCTCTGTTGGCGCCCTTGACGCCCTGTTCCTCGAGGAAGCCCGGCTGGATGCTGTGACTGCTGGTTCCAGTCCTGCTGCTGATTTTGGTCCTGCTGTTCCTGCTGCCCCGGACCCTGTTGTGGATGTCCTGCAGCGGAAGATCGATAACCGGCTGGAGCGCCTGGCGGTTGTATCGCGGCTGGAAGCACAACTGGCCGCGGCCAAGGCCCGGGACGCGGCGGAGATCCTCGAACTCCAGCACGCCATGATCCCGCCGAACGCCTCCCTGCAGGACAGGTCCTTCCAGGAAATGTCCCTTATCGAGGAAATCGCCGGCGTCCTGACCGTAAGCTCCCCGGCCGCCGGGGCACTCATCACCCAGGCCCGGCAGCTGCGCTCCCTCCCGCTGGCCCTGGACGCCCTGTCCGCCGGGACCATCTCCTGGCAGCACGCCAAAATCCTCGCCGACGAAACCCACAGCCTCGGCCCCGCGGGCGCCGCCGCCATGGCCGCCCATTTCCTGGACGCGGACGCGCCCCACCCGGCCCGCGGAGCCGCACCCGGTGACCTTGTGCCCTCCCGGTTCCGGGCAAAGGTGCGGGCCTGGCGCGAACGCCACCACCCCGAATCCCTCGAAAAGCGCCACGCCAAGGCAGCAACGGACCGGCGGATGGAGTATTCCCCGGACCGCGACGGCATGGCCTGGCTCTCGCTGTACCTCCCCGGTGACACCGCAACCGCCATCTGGAACCGCACCACCGCCCTCGCCCGCGGACTCCAGGGCCCCAACGAATCCCGCACCCTCACCCAACTCCGCCCCGACACCGCCGCAGCCCTGCTCCTCAGCACACCGGACACGCGCAGCACCAGCACCAGGGACACAGCAGACGAGGACGCTGCGCCTGCAAACGCGGCCCCGGCAGAAGGGGACGCTGCGCGTCTGGGCAAGGTCCCGGCGCCCAAGGCGGACGTCCTCGTCACCGTCCCGGTGTTCGCCCTCCTCGGCCTCACCGATGAACCCGCAATGCTGGACGGCTACGGGCCCATCCCCGCCTCCACGGCCCGCAACCTCATCGCCGACGGCGCCACCTCGTTCCACCGCGTCCTGGTGGACCCGCGCGACGGTGCACCACTGGAAATCGGCCGCACCAGCTACCGCCTCACCAAAGCCATGAAACAAGCACTCCGCCTCCGCGACGGAAAATGCACCTTCCCCGGCTGCAACAACCGGACCTCGGACAACGAGGCAGACCACCTCCAGGCCTGGCACCACGGCGGAACCACCGGAATCAGCAACCTGGCCCAACTCTGCCCCAAACACCACCGCCTCAAACACAACAGCCGCTGGAAACCCACCCTCGGCACCAAAACCCAGACACCCGGCTGGACCTCACCCACCGGCCGCCACTACAAGCCCGAACACCACGACTGGGAACCACCACAGTGGCCAGGGAACCCGGAACAACTGCAGACAGTTCCCGGTGGCCCACCTTGTTGCCCTCCGGACCTTGCTTACATCGGTCAGTCCCCAGCGGAAGATGCAATAGACAAGTTCTTGCATGCCCGTCCCTGACCTGCCGCCGGGCGGAGACCTGCCCTGGAGCGGCCTGCGTCCGAAGCGGAAGCCCAAGCGGCCGCGGACGTGCCGGGGGCGTTCTTTGGCAAAGTGTTCGCCTGTGCCGGGCCCTAGCGTCCCCTGAACCAACAGGTCGCGCGTGCCCTCCGCAAATTGGCATGGGGGCGTCAGCCCGAACTTCCCTAGACTGGGCAGTGAACGCTGGAAGTACACGAGCAAAGGAGCCAGGCATGAGTGGAGTAGTGGTAGTAGGGGTGGACGGCAGCCCCTCGGCATTGAAGGCCGCCGAGAAGGCGCTGGACCTTGCAAAGGCGTTGGGAGCTTCGCTTCACGTGGTGACCGCATTCGACGTCGACCGTTCCGAGACCTTCGGCGTCGGCTCGGACGAGGTGAGGGTCTGGAACTCCGATGCCTCCGAAAACGTCGCGAAGTCACTGGCCGACACGCGGCCGGGGGTGGAGGTCACCCACTTCGCCGCCCGCGGAAAACCCGCCGATTCCCTCATCAAGGAAGCCATGCGCCTGGACGCCCGGCTGATCGTGGTGGGCAACCGGAGGATGCGCGGCATCGGCCGTCTCCTGGGCAGCGTGGCCAACAGTGTGGCGCACAACGCCCCCTGCGATGTCTACATCGCCAACACGTACGAAGACTAGGCAACACCGCCGGGACCAGCCAAGGTACCGGGACCAGCGGCCAGCAAACGGGCGACGACGGGACCTCCCGCCCGTCGCCCGTTTGCTTTAAGGGAGCTTTCCTCAAGATTTGCGAAGTTTATCTTGTCGCTAGATAAACCCCCTTCCCCTGGTATGGCTGCCTGCCTAGGGTTGCTTCACAGGCACACCAAAGGGAAACCATGAAAAGCTCAAATGACACTCCAGGGGACAACGCGTTTGAGGACCCCCGGCAGCCGCTGATTCCAGACCCGCCCGATGACCGCCAGCGCAGTGTGGCCGAATGGACGGGCGACCTCCTGCTCGGAATCAGGCAGCCCCTACAGTTCCGCCTTGCCGACTGGCCCTAGCAACCTCCGGCGGGACCCGGGCCCCACAGCTCGAAAAGTGCGGGCCACCTGAATCACCGGTATGACTTCGAAAGCCATGCGCCCAACACGGCCAGCGCACTAATCCAGGTTGTTATCCGCCGTTTCCGGCCCGCACCGAAGTCCGCCATACCCATCGTTGCCGTTTGCGGGCGGGCAGGTCAACCACCGATCCCCCTGCCAAAGGAAAGCGGACGACGGCGGGACCTCCCGCCGTCGTCCGCTTCCATCAGCCTTCCGCCTTCGCCTGTTTCGGCGGAGGAACTCCCCTACCGCAGGACGACGGTCCGGTTGCCCAGCAGCAGGATCCGGCCCTCGCAGTGCCAGCGGACGGCGTTCCGCAGCGCCACGCACTCGGCGTCCCGGCCCACGGCCACCAGGTCATCGGCAGTGTACGTGTGGTCCACCTCGATGACCTGCTGCGAGATGATCGGGCCCTCGTCCAGTTCTGCATTGACGTAGTGGGCGGTGGCGCCCACGGTCTTGACGCCGCGCTCATACGCCTGGTGGTAGGGCTTCGCGCCTTTGAAGCTGGGCAGGAACGAGTGGTGGATGTTGATGGTTTTCCCCGCCAGCTTGCCTGAAAGGTCGTCGCTCAGCACCTGCATGTAGCGGGCCAGGACCACCAGTTCCACGTCGAACGCGTCCACGAGCTCCAGGAGCCGGGCCTCGGCGTCGGCCTTGGTGTCCTTGGTGACCGGTACGTGGAAGAACGGGATGCCGTGCCACTGGACCAGGCCCTCCTGGTCGCGGTGGTTGGAGACGACGGCCACGATCTCCACCGGGATATCGCCCGTCCGCGCCCGGAACAGCAGGTCGTTGAGGCAGTGCCCCATCTTGGACACCATCACCAGCACCCGGCGTTTCCGGCCGTGCGGTTCCAGCTGCCAGTTCATCTGCCACTTCTCCGCAACCGGGGCGAAGCCGCTGCGAAGCTCTTCAGTGCCGGCGGGCTGCCGGGCGGCCAGAGACCCGGAGGAGAAGTGCACGCGCATGAAGAAGTGCCCCTGTGCCTTGTCACCGTACTGCTTGATGTCGATGATGTCGCACCCCTGCTCCAGCAGGAATGCGGAGATCGCGTGGACAATCCCGGGTGATTCAACGCAGTCAACCGTCAGGACATGTTCGACGGCAGCGGCCGGGTCCGCGGCATCGTGTGCAGGGGCGGCTGCGGGAATGTTGGGGGTGAGCGTGGTGGCCGTGCTCATTTCTGCACCTTCTCAAGTTCCCGGGCCTTGGACGTTTCCGCTTCCCGGGCAAGATCTGACTGGAACTCCGCGTACCTTGCCAGGTGGGCCGGGCGGCGGCGGATGGCCAGCCAGGCAACGCCGAGGATGACGAACCACAGCGGTGTGGCCAGCAGCGCCAGGAGCGTGTCCGGCTGCGTGGTCAGGGCCCACAGGACAAAGGCGAAGAACGCGAAGACCACCCAGACCATCGGCACGCCGCCGGGCATCCGGTACTTCGATGCCTCATGCAGGTGCGGGCGGCGGCGGCGGAACGCCAGGTAGCTGGCCAGGATGATGGACCAGACGAACACGAAGCAGACGGCGGACACGGTGGTCACCATGTCGAAGGCCTTGCCGATGTCCTGGCCTGCGTACATCAGCACCACCCCGGAGAGCAGCAGGACGCAGGAGAGGAACAGCGCGTTCTGCGGGACCTTGCGGCGTGACAGGGCACCGAACGCCGAGGGCGCGTCGCCCTCCTGGGCCAGCCCGTACACCATGCGGGAGGTGGAGTAGATGCCGGAGTTGGCGGAGGACATGGCGGAGCTGAGCACCACCAGGTTCACCACGGTGGCTGCAGCGCCGAGGCCGGCCAGGGAGAACATGGCGATGAACGGGCTGTGGCCTGCCTGGAACTGGGTCCACGGGGTGACGGACATCAGGACGATGAGGGCGCCAACGTAGAAGAGCAGCACGCGGATGGGGATGGAGTTGATGGCCTTGGGCAGGTTCTTCTCCGGGTCCTTGGCCTCGGCTGCCGTGGTGCCCACCAGTTCAATGCCCACAAACGCGAACACCGCAATCTGGAAGCCGGCCACGAAACCCATGAACTCGTTCGGGAACATGCCGCCGTGGCTCCACAGGTTCGTGAAGGTGGCAGGGCCGGCGTCGGACTGGAAGCCCGTGAAGATCATGAACATGCCCACGATGATCAGCGCCGCGATGGCGATGATCTTGATCAGCGCGAACCAGAACTCGGTCTCGCCGAACGCCTTCACGGTGACGAGGTTCAGGAGCAGCAGGATGGCCACGGTGGCCAGGCCCGGGATCCAGAGCGGCAGCCCCGGCCAGAGCTCCTTGGAGTAGCCGGCGATCGCGATGACGTCCGCGATTCCGGTGATCACCCAGCAGAACCAGTAGGTCCAGCCGGTGAAAAAACCCGCCCAGGGGCCGAGGAGGTCCGCGGCGAAGTCGCTGAAGGATTTGTAGTTCAGGTTGCTCAGCAGCAGTTCGCCCATGGCCCGCATGACGAAGAACAGCATGAAGCCGATGATCATGTAGACGAAGATGACGGACGGCCCGGCCGCGGAGATGGTCTTGCCGGAGCCCATGAACAGGCCGGTGCCGATGGCGCCGCCAATGGCGATCAGCTGGATGTGCCTGTTGGTGAGTTGCCGCTCGAGATGCGGCTCCTGGTGGGAAGTAGTGGATTTAGTGGTCACGTGCTGCTCCTCGAATCAATGCTGGGTGGAGTGCTGCGGAAGGGGATGCCTGTTCCGGCGCTGGGTGGACGCCATAGTCCGGCGCCGAAGCAAGGCTGTTGAAGCTGTAAAGGTGGATGCCGGCAATGTTGCCCGGCTGTGTTGCCAGCCCGGTGATCAGGCTGTCCGGCGAGTAGCGGTCCCCGCTCAGGAGTTTGCGGGCCAGCGGGCCCTTGCGGCTGAGGAATTTCAGGGAACTTCCGACGCCGATCTGCGTGGCGAGTGCCACCAGTTTCGTCCGCGGGACGGACCCCGCCACGCCCGCCCAGACGGGCAGGCGTACGCCTTCGCGGCGCAAAAGTGCCGCGTAGTCATGGATTCTTCCCGGGTCGAAGCACATTTGGGTGACCACGTGCGAGGCCAGGTGCTGCTTGGCCAGCAAGCCGTCCAGCAGGTCCAGGGGGCTGGCTACCGGATGGCCCTCGGGATAGCCGGCAACTCCGGCCCGCATGGTCCCGCCGGTGTACTGGGCGATGTCTTCCAGTACCGGAAGGGCGGAGTCGTACGTGCCTGCCGGCTGTTTCCGGTCGCCGCCGATGACGAACACCTCGCCGATGCCGGCGGCGTTGCAGCCCCGGATGATCTCGGTGAGCTCGGCGCGGCTGCGGATGCTCCGCGCAGCCAGGTGCGGAACCACGGTATAACCGAGGTCTGCCGCCTCCACCGCGGTGCGCATGGTCCGTTCGATGCCGTGGTGCGGCAGGCAGGTGACGCTGAGCGTGGTGCTCCGGGGCACCAGGGCCTGGACCTGCTCAACGATTCCTTCGGAAGGGATGATTTCGATTCTGATGGGGAACATCATTGGTCCTGTCTGGTCATCAGTTATGGAAAGCTTCAGCCTTGGGCAGGTCCCGCGTCAGGCCGTGGCGGCGAGCAGTGAGCTGGCCTCCTGGCGGGTGGTGCCGGAGTCCTGGATGCCGTCGGCGATGTGGGCGAGTTCGGCGGGGATGTCCCGGCCCTTCTTCCGCATCGCGGTGGCCCAGAGCCGGCCGGCGCGGTAGGAGGAGCGGACCAGCGGCCCGGACATGACGCCCAGGAAGCCGATCTCGTTGGCCTCGTCCTGGAGGTCCACGAATTCCTGCGGCTTGACCCAGCGGTCCACCGGCAGGTGCCGCTCGGACGGGCGCAGGTACTGGGTGATGGTGATCAGGTCGCAGCCGGCCTCGTGCAGGTCCCGCAGCGCCTCGGAGATCTCTTCCCGGGTTTCGCCCATGCCCAGGATCAGGTTGGACTTGGTCACCATGCCCAGGTTCCGGCCCTGCGTGATCACGTCCAGGGACCGCTCATAGCGGAACGCGGGCCGGATCCGCTTGAAGATCCTCGGCACGGTCTCCACGTTGTGCGCGAAGACCTCGGGCCTGGAGTCGCAGATCGCTTCGATGTGTTCGGGTTTGCCGGAGAAGTCCGGGATCAGCAGCTCCACCCCGGTGCCGGGGT
>NZ_JAYESK010000011.1:0-128315 GCF_034720455.1 Pseudarthrobacter sp. C1 | reverse complement strand
TCACCGCCATCGCCTCCGCCCTCATGGTCGCAGGCTGGTACGCCTGCCGCACCCGCATCCGCGAAATCGCCGAAACCCGCGAAGGCTTTACCGGCCTCTCCCCCGTCATCGCCAACCCGCCGGCGGCCGCCTTCAAGAAGTAACCCACCGTCCTTAACGTCCGACGGCGGCACGCAGGTTCTGGAGCTGCAGAACCTGTGTGCCGCCGTCGCGGTTTAACGCTCGACGCTTGAGGCGGCAGGCGGACCAGTTACTTGGCGGGATCCACCACCATCGCCGATCCGCCGCCGCGCCTTGCCGGCTCGGCCGCGGCGACCACCAGTCCGTCATCCAGGAACTCAATGGCCGTGGCGGCGCCAATTTCTGCCGCCGAGGTTCCGGGGGCGCCCGCTGCCACAAGCTTGTGCTTGTACGTCGACGTCAGGACGGGCCCGTACGCATCGATGAATGCCTGTTCAGCCACAACATTTTCCGTGTTCCGCTGGGTGCCGCGGGGAGCAGCCAGGGCCTCCGAGATGGTCATCCCCAGGTCAATACGGTTGATGAGCGTCTGCAGGACGGTGGTGATGATGGTGGAACCGCCCGGCGAGCCGAGTGCCACGAAAGGTTCGCCCTCTTTCAGGACGATGGTGGGCGACATGGACGAGCGGGGCCGCTTGCCCGGCTGGATCCGGTTGGGATCCGTTTCGCTGTACACCACCGAGAAGTCCGTGAGCTCGTTGTTGAGGATGAATCCCCGGCCGGGAACCACGATGCCGGAACCGCCGGTCTGCTCGATGGTGAGGGTGTACTCCACCACGTTGCCCCACTTGTCTGAAACGGTCAGGTTGGTGGTGGAGATGTTCTCGGTGTCCTTCTCATCGGCGAGCGCTGCCGGCTTCACCGGGCACACGCCGTCGTACGACGTGACGTCTCCGGCGGTCTGCAGCGGCTTGACGGCCGCCGCCAGCGGATTGATCTCGCAGGCCCGTTCCTTGCCGAACACCGGATCCAGGAGCGCATTCGTGGGAACGTCCACAAAGGCGGGATCGCCGACGTACTTGGCGCGGTCCGCGAAGGCAAGCGCGCTGGCTTCGAGGTAGTGGTGCAGCGCCTTGGGCACGTCAGACTTCAGGGACGGAAGATCGAACACCTCCAGGATGTTCAACGCCTCACCCACCGTGGTTCCACCACTGCTGGACGGGGCCATCCCATAGACGTCGTAGCCGCGGTAGTTCACATGGGTGGGCTCCTGGTCCAGCGCCTCGTAGTCCTTGAGGTCCTTGGTGGTCATGACCCCCGCCGGGCCGGGCAGGGCGGAACCGGGAACCATCGGCGGGTTCTGGACTGTCTCCGCGATCTCCTTCGCAAGGGGACCTTTATAGAAGGCCTTCATGCCCTTCTTGGCCAGGAGCTGGTAGGTATCGGCGAGGCCGGGGTTCTTGAAGATTGTCCCCACGGCCGGTGCGTCGCCACCCGGCAGGAAGAGCTCACTGGTGGATGTGAAGGGCTGGAACCGGTCCTTGTTGTCCAGCGTCTGCTGCTGGAATGTGGCGTCTACAACAAAGCCCCTGGTGGCAACCTCGATGGCCGGTTCAAGGGCCTCCTCCAGGCTGACGCTCCCCCAGCGCTCGAGTGCGCGTTCCCATGTGGCAGGCGTGCCGGGCACGCCCACTGACATGCCGCTCGTGGCCTGCTTGCGGAACGGGTATGCCGCACCCGTGGCAGGGTCAATGAATGCATCCCGGGGCATGGCGGCCGGGGCCGTCTCGCGGCCGTCGATGGTGCTGACTTTGCCGCTGTCAGCGTCGTAGTACACAAAGTAGCCGCCGCCGCCGATGCCGGCACTGTACGGCTCCGTGACTCCCAGGGTGGCTGCTGCCGCGACGGCGGCGTCGACGGCGTTGCCGCCCTCGCGGAGGACTTCGATGGCCGCCGCCGAGGCTTCAGGGTCCACGGTGCTGACCGCACCGCCGTAGCCGGTGGCCACGGGTTGTTTTTGGGTTTGCCGCTCGTCAGCGGAAGCGGCGGGGCTCATGATGGCGCCGGTGGTCACGCTCATCGCCAGCGCTGCGGTTACGGCAGCGAGCCGGCGTCCCGGATATGGCATGGTTGCTCCTGAATGGGTGTGGGTGAGGTGGGTCACACGCTACTCCTCGGGCATGACACTCTCAACGGTGCCGGCCACGCTCTTGCCCCGCAGGCTGCCGCGCTCGGTAGCATGAAAGCCATTGCGGGCAGCAGGACCACCAGCGCCGGCGCGCCACAGGGCCGGGGAAGACGAGGTACTCCATGTCAGGATCGAAACTCGCCATCGTCGGCGCGGGGAGCGTCGGCACCTCCCTGGCGTACGCCGCCCTCATCCGCGGTTCAGCCGGCAGCATCGCCCTGTTCGACGTCAACGCCGCCAAGGCCGACGCCGAAGTCCTGGACCTCGCCCACGGCACCCAGTTCGCTGCTGCCGCTGCGTCCGTGACCGGCGGCGGTGACATCGCCGTGACGGAGGGTGCGGACGTCGTCGTCATCACCGCCGGGGCCAAGCAGGCGCCGGGCCAGACGCGCCTGGACCTGGCCGGAACCAACGTCCGGATCCTGGAAGACCTCATGCCGCGGCTGCTCGAGCGCTCCCCGGACGCCGTCTACGTCCTGGTCACCAATCCCTGCGATGTGCTCACGGTGGCAGCGCAGCAAATCTCCGGACTTCCAACGGGACGCATCTTTTCGTCAGGAACCGTCCTGGACACCTCCCGGCTGCGGTGGCTGCTGGCACGCCGTGCCGGCGTGGCCGTGGCCAGCGTCCACGCCAGCATTATTGGCGAGCACGGAGATACGGAGTTCCCGGCCTGGTCCACCGCCACCATCGGCCCCATCCCGGTCCGCGACTGGAAGGTGGACGGCGAGCGCGTCTTCACCCCCGATTACCTTGCCGAAACGGCACGCGAAGTGACGCAGGCGGCCTACAAGGTCATTGCCGGAAAGGGCGCAACCAACTACGCCATCGGCCTCTCCGGCGCACGCATCGTGGAAGCGCTCCTTCGGGACGAGAACGCGGTGCTGCCCGTGTCCACGGTCCTGGCGGGACAGCACGGAATCTCGGGGGTGGCGCTCTCCCTGCCGAGCATCGTGGGACGCGGCGGCGTCCGCACCGTCCTCGAAATGCCCATGGACGACGGTGAAGTGGCGGCCCTGCAGCATTCCGCGGATACCCTCCGGAACACGCTGGGCACCCTGGGGATCTGAGGGATCTGACCGGCCTGCCCCCTCCCTGTCCTCCAAGAGGCCCTCGTGCCACAGGCATTCTTTGAGTCAACACGTCCACCCTGTTGACGGCCCGCGGGCTTAGGTCTAGCCTCGGGCACATCCTGCTGTTTCAACGATGAACCTAGTTAAGGAGCACAGCCAGCATGCCGGAATTCATGGACGTCCACCACAATATGGTCGGAATCACCAAGGAGGCCCTCCAGGAGGCCCACAACGCGGACCTTGCCATCCAAGGCGACGAGAGCGTTGACTTCAAATCGGCCTGGGCCGATCCCGAATCAGGTTATGTCTACTGCCTGTCAGAAGCCCCCTCTGCTGACGCTGTGCGTCGTATCCATGAGCGCGCGGGCCACCCCGCAGACGAAGTACATCCTGTTCCGATCAAGGTCTGACCACTGGCCCGTTGGCCGCCATGTAATGCAACGTCCCCGCAACCCTTCGTCGCGGGCTGATCGCCTATGCTCAGCAGAGCGCTTTACCTTGCTGCTCTGTGCAAGCCAGCGACGCAGTTCAACGACGAACCACCCGGGAGACACGGCATGACCAACTGGCGGATCAGGGACTTCCACTCGGCGGACCTGGACGGGATCCTTCACCTGTGGGAGACCCTCAAAGCGAACAATGTGGAACCCGTCTATGCCCTCTCTGAGGTGCTGGCTTCCTGTGAGAAGGACCATGCCGTGGTGGCGGTGCAGGGCGAGCAGGTGGTGGGCGCCGCGGTCGGACGCGCCGCCCACGACCAGGGCTGGATTGTCTTCCTGGCAACGCTGCCCGAGTACCGCGGCCGGGGCATCGGCACCTCGCTGCTCGCCGCCGTCGAAAACCGGATGGCGCCCCACGGCCTGAACAAGCTCTCGGCCCTCATGCCGGAATCGGAAACCCGGGTGGAGGCATTCCTCAGCCGGGGCTTCGCGTTGAAGAAGAACCTGCGCTACTTCGAGCGCACCATTCCCGTCCAGCGGCAGGAACTCGGCGCGCTGGGCCAGCTCGGCGGACGCGTGCTGGCGCGGGACCTGTGGGAAAACGTGGCGGGCATGCGCAAGGAGAAGGAACTGCTGGAGCGCCGCCTGGTCCTTCCCCTGGCCGAGGCCGATCTAGCCGATGAATTCGGCGTAGTGCCGCCGCGCGCCGTCGTGCTCTTCGGCCCGCCCGGCACCGGCAAGACCACCTTCGCCAAGGCCATCGCCTCCCGCCTGGAATGGCCCTTCGTTGAGGTGTTCCCCTCCCGGCTCGCGGCCGACCCGCAGGGCCTGGCCGGGGCACTGCGCGAAACATTCCTGGAAATCGCCGAGCTGGAGCACGCCGTGGTGTTCATCGACGAGGTGGAAGAGATCGCCGCCCAGCGCTCGGGCGAGCCGCCGTCACCCCTGCAGGGCGTCACCAACGAGCTCCTCAAGATCATCCCGGCCTTCCGCGAACAGCCCGGCCGGCTGCTGGTGTGCGCCACCAACTTTATCCGCGCCCTGGATTCCGCCTTCCTGCGGCACGGCCGGTTCGACTACGTCATCCCCATCGGGCTGCCGGACCGGCAGGCCCGCGAAGCCATGTGGCAGCGCTTCATCCCTGCCCCCGTGGTGGACGCCGTGGACGTGGAGCTGCTGGTGGACAAAACCGAAGGCTTCTCCCCCGCGGATATCGAGTATGCGGCCCGCAGCGCGTCCCAGCGTGCGCTGGAAAAAGCAGTGTACGACGACGGCGGGCTGGCTTCCGGCGGCACGGCCTCTGTCCGCGAGGCGGTCCGGAAGGGGCCCTCCACGCAGGATTACCTCGACGCCATCGCCGACACCCGGACCACCGTCAGCGCCGAGGTGCACCAGGACTTCCTGGAGGACATCGACGCTTTGGGGCGCGTGTAGCTTTTATTTATGTCCTCCAACCCCCTCCGTCATGCCATGGCGCGGATGGGCGGCCGCGACCCGCATGAGAAGCACCGCGCCGCCACCCCGCTTGAGCTCTTCTTCGACCTGACGTTTGTGATCGCGTTCGGTGTGGCAGGCAGCCAGTTTGCCCATGAAATCGCGGCAGCCCACGTCGTCCCCGGCCTGTTGGGGTTCTCCTTCGCGATGTTCGCCGTGGTCTGGGCATGGATCAACTTCACCTGGTTTGCCAGCGCCTACGACACCGATGACTGGATCTTCCGGGTGGTCACCATGGTCCAGATCGTGGGTGTCCTGATCCTCGCCATGGGCATTGAGCCCATGTTCCACTCGCTGGTGGAGGGCAAGCACGTGGACAACGCGGTGATTGTGGGAGGCTACGTGATCATGCGGCTGGCCCTGGTGTCGCAGTGGCTCCGGGCCGCGCGGCAGGATCCTGCCCGCCGCGACACCTGCCTGCGGTACGCCAGATACCTGGCACTGGTGCAGCTCGGGTGGATCGCCGTGCTTTTCATCGAGGCGGACGTTTTGACCTCGTTCCTCATGATCGTCCCGCTGGTTGCCCTGGAGATGGCCGCGCCCTTCGCTGCCGAGCGCAGGACCAGGACCCCTTGGCACGCACACCACATTGCCGAACGGTACGGGCTGCTGGCCATCATTGCCTTGGGCGAATGCCTGATCGGCGCCATTGAAACCCTTCGGGCCATCGTGGCCAACCACGGCTGGAGTGTTGATGCGGCGCTGGTGGGCTTCGGCGGCACGGCCCTGGCATTTGCCATGTGGTGGATCTACTTCATGCTGCCTGCCGGGCGCGCCCTGCACCTGCGCCGGCACCGGTCGTTCCTCTTCGGCTACGGCCACATCCCCGTTTTCGCCGCCATCGCAGCCACCGGCGCCGGCCTCCACGTGGCCGCCTACTATATTGACCACGAGGCCCGGATCAGCGCCGCCGCGGCCGTGGCCAGCATCGCCATTCCGGTGGCACTGTTCAAAGGCTCCATAACATGGCTGTACAGCGTCATGGTGGGAGCAGACCGCACCGTGATCACTGTGGCCGGCGGCGTACTGGCAGCAATGGCTGCTGCCGTTGGCCTGGCCGCGGCCGGCGCCTCAGTCCCCGTCAGCCTCTTCGTGATTGTGCTGGCGCTCGGGGCCTCTATCGTGATCGACGAACGCCACGGCTCCGAACGGCTGCACCTTGCCCTTCAGAAGCTGGAGGCAGGAGCTACCGCTCCCCGGAGGGCGTAGCGCCAGGAGCCTCCCTTTCCCCTGCGTCCGCCTGCCGGGCAGTCCCGCCCGCGGCATCCGGCTCCTCATAGGACAGGTTCTCGTAGTCCGTGGTGTCTTCCTCATCCAACTGGTCGTCGAATTCCGCCAGCAGCCACGGATTCACCCGGGCCAGGATCTTCCGCACCTCGTCAACCTCGACGGCGGCATAGAGTACCGGGCGGGCGTCACGGTATTTGGTGACCGGCGGCTTGTCCGGCCACTTCTCGGCCAGCGCCTGGACGCGCTCAGGCAGCGAGTTGTGCGCGTTATCCGCAATCTTGACCAAGGCGGCGTCATGGTCCTCGGCGATCTCGCGGATAACGGCCTGGTAGTCGTCCGGGTTGCTGTGCAGGCGGCTGGTGACCCGTTCAATGATCTGCACGGCCCGGTCGGAGACGCCCATGTCCAGCAGGGCCTGCCTGGTCATTGGGGTGTCCTCGGCAATGTCGTGGAGATAGCCTGCGATGCGGATGTCGTCGTCAAAATCAGCTAGAGCATCCCCCACCGCCAGTACGTGGTCCTTGTAGGGCCGCTTCAGTTTGTCCTTCTGGCGATTGTGCGCCACCTCGGCCAGCACCTTGGCCGTCTCGGGTGTGAAACTGCTGGCGGGCGGTTGTTCCGTGGTTTCTGGCATGACTCCAGCCTACGGGCCGGACCAAACCCAAGGCGCCTTGGGCAGGGCAGCCGGATCAAATGCGGCCAACGCCGTGGACAGCGGACCCGAAGGCAGGCCAAGGGACTCCAGCAGCCGGTCCCGCACGGCGGCCGCATCCACACCCAACGCCGCAAGGTCTGCAAGCGTAACCGCACCGTCGCGCTTTGCCAGCCTGGCGCCGTCCTCATTCACCACCAGCGGCACGTGGGCATATTCCGGAGAAGGAATATTCAGCAGCGACGCCAGATACGCCTGGCGGGGAGTGGAGGGCAGGAGGTCGTCGCCGCGGACCACCTGGTCGATGCCCTGCTCGGCATCGTCGACCACCACGGCGAGGTTATAGGCGGTCACTCCATCGTTGCGGCGCAGCACGAAATCATCCACTATTCCGGTGAATTCCCCATGCAGCACATCATGTACGCGATACTCCGCGACGTCGGCACGCAGGCGGATGGCAGCGGGGCGGGTGGAGCGCTTGAATTCCCGCTCTGCCGGGCCGAGGTTCCGGCACGTCCCCGGGTACGCCCCCTGGGGCGCGTGCGGAGCGGACGGGGCCTCCTGGATTTCCCTGCGGGTGCAGAAGCACTCGTAGGTGAGGCCTGCATCCTGCAGCCTGGAGATCGCCGCGGCATAAAGGGGCCCGCGGCCCGTCTGGTGGACGATGCCGCCGTCCCAGGTCACGCCGACGGCTGTCAGGTCGCGCAGCTGCACCGCCTCCGCACCTGCCCTTGCACGGTCCAGGTCCTCCACCCGGAGGAGGAACTTCCGGCCGGTGGAGCGGGCAAACAGCCACGCAAGGACGGCCGTCCGGAGGTTTCCTACATGCAGCTCGCCGGAGGGACTGGGGGCAAAGCGGCCGGCTGGGGTCATGGCTCAACACTATGCGGGCGGCGCGGTGTCGGGGACAACACAAGAGCCCCTCAGCTACCGATGACTTCGGGAATCCGACGCCGGTAGCTCAGGGGCTCTTGCCGTGTAGGCAGAGTGACCATGGTGTGAACAAGAGTCAATCAGGGCAGCCTCCTTGCGGGAAGCGGTGTCCAGTTGCCGGGTGGTGTGCCGGGAGCCTGTAGCCTGCGGGCATCAGCGGTGGCTTCTGCCCTTGTTGCCATCATTTCAACAGAGACCTTACAGTTGGGGCAACAGGCAGGGACGTTATTGATCAGTTTGACCACCCACCGCCCCCCGAACCGACAGGAAATGATCAGATTGCAGCAACTGGACTCCACCGACAAGCGGATCCTGAGGGCCCTGGACGAGGATCCCCGCGTTCCCATCATGGTGCTGGCCCAGCGGCTGGGGCTGGCCCGGGGCACGGTGCAGTCCCGGCTCGAGCGGATGTCCTCATCCGGGGCATTAAGGCCCAACAGCAGCAGGGTGGTTCCCGGAGCGCTCGGGCGCGGGGTGGCGGCGGCCGTCAGTGCCGAACTGGACCAGAGCCACCTCAACGAGGCCATTGCCGCCCTCCGTGAAATCCCGGAAGTCCTGGAATGCCACGCGCCGGCCGGCGACACCGACCTCCTCATCCGGGTGGTGGCCACCAGTCCGGACGACCTCTACCGCGTGTCGGAGGAAATCAGGCTTTGCCCCGGCATTGTGCGCACCTCCACCAGCATGTTCCTGCGCGAGGTCATCCCCTACCGCACCACCGGGCTGCTCAGGGACTAGCAGCAGTCCGGCGCGTTACACCGGGGGTCCAGCGTTGGACTTCAGGTTCTTCATCACCAGCGTGGACGTCAGGCGCTCAACGCCGGGCAGGGACGTAAGCTCGGCGTCGTAGAAACGCTGGTACGCGGGCAGGTCCTCGGCGATGACCTTGAGCAGGTAATCAGGCGAGCCGAAGAGGCGCTGGGCCTCCACGATGTTGGGGTTCTCCGCCACGCGGCTCTCGAAAATCGCCATGGTGGCCTGGTCCACCTGGCGCAGCGTGACAAAAACAATCGCTTCAAACCCCAGCCCCACGGCGGCAGGATCGATGTCCGCCTTGTAGCCCCGGATGACGCCCGATTTTTCCAGGTCCCGGAGCCGCCGGTGGCACGGCGCCACAGTCAAGCCCACCTTGGCGGCGAGCGCGGTGGCCGTCATTCTGCCGTCCTCCTTGAGGTAACGCAAGATATTTCTGTCGATATGGTCTATCACGCAAGAATCTTACATTCTTGGTGCTTTAGCGGGCGAAAAAGGACAGCACTTCCGGAGCCGAAGTATCTAGGGTTTCTTCTGTCGGACCTCGTGGCAGGAGAAAGAATGAACCCGGAGCTGTTTTTGGCCTTTGTGCTGGTGGCGGCCGCCTTGGCCTGCACGCCCGGGGTGGACTGGGCGTACTCCATCGCGGCGGGCCTCCGGCAGCGCAGCTTCGTCCCCGCGGTGGCAGGGCTGTGCGGCGGGTACGTGCTCCACACGGTCCTGCTGGTGGCGGGATTGGCTGCCGTCCTGACGGGAGCGCCCGGGGTGTTGGGCTGGATAACCCTGGCCGGCGCCGGCTACCTGATGTGGCTGGGCATCAACACGCTGCGCTCCTGGCGCGGGGCGAGTTTCACGGCCGGGCCGGGCCGTGACGGCCAGACGCGGCTCCGCACCTTCCTGCAGGGTATGGGCACCAGCGGCATCAACCCCAAGGGCCTGCTTTTCTATGTGGCGCTCGTCCCCCAGTTCGTGAGCGCAGAGGCGCCGCTGCCAGTACCGGTGCAGTCCGGCCTGCTGGGCATGACCTTCGTGCTGCTCGCGGGACTCGTGTACACCGCCGTCGCGTTGCTGTCCCGCACCCTGCTGCAAAGCCGGCCGGGCGCCGCCCGCACGGTGACGCTCGCCAGCGGGGTGATCATGGTGGCCCTGGGCGTGGTGCTGCTGGGTGAACAGCTGCTGCCGGTGCTCGCCGGCCCGGCCGCCGGCTAGGCCGGGCTATTCGTCGCTGAGCCGTTTCCAGTCCTGTTCCCAGATCCGGCGCATCTCTTCGTCCTTGCGGATGGGCACGGGTGCGGCGATCTCCTTCTGCGGCACCGGGTCCTCGCGGCGACGCCCCCAGTCGCGCGGGTTGAGTGAGCGCCTGCTGGAATCCAGCACAAGCAGCGCGCGGTCCGTGAGGGCGTCATTGCGCAGCACCATATGGGTCTTGCGCCGGCGCAGCACCTCGGCGATCGCCTGGTGGGCAGCCTCCAGGCGGCCTTCCCTGCGCAGGGCGCGGGCCCGGACCAGCAGCAACGCTGCCGAGAGGTCGTCCGCGTTCAGGAGGCCTTCGGTCCAGTCGATCACCGTACGGCTGCGGCCCAGGCTCAGCGCCAGCGAGCAGCGCGCCAATGCCATGGGGAGCGACGGCGGCAGTCCGCCCAGTGCGTCCAGTGCGGCTTCGGCGCGGCCCGTCTCGCGCAGTGCATGGGCGAGTGCCAGGAACACCGACTCCTCGCTGAAGAGGACCGGCACCTCCACGCGTTCGGCGAGTTCGATCCGGGTCACAATCCGCGTCAGGTACGTGGACGAGTAGCGGTTGGCGTCGTCGTCGTTCCTGGTGGTCAGCCCGCGCTGCAGCAGTTCCGAAGCCCGGAGATAGCCGCCGTGCTTGTAGACGAGCAGGCCTGACATCAGGTAGCAGATCCCGGCCCAGCCGGGATAGGCACGCGCCAGGGTGATCAGCCGTTCGGGCTCCCGGCTGGTGAAGATGGCCTCGTGGACTATTTTGGCGGGCTTGGGCAGCATCCGCTTGAGCCGGGGGATCTCCCCGTCCACAGACAGCAGGGCCGGGTGGCGTCCACCCAGCACGCCGCTGAGAATGTCGCCCACTCCCCCGGCAAGTTCATGGACCGGCGTGCGCAGCTGCGGCTGCCCGAAGGGGGTGAGGTCCCGGCTGTCCCAGTAGATCGGTGCAGTATCCCCGGCGGTCATCTTTCCATGCTAACCGGCGGCTGCCCCGCGCGGATGCCGCCAGCGCCTAGGCCCGCTCCATGTACCATTCGGTGAAGGAAGCGGCGCGGCCTGCCCCGTCGAACCGGATGACCCAGAGGTTGTCGTAGCTGGGACGGTCGCCCGAATAAACGGTGACGCCCTGCACGAAAGCGGTGTCGGCGTCGGCCCCCGCCAGCTCCCAGCTGAACGTCCAGTCGCCCGGTTGGTCCCGGGCGGCGAGCCAGCCCTCCACAATGCCGTCCTGGCCCAGCCACGGGTCCGGATCGCCCGGCCGCGTTTCATACCGCGCATCTTCCGTGAACAGGGCCCGGATGTCCTCTGGCTCGTTGCTGGTCCAGGCGGCCTGGTACTTGTCCATCCAGCCCTGCACGTGCTCGCGTGCTGAAGTCGGTTCAGTCATGGTGCCGTTCTACGCCCCGCAGTCCCGGCCCGCAAGCACTCAGCCGCTTGCGGCAGCGATCCACACGCCGATCACCCAGGTGCTGCCCGCCAGGCATGCCAGGCCGAACTCGGCGAGCATGCCCAGGCCGGTGGCCTTGAGGGCTGCCCAGCTGGAGGTCGCGGCGGAACCCACGTTCCGGGTGCGGAGGAATTCGCTGAGCAGGAGTCCGGCGGCGAAGCCCACGAAGAGTCCCACCACGGGGATGATGAACATTCCCGCCACGCCGGCCACCAGCGCGGCCACGATGCTTCGGCTGGGGATGGAATGTTCCTTCAGTTTCCTGCCGGTAAGGACAGCGCTGGCAGCCATGCCCGCCACCACGAACATCATGGCAATCGCGAACACCACCCAGCCCGCGGTGCCGGCGCCGCCCCAGATTGCCCAGGCCAGCAGGCTTGCGCCAATCAGGATGCTGCCCGGAAGCACCGGAATGACTGTCCCCGCCACGCCTACGAGGATAGCCAGGCCGCACAGGATGGTCACGACAGTTTCGGAGGTCATGGACTCCAGTCTATGGTTGGCGCCCTGTCAACCCCCGACGGCGGTGCCTCCCGCGCAGGGGAGGCACCGCCGTCGTACATTCCACTAAGGGGTAGGTCTGCCAGCGGAAGGGCTGCTACTCCGCTTCCACCGCAGCTGCGACGGCGGCGGTGACCGCCGGGGCAACGCGCGGGTCCAGCGGGCTGGGCACGATGTAGTCGGCCGACAGGTCCTCCGCCGCGAGCTCGGCGATGGCGTACGCCGCGGCCAGCTTCATGGCGGGGGTGATGCGCCGGGCGCCGGCATCCAGGGCGCCGCGGAAGATGCCCGGGAAGGCAAGCACGTTGTTGATCTGGTTGGGGAAGTCGCTGCGGCCGGTGGCGACGACGGCAGCGTACTTGGCTGCCACCTCGGGCAGGACTTCGGGGTCCGGGTTGGAGAGCGCGAAGACGATGGCGTCCTGGTTCATGAGCTTCAGGTGTTCCTCGTCCAGCTTGGAGGAGGAGACGCCGATGAACACGTCCGCGCCGGCGAGGGCCTCGGCCGGGCCGCCTTCCACCCCGCGGGGATTGCTGCGGGCCGCGATGTCAGCCTTCTTGCTGGCCGTGTCCGCGGCGAGGTCGGCGCGGCCGCTGTTGATGACGCCCCGGGAGTCGAGCAGGACGACGTCCGTGATCCCGGCTGCGAGCAGGATTTCGGCGACGGCGATGCCGGCTGCCCCTGCGCCGGAGACCACAACGCGCAGGCCCTCCAGGGCGCGGCCGGTGACTTTGGCGGCGTTGGTCAGGGCAGCAAGGGCGACGACGGCGGTGCCGTGCTGGTCATCGTGCATGACGGGGCAGTCCAGGGCCTCGATGAGCTTCTCTTCCAGCTCGAAGCAGCGGGGCGCGGAGATGTCCTCGAGGTTGACGGCTCCGAAGCTGGGGCGCAGGCGGACCAGGGTCTCCACGATTTCGTCCACATCGGTGGTGTTGAGGACCAGGGGGATCGAGTCGAGGTCGCCGAAGGTCTTAAACAGGGCGGACTTGCCCTCCATGACGGGCAGGGAAGCGCTGGCCCCGATGTTGCCCAGGCCCAGGACGGCAGTGCCGTCACTGACTACCACCACCAGGCGCTGGGCCCAGGTGAGGGTGCGGGCGAGCTCGGGCTTGGCGTGGATGGCGCGGCTGACCTCGGCCACTCCCGGCGTGTAGGCGATGGAAAGATCGCGTTTGTTGGACAGCGGAACGGTGCTGGCAATGGAGAGCTTGCCGCCCTGGTGGGCGTCGAAGATCTCGGCTTCGCTCAGGGCGGTGGCTGCGGAATTGTCAGTGGCTGCAAATGCGTCAATGGACACGTCGTTGTCTCCTGGTGCTGGCCGTGGGCGCACGGCACGTGGGGCTCAAGTCCGGAACGGCTCGAGGCAGTGGCGATGGTGCGGCAGGAAACCCAAGGGGTGGCGGGTCCGTGGGAGCTTGGGGGATGGTCCCTGCTGCTCCGTTTGAACCATGGTAGGCGGGACAGAAGGGACGCCGATCCGATTTGACGGCAAGACACCAGTGCCACAACGTTTTAGCACGGCTTTTTGTGAGGTACGCCACGCCAATATGGCTGATTTAATGGCGGATTGGTCTAGACCTGTTACGCGCTTTGGTGAAGTGTGTAGCCGGGCTGGCCGGTTCCGGACAGGCGTGCACAGGCTTTTTTGAGGTCTTCCTCGGCCTCGAAGAGGGACAGCCGCCGGTTTCGCACGGACTGGACCAGACCAGTGACAGTCAGCAGCAGCACCCGGGCGGCCGTGGCATCACCGCACGCCGCAGTCAGTGCCTTCTCCCCCAAGGCATCGATCTCACGGAGGAGGCCGGTGGTGTCCCTGTCCGGGAGGTAGACGCCGCGGGTCAGGCACTGCTCCACAGCCGGCTGCATGACGCGCATGTGGAAGATCTCCATCACCAGCCCGGCGAGCGCCCGGCCGCGGAAACGGGCGGCGCTGGTCCCGGCCGGCCCCTGGAGTTCCTCCAGCTGGTGGCGGTACAGGGCGAGCATCAGGTGGGTGGGGGAAGGGAAGTAGCGGTAAAGCGTGCCGAGCGGGACATCGGCCTTGGCGGCCACCTCAGGAAGGTCAACCGAGTCCAGGCCCTTGCGCGCGAAGCCTCCCGCAGCTTCCAGGATCTTGGCGTAGCGGAACCGCTGGCGCGGTGCGGTGGGCCTGGGGGCCATGGGCGGATGGTCTGGAAGAATCTCGGGCATCAGCATTCCGGGGTTGTGTTCCTATGGTGCGGTCCTCCCCATGCCGGACCGCCTGCAATCCGGTTCAACTATACGGCACACCAATATGCCCTAATCAGTCAGGTGCCTTACCTCCGGCCCGTCAGAGCGTCAGCGGACGCTCTTGATCTTCACTACAAAAACGGCCCCGAGCAGCCCGATGACGGTTGCAGTGATAAACAGCGAGACGTAACCGCCGGCATACCGTACCGCCACGAACGCCAGCGCCGGTGCCACCACCTGGGGCAGCGAGGCGGCCACATTGATGACTCCCATGTCCTTGCCGCGGTGGGCCGCTTGGGGCAGGACCTGGGTCAGCAGCGCGAAGTCCACCGCAAGGTACGCTCCGAAGCCAATTCCCAAGACAGCCGCGCCCACCAGCGCTCCGGGCCACACTGGAAAGAAGGCCAGGATCATGCCGGCCATGGCGATGACGGCAGAGGAACCTATGACAAACGGCTTGCGCCGGCCAACCCTGTCGCTCCAAGGCCCGGCCACAACCGCGGTGATTATCACCATCGCGGCATAGATGCCGGTGAGGACCAGCACTCCCGCCGCCGGGTCCTCGTGCCTGATGATGTCGCGAAGGAAGAAGAGCAGGTAGACGATGGTCAGCTGGTTGCCCACGTTCACCAGGAAGCGGGTCAGCCAGGCCCACGCGAAGTCCGGATACAGCCGCGGGCTGATCCAGAAGCCCCGGAGGAATTGCCGCAGCCGAAACTCCGGGTGCTCCCCCCGTGGCAGTGCGGGATCGTTCCGGTGGAACAGGTAGGGAAGCACGGACAGCAGCAGTGCCACAGCGCACAGCCAGTAGCCCACCATGAAGTTGCCGGCCACAACAGCTCCGAAGACGGCGCCGGTCAGGATTCCCAGCGTCTGGCCCATGGCGGCCAGACCGCCCACTCCGCCGCGCTGCGTGACCGGCACGCGGTCCGGCACAGCGGCGGTGATGGCGGCGTACGCGGCGTTGGCGCCGAGCTGTACCAGGCACCAAAAGATCACCATCAGCGCCACGGTGGGGGCTCCGGACATGGCCAGGAGCGCGGCGGCAGCCAGCACGGCACCGGCCAGGATCCACGGTGAACGGCGGCCGAACCGCGACGTGGTCCGGTCCGACAACGCGCCGAAGAGCGGATTGGCCACCAGGGATACCGCAGCGCCGCAGGCAGTGACCAGGGAAAGGATGGCTTCCTTGCTGGGCGCATCGATGCTGATGGCCTGCTGCCCGATGAAGACGTTAATGGGGCCGAAGAATGCGGCGTTGATACCGACGTTGACCAGCACCAGCCCTGCGACCCAGCGCGCGGTGACCTTTTGGGTTGGCTCGGCGAGCGCCGCCGTCGTACTCTGCGTCCCTGCGCCCTGATCCAGCGGCGCGGGAGTATCGGACAGGCTCATGACGTGCTCCCCGGGGACGGCTGACAGGCGACGGAATCAGACTATCGTGGGCGTAAGCGTGCGGCCGTGCCTTACACCGGAACGGCGCCACAAGCTTCACCGAGGATCAGGGAGAGAACCACATGAGCAAAGCGTCCACGCCCGCGGAGGCCATCAACACCGCAGACCTCTACGACGAACGCGGCGACGAACTGGCATCGATTTCGTTGCAGTTCCAGTCCCTGGGCGGCCGCTCGCACTTCAGCGGCCGGGCGCGGACCATCCGCTGCTTCCAGGACAACGCGCTGGTGAAATCCACGTTGGCCACGCCGGGCAACGGCAGCGTGCTGGTGGTGGACGGCGGAGGCTCGCTGGGCACGGCCCTGATGGGGGACATGATCGCAGAAAGCGCGGTGGCGAACGGCTGGGCCGGCGTCGTCATCAACGGGGCAATCCGTGACCGGGAAGCGATCGCCCGGCTGGACCTCGGCGTAAAGGCCCTGGGCAGCAACCCCCGCAAGAGCGCCAAGGCAGGAGCCGGCGAAGTTGACGTGGATGTGAAGATCGGCGACGTGACGATCCGGACCGGCGCCATGATCTGGTGCGACCCTGACGGCATTTTGGTCGAACGGTAGCGTCCCGGGCCCCGGGCGCAGGAAGTTTTTTCGGCTGCCAGGAATAGGACCCGGCGTAAGATAGTTACTGAAAGCAACTATCAATGCTTGATCCTCTTCCTTACCCCTGGAGCAGCCATGTCCAAAACCCCCGCCGCGCGCGCCGCCGGAGAAACCCTGACGCAGCGCCAGATTGTCACTGTGATGGTGGGCCTGATGCTGGGCATGTTCCTGGCGTCGCTGGACCAGACCATCGTGTCCACGTCCATCTACACCATCGCCAACGACCTGGACGGGCTCTCGCTCCAGGCCTGGGCCACCACCGCCTACCTCATCACCTCCACGGTCAGCACCCCGCTGTACGGCAAGCTGAGCGACATCTTCGGCCGCCGCCCGCTGTACCTGACCGCCATCATCATCTTCCTGGCCGGCTCGTTGTACGCCGGCTCAGTGCACTCGATGACAGAATTGGCCATCGCCCGCGGTGTCCAAGGCCTGGGTGCGGGCGGCCTGCTGGCCCTCGCGCTGACCATCATCGGCGACATCGTGTCCCTCAAGGACCGTGCCAAGTACCAGGGCTACTTCATGTCCGTGTTCGGCATCTCCTCCGTGCTCGGCCCCGTGGTGGGCGGCGCGTTCGCCGGTTCCGCCACCATCCTGGGGTTCGACGGCTGGCGCTGGGTGTTCTTCATCAACCTGCCCATCGGCCTGGCAGCGCTGGCAGTGGTCTTCCTCTTCCTTCACCTGCCGGCCAAGCACGTGAAGCAGAAGATCGACTACTGGGGCGCGGCGGCCATCACCCTGGCCATCGTGCCGCTGCTGCTGGTGGCGGAGCAGGGCCGCAGCTGGGGTTGGGCTTCCTTCAACTCCTTCCTTTGCTACGGCTTGGGCGTGGTGGGCATTGCCTGGTTCCTGCTGGCCGAAAAGCGTGCCGGCGACTACGCCCTGATTCCCCTGCGGCTCTTCCGGAACGCCACGTTTGGCCTGTCCTCGCTGCTGAACTTCATCATCGGCATCGGCATGTTCGGCGCCATCGCCATGCTGCCGATGTACCTGCAGCTGGTGAAGGGCCTCACCCCCACCGAGGCCGGCCTGATGATGATCACCTTCACCGTGGGCATCCTCACCGGGTCCATCACGGCCGGGCGCACCATCTCCTCGTCCGGGACCTACCGGATCTTCCCCATCCTGGGCACGGCCATCCTCACGGCTGCCGCCACGGTCATGGGACTGTCCCTCGGGGTGGACACCGGACTGTGGGTTCCCGGCGTGATCGCGGTGTTCTTCGGCATGGGCCTGGGCTTCTGCATGCAGCCGCTCACCCTGGCCATGCAGGTGTCCGTGCCGCGCCGCGACATGGGCGTGGGCACCTCCTCAGCGGCGTTCTTCCGCTCCATGGGCGGCGCGGTGGGCACTGCCGTGTTCATCTCCATGCTGTTCAGCCTGGCGGCGAGCCGGATCGCGGACAGCATGCGGGCCGCCATGGAGAGCCCGGACTACCAGGCAGTGCTCCGCGACCGGTCCGTCGCAGCCGACCCCGCCAACGCCAAGCTGTACGAATTCTTCCGGAACGGCGCGTCCAACGAGTCCCTCAACGACACCAGCTGGCTCCACACCGCCAACAGCACGCTGACCCGTCCCATCACGGAGGGCTTCGCCTACGCCATCGACGCAGTGATGCTCACCGCGGCGGTGCTCACCGGCGTCGCGTTCCTCATCAGCTTCGCCCTGCCCGACAAGAAGCTCACGGACCAGTTGGCCGCCCCGCAGGAGCCCGCGNGCTCACCGGCGTCGCGTTCCTCATCAGCTTCGCCCTGCCCGACAAGAAGCTCACGGACCAGTTGGCCGCCCCGCAGGAGCCCGCGGCGGTCCACTAAGCTGACCCGCACCAAACAGGGGACGACGACGGCGGCGCGCACCGCCGTCGTCGTCTTCTGTTTCGGAGGGCGACAGTCCGTAAGTGGAACCGCGGGCGGTGACGTGCCACACTGTGTAGCGCGTGTGCGCCGGCCGTCTCGGCCGGTACCGCAGCCGACGACGTCCGCACCGCATCCACTTAAATCCAGACCAAGGGAGAACCATGCCCACTGCACAGGAGCAGACAACCGCACGGATACCGCAGCGGGTGATCTGGCTGGCGCTCGCAGGGGCGGTGGGCGGATTCCTGTTCGGCTTCGATTCGTCGGTGGTCAACGGCGCGGTGGATGCCATGAAGGACGAGTTCGCACTGTCCGAGGCCGTGACCGGCTTCGCGGTTGCCATCGCCCTGCTGGGGTGCGCCGCCGGCGCGTTCCTTGCGGGCAAGGTGGCGGACCACTACGGGCGCATCCCCGCCATGAAGCTTGGTGCGCTGCTCTTCCTGGTCAGCGCACTGGGCACCGGCTTTGCCTTCGGCGTCTGGGACCTGATCTTCTGGCGCCTGGTGGGCGGGCTCGGAATCGGCCTGGCTTCGGTGATCGCCCCCGCCTACATCTCGGAGATCTCCCCGCGGCACGTCAGGGGCCGGCTGGCCTCGCTGCAGCAACTGGCCATCACCACGGGCATCTTCGCAGCGCTGCTGTCCGATGCGCTCCTGGCCACCAGCGCCGGCGGCGCGGACCAGCCCTACTGGCTGGGGATCGAGGCCTGGCGCTGGATGTTCCTGGCCGCAGCCCTGCCCGCCGTGGTGTACGGCTGGGTAGCCTTCACCCTTCCCGAGTCCCCGCGCTTCCTGGTGTTCCTGGGCAAGGAGGATGAAGCGCGTGCGGTCTTTGATTCGATTGCTCCGGCAGGGGACACAGACCGGCACATCCGGGAGATCCAGGACGCCATCGAGGAGGACAAGCTGGCGGGCCAGAAGGGCTCCCTGCGCGGCAGGACCTTTGGCCTGCAGGCAGTGGTATGGGTGGGCATCGTCCTGTCTGTTTTGCAGCAGTTCGTGGGCATCAACGTGATTTTCTACTACTCCACCACCCTGTGGAAGGCCGTGGGCTTCGAGGAGAAGGACTCCCTGGCCATCTCGGTGGCCACGTCCGTCACCAACATCCTCGTCACCCTGGTGGCCATTGCCCTGGTGGACCGCATCGGCCGCCGGCCCATCCTGCTGGCCGGTTCCGTGGGCATGGCCGTATCACTGGGCGCCATGGCCCTTGCCTTCTCCACCGCCGTGGGCTCCGGTTCCGAGATTTCCCTGCCCGGCGCGTGGGGTCCGGTGGCCCTGGTGGCTGCGAATGTTTTTGTGGTGAGCTTCGGCGCGTCCTGGGGACCGCTGGTGTGGGTGCTCCTGGGCGAGATCTTCCCGTCCAGGATCCGTGCCCGCGCCCTTGGCCTGGCTGCGGCCGCGCAGTGGGTGGCGAACTTTGTGATCACGCTCAGCTTCCCCGTGATGGCCGCCGGCTCGCTGCCGCTGACGTATGCCATGTACGCGCTGTTCGCCGCGGCGTCGTTCTTCTTTGTCATGTTCAAGGTGCCGGAGACCAACGGCATGTCCCTGGAGCAGGCGGAGACCCTGTTCGTGGCCAAGGGCTCGAAGAAGGCCTAGCGCCCGCCCCCGTTCTGCACCCTTCAACGGGCATTGCACCCCGGAACGCCCGGGTGCAATGTCCGTTTGTGGGTGCGCAGCGATCAGAGCGGAAGCTTCATGCCTTCATGGGAGGCTTCAAAGCCGAGCCGTTCGTAGAACCGGTGCGCCCCTGTCCGCGTCGCGTGGGTGGTCAGTTGCATGAGTGTGCAGCCGCGGCGTCGGGATTCATCGATGGCCCACCGCACCATCAGGTTCCCGAGCCCTTTGCCACGGAGGCCCGCGGCCACCCGCACGCCCTCGATCTGCGAGCGCCAGGCGCCCTGCCGCGACATACCCGGGAGGAAACTCAGCTGGAAGGTGGCCACCAGGGGACCGTCCGCTGCGCCGTCCGGCACGAACTCCCCCACGACCAGCAGGTGGCAGGGGTCGGCGTCGATCGCTTCCATGGCACGCTCATAAGGCGCCATGTCTTCCCGGCGCTCCCGCCCTGCGCCCAGCGAATCATCCGCGAGCAGCTGCACAATGGCCGGAAGGTCTGCGGGTGCGGCGGGGCGGAGGCGGAAGGTCCCGCCGTCGACGCCGGCGGTCAACAGGAAGGGCTGGGCACCTGGGTTGCGAATCACCGGACCAGCATTCCACACGTGGGGACATGACAAATCACGACGCCGGCACTCGGGTGAGTGCCGGCGTCGTGATTGCAGGAGGGTTGGGGGAAAACCCGCGTTATCTGCGAGAGGGTTGGCGAAAAAGCCGCAGGAAGTGCGAGAGCGTTCAGGCCGGGGCGCTGGCCGCCTCTGCCTGCCGCTCTTCCACCAGCGTTGCCACGGCGTTGAACAGCGGATGGTCCGGTTCCAGGCCGGTAATGCGGGCGGTGGCCTCCGCCGGGCTGGAGGACGCCAGGATCCCCTCGAGTTCCGTCGCTTCGGCGTCGGCGGGATCATTGAAGCGCAGTGCCGCCGCGATGGCGCCCAGGAGCGCCTCGGGCACAATGCCACGTTCCGCGAGTTCTGCTGCGGGGCCGATGAACCGTTCGTGCCGGCTCAGCTTCCGCAGCGGGGCACGGCCCACCCGGTGGACGGTGTCCGGCAGGTAGGGGTTGGAGAACCGGACCAGGATTTTCTGGACGTAGGCTTCCTGCTCATCGTTGCTGAAGCCGTGCTTGCTCACCAGGAGCTGTTTGGTTTCCTCCAGCACTGCCCTGACATCCTCGGCCACGTCCTGGTCAGCCATGGCGTCGGAGATCTTCTCCAGGCCCGCCTCGAACCCGAAGTAGGCGGCCGAGGCGTGGCCGGTGTTAACGGTGAACAGCTTCCGCTCGATGTACGGCGAGAGGTCATCCACAAAGGTGGCGCCCGGGATCACCGGTGTGGAATCACCGAAGGCGGAGCGGTCGATGACCCATTCGTAAAAGGTCTCCACGGTGACGTCCAGGCCCTGCCCGGGTTCCTGGTTGGGCACGATCCGGTCCACGGCGGTGTTGGCGAACACGGCTTTCCCGTCCAGCGCCCCGGCGGCGGCCCCCGGCTGGGAGGCCACCTCCTTGGCAAGGATGTCCGTGGCGTTGATGGCGTTTTCACACGCCATGATCTGCAGCGGCGGAAGGCCGGGTTCCCGTGCCACGATGCCCCTGGCAATGACGGGTGCCACGAACTTCAGGATGTGCGGGCCCACTGCGGTGGTGACGATGTCCGCCGTCGCGATTTCCGCGACGAGCTCCGCTTCCTGCGTGGTGGAGTTCAGCGCGCGGAAATTGGTGACTGTCCGCACTGCAGGGTTTTCCCCCACCTCGTGTACGGCGTAGCTGTCCGCTGCAGCGAGCTGGTTGATGAGTTCCTCGGCAACGTCCGCGAACACCACCTCGTAGCCGGCGTCGTGCAGGAGCAGCCCAACAAAGCCGCGGCCGATGTTTCCAGCTCCGAAATGTACAGCCTTCACTATGCGTTGACCTTTCCGAAGAGCTCCAGGACTTCGTCCACGGAGGTGGCAGCCTCAAGCCGGGCAACCTGTTCCTTGTTGGTGAAGACCTTTGCGATGGAGGACAGGATGTGCAGGTGTTCGTTGTTGACTCCTGCGACGCCGACGACGAACTTGACCTGCTTGCCGTTCCAGTCGATGCCCTCCGGGTAGCGGATCACGGACACCGCAGACTTCCGGATGTGGTCCTTGGCGGCATTGGTGCCGTGCGGGATGGCCAGGAAGCTGCCCATGTACGTGGACACCGACTGCTCCCGCTCGTGCATGGCTGCGATGTAACCCTCGTCCACGGCACCCCGGTCCAGCAGGAGCCGGCCGGCCTCGTCGATGGCGGCGTCGCGCGTGGTGGCCGATCCCTCCAGCACCACGCTCTCGCGGGCCAGGATCTCATGGGTGCCGGCACCGGGGGCGGCTGCCACCGGAGCCTCGGCTGCGTCGGCACCGCCTGCCTGCCCGCCCTCGGTGTTGCTCTCCCGCACCAGTTCCACGATCTCGTCGTAGCGCGGGCTGCTCATGAAGTTGTCCACCGAGTAGTGGACGGCACTGGACGTGGCCGGCTTGGCGCGTTCGGTCAGGTCCTGGTGGGTGATCACGACGTCGTAGTCGTCGCGAAGGTTGGCGATGGCCGCGTTGGTGACCTTGACGTCCGGGAACCCGGCCGCCTTGATCTTGTTCCGCAGCACCGAGGCGCCCATGGCACTGGAGCCCATGCCGGCGTCGCACGCGAACACGATGTTGCGCACCGGGCCGGCCAGGACGGCCACACCGCCCGCGCCGGCAGCCGCACCGGCGCCGGTCAGGGTGGAGGCTACTGAGCTCTTCTTGCCCTTCATCTGTTCCATCTTTGAGGTGGCGTCACTGAGGTCCACTTCGTCGCTGTGCTTGGTGGTCTTCATGATGATGGAGGCCACCAGGAAGGAGGCCGTCGTGGCCAGCAGGACCGCGAGAATCACTCCGAGGTAGCTGTCGCGGGAGGTCTGGGCGAGCACGGCAAAGATGGAACCGGGGGCGGCCGGCGCCACCAGTCCCGAACCGGTGATGGCCAGCGTGGCGATGCCCGTCATGCCGCCCGCGATCGCAGCAAGGATCAGCAGCGGGCGCATCAGGACGTACGGGAAGTAGATTTCGTGGATGCCGCCCAGGAAGTGGATGATGGCTGCACCCGGGGCGGAAGCCTTTGCGGCTCCGCGGCCAAAGAACATGTAGGCGAGCAGGATGCCCAGGCCGGGGCCCGGGTTGGCTTCAAGCAGGAACAGGATGGACTTGCCCTGCTCCAGCGACTGCTGGACGCCCAGCGGGGTGAGCACGCCGTGGTTGATGGCGTTGTTGAGGAACAGCACCTTGGCGGGCTCGATGAAGATGCTGGTGAGCGGCAGCAGGCCGTTGTCCACCAGGAACTGGACCACGTTTCCGGCGCCTGTGCTGAACGCCGAAACCAGGGGGGCGATGCCGTAGAAGCCAAGCATGGCCAGCAGGGCGCCCCAGATGCCGGCCGAGAAATTATTCACCAGCATCTCAAAGCCGGGACGGATCTTGCCGTCCCAGATCGAGTCGATCTTCTTCATGGTCCAGCCGCCCAGCGGGCCCATGATCATGGCCCCGATGAACATGGGGATGCCGGCACCCACAATCACGCCCATGGTGCCGATGGCGCCCACGACGCCGCCGCGGACGTCGTAGACCATCCGGCCGCCGGTGTACGCAATCAGCAGGGGCAGCAGGTAGGTGATCATCGGCCCGACGAGGCCGGTGTTCGGCTTTCCGCCCGTCTCGCCAAAACCGCCCAGCTGGGGCACGGGCAGCCAGCCCTTTTCAATGAACAGGGCGGTGATAAGGCCCCAGGCAATGAAAGCGCCGATGTTGGGCATGATCATTCCGGACAGGAAGGTCCCGAACTTTTGGACGTGCACGCGCGCGCTGGTGCGGGGCTTTGCAACTGTCTCTGTTGCCATGTGATTTCCTAACCGTCATTCCTGCTGCTCCGCAGGATGGTCCGATACTTACGACGACGTAGTGCCGGCCTGGATTCAGCCGGCCGGGCTGGTGGAGATGCGGTGGAGCCATTCGAGGAAAAGCTTGAGTTCCGAGCTTGAAAGCTGGTCAGAGTGCGAGGCCTGAAGTGCGGCGTTCAGGGCGATCGCTGCCACCACTACCGAGGATTTCCCGGCGCCGCCCGGGGCCGGGCCGCTGGCGGGCTCGGCTGACACCGCAAAGATCATGGCGTCCCGGGTCATGGTGGACAGTTCGAGGTTCCGTTCGGAGGCGGGCTCCGCAATCAGCATCAGCGTCACCCCCACGTTGGCCGCCAGGATTGACCTGGCCGCTTCCCTGGGCTGGACGTTCAGCTGGCCTGCCGCCGCTGCCTTGTTCAGCATCTCCTCCATGAGCGCCTCGGCATCTGCGACGATTGCCGGGCGGCTTTCCGGGCGGATGTTGCCGAACATGACCAAGTACAGTTCCGGCTGTTTCAGCCCGAACTGCACGTGGTTGTCCCACATTCTCCGGATGTCCTCAAGCGGCTGCCCGGAGGGGGCGAAGTCCCTTTCGCCCGCTACATATTCTTCAAACCCTGCGGTGACGACGGCGTCAAACAGACCTTCCTTGTCACCGAAGTGGTGGTACAGGGTGGGTGCTGTAACCCCCGCCAGCTGCGTGATCTGGCGCGTGGACACGGGAGCACCCCCCGAGTTTGCCAGCAGCTCCGCGGCAGCACGGAGCAGTCGCATTTTGGGGGGAAGCTGGCCATCCAAACTCATAACCGCTACCCTAGCACCTATAGCATTGCTATATGAACTGAATCACATACAATTTTTTTCAGGCACGTTTCCCGCCTCCGGACGTAAGCAGTCCAACGGCGGACCGGCATGGCGCCGGACGTATCGGCGGGCCTGGCAACCGGCAGAGAATGAGGACCTTCAGTGCAGAACTTCCCAGGAGTAGGCGTCAGCCCAGGCCGCGTCATCGGCACCGTCCGGCAGATGCCCAAACCCATCAGCGAACCTCCTGCCGGCGAGCAGCTGGCGGCAGGGACCACCGCGGAGGAAGCAACCGCAGCCCTGAAGGCGGCGTCCCAGGCCGTGCACGATGAACTGAAGCACCGTGCAGCCCACGCCACCGGTGACGGCAAAGCCGTCCTCGAAGCAACCGCCCTGATGGCCAAGGACACCATGTTGATCAAGGGTGCCGCCAAGCTCGTGGCCCGCGGCACGTCCGCCGAGCGCGCCATCTGGGAGTCCGGCTCGTCGGTCTCCGAAATGCTCCACAACCTGGGCGGCTACATGGCAGAACGCGCCACGGACGTCCTTGACGTCCGTGCCCGGATTGTCGCCGAACTGCGGGGCGTGCCCGCGCCCGGCATCCCGGCATCCAGCACCCCGTTCGTCCTGGTGGCGGAGGACCTGGCCCCGGCGGACACCGCCACCCTGGACCCCAACAAGGTCCTCGCCCTCGTCACCGCAGGCGGCGGCCCGCAGTCCCACACGGCCATCATCGCCCGGTCCCTCGGCCTCCCCGCCGTTGTTGCCGCCGTGGGTGTTGATGAGCTCCCCGACGGCACCGAAGTCTATGTGGACGGCGCCGCCGGCAACATCACCTCCGAACCGGACGAATCCCTGCGCGCAGCAGCGGAGGCGTGGGCGGCCACGGCTTCCCTGCTGGCCGAGTTCAGCGGCACGGGCGCGACGGCGGACGGCCACCTGGTGCCGCTGCTCGCCAACGTGGGCGGCGGCAAGGATGCCGAGGCGGCCGCCAAGCTGGGCGCCCAGGGCGTAGGCCTCTTCCGCACCGAGTTCTGCTTCCTGGAGCGCGACACCGAACCCAGCGTCGAAGAGCAGGCCGCGGCCTACAAGAGCGTATTTGACGCCTTCCCGGGAAAGAAGGTGGTCCTGCGCACCCTCGACGCCGGGGCCGACAAGCCGCTCCCGTTCCTGACCGACTCCACCGAGCCGAATCCTGCCCTGGGTGTCCGCGGCTACCGCACGGACTTCACCACCCCCGGTGTCCTGGACCGCCAGCTGGAGGCGATCGCACTTGCGGAGAAGCAGTCCGACGCGGACGTCTGGGTCATGGCCCCCATGATTTCGACGGCGGAAGAGGCCGCCCGGTTTGCCGCGATGTGCGCGGACGCCGGCATCAAGACCCCCGGCGTGATGGTGGAGGTCCCCTCCGCCGCCCTGACCGCCGAGGCCATCCTTCGCGAAGTTGCCTTCGCCAGCCTGGGCACCAATGACCTCACCCAGTACGCCATGGCCGCAGACCGCCAGCTCGGCCCGCTCGCCAACCTCAACACGCCCTGGCAGCCGGCCGTCCTGCGCCTCGTGGGCCTGACCGTTGAAGGATCCCGCGCGGAAGGGAACAACAAACCCGTGGGCGTGTGCGGTGAGGCGGCTGCCGACCCTGCCCTCGCCGTCGTCCTTACCGGCCTGGGCGTAAGCACCCTGTCCATGACGGCCCGCTCCCTTGCTGCCGTGGCAGCAGTGCTGAAGACCGTCACACTCGAGGAAGCCCAGCAGCTGGCCAAGCTGGCACTGTCCGCGCCCAGCGCCACGGAAGCGCGGGCCTGGGTCCGGGAGAAGCTGCCGGTCCTGGAAGAACTCGGGCTCTAGCGGCGCCGTCCGCCTCGTGCCGTCCTAGGCGGTCACGCCGAAGCCATCCAGGGCACGGACCCAGCCGCTGATGGTCTCGGCCGCCGTTCCGGGGGCGGTGTGCTGCAAAACGTGGCCTTGTCCCGGGATTTCAGCCATTGTGCCCTGCTGCGCAATGGCGGCGAGGCGTTCGCACCAGGGGCGGCGCGCAATGGGATCCTTGGCGCCGCGAAGGACCAGGACGGGCTGGCTGACGGCGGCCAGCCTTTCCTCCATGGGGTAGTCCATCATTACCGGAAGTTCCGTGAGGTACCAGCGCGGTCCCGCCCTGAAGTAGTCGCTGAACACGAGGGCGTTCGATGTCAGGCTCTCCCGCAGGAGTGCATCGCGGGTAAGGGCCAGCGCCTGCCTGGTGACGGTCTTCCTGGGGGAATCCACCACCGGCCCCATCAGGACGGCACCGGCCGCCCTGGCAGGTTCCCGGAGCGCCAGTTCCACTGCGAACTGAGTGCCCATGGAATGACCCACAACCACATAGCTGGAAACGCCGGAGTCAGCCAGGACAGCGCCCACGAACTCCGCAAAATCATCGATCTGGAGCTGGCGGGGCGGCCTTGAAGCCTTGCCGAAGCCCGGGAGGTCGAACGTATAGACGTCCGCCTCCTCGGCCAGCTCAAGATGGAGCCGGGCCAGGTAACGGTGCGAAACTCCGATGCCGTGCAGCAGGACGTAGGCAGGCCGGTTCGGGGCTCCCGCGGGGAGGACTGAGGCGTACAGCCTGCCCCGGAGTCCGCCCGCTTCCACGTCCCGGCCGCCAGTAAGTTCCATTTGCCGAGCTTACCCCCGGGGCGGGGTGGCCGCCGGTAGGCTGGGTGCATGGCACTGATAGCTCCCCGGGTAACTGGCGCCCTCCCGTCGGAGGATGCTGAGAAGCTGGGCCGGGCGCTTGCGGGCAGCGATGACATCACCGTCTTCGTGGACGGCACGGTCCATCGGCTGCCGCCACTGGCGAGGGACGCCGTCGTCGACCTCCTGCACCGCTTCAGCCGCGGCGAAGCGGTGACCGTCAGCAGCGTGGAGGACATGCTCACCACGTCCAAGGCAGCCGAGCTGGCGGGTATTTCCCACACGTACCTGCGCAACATGACGGACCGCGGGGAGATCCCGGTGGAATATCGCGGCACCCACCGGCGGATACCGCGGGCCGCCGTCATGGCCTGGCTGGAGGGGCAGAAGAAGTCCGAACAGGGCGACGACGCGGAGGGTCCCGGGAAGGACGCCTAGGTTCTGCCCGCCCTAGATCCGTGGCCGGCCCGCCCAGCGTCGCATCTTCAACGCTGCATGGAGCTCCAGGCGGGGCATCCCCTTGAGCGGATCAACGCCGAGCAGCTGGCGGATCCGGCCCAGCCGGTTGTAGATGCTGCTGCGGTGCAGGTGGAGCTTGGTGGCCACGTCCTGGACGGAGCCGTCGTTGTCGTACAGGAATTCCAGGACCGGAAGCAGCTCACCGTTCCGGTCCTGGTCCTCAAGCATGCGGAAGTAGACCGACGCCGAGTCAGCCCAGGCACTCGCGCCTCCCCCCGCGGACGCAAGCAGCTGGTAGACGCCCGTGGACCTGCAGTCCACGAGTTCCCCGAGCTGCGGGTCCACGGCGGCAGCCTGGGCCGCCAGCTTGGATTGGCGGTACGCCGCGGCGAGCTCACGCGGCCGGCCGAAGCCCTCGCTGATGCCCAGAATGATGCGCTGCACCGGACGGCCGGAGCGCTTGGCAAGCTCCAGCTGGTAGTGGACCAGCACCTGGGCGTGGTTGGCCCGGCCGGACAATTCGCGGAACAGCACGACGGAATGGGTGTCCGTGCCGGCGCTGAACAGGGCAGCGTCGACGCCGATGGTCGCCTGGAGCGCGGCAGAGCGGTGGATGAGGGTGGAGGCGATGGGGTCGGATCCGCCGGACCAGCCATCGGCGTCGAGCACTGTCACCACCTGCCAGGGACCGCGGCCCTGGATTTCCTTCCAGCCTGCAATGGCGGCCACGGCGTTTGGCTCGCCGGCGCAGGCGGCCAGGAACTCCCGTTCACGCCCCCGCCGGAATTCAGACTCGGCCGTGTTCGAATCGAGCAGGAGCCCGGAGAGCGTTTCAAGCTCGTGGTTGACGGCCGGCAACTGGGTGAGGATCGCCGTCGGATTTTCATCGGCGGAGTCCTGCTGCACCCACAGGTACCCCACCCGGAAGCCGCGCACCATCAGCGGTACGCACACCCGGCCCAGCATGCCCAGGTCCTGGTTGGCCGGCACCACCACCGGACGGACGGCGGTGGCGATGCCGTGCGAGAGCTGCCAGGCGCTGACGTCGGCCGGGACTTTCTTGCTCAGCAGGAAGTTGACCCGCACCCGGTCCGCGTGGGACTGGTTGGAGCTGTAAGCCAGCAGCACCCCGTCCAGGTCCTCCAGTGACAGGCCACGGCCCAACTTCTGAGCCACCTGTTCAACCAGCTGTTCCACACCCTGCTGCTGCATGGGCCAACATTACTGCCTGGGCAGCTTCCGGGACGAACGGACACGAGGCGACACCTGCCGCCCCACGGCTCGACAAATGTCCAGCTGATAGGAGGAAAATTCCCGGAAATACGCGGTTTCTTCGCTGGCGGCTGCTTGGTCTCGTGTCGGCTGGCTCACAACCGGATTTATCGTTGATACACGAAATCCTTCCGCACTTTCCGGCTTACCAAGCCGAGAACCTGGAGCCCACGATGATCATCGGCGTCCCCAAAGAAATCAAGAACAACGAGTTCCGGGTGGCCATCACCGCCGCCGGAGTCCACGAGTTCCGCAGCAACGGCCACACCGTTCTGGTGGAACGCGGCGCAGGGCTGGGCTCCGGCATCACCGACGAGGAATACGCCATTGCCGGTGCCGAGATCGTCAATGAGGCTGACGACGTCTGGGCCCGCGCCGACATGGTCATGAAGGTCAAGGAGCCCATCAAGGCCGAGTACCACCGCTTCCGCAAGGGCCTGATCCTCTTCACCTACCTCCACCTCGCCGCGGAGCCCGAACTCACCCGCGAGCTCATCAACTCCGGCGTCACCGCCATCGCCTACGAGACCGTCCAGGAAGGCCGGACCCTCCCGCTGCTGGCCCCCATGTCCGAGGTAGCCGGCCGGCTGTCCGTCCAGGTGGGCGCCGCTTCCCTGATGGCACCCGCCGGCGGAAAGGGCGTGCTGCTGGGCGGCGTACCCGGGGTCCGCCCCGCCAAGGTGGTTGTCCTGGGCGCCGGCGTTGCGGGAACCAATGCCGCAGCCATGGCACTGGGCCTGGGTGCCGACGTCACCATCATGGACATCAACATCAACCGCCTGCGCGAGCTGGACGCCCAGTACCAGGGCCGGCTCAAGACCGTGGCGTCCAACAAGTACGAGATCGAGAAATCCGTGGTGGATGCCGACCTGGTGATCGGGTCCGTCCTGATCCCCGGCGCCAAGGCCCCCAAGCTGGTCACCAACGACCTCGTGGCCCGCATGAAGCCCGGCTCAGTCCTCGTGGACATCGCCGTGGACCAGGGCGGCTGCTTCGAGGACACCCACCCCACCACGCACCAGGAACCCACGTACAAGGTGCACAACACCATCTTCTACTGCGTAGCCAACATGCCCGGCGCCGTGCCGAACACGTCCACCTACGCGCTGACCAACGTCACGCTGCGCTACGCGGTGTCCCTGGCCAACCTGGGCGTCAAGGCCGCCTTCGACCGCGACCCCGCCCTGGCCGCAGGCCTGAACATCGCCGCCGGCCACGTGGCACACCACTCCGTCTCCGAGGCACACAACCTGCCGCTCGTCGCCGACTGGCACGAACTGGTTTCGGCTTAAGTAGTCCATCGGTTGCTCCGTACGCGTCGTTTTGAACCCCCTGAACGACACTTACGGAGCAATCGATGCTTAATGCGCGAGTTTCCGTGCTTCTTCTATTAGTTTGAGGGCCTCGACGGCGTCTTCCGGCTTCACCGGAAGCGGCAGGGCTGATGCCGTGCCGCCGTCGAGGATCTTGTCCGCGAGGATCCGGTAGAACTCGGGGTAGGCGCCGCGTTCGGTGGGCAGGGGGTCGAGGTGGCCGTCGCGGCCCAGCAGTCCTGCCCACTCCGACGCCTCCTCGCCGTACTCGGCGTCCAACGGGCTGCCGCCCGCGGCAATGTACGGCTCCTGCGGGTCTACGCCTTTCTTGGTGAATCCGCCAACGGAACCCAGCACCCGGAACCGCGGTCCCTGCTGGGCGCACATCATGTTCATGGTGAGGTGGCTCAAAACACCGGATTCGTGCCGAAGTACCAGGAACACGTCGTCGTCCGCCCGCTCGTCCGACCTGCGTGCCTTCAACTCTGCGTGGACCACGGAGGCCGGGCCAAAGAGCTGGAGTGCCTGGTCGATCAGGTGGCTGCCTAGATCGAACAGCGTACCGCCGCCCTCCGCCGCCGTGGCGCGCGCCTTCCAGGCCTTCGCGATGGCCGGGGACCACCGCTCGAAGCGGGACTCGAACCGCGTGACCTTGCCCAGCGCGTCAGCGGACAGGAGTTTTTGCACCGTCAGGAAGTCGCCGTCCCACCGCCGGTTCTGGAACACCGTCAAGACCCGCCCCAGCTCCCCTGCCAGCGTGATCAACTCCCGGCCTTGTCCACTGGTCACGGCGAACGGCTTGTCCACCACCACATCCAGGCCTGCCTCCAAGGCAGCCTTGGCCAACGGGTAGTGGGTGGCAGGCGGCGTTCCCAGGACCACGAGGTCCACTTCGTCCGCGCGGGCAAGGACCGCATGGCCGTCCGGCACTGTCCTCACCCCCGGATACCGGGCGGTTGCCGCGGCGTCCCTTCCGGCGTTGGAGGTGGCAATGAGGTCCAGCGAAAAACGGGGGTCCGCCGCTATCAGGGGAGCGTGGAACACACTTCCCGAAAGCCCGAAACCCACGACGGCGGTACGGATGGTGCGCTGCGAAGCTGGGTCCCCGGTCATATTCCTACGCTACTCCCGCAGGCCTGGATGCGAGACGCCGAAATGGGGGCCTTAGGTGAGAGAGCATTCCAAAGAAACCCACGTTAAGTGAGAGAGGATTCCAAAGAAACCCACGTTAAGTGAGAGAGCGTTGAGGGTTCGGGCAGACGGCGAAGGCCGGCACCCCCTGTCCCCAGGGAGTGCCGGCCTTCGCTACAGAGCGGGTGGGGTCTACTTCTTTTCCCAGCCGATGGCGGTCCAGTCCGGAACCTGGGACAGGCTGCGGAAAAGGGACGGGCCGTAGTTGGCCAGGCCGGTACGGACGAAGGAGATCTGCGGGCCGTTCATGACCACGCCCATGGAGAAGTACTTCGCCATGTGCTCCTTCTCCACCTCCATGGCCGCCTTGTTGCGCTCGGCGTTGTCCTCGATGGAAGCCAGGTCGGCAATCTTCTTGTCCAGTTCGGCGTCGCCCAACTGGTTCTCGTTGGTCTTGGAGTCGTAGTACTGCTTGACGGCTTCAGTGGCGTCCGCGCTGACGGTGTAGCCGGAAACGCTCATATCGAACTCCCGGGAACCCAGCACCTTGCCGAAATCGGCAGAAGCCCGCTGGTCGATTCCAACATCCATGCCGCCGGCCTGCAGCTGCTTCTGCAGGGTCTGGGTGAAGGCTAGGGTGGTGGGGTCGTCACCGAAGTTGCTGATCTTGAAGGCGGCAGGCTTGCCGTCCTTTTCCATGATGCCGTTTGCATTCGCGGTGTAGCCGGCGTCGGTCAGTACCTTCTTGGCGGCGTCCGGACCGGTTTCCTTCACGGGGTAGTTGTCCTGGTAGTACTCGGAGAAGGGCAGCAGCATCATGGAGCCGGAGCTGGGCTCTTCCCAGTTAAGGCCGTTGAAGCGGACCTTCCGGAGGGCTTCGCGGTCAACGGCGGCGAATATCGCCTCGCGGACAGCCACGTCGGTGATGCGCTGGGCGTTGAGGTTCATGCCACCGGCGAACAGGCGCTGGCCGCGGCGGACCTCGGAGTCCTTGGTGCCGTCAAGCTGCTTGTAGAGGGAGATGGTGTTGGCAGACATGGCGTCGATCTCGCCGTTCTTGAAGGCTGCGATCTGGGCGCTGGTTTCAAGCTGTCGGAACACGACACTCTCCAACACCGGCTTGTTGCCCCACCACTTCTCGTTGGGAACCAGGGATACCGTCTTTGCGGCGGCGTCGTACTGGTCCACCTTGAAGGGCCCCGCCATCCATTCAGGGTGCAGTTCGCCGTTGAAGCCCTCGTTGAAGATTTCGGGGCTGTTCACGGCCGGATGGATCAGTCCGGTGAAGAGGGAGTCCAGCGGGTAGACCGGCCGGCTCGTCTTGACGATGACTTCCTTGTCATTGCTGCCGGCCTCCACGGATTCAACGAACTCGTAGTTTCCTGAGCTGACAATGTCGTAACCGGCGTCCGGGCTCTTGAGGATGTTCCAGGTGTTCTGGAAGGCCTTGACGTCAATCGGCGTGCCGTCGTTGTACGCGGCCTTCTCATTGACCGTGATGGTGATGGTCTGCTTGCCGTCTTCTACCTTGTTTTCCACGGACTCGCAGAAGTCCTTGTTCGGAGTCACTTTTCCGTCGAAGGCAATGTCCCAGCATCCCCAGGTTCCCGCCTGGTCGATGGGACGGTGCAGCGCGGTGTTGTCCGCGCTGTTGCCGTTGTTGGAGAACCCATTGAAGTCCGGGCCGATGTTGCCCAGCGGAAGGGTGACCTTGCCGCCCTGTTTAAGATCGGCTGCAGGCTTCTCATTGATGCTGATGAGCTTGGACAGGTCGCTGCCTGCCTCCTGGCCCTTGGCCGTTTCCGGCCCGGTGGACCCGCCACCGCCGCCGCAGGCAGTCAGCGCCAGAGCTGCGGCAATTGCCGCCGCTCCGCCGATCCTGTTCAGATTCCTCATGGTGTTCCCTTCGTTGGTGCGAGTGGTGGTGCTGGTGATGGGTCGGTAAAACCTAGGATGCATGGTGGTCCGCCGCGTCATGGACCACCAGCATGTCCTCGTCCAGCTCCCCGTCGGGGAAGAAGCAGGCGAAGCGTTGGTCCAGGGCGGGCAGCGGGTGCGCCGCCAAGGCCTGGGCCGCCGGCGACGGCGGTACAAGCTCCAGGGGTGGTTCAAGAGTCAGGCATTTTTCCTGCTTCGCCGCCGGCAGCGCTGCGAAAACGGGGCAGCGCGTGGCGAAGTTGCAGCCCTTGGGGGCGTCCAGCGGCGAGGGCAGCTCCCCCCGGAGGATGATGCGTTCCCGCGTGCGTTCCAGCTGCGGGTCCGGAACCGGGATGGCCGAGAGCAGGGCGCGGGTGTAGGGGTGGCGGGGGTTGTCGAACACGCGGTCCACCTCGCCGATCTCCACGATCTTTCCCAGGTACATCACGGCTACCCGGTTGGAGATGTGCCGGACCACGGAGAGGTCGTGGGCCACCAGAAGGTAGCTGAGGCCCAGTTCAGCGCGGAGCTTGTCGAGGAGGTTGATGACGCCGGCCTGGACGGAGACATCCAGGGCGGAGACAGGCTCGTCCAGGACAACGAGCTTCGGGTTCACGGCCAGGGCGCGGGCTATTCCGATGCGCTGGCGCTGGCCGCCGGAGAACTGGTTGGGGAAGCGGTTGACGTGGTCCGGCTGCAGGCCCACCAGCTTCATGAGCTCCATGATGCGCTTCTTGATGGCCTGCCGGTCCATGCCCGCGTTCTGGAGCGGCTCGGCGAGCACTTCATAGACCGTGAATCGCGGATCCAGTGCGCCGGTGGGGTCCTGGAACACCATCTGGAGTTCACGGCGCATGGCGCTCTTGGTCCGGGCATCGGCGGCCTGCTTGTTGCTGATGCCGCCAATCACCACTTCGCCATCCTGGTCCTTGTGGAATTCCATGATTTCCAGCAGCGTGGTGGTCTTGCCTGAGCCGGACTCCCCCACGATGGAGAAGCACTCCCCTTCGCGGATATCGAAGGTCAGTCCGTCCACTGCCTTGATGGTGCCGATCCGCTTCTTGAGCAGCGCGCCCCGGGTCAGCGGGAAGTGTTTGCGCACGTCCTTGAGCTGCAGGACTGTTGAGCGCTCCGCCCGCGGGATGGCGTCGAAACGTGAGACGGGCACGGGCGGGGCGGCGAAGACATCGTGGGCATCAACGTCACCGCCCAGGGACTCCGATTTGATGCAGGCCGCGCTGTGGTACGCGCTGCCCGGTACCGGGAGGAGCGCCGGTTCGCCGTCGAGGCACGCGTCCTCCGCGAGCGGGCAGCGGGGGGCGAACGAGCAGCCGGTGGGTGTGTGGACCAGGTTGGGCGGCATTCCCTCAATGGGGACCAGCGATGCCTTTTCCGCGACATCAACGCGGGGTACGGCGCCGAGCAGGCCCATGGTGTAGGGCATCCGCGGGTTGTAGTAGAGGTCATCCACTGCACCCGTCTCCACCGGCCTGCCGGCATACATCACCATGATGTCGTCAGCCATGCCGGCCACCACGCCGAGGTCGTGCGTGATCATGACGACGGCGGCGCCGGTCTCCTCCTGCGCGGTATGCAGCACCTCAAGCACCTGGGCCTGGATGGTCACGTCCAGGGCCGTCGTCGGCTCATCCGCGATGAGGACCCTCGGGTTGTTGGCGATGGCGATGGCGATCATCACCCGCTGGCGCATGCCGCCGGAGAACTCGTGCGGGAAGGCCCTGAGCCGCTCCTTGGGGCTGGGGATGCCCACCATGGCAAGAAGTTCGACGGCGCGCGCCTCCTTCGCCTGCTTGCTCAAGGTGGGGTTGTGGATGGTCAGCGCCTCGATGATCTGCGTGCCCACCGTGTAGACGGGCGTCAGGGAAGACAGCGGATCCTGGAAGACCATGGCCAGCTCATTGCCGCGGTACCCGCACATGGCTTTGTCGCTGAGCCCCAGCAGTTCCTTGCCCTTGAGCCGGACCGAACCGGTGACCTCGGCTGTGGCAGGGAGCAGGCCCATGATGGCGAGGGACGTCACCGACTTGCCGGAGCCCGACTCACCCACGATGCCCAGCGTCCTTCCTGGCATCAGGTCGAAGTCCACTCCCCGGACGGCATGCACCACGCCGTTCTCGGTGTTGAAGCGGACGTTCAGGTCCCGGACGGACAGGACTGCGTCCGTGGGCGCGTGCAGGCCCGCGACGTGCAGCCGCTCCACCGCTGACTGGGGCTGTCCAACCGGTCCGGCGGCAGTTTCGCTGCTCATGAGGCGTTCCCCTTTACGCGGGTTTTCAGGGCGGTGCGTTTCCTGGCGCTGCCGGATGAACTTGAGCTGGGGTCGAAGGCGTCCCGCAGGCCGTCGTTCATCATGGCCAGGGACCCGGTGAGGAGGAACATGACGGTCAGCGGCACCCAGAACATCCAGGGGAAGGTCTGCACCTGGGACGTTGCGCCGCCGATCAGCACGCCGAGGCTCACATCCGGAACCTTGATGCCGATGCCGATGAAGGAGAAGGCCACTTCCGCGAGGATGGCACCGGTAACGCCGCGGGTGATGTCCAGGACCAGCAGCGATCCGATGTTGGGGACCAGGTGCCGCCACACGATCCTGCGCGCCGGGACGCCCATGTACTGGGCTGCCTTGACGAAGTCCCGCTGCATCAGTGACATGGACATGGACCGGATCAGCCGTGCCGTGCCCATCCAGCTGAAGACGAGCAGCACGATGATGAGCAGCAGCCACGACGGCAGGTTCCGCCTGAGCCCCTCACCTCCGCCGCTGGTGGCCACCGCCACTACCAGGAGGGCCGGCATCATGATGAGCGCTTCCAGGATGAAGAGCATCACCTTGTCCACCTTGCCGCCGAAGTAGGCCATGGTGCAGCCATAGACGGCGGCGACGAGGACAGAAACGAGACCGACAATCAGGCCGATCAGGATGGAGATCCGCGTGCCTTCCACCGTCATCGCGTAGAGGTCTATGCCCGCCTGGGAGGTCCCCAGGAAGTGCTCGGCCGACGGCGGCATGCCGATGTTGAACGGGTCGATGGTTTCCTTGTCCCATTGGGTGAAGTATCCGCCCACAAAGGAAAAGAGGGTCAGGGCAAGGAAGATGCCAAGGCCCGCCACGGCCGTCTTGTTCCGCATGAAGCGGCGGAAGATGATGGTGTTCTTGCCAATGACGACGTCGGCGTTCTCCAGGTGCGCGTCCTGCGCGACGGCGGCCGGATCCACTGCATTGAGGTTGGTCACGGCTACTGCACCCGCACTCTCGGGTCAACAAGGGTGGTGGCGAAATCCGCCAGGATGGCGCCCAGGGCGAAGATGACCGAACCGTACGCCAGGGTGGCGGTGGCGGCATTCACGTCCTGGAGCGAGATGGCGTCGATGCTCCACGAACCCACGCCCGGCCACGCGAAGATCTTCTCGGCGAAGAAGCCGCCGGCAAAGATGGCCGGGATGGTGAAGGCGATGCTTTGGGCCACCGGGATGAAGGAGACGCGGAGTGCATGCCGGGAGATGGCCTGGTTGCGGGTGAGCCCCTTGGCGCGGGCCGTCCGGACGAAGTCCGCGTTAACGTTGTCCAGGAGGTACTGGCGCTGGGCGATCTGGTAGGACCCCCAGCCCACCAGTGTGATGGCCACCGTGGGAACGGCGTAGTGCGCGAGCATGTCGATGAACTGGGCCCAGCCCGGCTCTATGCCGGGTGTGGAGATGCCGGTGACGAAGAAGATGCGCTCGCCCACGGTTTCGTTGATGTTAATGGCACCCAGCTGCACCAGGAAGTAGGCAATCGGGGCGGGAACGATGTAGGCAAGGTAGCTGTACGAAGTGATGGCCCGGTCCTGGAACTTGTACTGGCGTGCGGCCGAGTAGACCCCCAGGGCCACGCCAATCACCAGCGTCAGAATGATGGAGGCCAGGAAGAGCCGCGTCGAGATCCAGACACGGTCTCCGAACTCGGCGTTGATGAAGGCGCCGTTGGGGCTCCGGCCCCAGTCCCAGCGAGTCACGATCCCGGTCAGCCATTCGACGTACCGTTCCCATGGGCTGAGGTCTGGATCGAGGCCCTTCAGCCGCATGGAGTTTGCCACCTGCTCGGGGGTGGGGCGGGGAATCCGTTCCTGCTCAAGCAGCGCGGGCTTCAGGGAACTGACCGCCAGGAAATACCCGGCCGAGGTAGTCAGGAAGATCATGAAGATGTACGTGATGCCGCGCTTGGCGAGGTACCTGAGCATGGGGCGCTATTTCCGTTTCGCCGCCACGGGCCGGGGGAAGGAGCACAGCGGTATCCACTGGCGCGCCGGGTTCTTGGCCCTGTCAACAATCACGTGCTGGATCCTTCCGTCATCCCCGGTTCAGCGGGGGTTGTGCCGCGTCATCGGGTCCTCCACCAGCGGGTAGCTGGCCTCCCGCAGCCTTGGCAGGCCAGGTCCTGATGGACTATGTCGCGGGTCACATTCCAGAGGAAACTATCACAAGCCCCGAGCGAAAATGCGGGCGGACGCCCGGAAAGCTACCCGCCCGTATCAGATCGTTATGAATAAGTTTGTGAAGTTCGTGTGACTGGACGGCCGGCACGAAACTGGCGTAATCTACGCGCCGCGGACCACCCGTGTGACAAGCTCCCGCCACGAAGCCGCCAACCGTTCGGGGGTAACTCCGTGCACCCTCACCAGGGTCAGCAGCCGCTCCGGATCAAGGGTTGCGCTCAAGGATCCCGCCATCAGCCAGGGGTCGGGCTCGAATCCCTCGTCCCGGAGCAGCACCTCGATATGGCGGTGCCAGAGCGCCGCGGGAGGCGCTTCGAAGCGGCCCCGGGCTGCGTTCTCCGCCGCGAGCACAAGCTCGCCGAATTCCATCACGTAAGCGATTCTTTCGGCACCGAACGCGATGAGCCGTTCCAGCCCCGGAGCGCCCGGCCCAAGCGGCGGCGGTCCAAACATGAAGCGCGCCTGGAAGGCAGCCTCCGATTCACTCAGGAGGGTAAGCATCAGCCCGGCCCGGCTGCCAAACCGGCGGAAGACAGTGCCTTTGCCCACACCGGCGTGTTCAGCGAGCCGGTCCATGGTCAGGCCCTGGGCGCCGCACTCCTCAATAAGTTCCTGCGCAGCCTTCAGCAGGCGTTCCCGGTTCCGCGCGGCATCGCTGCGTTCAGGGGAGGGCTCCGGGGTCAGCCCGGGCCGCAGTGGGATGAAGCTCACATCCGCTATTCTAAGGCCCGGGAATAATAAACGGACTACGGTCCGTTTATTCTGGTGAAGGCAGTAACTGCCCCAGCTTTCCAACGGCAGCGGCCCTCCCGCAGCCCTGATCCAGGAGTTCCCATGACCAAGAGCACCGTCCTCACCCTCGTCGGCAGCCTCCGCGCCGACTCCACCAACCAGAAACTTGCCGAGGCAATCCAGCTGAACGCACCGGAGCAGGTGGACGTGGTGATCCACGAGAGCCTGGGCAACATTCCGTTCTACAACGAGGACATCGACGTCGAGGGCCAGGTGCCCGAGGCGGCTGCCGCGCTGCGCGCCGCCGCCAACGGGGCGGACACGCTGCTGCTCGTCACTCCGGAGCACAACGGCACGGTGCCGGCCGCCCTGAAGAACGCCATCGACTGGCTGTCCCGCCCCTTCGGCGCCGGCGCCCTCGCCGGCAAGCCCACCGCCGTCGTCGGAACTGCCTTTGGCCAGTACGGCGGGGTCTGGGCCCAGGACGAGGCCCGCAAGGCTGCAGGCATCGCCGGCGCCCGGGTTCTCGAGGACGTCAAGCTCGCCGTGCCCGGCTCCATGGTGCGCTTCGCTGAGATCCACCCGAAGGACGACGCTGAGGTGGTGGAGCAGATCAAGGGTGTGTTCGACGCCCTCGCGGCCGCCCGGCCGGCAGCCTAGCCAGCTGGCCGTCCGCGGTGCCCCGGTGCAGAGATCTGCGCCGGGCACTTCGGTTTAACGCGGCGGCCGCTCCCGCTCTGGCTGCCGCATCCGATCGTTGCTAGCGTGACGGAATGAGCCCGTCGAAGACCCCGGCCGAGACCCTTTCCATTGCCGGGACAGAAGTCCGCATCTCAAGCCCCGACAAGATGGTGTTCCCGGAACCGGGGCTGACGAAGCTGGACCTGGTGCGGTACTACCTTTCCGTCGAGGAGGGCGCACTGCGCGGTGCAGGCGGGCGGCCGATGGTCCTCAAGCGCTTCCCCAAGGGCATCGGCGCAGAGCCGTTTTTCCAGAAGCGCGTGCCGGAAAACCACCCGGACTTCATTGACACCGCAACACTGCACTACGCGTCCGGGACATCGGCCGAAGAGGCGGTCATCCGGGACGCCGCCGGCCTGGCCTGGGTGGTGAATCTCGGGTGCCTGGACCTGAACCCGCATCCCGTGCGCGCCGAGGACCTGGAGCACCCCGATGAGCTCCGCGTGGACCTTGACCCGATGCCGGGCGTGGACTGGTCGCAGATCGTCGACGTCGCCTATGTGGCGCGGGAGGTGCTCGACGACGTCGGCCTGGCGGGGTGGCCAAAAACCAGCGGCTCGCGCGGGCTCCACATCCTGGTGCGCATCGCGCCGCAGTGGACTTACCGGGAGGTCCGGCTCGCCGCCGAGACCCTCGCCCGTGAGGTTGAGAACCGCGCTCCGGGACTGGCCACCGCGCGGTGGTGGAAGGAGGAGCGCGGTGAGAGTGTGTTTGTGGACTTCAACCAGAACGCCAAGGATCGCACCGTGGCATCGGCCTACTCGATCCGGCCCCTGCCCGACGCCCGGGTCTCCACGCCGTTGACGTGGGATGAAGTCCGCTCCGCCCGGCCCGAACAGTTTACGGTCCTTACAGTGCCCGGGCGCTTCGCTGATATGGGCGACCCCCACGCGGGGATCGACGACGCCGTGGGCACCCTGGATGCACTCCTGGCCCTGGCTGCCGAGCTGGGACCCGCCGAGAAGGCGCCGCGTGCCGGGGACGGCTCCGGCCGCCGGCAATCGGTGATGCCGCTCATCGAAGTGGCCCGGACCAGGACCAAGCCCGAGGCGCTGGCCGCCCTTGGGGAGTGGAAGTCCCGGCATGCCGGCCTTGTCCAAGACCTCCATCCAGCAGACGTCATGGTGGACGGGATGCGCGGATCGAGCTCGCTCTGGTACCGGGTGCGGGTGAACCTGCAGCACGTCCCGGAGGCGGAGCGCCCGGAGCAGGAGGAACTCATTGCGGACTACGATCCATGGGAGGGCAGGGTATGGCCGGGCCAGCCGACGTCCTGACTGCGGCGCTGCCTGCCGCGCTCCCGTGACCAACTCTTATCCCAACCGGTACCTTCCCGGCATTCCCGCTCCAAAACCCCGGCCGTAACGTTAATCCACCGGACCGGACAAGGATTGCGGTGCAGGCATGCCAGCAGGGTGGAATGCAGGAGAACGCAGGGCCAGGCTGCGGGCGGCAGCAGTGGCCAGCCTCACGCTTCCATTGTGGCTGGGCGCCTGCGCAGTCCAGGCCCCCCAGGAGCCCAGGCAGGCGCCTTCCGCCCCGCTGGCAGTCAACAGGGGCGCGCCGGCAGAAGCCCCGCAGTCCCTTACCCCCGCACCGCAGCCCCGGGACGCCGCGCCGCTGGAGGCTCCCGCCGCACCGCCGGACTCATCCGGCCCCGCTGCGGGACCGGACGCGCGGGCTACATCCGTTCCGGCAACCGGCAGCTCCGAAGCCGGGGCGGCGCAAGCTGGGCTCCCGGACGGCACCATCCATGGCGAATCCGAGGCCGGCACGGTCACCGCGTACTACGTGCTCGTGGACGACGGCGGCAGGAACGGAGTGCGCTTTGGCTGCAATGACAGCCTGGTGGGCATAGCCCACGCCGGCCCTGCCGCGGAGGCGCTTCCTGCTGCCATCGGCGCGCTGCTGGATCCGCCCGGGGAGGCGCTGTCCGAGCATGAACCGAAGGCCTACAACGCCCTGTCCGGGTCGCGGCTGAAGTTCCTTTCCGGCAGCTTCGACGGCACCACCGTCACGGTGTACCTCACCGGCGTCCTTAGGCCCGGAGGGACCTGCGATGTGCCCCGCATGGAAGCACAGCTCACGCAAACAGCAGTAGCGGCCGCCGGCGCCATCAGGGCAGAGATCTACGTGAACGGACGCAGCCTGGCGGAGGCGCTGGAGCTCGACTAGGGCTGCCCTGCTTCCAACGGCCGGGCCCACAGGCCGGGTGACTCATTGATATACAGGTGTTGCTTTTTAGACAACACTCCGCGGTATCCTGATGATGTGACCCACGAAACACTTGACGCCGCAGCAGGGACGCTGCCGGCCGAAGCCATTGATGCCATCGAGCGGGCGGCAACCTCCGCCCACCGCCATGAAGAACTGTTTTCAGCACGCGCCGCGAACATCCGACAGTCAGCGGTGAGGGATGTCTTTGACATTTCCATGCGTCCAGGGCTTGTCTCGCTTGCCGGCGGAAGCCCCTACCTGCAGTCCCTCCCGCTGGACCGGCTCGCCGCGACGGCCGCGAAAATCATCGCCGACGACGGGCTGACCGCACTGCAGTACGGCAGCGGGCAAGGATCCGAGGAGCTCCGCGCCCAGATCTGCGAGGTGATGGCGGCAGAAGGCATTCTCGACGCCCTTCCGCAGAACGTGGTGATCACCGCCGGTTCGCAGTCTGCGCAGGACGTGGCCACCAAGGTCTTCTGCAATCCGGGCGACGTGGTCCTCGTGGAGGAGCCCACCTACGTGGGCGCACTCAACACCTTCGAGGCGTACCAGGTGCAGGTGGAAACCATAGGGATGGACCAGTCCGGCCTGGTGCCGGAACTGCTGGAGGCGCGGATTGCCGCCCTCCAGACGGCCGGAAAGAACGTCAAGTTCCTGTACACCATCCCCAACTTCAACAACCCCTCAGGGATAACGCTGGCCAAGGAGCGCCGCCAGCAGGTGGTGGACATATGCCGCAAAGCGAATATCCTCGTGATCGAGGACAACCCCTACGGCCTGCTCCGCTTCGGCGGTGAGCCACTTAAGCCGCTCCGCGCAGAAAACCCGGACGACGTTATCTACATGGGTTCCTTCTCCAAGATTTTCGCCCCCGGCCTGCGGATCGGCTGGGCCCTGGTTCCCGAACACCTGCAGCGCCGGTATTACCTGGCAGCCGAGGCCGTGACGCTCTGCCCGCCGGCCTTCAACCAGATGCTGGTCTCGGCGTACCTCCGCGACTACGACTGGAGGGGCCAGATCCAGACCTACCGCGAGCTGTACGCCGAACGCTGCAGCGCCATGCTCGCCGCCCTGGCCGAGCACATGCCGGCCGGAACCACCTGGACCAGCCCCGAGGGCGGCTTCTTCGTATGGGTGACCCTCCCGGAGGGGGTGGACACTTATCCCCTGTTGCAGAAGGCGATCGACGCCGGAGTGGTGTTCATCCCCGGGGCCGCCTTCACGCCGTCGGACGAACCGTCCAACAAGCTGCGCCTGGCGTTCAGCGCCGTGCCCCCGGAAGCCATCACCGAAGGCGTGCGCCGCCTGGCGCCGGTGCTGCAGGAAGCCATCGCCGCGCTGTAGCCTTGGCCTGACCAAGCGCCACCGAAACCAAGCAAAGGAGCACACATGAGCGGAATCATCGTTGTAGGGGTGGACGGCAGCGGGACGGCAAAGAAAGCAGCCGAAGCGGCGCGGGACCTCGCCGCGGCCCTCGGCGCCTCCCTCCATGTGGTGTCCGCCTTCGACAGCGACAAGACCGAGGTGTTTGGCAGCGGCAGCGACCGGTGGATCGTGTCCGACGCGGATGCCGCCGAGCACGTGGCACGGACAGTCGCAGAATCGCTGGGGAGGGACATCAAGGTGACGTACTCCGCCGCCCGCGGCCGGCCGGCCGATGCACTCATCAAGGAGGCCCTGCGGATGGAAGCCCGGATCATCGTGGTGGGAAACCGCAGGATGCACGGTATTGGCCGCGTGCTTGGCAGCGTAGCAAACAGCGTTGCCCACAATGCCCCTTGCGACGTTTACATCGCAAACACGTACGACGCCGAGTAGCGGCTTTACGGACACCATGCGGGAGCCACGCCCCTGCATGGTGTCCGTTCTCACGCCCGAAAGCGCCTTTCCGGTGGTGCCCCGACGATAAAATTGGATAAGCCCCCAACGGTGCGGACACCCACAACCACCACCATCAAGGGGCCCCAATGATTACCCTCCAGCGCCGCCATCTTGCAGGCCACGACATCCTCCTTGCCCGCCACGGCAACCACATCTGCTCCATGCGGGTTGACCGCAGCAATGACCGGGTGGTCGCCTTGCTGGACGACGGCAGCGTGGACAGCGCGCCGAACCTCATCTCCCCTGGCCTGAGGCTTCCCGAGACCGTGGGCAGCGTGTTGCGGGAGGATTGGAAGCTCCTGACGGCCTGGGCCGGCATGGCAGCGGCCATGGCTGTACTCATGACGGGTGCAGCAGTGGTCCTGGGTACCACCGCAGACCCGGCAACCCTTGAGATGCTGGCCGCGCATACCTCCTACTAAGGAGCGGACACCCGCCCTGCCGGGTGCTTGGCTAAGGAACCATCCAGCCTTCGAGGGCCCACCAGATCCCGCCCATCACCACGCCGCCAAAGAGCGCGCCGGCGATCACCTGTGCCCGTGAATGCGCGCGCAGCACCACGCGGGACCAGCCCACGGCGGGTACCAGGAGCAGCAGCGGAAGCCAGGCCGGCCCAAGCATGAGCACGGCGATCACGGCTGAAGAGGACACCGCCGCCGCATGCCCGCTGATCTTCCAGAACGGGCTCACGGCCGCCAGCACCACGACCCCCGCCACCACCGCAAGGACCATTGCCACCACGCTTTGCGGCGCCCCCACCGCTTCCAGCACCAGGAGCCCGGCCAGGATGCAGGCCAAAGCCATCAGCAGCACAGGCGCACGCTGCCGGCGGTCGCTGACGTGGTGGTCCGTCACCTTCCCCATCCGTACCAGCAGGAGGAGCAGGAACAGCGGTAGCACGCAGACGAACAGGGCGGCCAGCGCTCCGTAGCCGATGGTTCCGGGGAACCCCGGCTGCGTCATGGGGCTGATCAGCAACTGGATGCTCACCACCACGGGCGGCTGGAACACCTCCGTCAGCCATCGTGCGGCACGGTTTTTCAGCCGGATGGTGCTGCTGCTGTCGGCGGCCACAGTGGTGCCCTAGTCCAGGAGGAGCGCCGGCTCCTCAAGGATGGCAGCGACGTCGGCCATAAAGCGGGCGGAGAGGTCGCCGTCCACCACGCGGTGGTCGAATGATCCGCCAAGGGTGGTGATCCAGCGCGGGATCACTTCCCCGTCCAGGACCCAGGGCTTCTGCTTGATGGTTCCGAAGGCCACGATGGCAACCTCGCCCGGATTGATGATGGGCGTGCCGGTATCAATCCCGAGGGCACCGATGTTGGTGATGGTGAGCGTGCCGCCCTGCATCTCGGCGGGCTGGGTTTTGCCGGCCCTGGCGGTGACGGCCAGGTTGTTGAGCGCCAGCGCCAGTTCCTTCAGGGACAGGTCCTGGGCGTTCTTGATGTTGGGCACCATCAGCCCGCGGGGTGTGGCTGCCGCGATGCCCAGGTTCATGTAATGCTTCACATGGATCTCGGCGCCGCCGGTTCCGTCCGCGTTGTCCACCCACGTGGCATTGACGCTGGGGTTCCGTGCGGCCGCCCAGATCACGGCCTTGGCAAGGATAAGCAGCGGCGAGACTTTGATGCCCTCAAAATCCCTGGACGCCTTGAGCCGCTTGACGAATTCCATGGTGCGGCTGGCATCAACGTCGACGAAAATACTGACGTGCGGCGCCGCGAATGCGGAATCCACCATGGCCTTCGCCGTGGCTTTCCGGACGCCCTTGACGGGAATCCGTTCGATCCTCTGGTCCTGCGGCTTGCCGGCCTTCCCCCAGAACCCGTCCGCCTTGTCCAGTTCCGCGTCCCGCTGGGCCTGGTAGCTGACCAGGTCCTCCCGGGTGACCTCGCCGCGTGATCCGGTTGCCACCACGTCCGCCAGGTCAATGCCCAGGTCCCGGGCGATCTTGCGGACCGGGGGCTTCGCCAGGACCTTGTTGACCAGGCCGGTGATGGTGCCGCCCAGCGTGGGGCGGTTGTCCACGGCGTCGACGGCGGTTTCGCCTGGCAGCCGGGTGGCAGTGCCTGCCGGTGTCCCCGGCCTTGCGGACACCTCGGCCGGCGTGCGGGGCTGGACCGGCTCCACCTCCGGCGCGTTGACGGACAGTGCACCCGCCGGGCCCCTGGTGGTGGAGCTGGTCGAAATCCTTGGCCGCCGCTTGACGGCGTCCGCCTTTGGCCCGGAGCCAACCAGGGGCCCTCCGGCCAACGCACTGTCGGCGGCGGGGGCACTTCCCGTTGAGTCGGCGTCGGACGCCGGAAGCTTTCCGTAGAGCGGCTGGACAGGCATCTCAGGCGCAGGGACGTCCGCGGGTGTCGGGTCCCCGGCGACGTCATCGCTGACGCTGATGATCGCGGTGCCGACATCGATGGTCACGCCTTCAGGGACCAGCAGTTCAGTGACCGTTCCCGCGAAAGGAGACGGCAGTTCCACGAGGGACTTGGCCGTTTCGATTTCGCAGAGGACGTCGTTAATGGCGACAGCGTCGCCCGGCTTGACCTTCCAGGAGACGATTTCGGCCTCGGTGAGTCCCTCGCCGACGTCGGGCAGGTTGAACTTGTTGAGAGTCATGGTGTCCTTGGTTGGAAAGCCTCAGTAGGAGAGGGCGCGGTCCAGCGCCTCCAGGATGCGGTCAATGTCCGGAAGGTAGTCTTCCTCCACCTTGGCAACCGGATAGGGCATGTGGAATCCGCCAACGCGGATCACCGGAGCCTCCAGTGAATGGAAGGCACGCTCGCTGATCCGGGCCGCGATTTCACCGCCGATACCGCCGAACGTGGGTGCCTCATGGGCAACGACCAACCGTCCGGTCTTCTGAACGGAGGCCGTGACGGTATCGAAGTCCAGCGGCGAGATGGACCGGAGGTCGATCACCTCCACGCTGTGGCCGTCCTCCTCGGCGGCGTTGGCGGCGGCCAGCGCAACCGGAACCAGCGGGCCGTAGGCAACCACGGTCGCATCCGTGCCGCTGCGGAGGACGTGGGCCTTGAAGGGGTCCCCCGCCCGGCCCGGCGCCTGCACGTCCACCTCGCCCTTGAGCCAGTACCGGCGCTTGGGTTCGAAAATGATGACAGGATCCTGGCACTCCACGGCCTGCTGGACCATCCAGTACGCGTCATGCGCATTGGACGGCGTGATGATGCGCAGGCCTGCGGTGTGCGCGAACAGCGCCTCCGGGGACTCCGAGTGGTGCTCAACCGAACCGATGCCTCCGCCGTACGGGATGCGGATGACCACCGGGACCGTGAGGTTGCCGTTGCTGCGGGCGTGCATCTTGGCCAACTGGGTGGTGATCTGGTTGAAGCCGGGGAAGACAAAACCGTCGAACTGGATTTCGCAGACCGGCCGGTAGCCGCGCAGCGCGAGGCCAATCGCGGTTCCGATGATCCCGGATTCGGCCAGCGGGGTATCCACCACGCGGTCCGGGCCGAACTCGCCGATCAGTCCGTCGGTCACCCTGTACACCCCGCCCAGGGGCCCGATGTCTTCACCCATCAGCAGTGACTTGGGGTCTTGCGTGAGCGTCGCGCGGAGGCCTTCGTTGATGGCCTTGGCGATAGTCATTGTGGTCATCAGTGGCCTGCCTTTGCTGCTGCCTGCGCCGATTCTTCGCCATGCTCACCGGCTGCGAACCCTGCACTGTATTCCTCGAACCATGCAAGCTCCTCCGCCACGAGGGGGTGGGCTTCTGCGTAGGTGTTGGCGAAAGCAGAGCGGATGTCAGGAGTCTCGAGGTCGTGGGTGGTGCGCCGGACGTAGGCGGCGAGCTCATCGCCGTCGGCCTTCACCTTCGCGAAGAAGGCGTCGTCGGCCAGGCCCTCGGAGCGGAGGTATTTCTCCACGCGGGCCAGCGGGTCCTTTGCCCGCCAGGCGTCTTCTTCTGACGACTGGCGGTACTTGGTGGGGTCATCGGCAGTGGTGTGGGCGCCCACACGGTAGGTGAAGGCCTCGATCAGGACCGGGCCCTTGCCTTGGCGCGCGTGCTCCAAAGCCCATTCGGTGACGGCATGGACGGCGATCACGTCGTTGCCGTCCACGCGGATGCCCGGGAAGCCGTACCCCTTGGCGCGGTTGGACAGCGGCACACGGGTCTGGACGTTGGTGGGCACGGAAATGGCCCAGTGGTTGTTCTGGCAGAAGAACACCACCGGGGCGTTGTAGGAGGAAGCGAAAACCATGGACTCGTGGACATCGCCCTCGGAGCTGGCGCCGTCACCGAAATAGGCGATGACGGCAGCGTCCTCCCCTGAACCGGAGGCTCCCGTAGCTGCCGCCAGCTTCTGGTCGCGCTGGATTCCCATGGCGTAGCCCACGGCGTGAAGCGTCTGGGCGGCAAGGACCAGCGTGTAGAGGTGGAAGTTGGTGTCCTTCGGGTTCCAGCCGCCGTTCGACACTCCGCGGAACTGCCGGAGGAGTTCGGCCAGGTCCACGTCGCGGGTCAGTGCCACGCCGTGTTCGCGGTAGGTGGGGAAGATGTAGTCCTGCGGCCGGCTGGCCCTGCCGGAACCGATCTGCGCGGCTTCCTGGCCGGTCAGCGGGACCCAGAGTGCAAGCTGTCCCTGGCGCTGCAGGGCCGTTGCCTCGACGTCGAACCGGCGGATGGCCGCCATGTCCGCATAAAGGCCGCGCAGGGCTTCAGGAGTGATCTTCTCCGCGTACTCGGTGAAGACGGGATCGAACCCAAGCTTTCCGTCCGGGCCCAGGAGCTGGACCATCTGCGCCGGGGGTTCCCCCATGACCGCCTCGGCATCAGCCTCGCGCTGGTCGTCTACCGCTGTTTCGTCGAACTCGGTGGAAGGCAGATGTGTGCCCATACCGTCTCCTCGCTTGCCGCATGCGGATGCAGTGCAATGTCGCTGGGATATATGCCTCATAAGGAATAGATTCCCTGCGGGGCATATATATTGCTGTACTGATCCTAACTTTATCTTCAGTAGGTAGCCGCAGAGCTACTTGTTAAGCGCTAGGAACCCCGTGGCGCCTTTGTATAGTTCGCACACAGCCGAAGGAACCGGGAGTTCGCCTCGATCTCCCCGATGCTCACCCTCACGCCTTCGCCCGGGAATGCGCGGACGGACAGCGCCTGTGCCCCGGCCGCCTCGGCGAACTCGGCACTGTGCTCGCCCAGGTCCAGCCAGACGAAGTTCCCTTGGGCGTCGGGAACGGCCCACCCCAGGCTTCGCAGGCCTGCCGTGACCCGCTCCCGCTCATCAACCAGGCTTTGTACCCTTTCTACAACCTGGGGGAAGTTCTGCAGCGACACAATCGCGGCCTTTTCGGCAATCTGCGACACGGCGAAGGGGGTTGCGGCCACCCTAAGGTGCTGCGTCAGCGCAGGGTTGGACACGCTGTAACCAACCCGCAGCCCGGCCAGTCCGTGCGCCTTGGAGAAGGTCCGGAGCACCACCACGTTGGGGTACCTGCGGTACATGTCGAGTCCATCCACCGCTTCGTCGTCCCGCACGAACTCCTGGTAAGCCTCGTCAATTACTACCACCACGTGAGGGGGGACGAGCCGGATGAATTCCTCGGTTTCCGCTGCGCGAAGGGCCGGGCCCGTGGGATTGTTGGGTGTGCAGAGGAGGACCATTTTGGTCCGGGGCGTCACGGCGGCGGCCATCGCGGGAAGGTCGTGCCGGCCCTCGGCAGTGACGGGGATGCGCACGCCTTCACCCCCGGAGAGGCCCACACTGATGGGGTACGCCTCAAAGGAGCGCCACGCGTAGATCACCTCATCCGGCGAACCGTCGTCGTTCCGTCCCACGAAAGTTGCCAGGAGCTGGTTCAGGGCGCCGAGGCTGCCGGCGCCCGTGACGATGTCCTCCGCGGGGACACCCAGGAATGCGGACAGCTCACCGCGGAGCCTGCTGCTCAGCGGGTCCGGGTACCGGTTGAAGTCGGTCTGGTGCGCAATGGCATCCAGGACCGCGGGGAGCGGGGGCAGCGGATTCTCATTGGAAGACAGCTTGTAACTGGCCAGCCCGTCAACGGCGGCGGGGGGTTTTCCGGCGGCGTAGCGGGGTAACCGGGCCACCACGGGACGGGGCTGGACGCCGCCCGTCACTGTCTCAGATGACGTCATGCAGACCAGCCTACTTCGCTGGATGCAGGAGGGAAGCGCAGGCTGCCCCCTCCCTCAAGCAGCTGACAGGGAGGGGGAAGCGCAGGCTGCCCCCTCCCTCAAGCAGCTGACAGGGAGGTATGGAAACATAGGACCATGCGTTCATTCATCGGCCGGGTCCTCGTCAACGCGCTGGCCCTGTGGATTGCCAGCTGGGTTCTTCCCGGCTTGGATATCACCACATCGGCTACAACAGACGCGGTAGCCAAGACCGGCGTGGCAGAGGGAACGGACGTGGCAGGAACTGTCCTGGCGTACTTGTTCATCGGCCTGATCTTCGGATTGGTCAATGCGTTCATCCGCCCTTTAGTGAGCTTCCTGTCCCTCCCAATCACCATCCTGACGCTGGGTCTCTTCACCATCGTCATCAGCGCCGCGATGCTGTACGTGACGTCCTGGATCAGCAGTTTCACGCCGGTCCACTTCACCATTGATTCGTTCTTCTGGACTGCAGTGCTCGGAGCCATCATCATCACCCTGATCTCGCTGGTGGCCGGCCGGCTCGTCGGCGTCCGCCGGTAAGCCTGCACTTCCCCGCCCGGCCTTGCCCGGGCCTAACGTCCTGCATAACCACGTGCCGGTTTGTGGGAATCCGCCGACGCCGCAGCAGGTGCCGGGGCCTTTGTCCTCGACAGGGAAAACCGCGTGGCCGTGGCGGCGCCTCCCGTCCCGAGTATGGCGCCCAGCGCCGCGGTGGACTCCACCAGCGAAGGGTCGCGGCTTTGTGACACCAGCCGGGCACCGTCCTGGTAGCTGCCTAGCTGATGGCCCGGACCTATGCCTACGTCCTCTCCCGTCTGAACGTACAAGTCATTGGTCATGGTGACCGTGACCTGGTTTCTGGCGTCCGGGTTTGGTGCACCGTCGGCCCCGGGGACCCAGTCCGTCCGGTGCTCAAGGTGGAGGCTGCTGACGTCCGGCTTTGATGCAATGTGGGCGACGGGCGATCCCGCGGTCAGGACGTACCTGAGGTCGTATTCCTCCAGGAAGGCGTCGCTTGCTGCCAGGTTCATCGCGTGGATGCCCCCTTGGCTGTAACCGACGCCCACTATGGGGTCACCCTTCCTGGCGCCGGCTGCTTCAAGGGCTTCCCGCACAGCCTTGTTGACACTTTCCGAGCTGTCTCCCACGCCTTCGACTATGCCGTCCAGGTCAAAGGGATTTGCGCCCCCCGCAGCGTCACGCAGCTGGGTCCCCGGGATCACCACCACATAGGCTCTACGCCCGCCGCCATCAACTTCGATGACCTCGATATAGCCGGCTCCGCGTTCATCAATTACCCGGACGCGTTCCAGCAGGCCGGACGGAGAAGGATCCAGGACAATCGGAATACTTTCCTCCCTGGTGACTGCCAACGGACGAGGCTTTAGTGCTGGAATCACGACCTCCGCCAGCGCCTTGAGGAAGGGGGAGACAAAGGCGGCATTGCCGATGATGTTTTCGGTGGCGCTTCGGCTGAGAAACCCTGTCCGCCAGAAGTCCGTGTGGCGTTGCAGCTCTCCTTCGACGTTTGGAACTCCAAGACCACGGGCAGCGCCTGCCAGCCGCTCCGCCATTTCGTACTCGTGCTTGCAGGCCCGGACCTTGCTGCTGATGTGCTGCAACTCGGTCCGCACCACCTGGACGCTCCGCCCAGCCTCACCCACCGCATTCAGGGCCATGGTTCCCGTCCACCGGGGCAGATCCTGGAAAGGAGTGAGGTCCTCCCAGATGCGGCGGACCTCAACCTCGATCGCGGCCAACCTGCCTGCAAGATCGTCCAGTTTTTCGGCGCCTCCCGCGAGCTCCTCCAGTTGGAAGCGGATACCGCCCACGCCGCCCCGGATCGCCAGGGGCCCATCGTCCGCCGGGCCGGAAACCCGGATGGGCCCGCCGCCGCCGGAAGGGGTGGCCTCGGCCATCAGGGCCTGCCGCTGTAGGAGCAGGCAGCCACCAAGGTCTCCTGGCTGTGCCTGGCCACAGCTGCCCTTGCCTCAATCAACGATTCAAGGGAACGGCGCAGGGCAACGGCCTGCAGTGACACAGAGTCCCGGTAGGCCCTGCCGGCCGGTGACTCCCACTGCAGCAACTGGATATCCCTGAATCCTGCCAGGACTTCCTCTGCCCGGACCAGGCAGGCCGCCATGCGATCGGCCAACTGGTCCACCTGGGCAGCACGGAGCATGTCGGCCTGCAGGTCAGGGCCCGCCAGTTCTCTGCCCATTTCCCCTCCACCACACCTTTGCCGTTGCATCCGAAACTCCCCGCCCTATCCGGGAGCTGCCTTTCCATTCCCGACGCTACGGAGCGGCCGCTCCGGACTGAAGATCCCTCGTGGTGTATGTGGACAAGTAACGTGGACAGCCGCCGCTTAAGGGGGTGCCGGACTTCATGAAAGAATCAGCACATGCCTGAAACTGCCGCCACAGCTGACACCCGTACGCCCTCAGGACGCCTGGCCCTTGCCGCGTCCCCGGAAAGAATTGCGCTCGGCCCGCTGGACGGCCGGTACCAGTCGGCTGTCGCACCCCTGGTGGACTACCTTTCGGAGGCGGCCCTCAACCGGGACCGCGTAGCGGTGGAAGTTGAATGGCTCATCCACCTGACCAGCAACAACGTCCTTCCCGGGGCCGGCCCGCTCACCCCGGAACAGCAGGAGCAGCTGCGTGCGATCGTCACTGAATTCGACGCGGCGTCCGTGGCAGAACTTGCTGACATCGAGGCCGTCACCGTCCACGACGTAAAGGCCGTGGAGTATTACATCGGCCGGCGACTGCCCGCCATCGGGATCGAAAACCTGACGGCGATGGTCCACTTCGGCTGCACGTCCGAGGACATCAACAACCTCTCCTACGCTCTGGGCATCAAGGGCGCTGTGGAGGACGTGTGGCTGCCCGCCGCGCGGGCCCTGGTGGCCCAGATCAGCAAGATGGCCCAGGAAAACCGGGCGGTTCCCATGCTGTCCCGGACCCACGGCCAGCCGGCCACCCCCACCACCCTGGGCAAGGAACTGGCCGTCATCGCGCACCGCCTCACGCGCCAGCTGGACCGGATCGCGAAAACCGAATACCTGGGCAAGATCAACGGCGCCACCGGCACGTACGCGGCGCACGTGGCGTCGGTCCCCGGCGCAGACTGGCAGCAGGTGTCCAAGTCCTTCGTGGAGGCCCTGGGGCTGACCTGGAACCCGTTGACCACGCAGATCGAGAGCCACGACTGGCAGGCAGAGCTGTACGCGGACGTTGCACGCTTCAACCGCATCCTCCACAACGTCTGCACGGACATCTGGAGCTACATCTCCATCGGCTATTTCGCGCAGATCCCGGTGGCCGGCGCCACGGGTTCCTCCACCATGCCGCACAAGGTGAACCCGATCCGCTTCGAGAACGCCGAGGCCAACCTGGAGATCTCCTCGGGCCTGCTGGACGTCCTGGGGTCCACCCTTGTGACGTCCCGCTGGCAGCGCGACCTCACCGACTCCTCCAGCCAGCGCAACATCGGTGTGGCATTCGGCCACTCCCTCCTGGCCATCTCCAACGTGGCCAAGGGCCTGGAGCGCCTGGACGTGGCCGAGGACGTCCTGGCCGGCGACCTGGACACCAACTGGGAAGTGCTGGGGGAAGCCATCCAGATGGTCATGCGCGCTGAGGCGATCGCCGGCGTCGAAGGCATGGAGAACCCCTACGAGCGGCTCAAGGACCTCACCCGGGGCCAGCGGGTGGACGCGGCCCGCATGCAGGAATTCGTGCAAAGCCTTGGCTTGTCACCGGAAGCCGAGGCCCGGCTGCTCGCCCTGACCCCCGGAAAGTACACCGGCATCGCGGACCAGCTGGTGGACCACCTTAAGTAAAAGTACGACGACGGCGCCGGGCTCCCAAGGGCCCGGCGCCTTTCTTCCGGGTCATCCCGGCTTGCCGGGAGTGCGAAACTGGAAGCATGAAGCTGCTGCTCATCCGCCACGGACAGACTCCCGGTAACGTGCTTGGCCAACTCGATACGGCGCATCCCGGCCCCGGGCTGACGGAACTTGGCGAACGGCAGGCCGAGGCCATGGCCCGCTCGCTGGCGAACGAGCCCATCGGCGCCCTGTACGCGTCCACGCTGATCAGGACCCAGATCACCGCCGCGCCGCTGGGCCGGCTGCACGGCCTGGATATCGAGGTGCTGGACGGCCTGCACGAAATCGAAGCCGGTTCCCTCGAGAAACTGACGGACCATGAAGCCCACAAGCGCTACATGGGGACCGTCTTCTCCTGGGCCGCCGGGGACCTGGACCGGCGGATGCCGGCGGGTCCGGACGGGCACACGTTCTTTGACCGCTTCGACGCTGCCATCCGCCGGGTCGTGGACCGGGCACTCGACCAGCAGCATGAGGCCGCTGCGGTGGTCAGCCACGGTGCGGCGATCCGCACTTGGGCTGGACGCCGGGCGGAAGACGCGGACCACGAATTCGCCGCGCGCCATGTGCTGGCAAATACCGGAATCGTGGCGCTGGAAGGGGACCCGGACCGCGGGTGGAAGCTCATCCACTGGGACGGAAGCCCCGTGGGCGGACTTGCTCTCGCCGACCCAACCGCGGAGGACCCCACCGGCCGGGACCTGGCCTAGGCGAGCTGGCGGATCCGCCGGGCAGGGAAAACCGCCCTCCCGCGGCAGGGGCTGACCATTTCGCCGGCGGGTACGGGGACGAGCCGCGCGGCCATGCCCGCTGCCTCCCCCGCCGTCGGACGTTCTGCGCTGTCCATGGCCGTCAGGGACCGGAGGAAGGAACGCCAGCCGGAACCCAGGGAGTCCGGCACTTGCGGACTGCGAAGGGTCCTGGCCACGAGGGACTCGATGGCAGTGCCGGGGAACGCCTTGGCTCCGGTAAGCAGCTCCAGCAGGACCAGCCCCGTGGCGTAGACATCCCAGGAGGCGCGCGCCGGTCCTCCCGATGCCTGCTCAGGGCTCATGTAGTGCACGGTTCCGGATGACATGCCGGGTTCCGGGGCCGAGCCGGCGGGCGCCACGATGCCGAAATCGATGATGCGGACAGGGCTACGCCGCAGGCCGCTCAGCATCAGGTTGGCGGGCTTGATGTCGCGGTGCACCATCCCCTGCCCGTGGAGGTGGGCCAGGGCCTCGAAGAGTCCCCGGGCCCAGCCGGCAACGACGTCGGGGTGGTACTGGCTGGTGCGGCCAGCCTCCGCGAGGCTGGGGCCCAATGCAAGTTCCTCCACAAGGAAAGGGCGGCCGGCGAGTGCAGAGTTCCCGGATACGACGCCCTGGCCGATGAATTTGACGATCGATGGGTGCTGCAGGCCCGACAGGACGGCGGCTTCGTTGCTGATCCGCTCAAAGTGTTTGGCCGAAACGTCCACGGCCACCTTCACTGCCACATCGGCCCCGCCTTCCAGGTCCGCCGCGCGGAAAACCTGCGCGAGCGCGCCGCGGCCCAGAAGGTCCTTGAGCTGGTAGCGCCCCGCCACTGTAGGTGCGGCGGCTTTGAGGGCCGCGGTTGATCGAAGGTGCGCGGGCGCGGTCATGCGGAGAGCGCCACAGGATCCGGAACCGGTACAACTGCCCCGCGCTGGGACACGCGGCCATAAGGGGACTGGATCCAGGCGTCCAGCTGGAAACCGCACCCGCACCGCCACACGGGCGGCAGGTGCACGGGACCGCCGTCCTCCGGTTCGAAGGTATAGCCGACGGCGGCAGGCCCCACGGCGGGGGTGACGAGTTCCATGGCGGAGCCGCAGTGGACGGCGGGACTGATGGCAGCCCCGCCCTGCTGGGGCGAAGCGTTCAAGGGCGCGCTGCACGCAAGGGATTCCAAGGGCAAAAGCTCAGTAAAGGTAACCAAGACGCTCACGACTCCGGCTGTAAGGATTACGGGAATAATCGTAAGCATACATATTGCTAGCCAATCTAGCTAGCTAGGCTAGTTACTTCTCGTCGTGTTGCGCCTGCTGCAGTGCCTCGGTCATCCGCTCCAGGAACTTGACTACTACCCGGGCCTCCTCTGCGGTCAGCCCTTCGGCCACCGACATCATCTGCCGGTGCATGGCGCCGAGCGTTACGCGGACTTCCTTGTCCGATTCGACGGTGGGAACCACAACCACGGAGCGCCTGTCCGTGGGATGCGCCTCGCGGCGCACGTGCCCGCTCGCCACAAGCCTGTCAATGAGGGAGGTAGTGGAGGCGCTGGTGATGCCCAGGAACTGGCTGATGTCCTTGGGTACCACCGTTTTGCCGGATGCCTGGACGCGCAGCAGGTAGCGCAGGGCAAGAATGTCCGTTTCACCCATTCCCATGGAGTCGCGGGTGGACCGGCGTACCGCCGTTTCAGCGGTCCGGTAGTCCCGCAACGACTTCAGCACCGCCGCGCCGTAGTCCAGTTGACCGTCCGGCCCGTACCAATACCCGGAGCCTTCATTACCCGTAGAACGCATGGAATCATACTAGACCAGCTGATAACTAGACAGCCAAGTGAGTTGGCCACGGCATGAACGGCACGTTATCCCGGAGCTAACCGGAAAGAAACACCGGCGTAACGGCCGCCTCCTACTCTGGGTTTGCATAACCCTTCGGCGAATCGAGGCACAATGCAGACCAATCCGCGCCTTAACATCAGGCAGGTCCCCTGGTCCAACCCCGTGGGCGCCGCTCTGCGCCACGCCCAGCAGGCCGAACTGGACGCCCGCTTTGGCACTCCGGACCACGAACCCGGGCCGCCGCCGTCGGGCGCCGACTGCGCAGTCTTCCTTGTTGCCTATGACAAGGGCTCGGGGCAGCCCGTGGGCTGCGGCGGCCTGCGCATGCTCGACGCGGAAACGGCGGAGATCAAACGGCTGTACGTCGTTCCGTACACCCGGGGTTCCGGTGTGGCCAGTTCCATCCTCGCAGCCCTCGAGGCGGAAGCCTTCAAGCAGGGAATCACGCGGATCAAGGCGGAAGCAGGATCGGCTCAGCCGGACGGGCGGAACTTCTACGAAAACTCGGGTTTTGAAGCCGTTCCCAACTTTGGACCCTACATAGGTGTTGCGCACTCCTACTGCTACGCGAAGAGCATCAACGCCCGCAGCGCGGCCCATACCGCCATGGCCTAGGCCCGCCGGCGCCCGGCAGTCCGCCCCCGCCAGGGGCGCGGAGGCGTCACATGGGTGCGCCGGCGCCGCTCTCAGCTAACCTCGCCCTATGGAAACAGCAGACATCACTTTCCGCACCCGCAAGTGGGTCCGGCCCGAGGACCTCAACGCGAACGGGACGCTGTTCGGCGGCAGCCTGCTGAAGTGGATCGATGAGGAAGCTGCCATCTATGCCATCCTCCAGCTCGGCAACGGCCGTGCCGTCACCAAGTACATTTCGGAAATCAACTTCGTCAGCTCGGCGGTGCAGGGCGACCTCATCGAGATGGGGCTGACCGCCACGCGCTTCGGCAGGACTTCGCTGACCATGCGCGCCGAGGTCCGCAACATGATCACCCGCCAAAGCATCCTCACCATCGAGGAAATCGTCTTCGTGAACCTCAACCCATCCGGCAAGCCGGAGCCGCACGGCTATACCGAGATCACGTACGACCGGGACAGGATCCCCACGCACCACCTCACGGAGACGTTGAGCGGAGACGCACAGTAAGGACTGACGACGGCGGCGCGTCCGTTCCGCCGCCGGGCCGCCGCTGCCGGTGCCCGCTGCGGCCCCCTGGGCAACTTTTGCCGCCCGTTCACCCACGCGCCTCCGACCGTTCTCCTGCCTGGACCAGAGTGGACAGCCGGGCTGTTTATCGAATCGATAGCCATAACAGCCGTGAATTCCGCATGCCCGGCGTTAGGCTTGCCGGACATGCTCCGATTCCAGTCCAGAAATGAGTCCAGATCGTGCGTAAATTGAAGACCCTGGTTGCCGCCGCCGTCGCCGTCACGCTTCTTGCCGGGTGCGGCGGTGGGGCCGCTACCCCCGCGGCGTCAGGGGAGTCCTCCCCAGCTCCGGAAGGCGGCTCGGGGGAGACCCTGGTTGTCTACACCAACTCCAACGGCGAGGGCCGCGGGGACTGGCTGACCGCCAAGGCCGCTGAAGCGGGCTTCAAAATCGAGATCGTCGGTGCCGGCGGCGCAGATGCCACCAACAAACTGATTGCCGAGAAGAACAACCCGATTGCCGACGTCGCGTTCGGGCTGAACAACATGTACTTCTCGCAGGTCAAGGCCGCAGGCGCCCTGGAGCCCTACGAGCCGGCCTGGGCCGGCGAAGTGGACAAGGAGCTGGGCGACGGCGAGGCCTACTGGCCCTTGGTAAAGCAGGCAATCCTCCTTGGCTACAACTCGGACAAGATCTCGAAGGACAAGGCCCCGCAGGACTGGACCGACCTGTGGACCAAGGAGGAGTTCAAGGACCGCTACGAGCGCGTGACAGGCCTGGGCACCGCCACCGCCCAGCTCGTTTTCGCGGGAATCCTCAGCCGCTACCGTGACGATTCGGGCGACCTTGGCATCTCCGACGAGGGCTGGAAGCAGGTGGAGCAGTACTTCCAGAACGGCAGCCCGGCGGTAGCAAAGACCGACCTCTTTGCCCGTATCGCGTCCGGCGAAGTGGACATGGGCCAGATGCCGTCCTCGATCATCGCCGAGCGCGAGAAATCCTTCAAGGTGAATGTCGAGACAGTGGTCCCCTCCGTGGGTGTCCCGCTCGCCGTGGAACAGATCGCCCTGGTGAAGGGCACCAAGAAGGAGGAGCAGGCCAGGAAATTCATCGACTGGTTCGGCAGCTCCGAGGTCCAGGGCGAGTTCGCAAAGCAGTTCAATTCCATGCCGGTCAACAAGGAAGCCGAAGCCCAGGCCAACCCCGAGGTGGTGGACTTCTTCGCTGACCTCAAGCAGCAGGACATCGACTGGGAGTTCGTGCAGGAGAACATGGGCGCCTGGGTGGAGAAGATCGAGCTCGAGTACATGACGTAACCGGTCCGCTGCCGGCCCCGTCAACCCGAACTTCGCTTCATCAGACAGGTTTGCCATGATCCGCTTGGACAACATCGAAGTTTCCTTTGGTGATTTCACCGCCATCCCCAACCTTGACCTGCACGTGCGTCCGGGGGAGTTTTTCACCCTCCTGGGGCCGTCCGGCTGCGGGAAAACGACGGCCCTGCGGACGTTGGCGGGCTTCATCCAGCCGTCCGCCGGCACGGTGCACGTTGACGGCAAGGACGTTACCCGGCTTCCCAGCGACAAGAGGCAGGTGGGGATGGTGTTCCAAAACTACGCCCTCTTCCCCAGCATGAGCGTGTGGGAAAACATCGCCTTCGGCCTCCGGGTCCGGAAGGAGAAACCGGCGGACAGTGACCGCCTGGTCCGGGACATCGCGCGGCGGGTGGAGCTCAGCGATGAACAGTTGTCCAAGAATGTGGCGGAACTGTCCGGCGGCCAGCAGCAGAGGGTTGCCGTGGCACGGGCGCTCGTGCTGCGGCCCAAAATCCTCCTGCTGGACGAACCGCTGTCCAACCTGGATGCCAAACTGCGCCACCAGCTCCGGCAGCAGCTCAAGGACCTGCAGAGCGAGTTCGGCATCACCACTGTGTACGTCACCCACGACCAGGACGAGGCCCTGGCCATGAGCGACCGCGTGGCTGTGTTCAACAAGGGCGTGGTGGAACAGGTGGGGACGCCGCAGGAGATCTACGACCACTCTGCGTCCGAGTTTGTCTGCAACTTCATCGGCGACAGCTCCGCACTGACCCCGGAGTTCGTGGCGGAACTGAACCGGCTTGCGGGGGCAGCGCTCAGCACGGACGCCAACTCCTACCTTCGGGTGGAAAAGGCGTCCCTGGCCCGCGGGGCTGAAGGAGGCGGCGCCGTCGGACTTTCCGGCACGGTGGTGTCCCGCACCTACCACGGCCTGCACAGCCGCTATGTGGTGCGCAGCCACGGAGCGGACATCCGGTTGCTCGTGAAGGAGGACGGCGGCGCCCACCCGGAACGGGGCACGGAAACCACGGTCTACCTCCAGCCCGGGCACGTCCTGCAGTACCACCCGGGGACGGGGGCTGCCCTTCGGCAGCAGGACCCGGCAGCAGTCCTGCCATGAGCAGCACTGCGGTCCGCGGCATGGCCCGCTCCCCCTTCGTGCTGGTGGTTGGCGTGGTCCTGACCTGGTTCATTGCGGCGTTCCTGGTGTGGCCCAACATCAACGTCCTGATCGCCACGTTCTTCCCGGACGGCAGCTTCTCCGGGAGGGCGGCCGAAAAGCTCTTCACGTCGCAGCGGGCCATGAAGGCGCTCGGCAACAGTTTCCTGCTGGCCGTGGCCCTGTCCATCACGGTGAACCTGGTAGGCGTGTTCATTGTCCTGGTGACGCATTACTTCCGGATCCGCGGCTCCAGGATCCTGTTCCTCGGCTATGCATCCACCTTCATCTACGGCGGCATTGTCCTGGCCGCCGGGTACAAGTTCATTTACGGGGACAAGGGAATCGTCACCTCGCTGCTGGTGAAGGTGTTCCCCGGCATGGACCCCGGCTGGTTCTCGGGCTTCTTCGCGGTCCTGGTGGTGATGACGTTCGCCACCACCACCAACCACATGCTGTTCGTGGCCAACGCGCTGAAGGGCATTGACTACCAGACCATTGAAGCGGCCCGGAACCTGGGGGCATCAACCTGGACCATCCTGCGGCGGATCGTGCTGCCCATGCTCAAGCCCACCCTGTTCGCCGTCACCATCCTGTCCTTCCTCACCGGGCTGGGCGCCCTGAGCGCTCCGCAGGTGCTGGGCGGGCGTGACTTCCAAACCATCACCCCCATGATCCTGACCTTCACCAACAGCCCCACCTCCAGGGACCTGGCGGCGCTGCTGGCGGTGATCCTTGGGCTGGCCACGATCCTGATGCTCGCCGTGATGTCGCGGCTGGAAAAGGGCGGCACCTACTTCTCGGTGTCCAAGGTGTCCTCGGCCCTGCAGAAGCAGGACATCACCCATCCGGTGGCCAATGCGGCTGTCCATGCTGTTGCCTACCTGCTGTTTGCCGTCTACACGCTGCCGGTGGTGCTGATTGTCCTGTACTCTTTCGCCGACGGCGCTGCCATCCAGACCGGCCAGCTTTCGCTCGGCAGCCTGACGCTCGAGAACTACCAGCGGGTCCTCACCCAGCCGTCGGGGCTGCGGCCGTTCATCGTCAGCGTGCTGTACAGCGCCCTGGCCGCCGTGATTGCCGTGGGCGGGCTGCTGTTTGTGGCCAGGCTGCTGCAGAAGTACAAAAACTGGGTGGCGTCGGTCTTCGAATACCTGCTCCACATCCCCTGGATCCTGCCGTCCGCACTGCTGGCCCTTGGCCTCATCATCAGCTACGACCACCCCAATCCCCTGGTGGGCGGGGCAGTGCTCACCGGCACCACCGTGATCCTGCTGATCGCTTTCGTGACGGTCAAAATCCCGTTCACGCTGCGCATGCTCAAAGCGTCCTTTGCTTCCGTGAATTCCTCCCTGGAGGAAGCGGCGGCCATCATGGGCGCAAAGACCCTGTATGTCTTCCGGCGGATCCTCCTGCCGCTGGTGCTCCCGGCTGCCGCCGCCATTACGGCGTTGAACTTCAACAGCCTGCTCGACGACTACGACACCGCGATCTTCCTGGCCCACCCCCTGGTCCAGCCGCTGGGCCTGGTCATCAAGGCGAACACGGACGGCGCGGAGGGTGTGGACGGCGTCGCCAACACCTTTGTGTATACCGTGCTCCTGATGATCATCACCGGGGTGACCATGTACCTGGTGTACGGCCGCTCCAGCCGGGGCGGGTCGCGGAAAAAGCGGCTGCCGGCCCTTCCGCCCGCATCTGCCGCCCCTGGCCCCGGGGTCCCCGGGGCCGCCGGGTCCGGGGCGGACGCGCCGCAGCCGGCCGCTACCGTCCGGTGATCACCCGGCAGAACCGCTGACGACGGCGGTGCGTCCGTTCCGCCGTCGGGCAAGCCTGAGGAGGCCGTCACGCAGCGGCTGGGCACCGTCCGCAAAGGCGACGCGTCCCAGCGCGGCGGATGCCAGGCTCAGAGCCCGCGTGCGAAGCCACCGCTGGCGGTTGTAGGCATGCAGTGCCTGGCCTTCTGGCAGCGTGTTGAGGAGGCCAGCCAGTGTTACGGCATCCACCAACGACTCGCAGGCGCCACGCCCCAAGGTGGGCATCATGGCGTGTGCGGCATCGCCGATGAGCACGGCACGTCCACGGACGTAGGAGCCAAGATGCGGAACTGTCCAGAGCCGCTGGACCAGGCATGCTTCGGGCGTGGCTGCGGCCAGCGTGCGGCGGATGGCGGGCGCGTGGCTGGAATAGCGCTCCCGGGCGTATTCCAGGGCTGATGCTGCGTCAATTCCGTACGGGCCCATCGCGGACCGGTAGCTGGCCCACCAGAAGGACCCTCCCCGGGCGGCAGCCATGCCGAACAGGTCGCCGCGGCCCCAGTATTCGCCCACCTCGTCGTGGCTGACCGGAGCAGGCAGGGTCCCGCGGAGGGCAAGGTACGGGGTGAGGCGGGCCTCCTTTCCGGCGCCCCAGACCTCCCGCCGGACTGCGCTGTGCACGCCGTCGGCCCCGACCACCAGGCTGCCGTCGTCGGGAAGTGACCTGACGGTGCTGGTGATCCGGCGGACGGTTCCCGGGACGGCACCGTCCAGCAACCGCAGCAGGTCGGCCCGGGAAATGCCGAACATCTCCCCCGCGTTGACGGTGATCCAGGGCTCTCCCTGGGCGTCACGGACCGATCCGCTGCCGAGCACCGGGCTGACCGCCCGCGCCTCTTCAAGGATTCCCAGACGCGCAAGGGCACGTTGGGCGTTGGGCCACATCCCCAGCGTGTTGCCCACGGCCGGCAGCCCGGGCCGTTTCTCGTACACCGTCACCTGGAACCGGCTGTGGTCCAGGCCCGCGGCCAGCGCCAGGCCGGCAATGCCGCCGCCAACAATCGCAATTGTCTCCATGCTGGCGACTTTACTACTTTTGTAGTATTTGCGAAACGGTCAATTAGACTGGGCGCATGCCTGACCGCCGCACGGAACTGATGGACGCCGCCCTCCGGGTGGTGGCGGACAAAGGCATGAAGGGCCTCACGCACCGGGCCGTTGACGCGGCGGCGCAGCTCGCGGAAGGCACAACGTCCAACTACTACCGGACCCGCGCGGCGCTCGTGGAGGCCGCGCTGGGCCGCATGGAGCAGCTCGACGGCCAGCTGCTCCAGGACCTCGCCCCGTCGGGCCCGCCGGGAACCGTTGCGGAACTGGCAGACCAGCTGGCCGGGCTGGTGCTGTCACTCACCGGGAAGCATGCGGCCCTCACCCGCGCCCGCCTTGCCCTGTCCCTGGACCAGCCGGACGCGGTTAAGGCAGGGCACTTCCGGCTGGTGGGCGGCATGGAAAATACCCTCGCGGCGCTTGGGGTAACCGATGCGGCCGCCCGGGCCCGGGACGTGGCCGACTACGGCGACGGCGTGATGCTCCACCTGCTCACGGTCCGGCGGGACGGGCAGCCTGATGCTGCAGCCATCGCCGCAGCAGTCCGGCGGCTGCTTGCGCCCTGAGCGCGCCTTCCGCTGCCGTGCACGACGCCGGCCTGCCGCCTGAGGCGGCGCCAGCCCCGCCGTCGTACCTCCACACGGGTACCTCCGCGCGCGTACTTCTAAGGCGTGCCCGGCCAGCCCGTGTAGGCCTCGGCGAGGTAGGCCATGCCGTGCCTGGACGACACCACTGAATTGAGTTCCCCTAGCTGGCGGGCGCGGGAGAAGTCATCCGCATCGGCAGGGGTGTGCAGCATGGTGGTCATCCAGTAGGAGAACTGCTGGGCCTTCCACACCCGCTCCAGGGCACGGTCGCTGTACGTCTCCAGCAGGTGCTCCGAGCCGGAGTTGTAGTGGCTGTCCAGCCCTTCGAAGAGCATCTTGACGTCGTGGATGGCCAGGTTCAGGCCCTTGGCGCCGGTGGGCGGGACCGTGTGGGCGGCATCTCCCGCGAGGAACAGGTTCCCGTAGCGCATGGGCGTGTGGACGAAGCTCCTGAAGGGCAGGACCATCTTGTCGATGACGGGGCCTTCCTTGAGCACGAAGCCGTTGCCGTTGACCCGGCTGCGGAACTCGGCCCAAATCCGTTCGTCATCCCACTCGGCCACGTTCTCCTTGGGGTCGCACTGGAAGTACATCCGCTGGACTGTCTCGGTGCGCTGGCTGATCAGGGCGAAGCCGTTGGCGGAGTTGGCATAGATGAGCTCGTCGGCGCTGCGGGGGGCTTCGGCCAGGATGCCGAACCAGGCGAAGGGGTACTCATGGAAGTACCACTTGCGGTGCGCCTCCGGGATCTGGAACCGGCAGTGGCTGCGGGACCCGTCCGCCCCCACCAGGAAGTCGGCCCGGACTTCGTACTCCACGCCCTCGGAGTCCGTGAACCAGACTTTCGGCTTGCCCTCAAGGTCATGCACCGTGGTGTCCGTGACGCTGTAGCGGACGTCGCCGCCGTCGGCTTTCCTGCGGGCGGCGAGGTCCAGGAAGACGTCAGTCTGCGGGTACAGCCATACGGATTCCCCCACCAGATCCTTGAAGTCCACCCGGTGGCTTTCGCCGTTGAAGCGCAGTTCAATGCCGTCGTGCCGGTCGCCGTCGCGCAGGACCCGGTCCGAGACGCCGCTTTCCACCAGCAGGTTGACGGTGCCGTGCTCCAGGATGCCGGCGCGGACGGTCTCGGAGATCTCCTTGTGGCTGCGGACTTCAATGACGGTGGAGTCGATCCCGGCCTTGGCCAGCAGGTGGGACAGCATCAGGCCGGCCGGGCCTGCGCCCATGATGGCCACCTGGGTGGTGATGATTGTTCGTGCCATGGCATTCTCGCTTCGTTGCGGGGCCGGCTGCCGGCCGATGGGTGCTTCTGCCTCCAGTGTGCGCGCCGGCCGGCGCACCGTGATATTCCAATTCCGTTGAACGGAAGGCAGATCTTTCCGGTTACGGTTCCGCAAGCCTCCGCGCAATGCCCCGTGCGGCTGTCTGCAGGGCGGGCACCAGGGCCTGCAGGCGCATCTCCTGCAAGGGAACCACGACGCCGAGCGAGGCCACCGCGCGCTGGCGCAGGTCCAGCACCGGGACGGCGATGCCCCAGGTGTCCGGATCCACAACGCCCTTCAGCTGCGCATAGCCCTGGTGGAACGTTTCGCTGAGCAGCACCCGGACAGCGTCCGTGCCGATCTTCCCGTCGGGGTCCTCAAACTGCTCGAGGTACCGGCTTTGGAGCAGCTTGTCCTGGTGCGCCATCAGCGCCAGGCCCGCGGACGAGGTATGCACGGGCATCCGGCCGGCCACCCGGGCCCGGTTGGCCACCGAGCCGCGGCGGGACAGCCGCTCGACGAAGAGGGCTTCCCAGCCGTCCAGCACCGCCAGGTTCACGTTTTGGTTGAGGACCTGCTGGATGTCTTCCATGAACGGCATGGCCGCCTGGCGCAGGGCAAGGGTTGGGGCGGTGCGGTTGACGAGTTCCCAGAGCCTGAGCCCGGGGCGCACCATGCCTCCAGGAGCGGCCTCCAGCAGACCGTGGCCGGCGAGCTGCCGGACCAGCCGGTGGGTGGTGGTGAGCGGCAAACCCGCGCGTTCAGCGAGTTCCGCCAGCTGCAAAGCGCTGACGTCCTCCGGAAAGGCAGAGATCAGCCGGACGATCCGGTCAACCACCGAGTCACCCGAGGCAGAATTGGCCATCGCACACCCGCGCTTCCGTTGAATGGATGGTTCAAGCCTACCCATGCGGAATGTCAGGCGGGCGGCGCACCCTTGGCAGGCGCCGTCGTCGTCCGTTTCCGGAAGCGGCGCCCGGCTCCGGGGGCAAGCACCACGGCAATGCCGACGACGGCTCCGATGACCGTCTCGATGATGCGGTCGCGGAGGAGGATCCCGGGCGAGGACGGGACCACCAGGAGGGTGGACACCAATGCCAGCGGCGTGACGAATACCTGGGCCAGCAGGTACTGGCGGATGATGAACATTTCAGCCCCGAACTGGCAGAGCGCCATGACCAGCACGGTCTGCCACGGCTGAAGTCCCAGCACCAGTGCCATCACCACCAGCCCCAGCACGGTGCCGATGATCCTCTGCACGCCGCGGCGGACACGGTGCCGCGTGGTGTGGCCCACCAGCGGAACGACGGCCGCCACCATGGCCCAGTAGTTGTGGCCGAACCCGAGGCTGTTGCCGGCCCAGGTGGCCAGCGCACCGGCCAGCCCGGCAGCCACCAGGTAACCGATGCCCTCAAGCCAGGCGGCGCGCTTTTCTTCCGGGGTGCGGCGGATGGGCCGCGGCCGGACCCATGCCGTGCGGTGGCTGGGCAGCACCCGTGAGGAGAAGCCCACCAGCAGGGAAAAGGCCGTGGTGGCGGCAGCAACCAGCATGCCCTCCCACAGCGGCGGCTGGTTGGGGATCGAGGCGATGGCAGCGAAGGCGAAGATGTGGAAGAGGGACCCCGCAGGCCGCAGCCGAAACCAGGAAATGGCCACCGAACAGCCGCCTGCCACCAGCGTGGTGGCCAGGACCAGGAGCCAGGTGGCACCGGCGTCATCCAGTCCCCAGGCCGCACCCGCGCGGGCGGCGAGCGCTGCGAGGAGGATAACCAGCAGCATGAGCGACCCCGCCCGCAGCTGCAGGGCAAAACGGGTGCCGTGGGGTTCGCCGCGACCGTAAATCCCGGTGAAGGCACCGAAGGACGCGAAGATGGCCAAATCCAGCCGGCCCAGCAGCACCAGGGAGAAGAGCGGAACGAAGACGCCCACCGCGCACCTCAGGGCCGGGTGGTGGTCCTTGTTGCCGGGAGCGATGCTGAACATTTCAGCGAGCAGCTTCACGTGGAATAGCGCCTTTCCTGCGGGACAGGGTGCCTGGGAGGCCCGGTTTCCGGTTTGACGGGGCGGCTGCGCTGACGTTCCTCCAGAATCCTACGCCCGGCGCGCGTCGCGAGATCGGAACAGCCGGGCAACACCCGCGAAACAGCGCCGCGCAATCCTTGGACCATGAAGCCCAGCGCAAGGACCACTCCCGAGGCTGAACTGAGCTGCGAGGTCTGCGGCCTGATGCCGGAACCCACCCGGACGCGCCTGACCTTGGCCAACGTGGCCGTGATGCTTCCGATCGAACTCCTGGTCCACGCCCTGGTGGTGGGCACCGAGCTCCCCTACCTGGCCAAGGTCCTCGTGTTGACCGTCACCGCCACCGTCCTGGTCATCTGGGTGGCGGAACCCTCCGCGGCGCGGGTGCTCCGCGGCTGGCTGCATGCTCCGGCCCTGCGGCAGCGGCGGCGGCTGGCTGTGGCGCCGGCGTTGTGGCGGGCCCGCACCGTCCTGCGGGACGAGCCGGGATCGCTGCAGAAGGTGACCAGGGCCCTGGCCCGCCTGGACACGAACATCCTGAGCATCCACGTGCACCCCGTGGCCGGCGGCGTGCTGGACGAGTTCGTCCTGTCGACGCCCGGTGATGTGGACGAACACCAGCTGCTCGAGGCGCTGCAGCAGGCCGGCGGCACCCGGTCCCGCGCCTGGCCCACCACAGCCCTGGCCATGGCGGACGGCCAGACGAAGGCGCTCAGCCTCGCGGCGCGGATCGCCGACGCGCCGGATGAACTGCCGCTTGCCGTGGCCGAACTGCTGCGGGCACGGATTCTTTCCCCGGCCGAGGCGCGCCTGGAAAGGCACGACGCCGGAACGCGGCTCAAGATTCCTACGGCCTGGCACGGCCCCATCACCTTTGTGCGTCCCGGGGAGCCGTTCACCCCGGCGGAATCAGCCCGCGCCCACCGCCTGGCCGAGCTGGCCGAAATCCTGGCCCACCGTCCGGCCCCGGGCCTCCCCAACTAGGTAGCGCTAAGTGTCGTTATGACCCTCCAAAACGACACTTAGCGCTACTCAGTTGGGGCTCGCGGCAGTCACAAAGCGGTTTTTCGAGCTGCAACGGTCCCGCACGGAAAAAAAGCCTTGACAGTGGTCCCGGTCACTTCTACCTTTAATTTTGGGATCCCAAATTGGGATCCCAAAAATGGCAAAGAGCAGGTATGCGCTCCGGATCGCCCACCCTCTCGTTTGTCCTCCACCCGCAGGCCGGGCCCCTCGAATGCCGGCCGCGCCCGCCCGTTCGTTCCTCCCCTATCCGCAAACTTCCCCGTGAAGGAGAAGCCGTGTCTTTCCCGAATACTGAAACAGCCGCCGCTGACGGCAGCCTGGATTCCGCCACCGCAGGTGAACCACAGAAGGACGGGGTGCAACGACGCACCGCTGTCCGCTGGAAGCTCTTCCTGCTGCTGCTGGTCCTGGTCGCAGTCAACTACATCGACCGCGGTTCCATTTCCGTTGCGCTCCCGATCATCCAGAAAGAATTCAACCTTGCCCCGGAGCTCGTGGGCCTCCTGCTTTCCGCCTTCTTCTGGACATACGCCCTGATGCAGATTCCCGTTGGCTGGCTCATCGACAAATTCGGACCCCGCAAGGTCATGACGGCGTCCTGCGTCGGCTGGGGTGCGGCCACTGCTGCCTCCGGCATGGCCGGCGGTTTCCTCAGCATGTTCATTGCCCGCATGGGCATCGGGGTCACCGAGGCCGGGGTCATGCCTGCCGGCGGCAAACTGAACGCCATCTGGATGCACAAATCCGAGCGTGGCCGCGGCGCAACCATCCTGGACGCGGGCGCACCCCTGGGCGCCGGCCTCGGCGGCATCATCATCGCGGGGCTGATCGCGTCAACGGGCAGCTGGCGCATGGCCTTCGTCATCGCCGGTGCTGCAACTGTCCTCATGGGCCTCGCCGTCTGGTGGTACGTCCGCGACAACCCCCGTAACCACCGCGGCGTCAACGAGGCAGAAGCGGCGTACATCGAGGCTTCCCACGCAGCAGAGGACGCCGAGGCAAAGCTCGACGGCAGCCAGGGCAAGCGCGCCCTGCTCCCCTACCTGCGGTTCCGTTCCTTCTGGGCCATGTGCTTCGGCTGGCTGGGCTTCAACGGCGTGTTCTACGGCCTGCTGACCTGGGGACCGCTCTACCTCGCCCAGGCCAAGGGGTTTGACCTCAAGACCATCGGCTGGTCCACTTTCGTGATCTTCGGAGCAGGGTTCGTGGGCGAAATCATTGGCGGCACCATCGCCGACAAGTGGCGTGCCTCCGGCGCCTCAGCCAACCGTGTGATGCGCACCCTGCTGGGCATCTCCAGCGCCGTGGTTATCGGCGGCCTCATCGGTGTCACGGTGGTCCCGGATTCCACAACCGCTGTAGTGCTGCTGTCGATGGTGATGTTCTTCCTCCGGTGGGTGGGCCTCTTCTGGAGCATCCCCTCCATCCTGGGCGGGCGTACCAACGCCGGCGTGCTGGGCGGTGCCATGAACTTCAGCGGCAACATCTCCGGCTTCGTCACTCCCATCGCCGTAGGCCTGATCGTCGGGGCCACCGGTTCCTACACCTGGGCACTGCTCTACTTCGTAGGCTCCGCGATCGTAATGGGCGCCTCCGTCCTGACCCTGAACTACAACAAGCGGCTTCCTGTCTAAGCTAGCCATCCAAGGCAACATTCCATCCACGCCCCCGCTGCCGGGAGCAAACGCCACACGAAGAATCCGAATGGAGCACCATGCTTACCGCAGAAGATACCCAGGACAAGGAACGCCCGCTGCGCGAGGCCGTCCGGGATACCCTCCGCACCCGGATTTTCGAAGGACACTACGCTCCCGGCACGCGGCTGGTGGAACGGGACCTGGCGGCGGAATTCGCCGTCTCCAGGCTGCCCGTGCGGGAAGCACTCCGCATGCTCCGCCAGGAGGGCCTCATCAGCGACCGCGGTGCACGGGGCGCAGAAGTCAGCACCCTGAGCCCCAAGGACGTAGAGGACCTCTTTGACGTCCGGCAGTCCCTTGAAGTGCTGGCATGCCGGCTTGCCGCCGTGCGGGCAACCCAGGAGGACCTGGCATATTTGAAGGGCCTGCTCGACGACGCCGAGGGTTTCCTCGCGAAGGGCGCCGTCCGCGAAGCCCACCGTGCCAACAGCGAATTCCACGACGCCATCACCCGCATTGCGGACAACAACTTCCTCAAGTCCGCGCTTGAACCGCTCCAGGGGCGCATGCACTGGCTGTTCCGGCACGTCAGCGACCTGCCCGAACTCATCCAGGAACACCGCGCCCTGTATGCCGCGATCGCCAGCGGAGACCCGGACACGGCCGCGGCCCAGTCCGCCTCACACATCGGCAAGTACCGCGAGCAGTTCCCGGAGGACTTCCAGAAAACAGAACCCCAACTTCACCGGAAGAAAAAATGAGACTCCTCGTCATCAACCCCAACATCAGCGACGATGTCACTGCCCTGATCGAATCCGAAGCCCTGCGGTCTGCTGCACCGGGCACCGAACTGGTGGTCCGTACCGCCGGCCATGGCGTGGAATACATCGAGACCCGCTTCGAATCCCTCATCGCCGCCGGCGCTGTCGCCGAAATCGTCGCCGAACATACCCGGGCCGGCGCCGATCCCGTGGACGGAGTGGTGGTGGCTGCGTTCGGCGATCCCGGCATGCCTGCCCTCAAGGAACTGGCCAACGTGCCGGTGATCGGCATCACCGAAGCCGCGCTCTGCACCGCCGCCCTGCAGGGGCACCGGTTTTCCATCATTGCCATCTCGGACCGGATCAAGCCCTGGTACCGCGACTGCGTGGAACGGTTCGGCCTCCTCGGAAGGCTCGCTTCCATCCGATCCATCAACGAAACACTCAACAGCATCGGCTCAGTCCAACAGGACTTCAAGGAGACCCTCCTGGCACTGAGCCGGCAGGCCGTCGCGGAGGACGGAGCCGACGTCGTTATCCTGGCCGGGGCTCCCCTCGCAGGACTGGCCCGGGAACTCGAGGGGGAGATTCCCGTGCCTGTTGTTGACGGCATTTCCGCCGGAATCCGGATGGCGGAGGCCGTGGTGGGGCTCCAGTCCGGTCCGCACCGCGCAGGCGCCTTCGCCCCGCCACCGCCAAAGGACAGCAAGGGGCTCAGTGAAAACCTCGACGCCGCCCTCTCCGCAGCCCGGAACAGCGCCGCTCCGGCGGTACCAGCCACTTAGACCGCTTTCATCAGAAGAAGGACACCGATGTCCCCCCAGCCAGACCTTGTCATTGCCAACGCCACCGTCGTCAACAGTTTCGGACGCCGGATCGCCCATATCGTTGTCCGGGACGGTGTGGTCACGCAACTCCTCGACGCCACTGAACCCGCGCCCCGGGCCGTGCGGACCATCGACGCCACCGGGATGCTGGTCATCCCCGGCGGCGTGGACGGACACTGCCACGTGGCCCAGGTGACCGGGCGCTTCCGCACCCTGGACGACTACCGCACCACGTCCACCGCGGCCCTCTGGGGCGGCACCACCACCATCATCGACTTCGGTATTCCCCGGGACGCCCAGGAAACGCCGCTCGCAGCCGTTCTTCACAAGAAGGAGCTGGCCACCGAGTCCCGGTGCGACGTCGCCCTCCACGGCGCTGTCATCACCTGGGATGAAACCGTGCCGTGGCAGCTCAAACAGCTCGCCGCGGAGGGTGTGCGCTCCGTGAAGATGTACACCACGAACCGCGGCACCACCATGGCGGACGGGGACACTATCCTCAAGGTCATGCGTGAGATGGTCCGGTTGGACGGACTCACGTATATCCATGCCGAACATGATCCGATCATCAGCGACTGCACGGAACAACACGCACAGGACGGCAGGATCGGCATAGGGCACCTGCACCGGACCCGGCCCGGACTTGCCGAGGAAGTGTCTGTCAAGGAAACGCTCGCCATGGCGGAATACACCTCCGCTCCCGTGTACTTTGTCCACCAGTCAACGCCGGGGGCGGTGGACCTGGTAACCGAAGCACGCGCACGCGGACTGGCGGCCTTCTCCGAGACCTGCCCCCACTACGTCACCCTCGATGACTCCGTATACGCCTCAAGGTTTCCGGAGTGGTACGCGTGTTGCCCGCCCATGCGCGATGCCGAAACAGTGGCCGCGCTGAAGGAGCGGCTGACCTCAGGGGCGATCCACGCCATGTCCTCGGACCACTCCTGCTACGACCTGTCCCAGAAACGCGAGCGCACCGACGACGTCCGGGCCATGCCGCACGGCCTGCCGGGCGTGGAGACGCGCATGCCTGTCACCTTCACCGCCATGACCTCCGCCGGCGCCAGCGTGGAGGACTTCGTGGAGGTATTTTCCGCCGGTCCTGCCCGGATTAACGCCGTTCCCGGCAAGGGCCGCATCGAGGAAGGGTTTGACGCCGACCTGGTGGTTTTCGACCCGGCCGAGGAGCGTTCCGTCGACGGCGGCGCCCTGCACATGGGGACGGACTTCTCCCCCTTCCACGGGATGGCACTGACCGGCTGGCCCGCCGTCGTTGTGTCCCACGGCCGCGTGGTGCTGGATTCCGATGGATTCCATGATCCCGGCGCTGCCGGACGCTTCGTCGCCCGCAACGGCTTCCGCCACCACCAGCCCGCCATCCCCGCCGGCGTTGCCGCCGCAGCCCTCTAGGAGCCCCCCATGCCTTCAACCACGCGCCCGCACAGGATCGGCATGATCGTGCCGTCCTCCAACACCTGCCTGGAACCGCAGACCTACCGTATCCTCGGTGACCGGACTGACGTCACCGTCCATTTCACGCGCATCCCCGTCACCAGGATCGCACTGGACGACTCCTCGGACCGGCAGTTTGATCCCGCCGTGATGCGGGAGGCTGCCAGGCTGCTGGCGACGGCGGACGTGGACGTTATCGCCTGGAACGGCACCTCCGGCTCCTGGCTGGGCTCGGCCCACGACCAGGAACTCGTGCACGAAATCACCGACGCCACCGGCATCCCTGCCACCACGTCCACCCTGGCCTACCTCGAGGCCTTCCGGAGCTTCGGTACGGAACGGATAGCGCTGTTCACGCCCTATACGGAGGACGTGAACCACCAGGTGATCGCCTCCTACGAGCGGGAAGGCATCAAGACGGTGGACCACCGTGCCCTGGGCCTGAGCGACAATGAGTCCTTCGCCCGGGTCACCGATGACGAAATGCGGCCCGGTTCCCTGGAACTCGCTTCGACCGCGCCGGACGCCCTTGTCTACCTGTGCACCAACCTCTACGGTGCCAACATCACGGCCGGGATCGAGGAAGGCACCGGCGTGCCCGTGCTGGACTCCGTGGCAGTGACCCTCTGGCACGCCCTCAGGCTCGCCGGCGCACCGCTGCTTGACCCGCGGTGGGGGAAACTCCTGGCCTAGCGACGGCTACATCCGGACGGTCAAAGCCGAGGGGTCCATGGTCATCAGGACGTGCTTGCCCTGGCCTTCGTGGTCGCCGTCCAGCTGGTAGTCGTCGTTGTGCTCCAGGGTGATCTCAACGGTCTTGCCCTGGTAGTACTCCACCGCGGTGTCCTTGCCCCGGCCCTTGCCGATCATCCCCGCAACCACGGACAGCCAGCCCAGCTTTCCGTGGTGCGGGGCCAGCACGGCAACGTCCAGCAGGCCATCGTCCATCTTGGCTTCCGGGAAGATCTCCAGGCCGCCCTGGACCTTGCCGCAGTTGCCCACCATGACGCTGCGGACCCCGCGGTGCACGGCAGTCTTGCCGTCAATCACGATGGTGGCCTTCACCGGTTTGCCCGGGAGGTTGCGGATGCCGGCGTCCACGTAGGCCAGCCAGCCCACCTTGTCCTTCAGGTCCTCGTTGGTGTCGGCCATGATGGTGGCGTCGTATCCCACCCCGGCCATGACCAGGAACAGCTGCTCCTTGTCCGGATCGCTCCGGCGGGCGCGGACGACGTCGATCTTCCGCTCGGTTCCGATCAGGGCACCGGCCATGGCGCCGTCGTAGTCCGTGACGTCCATTCCCAGGTTGCGGGCCAGGAGGTTCCCCGTGCCCAGCGGGAGCAGGCCCATCGGGACGTCGCCCCCGGAGAGGACCTCGGCGACGCACCGGACGGTTCCGTCGCCGCCTGCCGCGATGACAATGTCCGCGCCCTGGGCAAGTGCGTCCTTGGCCTGCCCGACGCCGGGATCCTCCTTGGTGGTTTCGAACCACAGCGGCTCGCCCCAGCCGTTTTCCACACAGTGCTTGGCCACCAGGCCGCGCACGTCGATGTCCACGGGCTTGGCTGGATTGACGATGATTGCAGCGCGCTGGAGTGAAGTGGAGCTGTTGGCAGTCATGGCGTCCTTTGGTGGCGAATGGAAAGGCTACTTCTGAAAGAAGACTAGCCTGCCCCGCGAGGGGTTCGAAGCGGGCAGGCAGCAGGCAGGAAGCTACAACGCCTTGACCGCCCCGAGCACCTGCGCCAGTGAATCCTTTGCGTCGCCGAACAGCAGGGAGGTCTGGGGCTCGTAGAGGAGGTCATTCTCGATCCCGGCGAAACCCGGCCGCATGGACCGCTTGAGGAAGATCACCTGCCGGGCGTCGGCCACTTCCAGGATGGGCATGCCGTAGATGGGCGAGCCCTGGGACGTCTTGGCCGCGGGGTTCACGACGTCGTTCGCTCCCACCACCAGGGCAACATCCGCGGTTTTGAACTGCGGGTTGATCTCGCCCATTTCCTTCAGCGACTCGTACGGCACGTTCGCCTCGGCCAGGAGCACGTTCATGTGACCGGGCATCCGGCCTGCCACGGGATGGATGGCGAAGTCCACCTCGATGCCCCGCCCTTCAAGGGCCAGCGCCAGTTCGGCGGCCGTGTGCTGGCCCTGCGCCACCGCCAGGCCATAGCCCGGAACAATGATCACCCGCTGCGCGTAGCCCAGGAGCACCGCCACGTCCTCCGCGCTGGAGGACCGCACCGGACGCTCGCTCACGGCGGTGGATCCCGCCGTCGAACCTCCCCGGAAGGCACCGAACAGGATGCCGGCCACGCTCCGTCCCATGGCAGCCGCCATGGCCCGGGTAAGGATGGTGCCCGAGGCGCCCACCAGCGTGCCGGCCACCACCAGGAGCACGTTCCCCAGCACCACGCCGGACGCCGCCACGGCCAGGCCCGTAAAGGCGTTCAGCAGCGAGATGACGATCGGGACGTCGGCCCCGCCCACGGGCAGCACCAGCAGGATGCCCGCCGCCAGGCCGAGGACCAGCAGCAGCGCCGCGAGCGGGAGGGAACCGCTGAAAACGACGGCGGCCGCGGCCGCGACGGCGGCGAGCAGCACCGCGGCCATCACCACGGGGAGGCCCGGGAACAGCACCGGCCTCGTTGTCATGAGTTCCTGCAGCTTCGCGAACGTGACCCCCGAGCCCGCGAAGGACACGGCGCCCACCAGGAGCGTGAAGACAATCGCCAGCCGCATCCAGGGGTCGCCGGCATGGCTGAGTTCCAGGAGCGCCACCAGCGCCGCCGCCCCGCCGCCCACGCCGTTGAAAAGCGCCACGAGCTGCGGCATCTGCGTCATTTTGACCCGGCGTGCCACAGGGGCCGCCACCGCTGAGCCCACGGCTATGGCCGCCAGGATCCAGGGGATGTTCTCCAGCCTGGCGGACAGGAACACCGTGACGACAGCGATCAGGGCGCCGGCAGCACCGACCAGGTTGCCGCGGCGGGCCGTCCGCGGGGAGCTGAGCCCGCGCAGCGCCAGGATGAAGAACACGGCGGCAATGAGGTACAGGAGCGAGGTCCACACGGGATCGAGGATGCTCATCTGCCGTCCACCTTCCCCGCTGCCCCTTTTGTGCCCGCCGGTTTCTTTGCGTGGAACATGTGCAGCATCCGGTCGGTCACCACGAAACCGCCCACCAGGTTGGCGGTGGCAAGGACGACGGCGAGGAGGGCCACCGCGAGCACCCACGGGTCCGCTGCCTGGCCGGCCACAATGATGGCGCCCACCAGGATGATCCCGTGGATGGCGTTGGCGCCGGACATCAGGGGCGTGTGCAGGGTGCTGGAGACCTTCGAAACCACCTCGAAGCCGACGAACACCGCCAGCACCGTGATGGTCAGCAGGCTGATCCCGTCCATCAGAGCACCCCTTCCCGCCGGCTGCCGGCCCGCTCCGCCAGGAGTTGCGCCGTCGGCTGGTGCTGCACTTCCCCGTCATGGGTCAGGCAGGCGCCCGCCAGCACTTCGTCCTTGAAGTCGTGGACCAGGGCGCCGTCCCGGACCATGAGCGCAATCAGGTTGGCAACGTTCTTCGCGTAGAGGCGGGAAGCATCCGAAGCCATGGCCGAGGGGGCATCCTTCAGGCCCACCAGCGTGACGAAGCCGGAGCCGTCCGCCGTGGGCACCGGGATGTCCTGGCCGGGTACCACGCCTTCGACGTTGCCGCCGGACTCTGCGGCGAGGTCGACGACGACGGATCCGGCCCGCATGCCCTGCACCATTTCGGTGGTGACCAGGCGCGGGGCGCGCCTGCCCGGGACGGCCGCCGTCGTAATCAGCACGTCCGCCTGGGCCACATGCGGGGCGAGCAGCTGGCGCTGCCGGGTGCCGGCGTCGGAACTGAGCTGGCGGGCGTAACCCCCGGCCGCCTCGCCTGCTTCCAGGTCCAGCCGGACGAAGGTGCCGCCCATGGATGCCACCTCGTCCGCGGAGGCCGGGCGGATGTCGTTGGCGAAGACGCGCGCACCCAGGCGTTTTGCGGTGCCGATGGCCTGGAGGCCCGCCACGCCGGCGCCGAGCACCAGGACACGGGCGGGCGGAACGGTCCCGGCGGCGGTCATGTATAGCGGAAAAAACCTGGGCAGCCGGATGGCCGCTTCCAGGACGCACCGGTAGCCGGCCACCAGGGCCTGGGAGCTGAGGGCGTCCATGGACTGGGCCCGGGAGATGCGGGGCACCAGTTCCAGGGCAAAGGCGGTCACCCCGGCCTCGGCGAGCGCTTCAACCGTTGGGAGTTCGGACGACGGCGATGCGAGCCCCACCGTAACGGCTCCCCTTTTCAGGGAGCGGGCGGTTTCCGGGTCCAGGGGCCGGACGTGGGCCAGGACATCCAGTTGGGCCAGGTCGAGTTCACGGACGAGGTGCACACCGGCCTGGGTGTATGCCAGGTCCGGATACCCTGCCGCCGCACCGGCATCTTCCTCCAGGAGTACCTCGACGCCGAGCGCCGCCAGTTGCTTCACCGTTTCCGGTGTGGCCGCCACACGCCGTTCACCCTCCCGGCGTTCCCGCGGTATGCCCAGTTTCACCCGCCAACTCCCCTCGCTGCAGTAGCTCGCGGCAGGGCCTCACGGGTGGCGCCCGACCGGCTGACCGGCGGGAACGTCGCGGAGCGGCTCTGCTGCACGTAGTTGGCTAGAGTCTATGGCTCAAGCCGCGGCGGCGGGAGTGGCCTGCCGGGCGTTGCGGTAACGATTCGCCTGTCAGGCCGCCCAGGGCCTGGGTGCGGGGACTCGTGCGCCGTGCCGGGCCCGCCAAAGTCGAGGGCAATCCGCCGAGCCGTCTCCATGAGTCGGGGGACGACGGTCTTTTCGACTTCGGCGGCGGAGGCCCGGTGGGTCTGCAGCGACACGTTGGCTGCGGCAACAATGTCGTTGCCGCGCCAGACAGGTACGGCCACGCCCCGCAGGCCCTCCTCCAGTTCCTCGGACACCATGGACCATCCCCTGTCCCGGGCTGCCTCAACTTCGGCACGGAGGTGCTCCACGCTGGCGACCGAACGGTGGGTATAGCGGTGCAGCTGGACCGCTTCGAGGTACCGATGGAACTCAGGCTCCGGCAGTCCGCCAAGGAGGACCCTGCCCATGGAGGTTGCCCAGGCCGGGAACCGGGTGCCCACGGTGATGGTGACGCTCAGCAGCCGAGGCGACGGCACGCAGGCAACGTAGACGACGTCGGCACCCTCCAGGATGCACAAAGCCGTTGTTTCGTTCAGGTCGGCGGCCAGATTCTTGAGGTGGGGCTCAGCCACACCGGGGAGCGTCAGGCCGGCCAGGTAGGACCTGCCAACATCCAGCGAGCGGGCGGTCAGCTCATAGGCGGGACCGTCGGCGCGGAGGTAACCGAGGTCAGCCAGGGTCATGAGGAAGCGCCGCGCGGAGGCCCGTGTCATGTCGGTGCGGGCTGCAACCTGGGAGACGGTGAGCCGCGGATGGTCCGGCGTGAAGGCGAGCAGGACGTCAAAGGCCTTCTCAACCGACTTCACAAAGTAGGCTGCCTGCTCTTCCATGACCTGCGCGTTCCTTCCTCGCCGCCCTGGCTCGGCCCTGTGGGCCTGTGGCCCGGGCCAGGCCTGTTAGATCATATCCTTCAGTGGGCGTCCCTCAGCTGCTCCAGCGTTTCCGCAAGCAGGGGATTGGCCCGCCCGCCCAGGCCCAGGAGGGGAACCATCGCGACGGCCTGCTCACGCAGGTGGTCCCAGCCGTCCACCACCCGTGCGCCGAGTTCACGGGCGCGGGCAATAGTTCCCGTGACGTGGCCGGCGTAGACGAAGTCGTAGACCAGGGCATCGGCAGCGAGCGGTCCCTCGCCCCATACGGGCCGGTCGGACCTGCCTTTACCGATGGGCGTGGCGTTGACAATGAGGGAGGCTTCCGCGGCCAGGCCCGGCGCCTGCTCCCAGCCGACGCTGCGGGCATCCATCCCGAACTCCCCGGCAAGGCTGGACAGTTCCTCCGTGGCACGGGGATCCCGGTCGGTAATGGTCACCGTGCCGGCCTGCCCCCGGAGTGCGATCAAAGCCGCCCTGGCCGCTCCTCCGGCCCCCAACAGGAGGGCATGCCGCTGGGGCCCGCTGCCCAGAAGAGCCCGCACCGCCGTGACGTCGGTGTTGTGGCCGAACAGCGCAGTCCCCTTCCGCAGCAGCATGTTGCAGGCACCGCTTAGTCGGACTTCTTCAGTGGCCTTGTCGGCGGCTTCAGCTGCCCAGTGCTTGTGGGGCATGGTCACGTTCGCGGCGATGATGTCCGGTTCCCGCAGACGGTTCCGCACTCGGTCCATGCCGCCCTGCGGTGGCACGTCCCAGGCTTCGTACGCCCAGGGGATGCCGAGCCGGCGGAGCACGGGATTCCATACCCGGGGCGACATTGCCTCTGAGGCAGCGGAGCCGATCAGGAACAACCGGGCCGGTGGCGTGGGGTCTTCCATGTGATGCCTTTCGTGTCCGTGTCATCGCGCTGCCGGGAGGGCTGCGGGCGGAGGCGTTGTGATCGGCCTCACCACCTAGTATGCTCTTATAAAACGCATTGCGCACATATGTTCGATATGCGTACAAATCCACGATAAACCCAACGCCTTCAGCGTGGAAGGATCACCGGAATGACGAACATCGCAGCAGGCACCGAGGCCCAGACACCTGCCGAGGCCGAACGGCAGCTCAAGCGCGCCAGGAAAGCGGCCCTGGCCGCGTTCCTTGGCGGGGCACTCGAGTATTACGACTTCTTTATCTACGCGACCGCAGCGTCGCTGATCTTCTCCAAGATCTTCTTTCCCACTGGAGACCCCACGGTGGCGCTCATCGCGTCGTTTGCCACCTTCGGCGTCGCCTATGTCGCCCGGCCCTTCGGTGCTGTCGTCTTCGGCCATCTGGGCGACAAAATCGGCCGCAAGAACACACTGGTCCTGACCCTCGTGCTCATGGGCGCTGCCACCTTCCTCATTGGGATCCTGCCGGACTTCAATAGCGCCGGCTACTGGGCACCCGCGCTGCTGGTTCTGCTCCGGCTGATGCAAGGACTCTCAGCAGGAGCGGAAACCGCCGGCGCATCTGCCCTCTCCACCGAGGAAGCTCCCGAAGGCCGTCGCGGATTCTTCGCCAGCTTCGCCATGAGCGGCATCTCCGCCGGCATCGTCCTGGCATCCCTGGCCTTCCTTCCCGTGGCCGCCATGAGCGAGGCCGACCGCCTCGCCTGGGGCTGGCGAATCCCCTTCTGGGGATCCATCATCGTGCTGATCGTCGCGTACCTGGTCCGCCGCTCGCTGGAGGAACCTGAAGTCTTTGAGGAAAAGCACGACCACGGCGAACTGGTGAAGCTCCCTTTCGCCAAGATGTTCAAGACCCACCCGGCCCAGTTCTTCCAGGTGGCCCTGATGTCCTTCGAAACCGTCACGAACACGTTCATGCAGTCCTTCGGCCTCGCCTACGCCGTCACCGTGGGCGTCCCGGCATCCACCATGCTCTGGGTCAGCATCCTCGGAAACGTCCTGGCCATCGGCACGCAGCCGCTCATGGCCCATTTCTCGGACCGGTTCGGCCGGCGTCCGGTGTTCATCGCCGGCGTCCTCGGATCCGGAGCCATGATCTTCGTCTACTTCTCGGTGATTTCCACCGGAAACATCCCGATGATCTTCCTGACCAGCACGCTGATCACGGCCGGCACGTACGCCATGTCCAACGCGATCTACCCTGCTTGGTTCTCCGAGCTCTTCAATGTCAAGGTCCGGTATTCCGGCATGGCCATCGGGCTGCAGATCGGTATTCTGTGCGCCGGCTTCACCCCGCTGCTGGGCACGGCCCTGGTGGGCGCGGACAAGGCCAACTGGGGTCCCGCCGCGTGGATCGTGGCAGGCTCCTCCGTCCTCGCGGTAGCCGGTGCCCTGTGGGCCCGCGAAACGAGCAAAACCCCGCTTCGGCAGCTGGGCAACCACGTACGGTAAGTGCCGGGCAACAAAAAGGAAGAGGCCGACGGCGGGAAGCACCCGCCGTCGGCCTCTTTCAGTTTGAGGACGGAAGGGGCGTGGTCAGCCCCGGGCCGTGAGGTCGGCCGAGATCAGCTTTGCGGTGGCGACGATTTCCTCGGCAACCGATGAAAGGTAGGCGTCAGGGTCCGGCTTGGCAGCCACGGACTGGGCCTGCAGGGACACGTTCACTGCCGCCACCACCTTGGATCCGTCGTAGACCGGCGCGGCCACGGACATCAGGCCAAGTTCGAGTTCCTGGTCCAGCAGGCACCAGCCCTGGGACCGGACCGTGTCCAGGACAGCCAGGAGCTCTTTGACGCTCCCCAACGCGCGTGGGGTCAGCGGCTTGATGTCGGCGGCGGAAAGGTACGCCTTGAGGTCGGCAGGGGACAGCGCGGCCAACAGCACCCTCCCCATGGAGGTGGCATAGGCGGGGAAACGGGTGCCCACGGTGATGCCTATGGTCATGATGCGACGCGTCGTCACGCGCGCGACGTACGCGATGTCGGTGCCGTCCAGCACGGCGGCGGAGGTGGACTCACCAAGCTTCAGCGACAATTCCTCAAGGTGCGGCTGGGCCAGCTGCGGCAGTGACAATCCGGACAGGTACGCGTACCCCAGCTGGAGCACCTTGGCCGTGAGCGCGAACGTCTTGCCGTCGGTCCTGACATAGCCCAGCTCCACCAGGGTGTGCAGGAACCGCCGCGCAGTGGCGCGGGTGAGGCCGGTCCGGGCAGCCACCGCGGTGAGGGTCATGACCGGATGCTCCGTATCAAACGCGCGGATCACCGCGAGCCCGCGGGCCAGGGACTGGACATACTGGTCACTGGCCTGCGGGGCCCCCGCTGCTGCGTCGGTCATGGTAACCAATCCTAGGGGCCTTTACGCTGCCGCCGCGGCCCTCAGCGGGACGGGGACCAGCTCCTGCAGCTCCTCGAGGGTGCAGCCGAAGGTTTCCCGGACGGTGACCCCGTCGGGGCCGGTGAGGAAGACGGCTTTATCTGTGTAGACGCGGGTGACGCAGCCGACGCCGGTGAGCGGGTAGGTGCAGGACTCCACGATCTTGGAGCCACCTTCGCGGGTCAGCAGGGTCATCATGACGAACACGTCTTTGGCGCCGGTGGCGAGGTCCATGGCGCCGCCGACGGCGGGGATGGCACCGGGCGCCCCGGTGTGCCAGTTCGCCAGGTCACCGGTGGCGGAGACCTGGAACGCGCCCAGGACACAGATGTCCAGGTGTCCGCCGCGCATGATCGCGAACGAGTCCGCGTGGTGGAAGTACGAGGCGCCCGGGAGTTCGGTGACCGGGATCTTGCCGGCGTTGATGAGGTCCTCGTCGATCTCGTCGCCCTTGGCAACGGGGCCCATGCCGAGCATCCCGTTCTCCGTGTGGAGCGTGATGTTCTGTTCCCCGGTGAGGTAGTTGGATACCAGGGTGGGCTGGCCGATGCCCAGGTTCACGAACGATCCCGGGGCGATGTCCCTGGCCACGAGCCGGGCGAGGTCCTCCCGGCCCAGGGGTGTGGCGGAGGTCTGGAGGGTTGTTGCGGTGCTCATCTCAAGCGACCTTTCCTGCAGGGGAGGCGGTACTGGCCGCGGGCACGCGGACCACAGTGTTGACGTAAATGCCGGGGGTCACCACGTTTTCCGGGTCCAGTCCCCCGACGGGGACGATCTCGGAGACCTGGACGATGGTCTGCCTGGCCGCGGCGGCCATGATCGGACCGAAGTTCCGGGCCGTCTTGCGGTACACAAGGTTGCCCTTGCCGTCGGCCTTCAGTGCCTTGATCAGGGCGACGTCGGCGTGGATAGGGGTCTCGAACACCTGGCCGCGGCCGTCGATGATCCGGGTTTCCTTGCCCTCGGCCAGCATCGTGCCGTACCCGGTGGGGGTGAAGAACCCGCCGATCCCGGCCCCGGCGGCCCGGATCCGCTCGGCCAGGTTGCCCTGCGGCACGAGTTCGAGTTCGATCTCGCCGGCCTTGTACTTGGCGTCAAAGTGCCAGGAATCGGACTGCCGCGGGAAGGAACAGATCATCTTCTTCACCCGGCCCTCCTTGATCAGCAGCGCCAGGCCCTGATCGCCCTGGCCGGCGTTGTTGTTGACCACGGTCAGGTCCGTGGCGCCGCAGTCCAGCAACGCGTCGATCAGTTCGAACGGCTGGCCGGCGTTGCCGAACCCGCCGATCATTACGGTGGAACCGTCCTTGATGCCGGACACGGCCTCGCGGACAGAATCTACAAAAGTCAGCATGCGCTTATGCCTTTCCTGTGCTGGTGCCTGCAGAGGCGGTGACGTTTTCGAGGACCACGGCCAGGCCCTGGCCCACGCCGATGCAGATCGCGGCCACGCCCCAGCGTTCCCCGGAGGCCTGCAGGCTCCGGGCGAGGGTGCCCAGGATCCGGGTTCCGGACGCACCCAGCGGGTGGCCCATCGCGATCGCGCCGCCGTGCCGGTTCACGATTTCGTGGTCGATCCCCCAGGCGTTGATGCACGCCAGGGACTGCGCGGCGAACGCTTCGTTAAGTTCGACGGCGCCCACCTGGTCCCAGCCGATCCCCGCCTTGGCAAGGGCCTTGTTCGCCGCCTCCACCGGGGCGTACCCGAAGTACTGCGGATCGTTCGCGTGCGCGCCGCGGCCCGCGATCCGGGCCAAAGGGTCCAGCCCCAGCAGCCCGGCGGCAGCCTCGCTCCCCACCCAGGCCGCGGAGGCGCCGTCGGACAACGGCGAAGCATTCCCCGCGGTGACCGTGCCGTCCTCGGTCCGGAACACCGTCTTCAACCCGGCCAGCTTCTCCGCCGACGAGCCGGGGCGGATGCCCTCATCCCGCACCAGGTCCGTGCCCGGAACCGGTGCCACCAGGTTGTCGTAGAACCCCTCATCCCACGCAGCGGCGGAGAGGTTGTGGGAGGCCGCGGCGAACTCGTCCTGCGCTTCGCGGGTCACCCCGTACTTCTCGCGCAACCGTTCCGTGGCCTCGCCGAGGGAGATGGTCCACTCCTTGGGCATGGCCTTGTTCACCAGCCGCCAGCCCAGGGTGGTGGAGGCCAGGGTCATGTCTCCGGCCGGGTAGGGTTTCTCCGTCTTGGGCAGCACCCACGGCGCCCGGGACATCGATTCGGCGCCGCCCACCAGCATCAGGTCGGCATCACCGGCGTTGACCTGGCGGGAGGCGATAATCGCGGCGTCGAGTGAGGACCCGCAGAGCCGGTTGACCGTGGTGCCCGGGACGGACACCGGCAGCCCCGCGAGCAGGGTGCCCATCCGGGCGATGTTCCGGTTCTCCTCGCCGGCGCCGTTCGCGTTGCCGAACACCACCTCATCAATCCGCTCGGGATCAAGCCCCGGGGCCCGCTTCACGGATTCCTTAATGACGTGCGCGGCAAGGTCATCCGGGCGGACGGCGGCAAGGCCGGACCCGAATTTGCCGAACGGGGTGCGCACGGCGTCGTACACAAAAGCCTGGTTCATAACTCGTTCCTCTGGTTTGCGTCTGGGTTTCCCAACTAGGTAGCGCTAAGTGTCGTTTTCGGGGGTCAAAACGACACTTCGCGCTACCTAGTTGGGTTGGGGTTCGTCGGTGTGTGTGTTGTCCATTGCGGCGTTGTCCAGTGCAGTGCTGTCCATTGCATGGAAGACCTCTTGGGCTGTCTTGAAGGCCGTGTTCGCCGAGGGGACGCCACAGTAAATGGCCGTCTGGAGCAGGATTTCCTTGATTTCGTCCCTGCTGAGGCCGTTCCGGACGGCGGCCCGGATGTGCATGGCCAGCTCTTCCCAGTGCCCGTGCGCCACCATCGCGGTGATGGTGACGGCGGAGCGCATCTGGCGGGAAAGGCCGGGCCGGGTCCAGATGCCGCCCCACGCGATCCGCGTGATCATGTCCTGGAAGTCCTCGGTGAACTCGTCCTTGTTGGCGTTGGCCCGGTCCACGTGCGCATCGCCCAGGACCTCGCGGCGGACAACCATGCCGCCGTCGTAAATGTCCCGGCTGGTGGCGTCCGGCTGGACCACGCCGTGACGCTCCGCGCCTGCCTGTTCGAAGCCGCTCATGCGCCTGCTCCCCGCGATTCTGCCCAGGAGATGAGGCTGCGCATCAGGTCTGCCACGTGGGCAGGCGCCTCGGCGGGGGCCAGGTGCGCCACGCCCTCCAGCGTGACAGCCGTAGCAGTGCCGCCGCCGGCGGTGATGCCTGCGGCCACTTCCTCCGCGAATGACGGCGGGGCCACCCCGTCCAGCGCGCCGGCTATGACCTGGGTTGGCACCCGGATGCTGCCCAGTTCGTCACGCACGTCAAAAGCCGCGAGCGCCTCGCAGCAGAACGCGTAGCTGAAGCGGTCGGCGTCGCGCAGGGCGTGCAGGAGCCGGCTGCTGAGCTCGGGCTCGCGCTCCATGAAGCCCGGCGCGAACCAGCGCTCGGCCGAGCCCTGGATCATCACCGGCGTGCCCTGGCTGCGCACGGTTTCGGCGCGCTCGAGCCACCCCTCCGGGGTGCCCAGCTTCGCGCCGCTGCACTGCACGGACAGGCTCCTGAGCCGTTCCCCGTGCTTGATGCCCAGCTGCAGGCCGGTGGCGCCGCCCAGCGAGACGCCGGCGTAGTGAAAGGATGCGCCGGGGGCGATGGAATCAACGAGGTCCACCACGGCGTCAGCCAGCGCGCCGACGTCGAACGTTTCGGTGGCGGCGGGCGAGACGCCGTGGCCGGGCAGGTCCCAGGCCACCACGTCATAGTCGTTCCCCAGCAAGGAAGCGGTGCGGTTCCAAAGAATGGTGGACGTGCCCAGTGACGGACCGGCCACCACCAACGGATGGTCTCCGAGGGGTCGCTGGGGGGACAGCAGCGCTGCCTTCAGGGCTGGCTTAGCCACGGGAAGCTCCATTCGGTTCGGTGTCTGCAGGTGGATTGGCGGCAAAGTCCGGATACGCGGCCAGGATCCGCCGCGCGATTTCCGGGGCCTCGCCGAGATAGCTGGCGGGGTTGAGGATTTCCTCCAGCCGAAGGTCGCTCAGGACCCCGGCGGGGACCGCCTCGCGGAGCAGCTTGCGGTACGTGGCGGCCTGCTCCGCGGGCGGGGCCTGGAGCGTCTGGTCCACCACGGCCTGGAGCTGCTGCTTTCCGCTGAGCCCGCCCTTGTCCGGAAGCAGCGGGGCAACAGCCGCACCCACGCCTTCAGCCAAAAGCAGCGGCCCGGCGAGGTCCAGGTTCCGGCGCATGGCGTCCGGGAACACCTGGAGGCCCTCGGCCAGCTCGCGGACGTGGCCGGCCGCCCCTAGGGACAGGGCCAGGAGCTGCCGAAGCGCAGGCCACTCGGTGTGCCACGCGGCGTCCGGGCGTTCGTCGTTGAAGTTGGCGGCGGCCAGGTGCAGCTGGGCGGCCAGGGCCGGGGCCTGCAGCGCGGCGCTGCGGACCAGCACGGACAACACGGGGTTCTGTTTCTGCGGCATGGCGGAAGAGACCCCCCGGCCGGCGGCCCGCGGCTCAGCCAGCTCGCCGACCTCGGGACGGCTCAGGAACAGGACATCCGCCGCGATCTTGCCGAAGGCGTCCAGCACTGCGGCCAGGGCGTTGCCCAGCGACGTCACGGCCAGCCGGTTGGTGTGCCACGGTGCAGGGGCCGCGGCCAGGCCGAGCTGGGAGGCCAGGGCATCGGCGAGCCCGAAGGGGGTGGCAGCTGAACCGCGGGTCAGTACAGTGGCAGCCGCGAGGGTGCCCGCCGCGCCGCCGAACTGGACCGGGAAGTCCAGGCCCGCCAGCTGCCGGCCTGCGGCAGCCGTGCCCTGGAACCACTGTGCGGCACGCAGTCCGCACGTGAAGGGCAGGGAATGCTGCGTCAGGCTCCTGCCCACGCACAACGTATCCGCATGCCGTTCCGCCACGGCCGCGAGCGCCGCCGTCGCGCGTTTCAGGTCACCCAGCAGCGCCTCCACGGTGTTGCGGGCCACCAGCATCAGCGCCGTGTCCAGGACGTCCTGGCTGGTCAGCGATGTGTGCACCGCTTTCCCGGCACCGACCCCGGCGCTGTCCAGCGCGGCAACCTGCTTCCGCAAGTCGGCAAGCAGCGGGATGACCGGGTTGCCGCCGCCCTGGGCACGCCGGGCGATGGCGGCCACGCTGTACCGGCCGGGTTCCGCGGCAGCGGACACGACGGCGGCGGCACCGGCAGGTGCGAGGCCCTCCTTCTCCAGCACGGCGGCCCAGCCGGACTCGACGGCGAGGATCGCTGCCAGGACTGCGCGGTCCCCGGTCAGCGCCGCCACAAGGGGCGACGCCGAGACGGGGCTCAGCAGTCCGGCGTCGCCCTCTCCTCCGAAGGCGGCCGTATCTCCCAGGCCGGCGGCTCCGGTCACTGGAAGTCCAGGAAGACGGTCTCGCCCTCACCCTGCAGGCGGATGTCCCAGGTGAGGCCGCCGTCAGGGTCGCGGCGGGCGATGAGTGTCTTGCGGCGCTCCGGATCCAGGGAGCTGAGCAGGGGGTCGTTGGCCAGCGCCCCGGTGTCTTCCGGCAGGTAGATGCGGGTGAACAGCCGGTTGGTCAGGCCGCGGGCGAAGAGCGCCACGGAGATGAACGGTGCCGCGCCCGGCTTGGTGGGGCCGGGGTTGACCGTGGTGAAGGTGAAGACGCCGGAGTTGCCCACGGCGCCGCGGCCCCACCCGGTGAAGGTGTAGCCGTCGCGGACCAGGGAGCCGGTCTTCTGGACCACGTTGCCCTGGGCGTCGGGCTGCCAGATTTCCAGGATGGCGTCGGGGATGGTGTGTCCGGCGCCGTCGTACACCGTGCCCTGGAGCCGGATGGAGCCGGGTGAACCCGGGGCCAGCAGCTCGTTGTCCTTCTCGAAGGGCAGGGCGTAGCCGTAGAAGGGACCGACGGTCTGGCCGGGGGTCGGGACAAGTTTGGTCTGGTTGCTCATATGCCTATTCCCCTGCCTCTTCGTTGCTGTCGCCTGCGGTACCGAACGCCTCGTTTTCGGTCCAGGTGCGCTTGGGCCCGGTCAGGACGATGTCCCAGTTGTAGCCCAGGGCCCACTCGGGCTCGGTGAGGCTGTGGTCGTATGTGGCCACCAGCCGGTCGCGGGCATCCTGGTCCACGATGGTCTGGTAGATCGGGTCCAGCGGGAAGAGCTGGTCACCGGGGAAGTACATCTGGGTGATGATGCGCTGGGTGAACTCCGTGCCGAACAGGGAGAAGTGGATGTGCGCCGGGCGCCAGGCGTTCAGGTGGTTCTTCCACGGGTAGGCGCCGGGCTTGATGGTGATGAACCGGTAGGAGCCGTCCGGGCCGGTGATGCAGCGGCCGATGCCGGTGAAGTTGGGATCGATCGGCGCGGGGTGCTGGTCACGCTTGTGGATGTAGCGGCCGGAGGAGTTGGCCTGCCAGATCTCCACCAGCTGGCCGGCCACCGGGCGGCCGTCGCCGTCCAGGACCCGGCCGGACACGATGATGCGCTCACCCTGCGGCTCGCCGTTGTGCTGGATGGTCAGGTCCGATTCCAGTGCATGGACGTCCTGGTGCCCGAAGGCCGGGGAGTACAGTTCGATGGTCTCCGGGTCCGCATGCTGCAGGCTCTTGGTGGGATGCCGCAGGATGCTGGAGCGGTAGGGCGGGTAGTCCAGCCGGGGCTGGGTCTCGGCGGGCGCACCGTCTTTGAGGGCCCGGGCATAGGCCTCGCCCAGGGCACTGATCTCCGCACTGAGGTCAGCCTGGGTTTCGATGGCGAGGTCCAGGGGCAGGTGGGCTGCCTTGGGCTCGGCGGGCGGCACAGACTCGTCCGTTTCAAGCTCGGCGTTGATGTCTTCCGGCACGGCTGGCTCCTTTCTGGTTTTCGGTTTGGGCGGTTGTCAGGTGTACAGGCAGTGCTGCTCAGGTGCGGTGCAGCGAGTCGTACTGCACTGCGTGGCGGACCGGGGCGTTGGGTGCCCCGTAGCCGTCATAGTTGCCGCGGCGTTCCACCATTTCGAAGAACACGCTGCCCACGGTGGCCGTGTAGAAGTGGAGGAATTCGCCGTCGGCATCGCGGTCGTACAGGAGGTTGAGGTCCTTGAGGGTGGCCAGGAATCCGGGTTCGAGGTCGAAGCGGGCGTCCAGGTCCTCGTAGTAGTTCGCGGGGATCTGCAGGAATTCCAGCCCCCGGTCACGGGCGGCTCTGGCGGCGGCCACGAGGTCGTCCACGGCGAAGGCGATGTGCTCCTGGTAAGTCTTGGGCACGCTCTGGGTACCTTGCCCGGCGGCCTGCTGCACCGGCGCCAGGTTCAGCACCAGCCGCACCGCGCCGTCGGACGTCTGCATGACCTGGGAGCGCACCAGCCCGCTGGGGCTGGGGACTTCGGCGAACGGCTGCGGTTCCAGTGCCAGGGCGCTGGTGTAGAAGAGGACGGCTTCGTCGAAGTGCTGCCACGGCTGGGCGAGGTTCACATGGTCAATGACCGCGTTCCGTGCCACCCGCGGGTGCTCCAGCCCCTCGCCGAACTCATGCGTCCATGCGGCCGTGCCGTCCGGGCTGCCCTGGCAGAGGAAGATCTCAGTGGAGTCCGGGGCGGAAATGCCCTGGAATACTTCCTCGTCCGCCTGGACCTTGCGGGCCACCACGGGCGCCTTCAGCTGCTGCGCGCGGGCCGAGGCAATCACGGGGGAATCGACGTCGAAACCCAGCGCGGCGATGGACGGCTCGGCGTGTGATGCCGCCTGCTCGTTGATGATGACGCGGGCCTGGCCCATGGTCCACAGCTGGACGTCCTTGGTGCGGTGCCGGCCCTCGAATTCGAAGCCGAGCTGCCCCAGGAGCTTCTCAAGCTGCACGGTGTCGTCCGCCTTGACCTCGGCGAAGTTGAAGCCGGCGGGTTCGTTCACCTTGGGCAGGGTGGCCAGTTCCATGGGATAACGACGGCGGGAGGCAGCACTGCTGCCGCCTGCGGCTTCCGCGGTGCCTGACAGCCATTTGGCACTCTGTTCCTCCAGCCAGATCAGCGACCGCATGGCGTCCACGGCCGTGCGGTCGACGTCGGACTGGCGGAAGACGTCGTTGAAGACTTCCAGCGAGACCGGGCCGGCGTAGCCGGCTCGGACCACGTGGCCCATGAACTTGGCGAGCTCGAACTGGCCTTCGCCCGGGAACACGCGGTAGTGGCGGCTCCAGGACAGGACATCCATGGAGAGCTTGGGGGCGTCCGCCAGCTGGACAAAAAAGATCTTCTCCGCGTTGATCTTCTCGATGGGCGCGGTGTCCCAGTCGCGGGAGAGGATGTGGAAGGAGTCAAGGCACGTGCCGAAGTTGGGGTGGTCCACCATCTCCACCAGGCGGTAGGCGTGCTCGTAGTCATTGACGTACTTGCCCCAGGCCAGGGCCTCGTAGGCGACCCTGATGCCGTGCTCCCCTGCCAGCTCCGCGAGTTCGGAGAGCTGGGAGGCGCGGAGGTCGTCGTCGTCAATGGTGGCCGTGGCAACGTTGGAGCAGACCAGGATGGTGTCCATGCCCAGCCGGCCCATCAGCCTGAACTTCGCTTCAGCACGCCGAAGGTTGGCCTTCAGCAGGTCCGGCGTGACGCCGTCGAAATCCCGGAACGGCTGGTAGAGGTCCAGTCCCAGGCCGAGGTCTGCGGCCATCTTCCGCACGTCCTCGGGGCTCAGCGGCGAAGTGACCAGGTCCTGTTCGAAGATCTCGATGCCGTCGAAGCCCGCGATGGCGCAGGCCTGCATCTTTTCCTTCAGCGTGCCGGAGAGGCAGACGGTGGCAATTCCGGTGCGCATCAGGCAGCCACCTCCTCTGCGGCCACAAGTTCCAGGAAGTGGCTGCGCATGCGGTCCGGGTCCGCTTCGAGGCCGGTAAAGATGCGGAAGGCGTCGGCGGCCTGGCCCACGGCCATGCGGCCGCCGTCCAGCACGTCGCAGCCCTTGGCGCGGGCGCCGCGGACAAGTTCGGTCTCGATGGGCCGGTAGACGATGTCCGCCACCCAGTGCCGGGGCTCCAGCAGGTCCAGGTCGAGGGGAACGCCGGGGTGGGCGGCCATGCCCACGGGGGTGCAGTGCACCAGGCCGTCGGCCAAGGGCACCAGCCGCGGCAGCTCCGTCGTCGTCCGTGCCGTCACGGTGCTGTCCGGAAAGAAGCCGGCCAGTTCAGCGGCCCGGGCGGCGCCGCGGGCGGCGTCCATGTCCACGAGGTCCAGGTGGCGGACACCGGCGGAGAGCAGGGCGTAGGCGACGGCGGAACCGGCACCGCCGGCACCCAGCTGCACCACGCGGTCCAGCTTTGCGGCAGGGAGGCCGGAAGCCAGTGCGGCGGCAAAGCCGGAAAAGTCGGTGTTGTGGCCGACGAACCGGCCGTCCTCGATCACCACGGTGTTGACGGCGCCCAGCCGGCGGGCGTCCGGAGAAACCTCATCCAGGTGCTGCAGGACCAGCTGCTTGCAGGGGTGGGTGATGTTCAGGCCATTGAAGCCGAGGTTCCGGGCGCTCCTGAGGAGCTCCCCCACGGATTCCCCGGAAAGGCCCAGTTCCAGGAGGTCGATAGGCCGGTAAAGGTAGCGCAGTCCCTGCACATCACCTTCGCGTTCGTGCATGGGCGGGGTGAGTGACGGCATCACGCCGTCGCCGACCAGTCCCACGAGGTAGGACTCAGTTCGATTACTCATCCGTGCAGCTCCTTTGATACGGCACCGGGCGGCCGGCGTTGCCCTCGGGCACACGCCGCCAGCAGGTGACTGGAATAACGATATAACAAATGTTCACTTCTCGCACTCTTGTTCTACATACGAACAGATGGGCCTGAATCTGCGGTATTCGTGCGATGGGGCACGCCCTGGCTCACCGCTGCGGAAGGCGCGCGGCCAGTTCCGCCGCGGCCTCCTGCAGCAGGGGAACGTGCGCCTCCAGGCCTTCAAGGCTCAGGCGGAAGACAGGAACGGCAGTGGCCAGCGAGGCGAACGCGTGGCCCTGGGAGTTGAGGAGCGGGACCGCGACGGCGCGCATGCCGGCCTCGTTCTCCTCATCCATCACCGCATACCCCTGGGCCCGGACCTTCTCGATTTCGGCACGGAAGGCGTCGCGGTCCGTAATGGACTTTTCCGTCAACCGCTCCAGCGGAAGCTCCGCCAACAGCTTTTCCCGCTCGGCATCCTCCGCGAAGGCCACCAGGGCCTTGCCGACGGCGGTAGTGGAGAGGGAGCCCAGGTGTCCGGGGTCGCTGGTCACCCTGAACATCTGCGGGCCGTCCACCTTGTTCACCGTCAGGTGGTGGTGGCCGTCCCGGACACTCAGGATGGTTGCCTCACCCGTCTGCTCGGTCACCCGGCGCAAAACCGGCATGGCCGTTCCTGCGAAGCCGTGGTGGTTCGAGACCCGCTGGCCCAGCTGGAAGATCCTCAGGCCCAGGTGGTACCGGCGCCCGTCCGGTTCATAATCAACGAACCCGTCCCGCGTCAGCGATCCCAGCAGGCGGTAAGTGGTGCTGAAGGGCAGGTCCGCACGGCGGGAGATTTCCGCGGCACTCGCGCCGCGGGGCTCGTCTCCCAGGAGGACCAGGAGGCCCAGGGCCTTGCCCACCATGTCCGTACGGTCCGCCTTGGCCGCCTTGGCGTCCGCTTTGATGTCGACAGCTGCATCGTCGTCAGCTGTGGTTTGATTCACACTCATACCTCGATGTTGCCACATAGTGAGAGCTATTTCTAGATGATGATTATTTTCTTGACAAGTGACTCCACTCACAGCCATCATTGCTGTATCGCACAAGTAGCTCCCACCATGTGGCTACTGTTCGGGTTTTCCCAACCGTCCAGCCGTGCCGGGCCAAGCCCCTACCCCAGGCCGCGCCGGCTGCGAGCCCCCTGATCCATCCGCGACAAAGTCGTCACATCTAAGGAACTCCATGAGCCAGTTACTTCCGTCCACTGAGCCAGGCATCGCCGCCCCGGCCGGGACGCCGAAGAAGGCAGCCCTCGCCAGCTTCCTGGGCAGCGCCGTCGAATACTACGACTTCTTCATCTTCGGTTCCGCCGCAGCCCTGATCTTCCCCACGGTCTTCTTCCCCAATGCTGACGCGAACGCGGCCATCATGTCCTTCGCCACCTTCGGCTTCGCCTACGTGGCGCGGCCGGTTGGCGCCGTCATCCTGGGCCACTTCGGCGACAGGGTGGGCCGCCGGAAGGTCCTGATGTTCACTCTCCTGCTGATGGGTGCCTCCACCTTCCTGATCGGCTGCCTTCCGGACTTCAACACCGTTGGCTGGTGGGCTCCGGCCCTGCTGGTCCTGGCCCGGCTTTGCCAGGGCCTCTCCGCCGCCGGCGAGCAGGCAGGCGCCTCCTCCATGACGCTGGAGCACGCCCCGGACAACCGCCGCTCCTTCTTCACCTCCTGGACCCTCACCGGTACCCAGGGCGGCCAGATCCTCGCTGCCCTCGTCTTCATCCCCGTGCTCGCCCTTCCGGACGAGATCAAGTACGGCATCGGCTGGCGCATCCCGTTCTGGCTGAGTGCCGTGGTGGTTGTTGTTGCCTTCTTCATCCGCCGCACCCTGCACGAGCCGCCGGCCTTCGAGGAAGCACAGAAGTCTGCGCAGATCTCCAAGCTCCCTGTCGCCGACCTCCTCAAGGGCCACTGGCGCGACGTCCTCCGCGTCATCTGCTGCGCCTTCATCGCCGCCGTCTCCACCGTGTTCGGCACCCTCGCCATCAGCTACGCCAAGACGGTTGCCGGCGTGGACGGCACCACCACTCTGTGGCTCGTCGTCGGCGCCAACCTGGTGGCACTGGGCACCCAGCCGCTCTTCGGCATGCTCGCTGACAAGATCGGTCGCAAGCCGGTGTTCATCTACGGTGCCGTGGCCAGTGCCGCGCTGACCCCCGTGTTCCTGCTCAGCCTGGAATCCGGCAGCGTGCCGCTGATGTTCCTGGCAGCCATCGGCTTCTTCTCCTGCGGCTACGCAGCCTCCAACGCCGTCTGGCCGTCCTTCTACGCCGAGATGTTCAGCACCAAGGTGCGCTTCTCCGGCCTGGCCATCGGCACCCAGCTGGGCTTCCTGATGGCAGGCTTCGCCCCGGCGATCGTCGCGGCCATGGGCGGCATCAAGCCCGGCGGGTGGGTCCAGATCAGCATCTTTACCGGCATCATCTGCTCCGTCGCGGTCATCTCCGCCCTCACGGCCAAGGAATCCTTCAGGACCCCCACCAAGCAGCTCGGCCTGAAGTAACGCACCAGCCCGGTTTCGGGACCGGAAGGCCCGCCATTCCCCGGAATGGCGGGCCTTTACTGGTTATAAATGGGCTGTTTCGGCAGCAACCTCGCAGCAACTACGGCCGGCCGGTCTCCAGCACCGACGCCAGGTCAAAGCTGACCGGCTCCTCCAGCTGCGCGTAGGTGCAGGATTCCGGGTCCCGGTCCGGCCGCCAGCGGTTGAACTGGGCCGTGTGGCGGAACCTTTCGCCCTCCATGTGGTCGTAGCGGACCTCCACCACCAGTTCCGGGCGCAGCGGGACGAAGGACAGGTCCTTGCCCGCGCTCCACCGGCTGCCTTCGGCGTTCCGCGGGGTCCGTTCGCCTTCCTCCTGCTTCGCCCAAGCCCACGGATGGTCATCGAAGGTGGTCACCAGCGGCTGGAGCTGTTCAAACAGTTCCTGCCGCCGCTTCATGGGGAAGGCGCCGATCACGCCCACGCTGGCCAGGCCGCCGTCGTCCTTGTATAAGCCCAGCAGCAGGGATCCGATGGCATCCGGCCCGCTCTTGTGCAGCCGGTAACCGGCCACCACGCAGTCGGCCGTGCGCTCGTGCTTGGTCTTGAACATCACACGCTTGTCCGGCTCATACCTGCCGTCCAGGCGTTTGGCCACCACGCCGTCCAGCCCGGCACCCTCGAACTGCCGGAACCACTGCTCCGCCGTGTCCTTGTCCGTGGTGGCGGCGGTGAGGTGGACCGGGGCCTTGCTGCCGGCGAGCGCCTTCTCAAGCGCCGCCCGCCGTTCCGTGAAGGGCCGGCCCGTGTAGTCGTCGTCGCCCAGGGCCAGCAGGTCGAACGCCACGAAGGAGGCCGGCGTCTGCGCCGCGAGCAGCTTCACCCGGCTGGCGGCGGGGTGGATGCGCTGCTGGAGGGTGTCGAAATCCAGCCGGTCGCCGGAGGAACCGATCAGGATGATCTCGCCGTCCACCACGCAGCGTGGCGGCAGGTTCTCCTTCAGCGCCTCGACAAGTTCCGGGAAGTAGCGGGTCATTGGTTTTTCGTTGCGGCTGCCGATCTCCAGCTCATCGCCGTCGCGGAAGATGATGGACCGGAACCCGTCCCACTTGGGTTCATAACTGAGCTCCCCCTCCGGGATGCCGCTGACGGCCTTCGCAAGCATGGGCGGGACCGGCGGCATCACGGGAAGTTCCATGTGCCCCATCTTGCCGGGCGGCAGCCGCTTCCGGAAGACCGGCGCTCACCCGGCCAGCAGCCACACAATGAGGATCAGCGCCGGGGCCGCGGCCGCCGTCGACAGCAGGATGGTTTCCCGGGCCACCGCAACGGCCCGCCCGTACTTCGCGGCGAACAGGAACACGTTCTGGGCCGAAGGCAGCGCCGCCATCAGCACCACGCCCAGGAGCATGTGCTGGTCCAGGTTGAAGAGAAAGCGGCCGACGACGAAGGCCACCACGGGCATCACCGCGGACTTCAGCGCGGTGGCAGTGAGGATTTCCGCAGTGTGGCCGCCGCTTTGGAGCATCCGGGTCCCGTGCAGGGACATGCCGAAGGCCAGCAGCACCACGGGGACGGCGGCTCCGCCCAGGAGGTCCAGCGGTGCCATCACGGGTTCCGGAAGTTCCACACGGAACGCTGCGAGGACCACCCCCAGCAGGGATGCGATGATCATGGGGTTCCGGAAGGGCTGGGTGAGCAGCAGGCGCGGCGAGACCCGGCCGGCCGCGGAAAGGTCCAGCAGGGTGAGGACCAGCGGGGCGAACAGGAGCAGCTGGACCAGCAGCACCGGCGCCACGGGGGTCGCGTCGCCCAGGGCATACAGCGTGATGGGGATGCCGATGTTGTTCGCGTTGACATAGGAACTGGCCATTGCGCCCACGGCGGTTTCCGCCAGCGGCCGCCGGAACCACAACCGGCTGGCCAGCACGTACAGCAGTGCGGTGGCGGCTGCCGTGATCAGCGCCAGCGGCACATAGGCCGAGAACACCACGGTGAGGTCCGATTCCAGCACCACGGTAAACAGCAGGACGGGGTTGGTGATGAAGAAGGCAGTGCGGGTCAGTGCGGAGACAGTGTGCTCACCGCCCAGGCCGCACCGTGCGGCGATGTACCCCACCGCAATGACGACGCCGATCACCGCCAGGCCGATCAGCACACCGCCCACAGGGGTACTTCCTTCCGTTTCCGCGGCCTGCGCGCGAGTCCGGGGCAGCGCAGTACTACAAGTCCAAAGTTATCTGACAAGTGACCGGCCGCCGGACAGGCGCCGCGCCCCCTGGACACAGGAAGCCCCGCGACCCCTCGACACAACACCTCCCCGGACGGTAGAGGTTAACGATGGTTACTGTCGGCTTCCACGCCTCGCACGAACAGATCAGTCCCGGGCAACTGCTTAAAGACGTCCAGCACGCGGAACGGGCAGGATTCGATGCCGCCATGTGCTCGGACCATATCGAGCCGTGGTCTGCCCGGCAGGGGCATTCCGGGTTTGCCTGGTCCTGGCTGGGGGCCGCGCTGGCCACCACCGGCCTCCGGTTTGGAGTGGTGACGGCGCCTGGCCAGCGCTACCACCCGGCCATCATTGCCCACGCTTCCGCCACGCTGGCCAGCATGTTCCCGGGCCGGTTCTGGATGGCACCCGGCAGCGGCGAGAACATGAATGAGCACATCACCGGCGACGCGTGGCCGCCCAAGGAAACGCGGCAGCGCCGGCTGGAGGAATGCGTTGAGGTGATCCGGCGGCTCCACCGGGGCGAGGACGTAACGCACCACGGCCTGGTCACCGTGGAGCAGGCCCGGATCTGGGATGTGCCGGACTCCCCGCCACCCCTGATCGCCCCTGCCATCAGCGTGGACACCGCCCGCCGCGCCGCCGTCTGGGCGGACGGCCTGGTCACCGTCAACCAGCCGGCAGCCAAGCTCAAGGACATGCTGGCCGCCTACCGGGACAACGGCGGCCTCGGCAAGGCCGTGCTGCAGGTCCACCTGTCCTGGGCGCCCCGTGAACAGGATGCGGCAGCGATCGCCCTGGACCAGTGGCGGACCAACACCTTCGCCCCGCCTGTCCCGTGGGACCTCCCCACAGCCGGGCATTTCGACGGCGTCAGCGGGCAGGTGGGCGAGGAACAGGTCCGCAAGGCCGTCAACGTTTCGGCGAGCCTGGGCCAGCACGCCGAGTGGCTGGCCGGCTACTCCGACCTGGGCTTCGACGAGCTCTACCTGCACTTCGTGGGGCAGGAGCAGGCGCCGTTCATTGATGCGTTCGGCGCGGAGGTCCTTCCACAGGTGCACGGCTCGCGGCTCCAGGCGCAGGCACAGGCTCCGGCATGAGGATCGCCGAAACCTCGGACCTCTGGTGGAAGAACGCAGTGGTGTACTGCCTGGACGTCGAGACGTTCTTTGATGACGACGGCGACGGCACCGGGGACTTCGCCGGCCTCACCCAGCGCGTGGACTACCTGGCAGCCCTGGGCGTGACCTGCATCTGGCTGATGCCCTTCTACCCCTCGCCGGACCGGGACGATGGCTACGATGTCACGGATTTCTTCACCGTGGACCCCCGGCTGGGCACCATGGGGGACCTGGTGGAGTTCATCAGGGCCGCCAAGGACCGCGGCATGCGGGTCATCGCGGACTTTGTGGTGAACCACACCTCGAACCAGCACCCCTGGTTTGTCGAGGCCCGGCAATCCACGGACAACCGGTACCGGGACTACTACGTGTGGCGGAGCGACACTCCCCCGGATACGTCCTCCGAGGTAGTGTTCCCGGGCGAAGAGAACTCACTCTGGACCCAGGACGACGCTACCGGCGAGTGGTACCTGCACATGTTCGCCAAACACCAGCCGGACCTGAACGTGACCAACGAATCGGTGCGGAATGAAATCGCCAAGGCCATGGGCCTGTGGCTTGAGCTGGGCCTGGACGGATTCCGCCTGGACGCGGTGCCTTTCTTCCTGGAAACCCGGGGCCAGCCCAGGGACGAGGCCGCCAACCTGGATCCGCACGCATACCTGGCAGCATTGCGGAGTTTCGTCAGCCGCCGGAACGGGAGCGCGGTCCTGCTGGGCGAGGTGAACCTGCCCTACAAGGAACAGGTGGAGTACTTCGGCGGCCCCGAGGGCAACGAGCTGAACATGCAGTTCGACTTCATGTCCATGCAGCACATCTACCTGTCGCTGGCCCGCCAGGACGCCCGTCCCCTGGCCGAAACCCTGAAGAGCCGGCCACCGCTCCACCCCGACAACCAGTGGGCCATGTTCGTCCGCAACCATGACGAACTCACCCTGGACAAGCTCACCGACGGCGAGCGCGAAGAGGTCTTCGCGGCGTTCGGGCCCGAGAAGAACATGCAGATCTACGGGCGCGGGCTGCGCCGGCGGCTACCCCCGATGCTCGGCGGCGACCAGGAACGCATCAGGATGGTGTACTCGCTGATGTTCTCCCTGCCCGGCACACCGGTGCTGTTCTACGGCGAGGAGATCGGGATGGGCGAGGACCTGCGGCAGAAGAGCCGCGCCGCCGTGCGCACCCCGATGCAATGGAATGACGAAAAGAATGGCGGGTTCTCCACCGCCAACGTGTCCCAACTCGTGGCGCCCGTTGTCCGGGGTGAGTATGGCCCGGACAACCTGAATGCCGCCAAAGCCAAGCGGGACCCCGGTTCGCTGTTCAACTTCATGGTCACGCTGATCCGCCGCTACCGCGAATCGGCGGAGCTGGGCTGGGGCAAGTTCGCCCTCATCGACCAGCCGGAGCCGGCCGTCTTCGCCCACACGCTCAGCTCGGACGGCGGCACCCTGGTGCTGCTGCACAACTTCGGGGAGGAGCCCGTGAAGGTCAGGGGCACGGTGGGCGCGGAGGACGGGCCGCGGAATGCGTTCAGGGACGCTGTCCTGCTGGACCTGTTCGACGGCGACAACACAGCGCTGGATCCCGACGGCGGCTTCACGGTTGGGCTGGGACGCTACGGTTACCGCTGGTTCCGCCTGCACCGCAAGGGCGATCGGCCGGCACCCTAGCCGTGCGCCGGCGTCGTCCGTTTGTGAAAAAATCAACCATGCGCCCCATGCAACACTCCAGCAAGCTCCAGAACGTGCGGTACGAACTCCGCGGGCCCATCCTGCGGGCCGCCAAAGCCATGGAGGCGGAGGGGCACCGGATCCTCAAGATGAATCTGGGGGACACCGCACCGTTCGGGCTGGAGGCGCCGGAGTCCGTGGTGGTGGACATGATCCACCACCTGCGCGGTGCCCAGGGCTACAGCGACTCGAAGGGCATCTTCACGGCGCGCACGGCGATCTCGCAGTATTACCAGACCCGCGGCCTGATGCAGATTGGCGTGGAGGACGTCTTCATCGGCAACGGCGTCAGCGAGCTCATTTCAATGTGCCTGCAGGCGTTCATGGAGAACGGCGACGAGATCCTGGTGCCGGCACCGGACTACCCTCTCTGGACGGCCGCCGTCACCCTGACCGGCGGCAAGCCGGTGCACTACCTCTGCGACGAGGCGGAGAACTGGTGGCCGGACATGGCCGACGTGGAAGCCAAGATCACCAGCCGCACCAAGGGGATTGTGATCATCAACCCCAACAACCCCACCGGCGCCGTCTACCCGCGCCACATCCTGGCGCAGTTCGCGGAGCTGGCCCGCAAGCACCACCTGGTCCTGTTCTCCGACGAGATCTACGAGAAGGTGCTGTACGAGGACGCCAAACACATCCACACTGCCGCTGTGGCGGAGGACGTCTGCTGCCTGACGTTCAGCGGCCTGTCCAAGGCCTACCGGATGCCGGGCTACCGGGCCGGCTGGGTGGCAGTCACCGGACCGCTCGCCGCAACCGCCGCCTACCGGGAGGGACTGGAACTGCTTGCCTCCCTGCGCCTGTGCGCCAATGTCCCGGCCCAGCACGCCATCCAGACCTGCCTGGGCGGCTACCAGAGCATCGAGGCGCTGGTGCGGCCCGGCGGCAGGCTCCGCGAACAGCGGGACCTTGCCCACCAACTGCTGACGGCCATCCCCGGCGTGACATGCGTGCCTGCGGCTGGAGCCATGTACCTGTTTCCCCGGCTGGATCCGGAGCTCTACCCCATCAGCAGCGACGAGCAATTTGTCCTGGACCTGCTGCAGGACCAGAAAATCCTTGTCTCGCACGGTTCGGCCTTCAACTGGCCGGCGTCGGACCACTTCCGGTTCGTGATCCTTCCGTCCGTGCTGGATATCCGGGAGGCCGTGCGGCGGATCTCCACGTTCCTGGCGGCCTACCGCACCAGCCTGGAACTGCCGTAGGGGAAACAGCTCCGGCGCGAAAAGCTAACCCGCGCCTAACCGAGGGGAAACGCGGGCGCAACATTGCTTGGGCACACTTGATTCTGCAGGCAAGAGCCGGCACCAGCCCCAGCCAGGAGGCCACGCCATGAAGCAGAAAGCGACACCACATGTGACCAGAGTCCGCGCCCTGGACCAGCTCCACCGCGGCGACGAGATCGAAGCCCGCCTTTCCGTCGGGCCCTCCTACGACGACGTGGTGATCCGCCGCGGCCGCGTCCAGGAAACGGCACCGGGCATCGGCGTCGTCTGGATCCTGGACCGGCTCACCGGCCTGCGCAAAGCCATCAATACGGACGAATGCAGTGTTTGGCGGGTGGCCTGACCCCAGCCGGATGCCGTTGCCGCGGGCGTAGCCAGTATGGGCTGCCCGCCGCAACGGAGGCCCCCTGCCCGCCCGCTCAGCCTCCGGCCACGGACTGGATGACCAGCACCTCCTGGCCCGGAGCCACCTCGGTGTCCAGGCCCTGCAGCCGCCGCACCTCGTCTCCGCCCACGTAGACATTCACGAAACGCCGCAGCGCGCCCGTCTCGTCGCGGAGCCGCCGGGCGAGCACCGCGAAGTCCGAGGTCACCGCATCCAGCAGCTTTCCCACCGTCACCGGCCCGTCGGCGGGCGCAGTCAGGACCGACTGCCCGCCGGCCAGCGGATGCAGGACACTGGGGAGCACCACAGTGATGTGCCGTGCGTTGTTGTCAGCCACCGGCAACCACGGCTGCCCGGACACACAGCACATCCGGAAGGTGGGACGCCACCTCCTGGAACACCTCACCCTCGTCAGCGCTGGCGTAGACGCTTCCGCCGCGGGTCCCGAAGTAGACCCCTGCCGGCGCCGCGGTGTCCACGGACGCAGCATCACGCAGCACACTGTTGTACTCCCGTGTAGGCAGGCCATTACTGAGCCTCTTCCAGGTGCTGCCGGAATCGTCCGTGCGGTGGACTGCCAGTTCGCCGCCCGGCGGGATGCGTTCGCCGTCAGCCTTCAGGGGAACAACCCATGCGGTGCCTTCGCGGCGGGGATGGGTCAGCATCACAAAGCCGAAATCGGCGGGCAGCCCCTCCGCAATGGAGTTCCAGCTCTCCCCGTTGTCATCCGTGCGGTAGACGCCGTGGTGGTTCTGAGCGTACAGGCGCCCGTCGACGGCGGCATCCGCGGCGATCTTGTGCACGCACTGGCCGAACTCCGGGTTGGGGTCGGGCATGAAGTAGGCGGAAATGCCGCGGTTGCGCGGCTCCCAGGAGGTGCCGCCGTCGAGCGACCTGTAAACACCTCCGGTACTCATGGCCACATGGACCGTCTCCCCCGCGGGATGGACCACGATGGAGTGCGCGGCGGCGCCGCCGTACCCGGCACCCCACTCGCTGCGGTGGGGATGGTCCCAGAGACCCCGGTTCAGTTCGAAGTGTTCACCGCCATCCGTTGACTTCCACACGGAAATGGGCTCCGCCCCCGCCCAGACGACGCCGGGGCGGGACTCCGCGTCCGGGTAAATCTGCCAGATGCGCTCCAGCGCTTCGCCGGTGTCCTCCGGAAACCTGACGGCGCCCTGCTCCGGCTCCGACCAGCTGGCTCCGAGGTCATCCGAGTGGGCTACGGTGGGCCCCCAGTGTTCGCTGCGGACGCCCACCATGATCCGGGTCCGGCCTTCCCTGGTGTCTATCCCGATGCTGGGGATCTCACTCATCAGGAAATGCGGGCCGGTGAAGGACCATTGGCGCCGGTCCCCGCTCGTGGCAAGCCACAAGCCCTTCTTGGTCCCGATTGCAAGGACAAAACTCTCGGTGGTTGCCATGCCCACCATGCAACCACCGCCCAAGGCAGCCCGCAACGGTTTTCTTGCTGCCGGGCCGGCACACGGGACTGCTAGTCGACGAACTCCGACTGCGTCTCAATGAAATCCCAGTCAGCCTCGGTGAGGACTGCAGCAGGATTCTCCGGATGCGGACCGCCTGCTTCCGCAATCCCCTGGAGCACCGAAAGGGGCAATTCCTCGGCACGAAGGTTTTCCCGCAGCCATTCCTTACTTGCCAGGTCCAGGTCCAGCCACCACATGAAGATTTCCATGACTCCACGCACCTTTCGTCTGCTTCAACGTTAGGCCCGGCGGCACCCGCGGACAAGATCCACCCCTGGAAGGCAGGTAGCCGGTGCGGGTCGTCCCTGCGTGATGCGGGTACCCGCAAGTAACCGGACCCGCCGAGGGCGGGAAAAGACGAGTACCCCCTACTCAGGACTGCCCCGGGGGCGCCCGCCTAGCCTGAAAACTCAAGCAAGCTGACCGTGTTGCTGGGGCATTCGGCGCAAGCACTGTTCCTCCTCAGCATGGTCCGTTTCCGGCAAAGAACTGGGGAGAATCATCATGAAACGCACCATGGCCACACTGGGGGTGCTGGGGCTCGCGGCGTTCACCGTCGCCGCTCCGGCCACCGCCGCCGGCGACAAGACCAAAGACAAGATCACCATCTGTCACGCTGAGGGCGGCGGCTTCTACAAGGCAGTCACCATCGGCGTCAGCGCCTTGGACGGGCACGACCTCCACCTGGATGACATCGTTCCGCCAAACGACGGCATGGGCGCACGGAACTGGGACACGAAGGGAATCGCCGTTCACGCCAACGATTGCGTGGCGCCCGCAGCGCCCGTAGTGGTCACGCCGCCTGTGGTTGTGCCGCCGATCGTCGTGGAACCCCCCATCGTGGTGGAACAGCCCGTGGTCGAACAACCGGTCGTCAACCAGCCTGTGGTCGAGCCCCCTGCTGTTACGCCCGTCGTCGAGCAGCCCGCAGCCGTTCCACCGGCGGCGGCACCAGTGGCAGCCGCACCCCAGGCTGCCGTCCAGCGGCAGGCACCTGCCGCCGCCCCGGCGGCTGCCCCGGCAGCCACCAGCCTGGGAACAAACCAGGGGTACAACGCCCAGACCGCCGTCGGCGGTGCTGACAGCGCTCCGTCCTGGCTGGCTGGACTGGGTGCCCTGATGGCTGCAGGAGCGGCAGTCGCGGTCCGCCGCAGGTCGCGCACGCAGCCCCTGGGCGGCTGACGCCGGCCAAGCCGCAATTGCGGCCACCTGACAAGGAAGGCGTTCCGCCAGTGCCCGGCGGGGCGCCTTCCTTCCGGTCCCGTCTCGAGCATCGGGGAGCATTATGGAAAAGGCCCAAAGCCGGCACGTCGCTGAGACAAAACCCCGGCGGCGGGGCTGGGACCGGGGAGATCTGGCCATTCTCCTGTGCGGCGTCCTGGCTTTCCTGTCCTTTACCTTTGGCGCGCCCTTGTTCAGCCCACCGCACCCTGCCTCCGGATTCGCCGGACGTGCCGTCGAATCCGCCACTGCCGGGATTCCGGCCCCCAAGCCGGCGCCGCCCGCCGCAACCGCTGCCGCACCAGGAAATGCGCCAACTGCGGAATCCCCCGCCGCTGCCGCTCCGGAACCTCTGCTGCCCGACGCATCACAGCCCCGTCGCATCCGGTACCCGTCCGCGGGCTTCGACGTGGCCGTGCACCCCCTCGATCCGGACAGCGCCGCCGAGTCGAGCCAGACCATCGAGCCGCCCGCCACGAAAGACGGCTACTGGCTGACTCCCTTCGGCACCCCGGGCAAAGGCTCGTCCAACACCACCTACGTGATCGGCCACAGCTGGGACGGCGCGGAGGCGCCTTTCAATCACTTGAGTTCAGCCGCCGCGGTGGGCGACCGGTTCGAGGTTGACACGGCCTCAGGCACCATCACCTACCAGGTGGACAGCATCACCACCTACGTGAAGTCCAGCCTGAAGGACAGCCCCATCTGGGAGATCGTGCCCAACCGCCTGGTCCTCATCAGCTGCTACACGGAAGATCCCTGGGGGAAAAACGTCGTTGTCACCGCCTCACCTGCGGTTTCTTAGCGGCGGGAAGCCCGCCTCCCTGTGCAGGGGCCTTTCACTAGGCGGACAATGAGCTATGACGTCTGATCGATTCAACGGCACGGCCCCGCTCCTGGTGGGTGTCATGCCCAAGCAGCATCCCGAAGTCCTGCAGACTGCTGCAACCCTCGCTGCGCAGCTGGGCGTCCCGCTGGTCTGCGCCTACGTGGACGAGGCCAGTTATCTCGTGGAGTGGGACCCGGCGCGCTCCGCCCACCGGCTGTCCCTCCATCCGGAGGCGGATGACCAGGAGATCCGGTCCCTGACCTTGGAACTCACAGCAGTCATCGAAGCCGCGGTGGCAAACGTGCCGGGAGGGGCAGACAGCGTGAAGTGGACACTGCGGACACTGGCCGGAGATCCCGCACGCGGCCTCTCGCAGCTTGCTGCGGAAACCAATGCACCGATGATTATCGTGGGCACCTCGGAGCGGGGGTTCTCGCACCGCCTCGCGGAGGCCCTGAATGGATCGGTGGGGGCGTGGCTCAGCCATCATCAAAGCAGGCCTGTCCTGGTGGTTCCCTACCGGATGCCCGCCCATGAAGACCGGCCGTGATCGGTGCCATCCCGGCCCCGATCAGGCCTCCGTGGTGACTCGGATAATAAAGCGAAAGTAGTTATTCGGGGCGCTGGCGGTCCGCGCTACCAGCCAGTAAGCTGATTCAAGCAGACCGGCACCAACCGCAATTGGCGCCGGATTTGCCCAAAAGCCGCTCCGGAGTGCGTATCCCCCAATAACGCACTCCGGAGCTTTTTTGTGCCTTCTTTGGCCGTGGACGCCTTCGCAACGATACCCCCTGGGGGTACTTGATCGAATACCCCTGAGGGGTATAGCCTGATGCCATGGACAGCATCGAAGAAGCGCTTGCGCCCGGGCCCGGGACGGCGCACCTGCCGACGCACGGCTACACCGGCAATAAGGACGCATACCTTCGCAGGCTCAGGCGCATTGAGGGCCAGGTCCGCGGGATTGCGCGCATGGTGGATGAGGACAAGTACTGCATCGACATCCTCACCCAGGTATCCGCCGTCACCAAGGCCTTGCATGCGGTGAGCCTGGGCCTGATGGAGGAACACATCGGCCACTGCGTGGTGGGAGCCGCCTCCGAACCGGACCCGGCAGCACGCGCGGAAGCAATAGACGCCAAGGTCAAGGAAGCGGCAGACGCCATCGGCCGGTTGCTTCGCTGACCCGCCCATTACCCGATTACGTGCCGGCCACCGCCGGCCACCCCCAAAGGAGCAAGCCATGAGCACCACCTCCCCCGCCACCACCATCGTCAGCGTGTCCGGAATGACCTGCGGCCACTGCGTCTCCGCAGTCAGCGAAGAACTCGAAGCCTTGGCGGGCGTCGAAGAAGTGGACGTCGAACTGAACGCCGGGGGCATTTCCACGGTGACCATCACCTCGAGCAAGGAACTCTCCCCTTCCGAGATCGGCGAGGCAGTGGCGGAGGCCGGCTACCTGGTCGTCGCCAATGAAGCCTGAAGACCACCACTGACACGGGGATCCGCATGAGCAACCAGGACCTTCTCCACCAGCCCGGCACCCGGGTGGTGGAGCTCGATATTGAGGGCATGACCTGCGCCTCCTGCGTCAACCGGGTGGAGAAGAAACTCGGCAAGCTCGACGGCGTGCAGGCCACGGTGAACCTCCCCCTCGAATCAGCCCACGTGACCGTTCCGGCCGGGGTCACCGACCAACAGCTCGTAGACACGGTCAATGCGGCCGGTTACAAGGCCACGCTTCGCAAGGCTCCGGCAGCGCAAGCACCTTACCCTGCCGGCGGAGGAACCGAGGTGCTGCCCGCAACCGGGGCGGCCGTCGGCGACCACGCGGCCCATGGCGGCGCCGCGCAGCTCCGCCCCCGGTTGATCCTGGCAGCAGTCCTGACCGTCCCGGTCTTCGTTATTTCCATGGTTCCCGCGGCCCAGTTCCCTCACTGGGGGTGGGTGGCCGCGCTCCTGGCGCTGCCGGTGGTGACCTGGGCGGCCTGGCCGTTCCACCGCGCGGCGGCCATCAATGCGCGGCACCTGGCGTCCACCATGGATACCCTGGTTTCCATCGGCGTGACGGCCGCGTACCTGTTCTCGGCCGGGCAGTTGCTGGTGGATCCGCGCATGACGGAACACCCGGGGATGGAAGGGATGGAGGCCGGCGGCCTCTACTTCGAGGTGGCGGCCGTTGTCACAACCTTCCTGCTCCTGGGCCGCTACCTGGAAGCCAACGCGAAGCAGAAAGCCGGCGACGCCCTGCAGGCCCTGCTGAACCTGGGCGCAAAGGATGCCACCATCCTGCGTGGCGGCACCGAACAGCGGATCCCGGCCGACCGGCTCCAGGTGGATGACATCCTGGTGGTCCGGCCCGGTGAAAAGATTGCCACCGACGGCGTGGTGGCAGACGGGATTTCGGCCGTGGACGCTTCCCTGGTGACCGGCGAGTCGGTACCGGTGGAGGTAGGCCCCGGCAGCCGCGTCACGGGCGCCACCATCAACACGTCCGGCCGCCTGCTGGTGCGCGCCACGCGTGTCGGCTCTGAAACAACCCTCGCCCAAATAGCGCGCCTCGTGTCCCAGGCCCAGACCGGCAAAGCGCCCATAGCCCGCCTTGCGGACCGCATCAGCGCCGTGTTCGTTCCCGTGGTCCTGGGCATCGCCGCGCTGACGTTCGCGTTGTGGCTCCTCTTTACGGGACCCGACGTAAGCAGTGCTGACCTGCGCTCGGCCTTTACCGCCGCCGTCGCCGTCCTGGTGATCGCCTGCCCGTGCGCCCTGGGGCTTGCCACCCCGGTTGGCCTGCTGACCGGAACCGGGCGCGGGGCCCAGCTGGGCATCCTCATCAAGGGGCCGCAGGTCCTGGAGGACACCCGGACGGTGGACACCATCCTGCTGGACAAAACGGGGACCGTCACCACCGGCGTCCTTGCCGTGGACGCGGTGCTGGCCTTCGAGGGCTTCGCGGAGGGTGGCGTCTTGCGGCTGGCCGGCGCCGTGGAGGCGGCGTCCGAGCATCCGGTGGCCAGGGCTATCGCGGCCGCCGCCCATGGGGGCACCAAGGGGATCCACCCAGCGGACGACGGCGGCGCCCTCCCGGCCGTGCAGGGCTTCCGTTCCGCCCCCGGCGGGGGCGTTTCGGGAACCGTCGAGGGCAGGCTGGTTGCTGCCGGCCGCGCGGGGTGGCTGCAGGAGAACGGCGTCACCATTGCGCAGGAACAGCACGCCGCATTGTCGGCGGCGGAAGCCACGGGCGCCACCGCCATTTGGGTTGCTGTGGACGGCACTCCCGCCGGCATCATCAGCCTGCGCGACACCGTCAAGGAAGGCTCCGCGGCCGCCGTCGCGCGCTTGAAGGCGCTGGGCCTGCGCCCCATCCTGCTCACGGGTGACAATGCGGCCGTCGCCGCCCAGGTGGCCGCCGCCGTCGGCATTGACGAGGAAGACGTTTTTTCAGGGGTGCTGCCGGAGGGGAAAGTCGAGGCGGTGCGCAGGCTGCAGGCCGGCGGCGCCACCGTGGCCATGGCCGGAGACGGCGTCAATGATGCAGCGGCACTCGCACAGGCGGACCTCGGGATCGCCATGGGCTCCGGCACGGACGTGGCCATTGAGGCGGCAGACCTGACCGTGATGGGCAACGACCTTGCCCAGGTGGCACAGGCGATCGAGCTCTCACGGAAGACGCTGGCCACCATCAAGACCAACCTGTTCTGGGCGTTCTTCTATAACGCCGTCGGCATTCCCGTGGCTGCGCTCGGCCTCCTCAACCCGATGATCGCAGGTGCCGCGATGGCCGCCAGTTCGGTGCTGGTGGTGGCCAACTCGCTGCGGCTGCGGAGTTTCGGCAGGCAGCCCGCAGGCAGGTAGTCCGGGAGTTCAGGCCGCGCCGTACCGGACGGCGGCGCGGGCCTTGGCCTTGGCCGCCTCGGTTTCGCGGTCCTTGGGAGGCGCCTGCGACACCAGCGAGTCAAGGAGATGCTGCGTGATGTGGGCGATCTCGTGAACCGCCTCCTCAAAGGCTTCCTGGTTGGCCCTGGAGGGCTTGGTGCTGCCGCTGACCTTCCGCACATACTGCAGTGCGGCCGCATGGACCTCCTCGGACGTGGCGTGCGGCTCGAAGTTGTGAAGGGTTCGGATATTCCGGCACATACAGCCATGCTAGGCTCTGGAACGCCTGCGATCGACCCCTTCCGCGGGCCCGCAGGGGCTGCCGTCCATGGGGAGTCCGGCATGGGCAGGGCTGCCCATCGACACTGTTTTGCGGACCGGGGTAGGTTTTAGGCAATGGATCTTCCGGATGAGCCGGGGGGCCGCGGGGGATGCCGACCTGGTTCGGATCCACGATCTAACAAGGAGAAACCAATGGCCATGTGGGGTGCAGACGTTCAGCAGCTTCGTCAGCTGGGCAGCAAGCTTCAGGAGGGCGCGTCACAGATCGAGACGCAGAAGTCCAATCTCACCAGCTTGCTGAACAGCACCGACTGGAAGGGGCCGGACGCGGACAAGTTCCGCGAGGAGTGGTCCGGAACCCACACCACCCAGCTGACCAAGGTGGCCGAGGCTTTGAAGGAAGCCAGCACCCGCGCCAAGCGGAACGCCGATCAGCAGGATCAGGCTTCCAACTAGCAACGCGGCTGCGAAAGCTAACGCACAGAGGGCCCGGACACCAGTCCGGGCCCTCTGCTTTAAGGGACGGGCTCGACGTCGTTCGCGTGTTCCAGCGGGGACGCCGCCCTGGGCGGCTCCTTGCCGCCCGCTCCCGCCGACGCCGGCGCAGGGCCCCGGAGTTCGTCCAGCCGGACCAGGATGACACCGCCGACGATCAGCGCTCCGCCGACGAGCTGGATGGCGCCCGGAAGCTCACCAAGCAGCAGCCAGGCCCAGATGACGGCGAAGAGTACCTCTGTCAGCGACACGAAAGAGGCCACCTTCGATCCGAGCGCCCGGGCGGCCATGATCCCGGACACGTACGCCAGGACCGTCGCCAGGACCACGAGGCCCGCCAGCGGGACCCACCACGGGGTGGTCCAGGGGCCGAGCCTGGTATCGGCTGCGCTGAAGGCCATCGGCAGCAGGCCGGTGGCGGCGGAGAGCCACATAGCGGCCGCACCCACCAGCAGCCCGCCGGAGGCCAGGACGATGGGCGGCAGGGAGTCGTTCTCCTTGGCCGTAATGAAGAAGTACATGGCAAGGCAGACGGCGGCCGCAATTCCCCAGAGGACACCGATGACGTCGATCTTCACGGCGCCTGTGAGGTCCAGCACGAGAACCAGGCCGGCAAGGGAAAGCAGGGTACCGCCGAACGTCAGGACACGCGGCCGCCTGCGGCTGGCAGCCCACAGCCACAGCACGATGATGACCGGAGCCAGGTATTCAAGCAGGAGCGCCACGCCCACGGAGAGCCTGGCCACAGCGTTGAAGTAGAAGAGCTGGCAGGCCGCCACGCCGATCAGCCCGAAGAGGAGGATGGTCACCCAGTTGTTCCGCAGCTGGTGCCAGCGTCCCCGCAGGGCTGGAACCGCGGGCACGGCGAGAATCAGGGCGGCACCCGTGAGCCGGGCAGTGACGGCGGCTCCCGGGGACCAGCCGGTCTCCAGGAGCGCCTTGGCGAAGGACCCGGAGAGGCCGAAGACGGCGGAGGAGAACAGGGCTATGCCCAGGCCGGAGGCGAGGAAGTTCAGCTTGCCTGCGGACAGGCGGCCGGGCGCGCGGTTGCTCGCAACGGACATTGAGCACCTCCTGTCAGGAGTAAAGTGGGATTATGGTCATGACAGTACGGGACGGCACTGTAAGGAGTCAAGATGGTTTTTGCCCCTGACACCGAGGTGGCGCTGCGGACGGTGGTGAATCTGGTCAATTCAGCGGCAAATGGGGCCGAAGGCCTTGCCACGCAGGCGGACCTGGACCGTTTCCTGGCGGCTGAGGGTTTCACCGGCTCCCGCACCAGGGATCAGCAGGAACTGGAAAGCGTCCGGCAGTTGCGCCGGCAGCTCGCAGAGCTTTGGACAGCGGATGAAGATGCGGCTGTCCGCACGGTGAACCGCCTCCTGCGCGAGGCGCGCGCGCTCCCCCAGCTGGTCAAGCACGACGACTGGGACTGGCACCTGCATGCCACCACACCGGACGCTCCGCTGGTGGACCGGATGAGCACGGAGGCCGCGATGGCGCTGGCGGATGTCATCCGCGGCAAGGAGATGGACCGAATGCGCACCTGCGACGCAGAGGATTGCGATGCGGCGGTGCTGGACCTGAGCCGGAACCGGTCGAAGCGCTACTGCGACACCGGCAATTGCGCCAACCGCGCACATGTCGCCGCCTACCGTGCCCGGCAGGCGGCCTCGGGCTAGTGGCCGCCCGGCGTGTCCGGGTGATCAGGGCTGTCGGCGGAGGCGGGTGGCTCCTGGGGGCCCGGGGCGCCAAAGCCGTGGGAGGGTTTCCGTGCCGAGCTGAGGTTCACGCCGGACCCTTTACCCAGATGCTCGGCATTTTCCTTGTAGCTCATGGAGAGCATTGCGGCGACCACCAGGGTGACAATGAAGGCGATGCCGGCCGCGGTGAAGGCCAGGTCGAAGCGGGGAGTCCGCGCACTGCCGCCCGAAGCAAAGACGACAACGGCAAGGAAGGCGACCACAGCCCAGAACGCGGAGAACATCAGGGGCCCCTTCACCGAGGTCCGCAGCCTGCGCGGTTTTCCTGGATGCTGGTCTGCCACGGTGATTCCTCCCTGCAGGCGGCACGCCGGCCGGCCTGGATCAAGTATTGCGGTGGTTTGCCCGGCCAATTTTCTACAAGGAGTAGAACCGCGCTTTCCTAGTTTACGGCTTTCCGGCGGCGTGGCCGGCATCGTGCCGAAGCGTCAGGCCTGAAAGTACCCACAGCACGCCGGAAATAATTGCTCCTCCGCCAGCCACCCCCAGCAAAGCGTGGGCGCCCAGGCCGATGAAGAACGGCAGCAGGGCTGCGGTTCCAAGGCCTATGGCTCCGGAGGTGATCCAGTCCCGGGAGAGCACGTGGCGGCCGCGCAACGTCAACCCGCAGAGCAGTTCAAGCGCTCCCGCCACACCAAGGCCCGTTGCGGCCACCACGCCAAACAGCAGGTCCCCGTGCAGCAGGACCAGGGAAAGTCCCGCGCCGGCCAGCACTGCGCCTGCCGCCGAGAGCATCTTGCCCGGAGCGCCATCCCGCTCGAAGCCTGCAGCCTGGATACCCCGGAGGAGGAGCGCGCCGGTGGCCAGGAGATACAGACCGCCGGCCCAGCCCATGACCTCCACGGAGGGCGCGGCCCAGAAGATGGTGGCTGCGCCGAACACCAGCGCTGCCGCGGAGCGCAGCAGGACCGGCTGCCAGAGGTCTGGCCGGGGGGCGGTTCCGGGGGCGGTGCCTGCGGGTGTCCTTGGTTGCGTCACCGGTCCAGTTTAGTGGCGGCGGTGCGCTGGCAGAACTTCGGCGCCTGTTCCCGCTGCCCCTACCCCGAACCGAGCACCATCCAACGGTCGGACCGGGCACGCAGGCCCAGGGTCAGGGCGCGCGCAGCCATGTAGCCGAGGGCAAAGGCGACCCACAGCCAGCCAAGGCCTGCGGCACCCGATAGGCCGGGCAGCGCCACGGCAATCAACAGCGGCACATAGACGGCAAGATTCAGGACCCCGGCCAAGGCAAGGTACTTTGCGTCCCCGGCGCCGATCAGCACCCCGTCCAGCACAAACACATAGCCGGCTATGGGCTGGCCCGCCGCGACGACCCAGAGGGCAGTGGCCAGAACCGACTGCACCTCGGGATCGGACGTGAAAAGGGCACCCGCCCAGGGGGCCGCCAGTGCCAGGAGCACGCCCGTCGCCACGCCAAAGCCCAGGCCCCAGCGGATCATGGTGCGGGTCAGGAGGCGCGCCTTGGCGGCATTCGATGCGCCCAGCTCCTTGCCGATCAGGGCCTGGGCGGCGATCGCCAGGGCATCCAGGGCGAAGGCCAGGAAGGAAAAAATCGTCATTGCCAGCTGGTGGGCTGCCAGGTTGACCGCCCCTTGCGCGGTGACCACCAGCACTGTGGCCAGGATCGCGATCCGGAGGCTCAGTGTGCGCAGCATGAGCCAGGACCCCACCCGCGTCATACTGCGGATCCCCCGCCAGCTTGGCAGCAGGCTCACCCCGCTGCTCACTGCGTTCCCCCTGACGATGACCAGGTAAACGCCCGCCATCGCCCACTGGGCCACGCTGGTTCCCACCGCGGAGCCGGTCACCGACCAGCCCAGCCCGTAGACCAGCCACAGGTTCAGGACGATGTTGAGGCCAAAGCCCGCCGTGGCCACCACCAGCGGGGTCCGGGTGTCCTGAAGGCCGCGGAGGAGGCCTGTGCCGGCGAAAATCAGGAGCATGGCCACCAGCCCGGGCATGGACCAGCGGAGGTAATCAACGGCGAATCCCCGCACCTCGCCTTCCGCCCCCAGAAGGCCGATCAGCGGGTCCGTGGCCAGGAACCCGGCCACGGCCAGGACGAGGCCCAGCAGCAGTGCCAGCCAGACGCCGTCGCGGCCGGCCGCCAAGGCCTTGCCCGGCTGGCCGTCGCCGATGGCGCGGGCCACGGCAGGGGTAGTGGAGTAGGCCAGGAAGACCATCAGGCCGACGGCGGTGTGCAGCACCGCCGAGGCGAGTCCGACGCCGGCCAGCTGGGCCACGCCCAGGTGGCCCACAATCGCCGAGTCGGCGAGCAGGAACAGCGGCTCGGCCACAAGCGCACCAAAAGCGGGGACCGCAAGCCGGAGGATCTCCCGGCGCTGCCCCCTGGATGGCGCAGTGGTGGGGGCAGGTAAGCGGGGCACGATGCCAGCCTAATCCGCCGGCCGCGATCGGGCCTGTGCGGATGACAAGGAACACATTGTGACGATTTAGTTGACACTTCAACCATCGGGCCGGAAGACTGGAATGCATGAACCAGAAACGACTTACCACCACCGCCATTACTGCCCTCCGCATCATCCTGGGCTTCCTCTTCGCCGCCCACGGCTGGCAGAAGTTCAACGAATGGACCATCGCCGGCACCCAGGCGTCGTTCGCCAAGATGGGCGTTCCGGCAGCGGAAATCGCAGCCCCCACAATCGCCGTCCTGGAGTTCGCCGGCGGCATTGCCCTGATCCTGGGCATCCTCACCCGCGTGGTTGCAGCCCTCCTGGTCCTGGACATGCTGGGGGCCCTGGTCCTGGTCCACGCCTCCGCCGGAGTTTTTGCCGCCAACGGCGGGTACGAACTGGTGCTGCTCCTCGCGGCCGCAGCCTTCGCCCTGGCCCTCACCGGCGCCGGACGCCTCTCAGTGGACCGGGCCCTCTTTGGCCGCAGCAACTCCAAGTTGTCTGTCCTCGCCTAAGCCAAACCTCCGGCCACGGCCGGGAACGGCTCGACGGCGGGTGCCCACTCCGGTGCGCACCCGCCGTCGGCCTTTTCATCCCCCGAAACAGGCCTGACTGCTGGGTAACCCAATGGCGTCAGTATGATCGCACCATGACCGACACCCCTGCCTCCAACTCCGTGACCCTCCGCTTCCTCGCCGCCCCGATGGACGTGGGACACAGCGGCTCGGTGGATGCCGGGACAGTCCTGGAGTGGGTGGACAAGGCCGCGTATGCCGCGGCGGTGGGGTGGGCGAAGTCCTACTGCGTGACTGCCTATGTGGGAAACATCCATTTCGCCGATCCGGTCAACAGCGGGGACATGGTGGAGGTGGAAGCCACCATCGTCTACACCGGGCGGTCCTCAATGCACATCCGCACCGTGGTTTCCTCCGGGGATCCCAAGGGCGGTCCGGCCACTATGCGAAGCCAGTGCATGGTGATTTTCGTGGCCGTCGGGGAAGACGGGAAACCCATCCCGGTGCAGCAGTACGAACCCGTCACCCCGGCGGAAATCGAGCAGCGGGACCACGCCCTGGCCCGGATCAAGGTGCGGGAACAGATTGTCGAAGCCATGAACCGCCAGGAATATACTGACGCGGGCACGGCCGAACGGGTGACGCTCCGCTTCATGGCTGCGCCCACGGACGTGAACTGGGGCGGAAAAGTGCACGGCGGGATCGTCATGAAGTGGATCGACGAAGCAGCCTACGTCTGCGCCTCCCGGTACTGCGGCATGAACACAGTGGCCGTATTCTCCGGCGGCGTCCGGTTCTACCGCCCGTTGCTGATTGGCCACGTTGTGGAGGTGGAAGCCCGCCTGGTGTACACGGGGACGAAGGGCATGCACATCGCAGTCCACGTCCGCTCCGGCGATCCCAGGAGCCGCGACATGAACCTCACCACCTATTGCCTGACGGTGATGGTGGCGCGCGACGCCGAAGGCAACTCGGTGCCTATCCCTGCCTGGATGCCGGTCAGCGAGGAGGACAAGCGGCTGCACGCCCACGCCCGGGAGCTACTCGAGATCCGGGGCACCGCCCCGGGCAACCGCCTGCCGAACCACCTGCTGGCGCAGGGCTAAGCGCCCCCACCCGCCGGCGCGTGGCTCCTAGAAGCCCCCGCCGCCGGAGTCGGCCGCCATGTTGGCAAACCGGGAGTAATGGCCCTGGAAGGCCACCACGATGTCCTTCGTGGGACCGTTACGGTGCTTCGCAACCAGGATGTCGGCTTCGCCGGCGCGCGGCGACTCCTTGTCATAGACATCTTCGCGGTGGAGCAGGATCACCATGTCCGCGTCCTGCTCGATGGATCCGGATTCACGGAGGTCCGAAACCATGGGCCGCTTGTCCTGGCGCTGCTCAGAGCCACGGTTCAGCTGGGACAGTGCGATGACCGGGACCTGCAGTTCCTTGGCCAGGAGCTTCAGCGCGCGCGAAAACTCGGATACTTCCTGCTGGCGGGACTCCACCTTCTTGCCGGAGCTCATGAGCTGCAGGTAGTCGAGGATCACCAGCTTGAGGTCATGCTGCTGCTTCAGGCGCCGGCATTTTGCCCGGATCTCCATCAGGGACATGTTGGGGCTGTCGTCAATGAACAGCGGGGCGTCGTTCATCCGGCCCATGGTGGTGGCGATCTTGGACCATTGCTCGTCCTTGATGGTTCCCTTGCGGAGATCCTGCAGACCGATGGTTGCCTCCGCGGAGAGGAGGCGCATGGCGATTTCGTTCCGGCCCATTTCGAGGGAGAACATCACCGTGGAGAGGTTGTTCTTGATGGCAGCGGAGCGGGCAAAATCCAGTGCGAAGGTGGACTTACCCACTGCCGGGCGGGCGGCGATGACGATCATCTGGCCCGGGTGCAGTCCGTGGGTGAGCTCATCCAGCTCGTAGAACCCCGTGGGGACGCCGGTCATTCCCTCGCCGCGGTGCCCGGAGGCCTCGATCTCGTCCACTGTGGACTCCATGACGTCCTTGAGGACAACGTAATCCTCGGCAGTGCGACGCTCGGCCACGGCGTAGACCTCGGCCTGGGCCTGGTTGACCAGGTCCTCCACCTCACCGTCCGAGCCGTAGCCCAGCTGGACGATCTTGGTTCCGGCATTGACCAGGCGCCGGAGGACGGCGCGCTCAGCAACGATTTCGGCGTAGTAGCCGGCGTTGGCCGCCGTGGGGACGGTCTGGATCAACTCATGCAGGTAGGCGGGGCCGCCGATCCGGTTGATCTCGGCACGCTTGGTCAGTTCGTCCGAGACGGTAACAGCGTCCGCCGGTTCGCCGCGGCCGTAGAGGTCGATAATGGCTTCGTAGATGGTTTCGTGGGCGGGGCGGTAAAAGTCCTGTCCCCGGAGAATTTCCACCACGTCGGCAATGGCATCCTTGGACAGCATCATGCCGCCCAGGACGGATTGCTCGGCAGGGATGTCCTGCGGTGGCTTTCGGCTCGCGTCTGATCCGCGGGTTGTTTCGACCGGGTCAAGATGCGCGATTGACAAAATTGCCGTCCTCCATGTGAGCCGGGACCTGAGGTCCCGGCGGTGATCCATCCTGGTGTGGCGTTGCCCGAAGACCGCGCACCGCTACCTGTTCAGGTCTACCAGCAGGGTGTGACAACGCGGGGCCACGCCCTCCGGAGACGGCATGGCGCGAGTTATCCCCACTATCCACAGGTTTTCCACAGCGGGCGATTTCTTCCGAATCCGGCGGCTCCACAAGCTGCCTTCAGCAGCTAAAGCGGAACCAGCAGGACCCTGAAGAACAGGTACCCCGCTACGCTAGCCCCCTCCGGTCCAGCTGCAAAGCCAGCGGTGCCCGGGCCCTGTGGACAACCTGTGCACTAAGGGACATAGCTTGTGCACAGCCTGTGGGAAAGGTTGTGGACAGCAAAAAACTTTACCGGGTGATATGCGCTTGACCTGCGGAAACATTAGCACCAGCATGTGGAGTAAATATTTCTTCCCGGGAATTTCATCCACAGCCCATATGGCCGCCAGTGGCCATAGGTCGCCGCGCGGCGGGCAGTGACCCAGTTCATCTGCGAACCCGTGGCCTTCGTCATATGCCGCTGCGGATGTCTGGCGTCGGGCAGGCCGCCCCATATGCACAACAGTGAATATTGCTGTGGATAAACAGGAACTGGCATAAGCTCTATGTATGGGCGAACTACTGCTGGTTCTGCTGCCGGCGATCGTCTTGGCGGCGCTTATTTGGGGGCTTGCCACGGCCCTCAGCCCACGCGATTCAGGCGTCTCCGACGCCGAGAAGTACCAGCGGGACCTCGCCGAACGTTCAGCCCGGCACTATGCGGCGCAGGTCCAGGCGGCCACCGCCGCGCGGGCCCGCCTTGAGGCCATTACACGGCCAAGCCAGAACGCACAGGCGATGCACTCAGATCTGGCTGCCACCAGGAAGTACACAGAACGGCAATGAAAATGGAATCGCTCGTGATCCCTGTCCTTATCCTCCTGGCCGTGGCTGCCGGAGTCTCCCTGGCTGCCCGCGCCATCAGCAGGCGAAAGGCTTCCGCCGGTGCGGCATCCACGTCGCCGCCCGTCAGTTCCGCCGAGCTCGCCCGCCAGGCGGCCACGAAACTCTCCGAGGACCAGCACCGGCGGCTATATGCCCTGATTGCCCAGGGCCAGGCCATGGCCGCCATCAAGCTCTACTACGAGGTCACCGGGGATGGGCTGCGCGCGTCACGCGATGCCGTCGGTGCACTGGCCGCCCACCCCCAGCCCTACCGGGGCCCCGAGGCAGTGCCGCCGGCCACTGAGGACGACGAGGACGATGAGCCGCAGCGGTTCCCTTACCGCTACCGGGCCATTGCGAGTAAAGGCGACGTAACCCGCGAGGTCAGCAGCAATATGCTCAACGACGAGATCTACGGCCGGATCCGCACCCTGGCCCGCAATGGGGACACCGAGGCGGCTGCCACCGCCCTTACCCGCCATTCCGATATCTCCATGAAGCAGGCCAGGGAGTTCATCGAACTGCTGGACGACTAAGCCCGGCTGGACTCGTGAAGGGGCCTACTGGAAGTTGGCTTCGCTCGCGGCGGGGAACTTCAGGCGTTTCCGGAGATGCCCGCCAGCAGCTGCTCGAATGGCAGTGACTCCATGGGAGCATGCTTCCGGCCCGGCTGGGACCCCTCCATCAGGCGGGTAAATTCGCCGGCAGCGCGGTCGATGCGGGCGGCAAGGGAGGACCCGTCGTCGTCCGCGGTTCCCCAGTCCTGCGGGCCGGCGAAGACGCCCGTGGGCGCAATCCTGGCGCGCAGGTAGCTGAAGAGCGGGCGGAGCGCGTAGTCCAGGACCATCTGGTGGCGCTCGGTGCCGCCGGTGGCGCCGAGCAGGACGGCCTTGCCGTCCAAGGACTTGGGGTCGAGGACGTCGATGAAGGATTTGAACAGGCCACTGTAGGACGCGCTGAACACAGGCGTCACGGCGATGATCCCGTCGGCGGCTTCCACCCCTGCGATGACCTCTGCGAGGCGCGGAGCAGCGTAGCCGGTGACGAAGTTGTTGGCGATGTCCACGGCAAGGTCCCGGAGTTCGACGACGTCCACGGTCACGTCATAGCCGGCCGCGCCCAACTGACGTTCAGCCGACGCTGCCAGCTGGTCGGCAAGCAGGCGGCTCGACGACGGCACGCCCAAGCCGGCGGAAAGGACTGTGATACGGCGGGTTTCCATGACGGTCTCCTGTTGCTCGGTAGTTCGTATACAAGTTACATGCATTTGCATGTTTACATCCATACAGGCAAACCGGGGAACGTGCCAGGTTATTCCCTTGTCCCGCCGGGGAGTAGAATCGCGGCAGGCTGGGTCGTCGTCGCAGCCGGTGCCTGGCGGTCCGATGCGACACCTTCTGTATGTTTGCGCAGGGTCTGCCCGATCGAAAGTCACCACCATGCTCAGTAAACTCAGCCCATTCGTCACCGCGCTCCTCCTCGGCGGCCTCGCCGTCACCGGAGCTGCCCCCGCCAACGCGGAGCTCGTGGAACGCTACAGCCTCGATTTTTCGACCAGCGGACTAAACGACGACTTCTGCGGTTCGGGGCTGCAGGTCGCATTCACCTATGACCGGACCGGTTCGGGCTCAACCATGACCCGCGGCGAGGATAGCCTGCTGTGGGTTCAGGAGAAGCTCAGGATCGTCCAGACATTCACGTACAACGGGATGACCGTGACCGACATCCAGCCGAACACGCTGGCCAAAGACCTCAAGATCGTCGACAACGGGGACGGGACTCTCAGCATCACCGTGCTGCTCACCGGAGAGAATCGGCTGATTGGAAGTGACGGCAAGATCCTCGCCAAGGGCGACGGCCAGGTCCGCAGGCTCCTCACCATCGACCAGGCGTCGGGCAACGTGATCAGCGACGAGCTGATCTTCGGTTCTACGGGTACGAACGACGACTTCTGCGAAGCAATCCTGGCTCACTGGGGCGTCTGACCCGGTTGGCCCGTCCACGGTCCAAAGACAAGAGACCCCCGCTGCCGGGATCCGGCGACGGGGGTCTTTGTACAGTCAGGACTGTTGAGTCGTTATGACTACTTGCCTGCCACTACATCGAGTTCGATGACAGCGGCAACATCTTCGTGCAGACGGACGTTGGCCTGGTACGAACCAACCGACTTGATGTGGACCGGCAGTTCAACCTTGCGCTTGTCGATGCGGCCAAGGCCAGCGGCCTCAACAGCGTCAGCGACGTCGCCCTGCTTGACGGTGCCGAACAGGCGTCCGGTTTCGCCAGCCTTGACGACGAGCTTGACCGGCTTGGACTGCAGTGCAGCAGCCTGCTTCTGAGCGTCTTCCAGGGAAGCGTGCTCGCGGGCAGCGCGGGCAGCCTTGATGGACTCAACCTGCTTTTCGCCGCCCTTCGACCAGGTCAGGGCGAAGTTGCGGGGCAGCAGGTAGTTACGGGCGTAACCGTCCTTGACCTCGACAACGTCGCCAGCAGCACCGAGTCCGGTTACTTCGTGGGTCAGAATGAGCTTTGCCATGTTAGTTAATCCCTTCCTTAGCCGCGGCCAGCGCCGGAGTAAGGCAGCAGAGCAACTTCGCGGGCGTTCTTGATTGCCTGGGCGATCTTGCGCTGTTCCTGCACCGTAACGCCAGTGACGCGACGGGCGCGGATCTTTCCGCGGTCGGAGATGAACTTGCGCAGCAATGCTACGTCCTTGTAGTCGATGACAGTGATGTCAGCGGCCTTCAAGGGGTTGGACTTTGGTTTGGGCTTACGGAGTTCAGCCTTAGCCATCGTGGAGCTCCTATTCTAGGGAGCCCGTGGATGTTGATCCACGGGATGGTGGTGGTCCTCGGCGGCAGCCGCCTTGGTGCGCGTTGGCACTGTGGCGGGCCCGGCGTCGGACCTTAATGGGGTGTGTTAGAAGGGAGGTTCGGAATCGGGGCCGTTGCCCCAGCCACCTGCACTGGACACGCCGGGCGTAGCCCAGGGATCGTCCTGCGCAGCCTGCTGGTTGCCGCCGCCCCAGCCTCCACCGGAGTTGCCGCCCTGGTTTCCACCAGAGTTGCCGCCTCCGAAGCCACCGCCGCTGTTGCCGCCGCCGAAGCCGCCCTGGCCACCCGCGCCGGAGCGCTGGGTGCGGTTGACCTTGGCATTGGCATAGCGCAGGCTGGGGCCGATTTCATCGACCTCAAGCTCGATAACGGTGCGCTTTTCGCCTTCTTTGGTTTCGTAGGAACGGCTCTTCAGGCGGCCGGTAACGATCACGCGCATGCCCTTGGTGAGGGACTCGGCGACGTTCTCGGCTGCTTCACGCCAGACAGCCGCGCGGAGGAACAGGGTTTCCCCGTCCTTCCACTCGTTGGACTGGCGGTCAAAGGTACGCGGGGTGGAAGCGATGGTGAAGTTCGCTACTGCCGAACCTGACGGTGTGAACCGCAATTCCGGGTCATTGGTGAGATTACCGATGACCGTAATGGTGGTTTCGCCTGCCATCTACTGCCTCCTTGTTCGATCCTGTGAAGAGTGCGTTCCTGCGGGTGAAGAATGAAGATCAGTGCTGAAATTACTCAGCAACAACCTTCTGCTCTTCGGGGCGGGTGATCTTGGTGCGCATGATGGTCTCGTTAAGAGACAACTGGCGGTCAAGTTCCTTGGCGGTTTCCGGCTTGGCGGTGAAGTTCACCACGGCGTAGATTCCTTCGGACTTTTTCTTGATTTCGTAAGCCAGGCGGCGTCGGCCCCAAATGTCAACCTTCTCGATGGTTCCACCATCGTTGGTGATGACGTTCAGGAACTTCTGAAGCGACGGCTCAACGGTACGCTCTTCGACCTCGGGGTCGATGATTACCATCAATTCGTAAGGACGCATATGTGAACCCACCTCCTTTGGGCTAAGCGGTTACGGCATTTCCGTAACAGGAGGTTCATTTGCGATTCCGTGCGATGCCCCGCCAGAAGGGAGGCAGGGCGCAGCACAGACTTCACCATCTTAGTGCATGTGGCCCGGATAGGCGATTTGCTCCTGACCCAAGGCTAGGCGGCCGGCAACGGCCCGGAAAGCGCTGGTGCGGCGATGTGGAAAACTCCCACGGCCGGGAAGCCCCTATCATCTGACGTATGGGTAAACATTTGGTCGCCCTTGGCGCAGCGGCAATTTTCCTGGGCGGCTGCTCGGCCCCTCCACCTCCACCTCTGCCCCCGACAGCAACGGTGACTGCGCCAGCGGACGACGCAGCAACCACCCCGGCCACAACCGACGGCGGAGGGACCACCCAGCAAGCGTCCACTGACGTTTTCGATTTCGCCGCAGCAGGGGACATCAACCCGGAAGGGAACACGTCCGCGGCGTCGCCCAGTGGCAGGAACGCCGCGTCCATTGTCGCCGGCCTGAACGACGGCACGCTGGACAACTTCATCGCTTTGGGTGACTTTCAGTACGACAAGTCAGTGTGCTCCGCGCTCGGCGCTTATGACCAGCTGTGGGGACCGGCCAAGTCCAAAACATACTGGGCGGCTGGACCGAACCACGACGTCAAGCCCGGCACGAACGATGAGCTGGACAAGTATATGAACGGTGAGTGCGTGTCCGCCACGAAAAGCGCAACCAACAGCCACCTTGGCCGATTCGTGGACGCCCTCGAATGGTACTCATTCGATAAGGGCAACTGGCATTTCCTGGTAGCCCCTACCGCCACCTGGCGGTATGACGCGACGCGCGCGCGGGCCATGACGCGTGAAATGGATGCCGACCTCAAGGCAGCCAGGGCGGCCGGCAAGCATCTGGCCGTCGTTTACCATGACCCCTACTTCACTTCTGACACATCCAGCCATGACCGCTTCGCTGAGGCCAAACCGTGGATTGATGTGTTCTGGACAAACCGGGTCCGGATACTGCTTTCGGGCAGCCAACACAATTATGAGCGAACGTGCCCCCTGAACAACGCGGACCAGTGCGTTGCGGACGGGATGCAGCAATTCCAGGTGTCCACTGGTGGAATCGGCCTCCGGGAATTCACCGGCAGCCCCTCTTATGTGCAGAAGAGGTTTAGCGACACATGGGGTCACCTAAGAATGAGCCTCAAGGCTGACGGCTCTTATACATGGGAATTCCGTGCTGTTTCCGGCGGAATGCAGACTGACAGCGGGTCACGAAGCGGGGGCTGATTCAACGCCAGGGTAGGTGGGCCGGGACCTCGCCACGTGGGTGTGCACCCCGCCCGGTCAGTACTCTGACACCGGTACGGCTGAACCGCCGTCCGGACGCCAATACCTCAAGCCGCCGTTCGTGGAGCCGTCGCGGGCGACGTCTATCACGGCGTAGGGGAACGCCCGACGATCCCGCCGGTCAGGTCCGCGACCGCGGACGTCCGAACACCACGTGCCTGTGTTGACGTACCGGGTTGTGCACGCCTCCAGCTCCGCTTCGAGGGCACGGTGGGTGTGGCCCGATACGTACCAGGCCACCCCGGAACCATGCTCTTCGAGGGTGCGCGCGACCCGACCCGCTGCTGCAGGAGGCTCCTCGCCTGCGGTCCTGCGCCCGGCTGCCGCGAGCACCATGCGAGTGGCGGCGCGCGGGAGCGCCGACACCGTCCGGAACCGGGACAGGCGTGCCAGGTCCCGAACGGCCGCCTCGTCGAGCGCAAGGCGGAATGACTCGGACTGCAACATTTCGTCGTACGCGGGCTCCCGGATGCGACGTTCCGCCAGTTCGGACGCCAGGCAGGACCGGGCAACGGCCCCGGCTCGGCTCAGGCGCGAGTTCGACGGGTGGGCGTTCCAGGCGGCGAGCGGTGGCAGGTTCAACTCGTCGGTCCCGTTGACCGCCGAGCGGAGCACCTCAGGAATCCGGTGCAGCGCGTGGTGCTGGTGCCCGTGCTCGGCCACGAGCACGTGGGGCACGTGCAAGAACCACGGGTGCACCCGGACCCGTGTGGGCTCGCCGGGTGACAGTAGCGCTGACAGGCGGGCGGCGACCGACGGCCGGGCCAGCTCGACGTCGTGGTTGCCGCATACGAAGTGCAGCTGCACGCCGCGGGCCGCACACGCTTCCAGCGCCCGGAACGTGTCAAGGTGCCGGGCGAGGATCGACTCGAGCCGGGCAAGGCTCTCGTCTTCGGCCAAGCCGACCAGCTCAAACGTGTCACCCACGAATGCGACGTGCCGCTGCGTACCGGCTACCGCAAGGACCTCGCGGCGCAGGAAACCGGGAAGCACTGCGCTTGGGCGGCGGGGGTCGTCATCCGATACGCCCAGGTGGAGGTCGCTGAGGAGCCACCACCGCGCCGCACCGTTCACGTGAGCAGTCCCACCACGCGCGGAAGGAAGAGGACGAGATACATCGCCCACATGACACCGACCACCCTGCGGCTCATCGTCAGGCCGAGGAGCCTCGTGGGCCGTTCGGCGTCCGGTCCCGCGCGTCGGATCTCAAGCGCGACAAGGGTAACGAGCAGGGCGATGGTGATGAGCAGGGCGGCAATCGCGAGCAGTCCCGCCAGATCGATCATGACACAACCTCCTGTCGTGCGCGTGCCATGCACGCGCCAATGGTGATGACGCCCATCGTGACGACACACGCCTGCCACGACCACACAGCGAGGTAGAACATCGCGGTGGACACCGCGGTTAGCGTGGCGAGGCCGAGAGCCAGAACAAGCAGCCCGCGAAGGGCAGGGTCGGTAACCGACGTGAGTCGGACCAGTGCCTGCCCTGGCAGCAGGATAAGGACGGCTGTCGCGGCGACCACCTGCAGCGGCGTCGGCAGCCCTACGAGCGTCACCAGTGACAAGGCGAGGGCCGCGAGACCGAGGACCAAGGTCGGCCGGCTGATAGGGCGGCTGATGGGGCGGCTCATGGCGTCACCCGGTAGGCGCGGGCGTCTGCATTGCTGAACACTAGTTCCACTCCATCCTGCGCGCTTAGCCACGCCTCCAGCTCGGCGAAGCCGCCGGCGCTGCTGGCGCCCCGAAGCACAAGACTCGCTTCCGACGAGCGGGTGAGCAACAAGACGGCACCGGCAGGGTTTTTCCGGGCATTGTCGTAAACGACTGGGCCGCACGCCGCCGTAGACAAGTCGGACCGGCACATGTAGTCCATGGTCCGATACGGGTGCTCGAGGTAGGCCTCGCTGCGCCACGGCGTCGGGGGGGAAGCCGAGATGATCGTTGAGCCGGGCGGCGCGAGGCGCTGTACGGCGGCGACGGCAGCGATCTCGTTGTCGGTGAAGACGTCAAACTGGGCGTTCCCGAACCGGCCTGTCACTGTCAGCAGGCCCAACAGGCAGAACGTCAGCGCGAGGCCCCCCGCGGCACGGAGTGAGGGCTGTGTCCTGCCTTCAGTGGGAAGCAGGATCGAGCATGCCTGCAAAGCGATGAAGGGCAGAGCGAAAAGCGAGACGCGGATGAGCATTTCCCCGCCGTACAGCTGCACGGGGAAGAGCAGCAGGGGGGTGACGGCAAGGAGGACTACACGGATGTCGAACCGCCCCCTGCGCCAGTCGCGCACCGCGCCCGCCGCGGCAAGCGCCCACAGCAGGAGGGTGAGAACGACCCTGGCCTGCACCACGAGCACGTGCCCGGCGGTCCCGCTCACGCGGTCGACGACGTTGGCATTGATTGCGGCCAGCACACCTCCTTCCGCCAGGGGCGGGTTCCCGGCGAGGTATGCACTGGCGGGGTAGGCGAGCCAGAGTGCCAGCAGGACCGCGGTGATCAGGGGCAGCCGGCCGGGCCAGACATGTCCGCTCAGGGTGAGAGCGGTGAGGGAAATGAGCAACAGGAAAGGCGTCAGTTGATGGCTCGCGCAGATGACCGCGATGAGCACGAGAGCCACCGCGAGGGCGCTCACCCGGTACCCTGGCCGGGGCTCAGCCGGGGACCGCCCTTGCCACCACGCCGCCACGTCGACGTCTCGGAAGCCGCGGAACTTGGGGGGCCGCGCAGCCAGCGGGCCGACGACAAGTGCGATCACGACGAGGTACAGGAAGAAGCCGAAGGCTTGGGGAGACAGGTAGTCCTGGTCCTGCCAGTTGCCGAGGCAGAAGAGCCAGAGCACGAGCCAGCGCCGTCGCGGATCCTGCGTAAGGTAGCGCATCAGCACGCCCAGGGCAGCGAGCCACAGACCCACGTTGAGCACCGGCGCCCACAGGGCAAGGGCTACCGGGTCGAGGCCGGTTGCCTTCAGTACTGTCGCCAGGAGGGCGAAGAAACCCGGCCAGTTAAAGTAGGCGTCAATGTCGGGGTCGATCCCCTGGCTGCGCGAGAGGGCGTCGGCAATGCCGAGATGACGGAACGCGACCTCACCACGCGGTACGTCCGTGACGAAGGCTGCCGTCCCGAAGAGCACGAGCACCAACACCAGCACCAGCCACATCAAGACCGCCCGGCCTGCCGGACCTGAGGCATCCCCTCGCAGGGCCACAACGAAGGCAACGTTCAGAATCAGGACCCCTGCCCAGAACGGGTAGGGGAGCACGGCAACGAGCCCCAGGTCGCTGTTCACGGGAACGGCGACCGTGGAAGCGGCCCACACGGCAAGCGCCAGCGACACGACCCCCGCCAGTGCGCACCAGGCGTCACGGGCCTTCCAGCGTCCTCGGATGCGGCTGGGCGCATCAATCGTGGTTGTCATCGTGACTCCTTCGTGACACGCCGGAGAACGGCGATTAACCGGAGGCCGGCAGCAACAGCTCCAATGGAGAGCACCACCAGCCACGCAAGGGCCATGGCGCCGGGGCCCGCTTCGGCCTCCAACAGCGCTGACGCGCAGAGGGCCACCCCGAGCGTCACGCCGACCACGATCGGCTCTGTGTAACGGCCGAGAGCCCGGCACACGGCGTTGTAGGCCTGCAGCACCGCGTACGGCACCAGTCCGGCCGCCAACCACCGCAGAGCGTCAGCGGATGCGTCAGCGTACCGCTCCCCCAGCAGACTGAGCAGCGGGTGAGCGAGGAGGACGAGGACGACTGCCGCCAGACCTCCTATGGCGAGCGACCAACGGAGACTCGCCCAGGTTGTAGCCACCAGGCGGTGAGGGTCGCGGACACCTTCGGAAAACTGGACGATGCCCATCAGCATCGGAGCGGAGTAGGCAGCCCAGGCCATCATCCATGCGGGATACCAGTAGGCAGCGATCTCAGGCGCCACCGTGTGGGCCAGCAGGAGCGGCAGCACCAGCCCGGGGGCGCGCTCGGTGAGGGTGAGGAGCTGGTACGGAATACCCACCGCCAGCAGTGGACGGCCGCGCGTCGAACGCAAGGATGGTCGCGGCCGATAGCCAATCAGTTTTCGCAGCTGGATCACACCGACGACGCACGCCACTGTATTCCCGAGGGTCCAGCAGGCCATCACCACGTCGGCGGAGGCGCCATGCGCCTGCCAGGCCACGAGCGCTGCAGCGCCGAGGGAAACCCCGCCGCCCAACGCATACCTCAAGGTCGCGCTGGCCCCGCGTCCCAGCGCCACCAGCGCTTGGTCCAGCACAATCACCAGGGTGCCGGTGACGGCAGCCGCAAGGAACGTTAACCAGAAGAGAACCGATGCCGACGCCGTGTCCGGCGCCACAGCCGACTGCAGCACGAGATAGCCGAGGGCCAGCACGGTGCCGGCTGCCCCCACGATGGCGAACGCCGCGTCCAGCACCCGCGCGGGCGGCTCCCCTCGTCCCACCGCAACGATGACAGCGGACCCGGCACCCAGAACCGCGAGCTGCGTGCAGATCATCACTGCCGCGACCGCGGCCATGGCGAGCCCGACCTCACGGTCTGACGTCGCGCGTGCGGCCACGACCCAGAAGGCAAAACCCCAGCCAATCTGGGCGGCCTTGCCCACAATGAGGCCGATCGAACTGCGCAGGGCGGAGTGCCGGACAGTTGAGGGGTCCGTGACCGCGGTCCCTAGTTCAGCGGTCATGACGCCAGACCTTTCGCCAGGCCCGCATAGTTGTACCAGCAGAAAGCGATGTAGTAGCGCAGCCACCTGGGCTGGCCCGAGGCGAGGCTCAAGACGCTGCCCCGGATAGCCGCGGCGGCAGGAAGCAACGCCAACCTCGCACCGCGCCAGCCGTGCTTGCGGATCATCCGTCCCAGTCCCGTTCCGTCCATCAGGAACTGGTCCAGGGCGAAGTCAAAGTCGTCGGCGGCAAAACGATGTTCGACGACTACCCGCTGTGACACCGCCGTCCGCAGCCCTGACTGCCGCATCCGCCAACGGAGCTCGATGTCCTCGCCCGACTTGAACGAGTCGTCGAAACCCACACCCAGCATCAGGTCTCGGTCGACCATCGTCGCTACGAGCCCGAACCAGTTGCGGCTGCGGCCGGTGCGATGGTGATGTGCCAGCGCCTGCCCCCAGTAGCCCGGTCCAGCGACACTTTCCAAACCGGCCTGGAGCGCGTCGTAATCGCCCTCGACGAGCTCAGAGAGCAGGTCGGCGACTCCATGTGGCCCGAACACGACGTCAGAGTCGACGAGCAGGACCCAAGGGGTCCTGCTGCTCTGCACACCGAGCGTTCGCGCCCACGGCAAACCGCGGCCTTCATCACTCAGGACCCGGGCACCTGCCGCGAGGGCGAGGTCGACCGTACGATCGGTGGAGCATCCGTCCACCACGATGATCTCCGCTACGCCGGACTGACGCAGGGCCTCCAGACAGCGTGGGAGCATGTGCTCCGCGTTGCGGGCCGGAACGACCGCGGTGACCTCGGAAGGGCTGTGACCCACTGTGCCCACCCCCTCAGATCTGCTCGTCCAGGACCGACGGCAGCAGCTCCTCGAGATACCGGACGATATCGTCAGACGCTTCGTCTGCCGTGTACGCGGAGGGCACCTGCAGCAGGTGGCAGGGCCGTCCGTCGAGCGCTTTGTTCAGGACGACGCCTTTTGCGGCGAAGTGCTCGCGCCAGGGGACGACGGATGTAGCGGCCAGGCCTGTCACGACATGCTGCGAGAAGCTTGCCATCTCGATGTGGAAGTTGCCGATCATGCGGTCGACCATCCACTCGGTTGTCCGCTCGACAATCCTGGACCGGGAGCCCTCATAGCGCTCGATGTAGATGGCCGCCGCAAGCGGAGCCGTCGTCGTCACTTCCCGGCCGGGAAACGCGGTCCCGGCATCAACCATGCGGTGCTCCGGCGACCAACGCCGGGAGAAGTCCGCGAGGCGCGGGTAACGGATGACGTACGGATGCACCACCGTGGTGAGGCGGCCGACACTCTTCGAGAGCTGAGGCGGGACGAGCGGCTTCCGGACCCCTTCAAACAGGTGCGGGTAGATTTTCCGGTGGTGCGGCTTAATGAACATCGGCTTCGCGTAGCCGAGCAGCGTGGCGTCCTCGGCGAGAAAGGCCCAGTCATCGCCCATGAACGACCAACCCTCGCGCCGCATCAGCTTGGCCGCGGTGCTCGTCTTTCCGGTCCCTCCGGCGGCCGGAAGCGCGATCGCGTGACCCCGGTACGCCATGGTTGCGGCGTGGATCATGCCAGCTCCGCGGCCGACCATTGCGGCATCGAGAACAGGGACCACGGAGGTCAACAGCTCGCCCGGTCCGTGAATGCGCCACTGCTCCCCATCCCTCACGATCTGGAGTCGTTCGGCCTGGAAACGCACACTGTTTTCCGTGTACGCAAGCTCATGCTCAAGTAGGCCAGCATCCGGCATCGGCTCCGGCCGGTCATCGACCACAATGTTGGCCGGCAGTTCGGTGTCTGTGGCGAAACACGCCAACATGCTCTTGAGCTGCGGCGCTGCCGGTGATTCTGCGTCGACGCGGATCGCGACGCGGCCGTGAATGTCGAAGTGCAAGGCCTTGGTCTTGGGCTTGGTCTGCCTGTACATGGTGTCCCCTGTCTAGTGGTGTCCGATCGGTGATGTTGCTGAGGTGGACGGCGCCGGCCATGTCGGCCGGCGTCCGACTACTTCGTCAGCGTGAGGATGAGCGTGGGTGCGTTCGTGCTGCCGGCCTCCTTGGAGTTCAGGTCCAGGCCGTCACTGCTGCTGCTGTCCATGCCCAGTGAGAGTTGTTGGCCCAGCTCACCGGTCAGGCCGCTGACGGTCAACGGAACGTTATACGTGGTGTTGGTCGTCGTCGGGCCGAGTGTGCCGATGCTGGTGCCGAGCTGCGGCTTGTTGCTGTAGGTGATCCCGCCCTCGGTCCAGCTGTCATCAGCGACCAGCTTGACGTTCTGCGTACCCGTGGACCCGCTCCCGGCACTACGCAACTGCAGGGTCGCGCTCAC
>NZ_JAYESK010000010.1:0-141660 GCF_034720455.1 Pseudarthrobacter sp. C1 | reverse complement strand
ACATCAGGGCCAGGGACAGGAAGACGAGCACGAAGTGCCCGGCCACGCCTGCGCCGGCGAGCATGCCCGAGCCCTTGCCGGCCTTGGTGGCGGATTGTTTGAGTTCGGCCTTGGCGAGTTCCACTTCCTGGCGCATCAGCGTGGACAGGTCGCGGGTCACGTCCCCGAGCAGCTCACCCAGCGAGGCGTTTTCAGCCTTCAGGTGCGCCTCACTCGGCGGCATCTCCGGAATAGAACTACTCACAGCTGGCGTCCTTCCGTCGAACGGTAAGTGCCGTCGGCAGCGCTGTAGCTGCCGTCCTCATCGCGGTAGGGGTCATCCTCGTACCGCAGGGGGCTGTCTACTGCAGTCCCCCCGGGGAGGGTTGAGGTGGACACCGGAGCCCTCGTGCCCACTGCCGGCTCGTCAAAGAGGTCGTCAGTGCCGGCGGCATAAACGGTCTCCGGGTGAAGGGGCGCAACCGGCTGGGGCTGAACCGACCGCTGCGGGGAAACGCCCTGGACTGCACCCTGTGCCTCGGGTGCTCCGGCCGTGAGACCACGGGTGAGCCGTCCGGCCAGGACGCCTGCGCCGGCTGCGACCAGGAGGAACGTGCCGGGGCGGTTGCGGGCGAACCTCTGGACTTCGCCGAGCAGGTCGCCCGGCTGCTTGGTCTCGAGCCAGGAGGCTACCGTTTCGGTGGTGCTGGCAGCCTGACGGATCAGGTCGCTGGCCACGCCCTGCTGGTCCGGTGCCTCGGCCATGCTTTGCAGCTGGCTGGAAATGGAGCGGATGCCTTCCGCGGCCTTCTGCTGCTGCGTTCCCGCCTGGCTTGTCAGGCCCGACTTCGCCTGGTGCAAAAGATCCTGCGCGCTGGTCTTCGCCTCGGAGGCCACATGCGCGGCTTCCTCCTTGGCGGTCTGGGCAACGCCCTGGGCTGCGGAGGCGGCCTGGCCGGCAACCTGCGAAGCTTCTTCCTTTGCCGCCTGGCTCTTGGAGCCTCCGGCGGAACCTGCGGCGGGGGAGGTGCCGTAGCGTTCTTCAGCGCCTGTGTCCGGTGCACCGAAAGTATCGGTGGTAGCAGGGCTGGATGTCTGGGGCCATTGGTTCTCTGTCATCGGGCTCTCTTTCATGAAGGGTCAGCTGGCGATCAAGAACCAGCAGTGCTGGCTAGTAGTAAGCATGGTTACTAATTAGATACTAAGCACACTTCCCTTTTGAAGCGCAAGGGCCGCCGAATATATGGCTGCCGGGCAGCGTCTTTGGCCACAGTGATAGTAAGCCTACTTGCGAATCGGATGCTAAGCATGCTTATTGTAGAGAATGTAGCGACGCAAGAAGAGGTGATCCCACCCTGCACTTCGCCACCCACAGGAAGGCCACGGCCCGATGACCAGCAACCTTGATCCAGATGCCCGGACCAGCTATCGCCTGATTACGTTGGCAGCCCGGCTGGTGCAAAGGCGGCAGGACGATGCCTTGGCGCACTTGGGCCTGACACGGGCTGCCGTCATAGCTTTGGAAAATTTGGCCGCCGGGCCCCTTAATCAGGAGCAGCTCGCGGAGGCCATCCGCGTCCAGAGCCAGACCTTGGGACGCGTATTAATCCGGCTGGAGGGCGCCGGGCATATCACCAGGACCCGCCAGTCCACCGACCGCAGGCAGTTCAAAGTTGAATTAACGGAATCCGGCGCCGCGGCCCTGGAAGCTGCGCGTCGGGCGGAAATCAACGCATATCCGGATGATCCAAGTATTGGCTGGAAGGTCCTCAGCGAGGAACTGGCAAAGTTTGTGAGTGCCTTGCCTGCGGACCGGGAGCATGGCGTAGTCCCGTTTGCCGCCACTGAACACCGCACGGTGAGGCGCCCCCAAGGCGGCCGCGGCAGCGGCCTCCGCGGCGTGGACCAGCCCCGCCCCTGAGGCGCTTGTCCGACGCCGGGCGGGCTGCCACGTGTGCGGCCAGGCAGCGTAGCTAAGCCGCGCAGGCGTCCTTGAGTGCCTGGACGGATTCGCCCGGCACTTCGTCTCCGGCCGCGGCGATCTGGCCTAACGGCGTCGTGATCTCTGCGGGTACTCCGGCTGTACGTGCGGCGGAGACCAGGCCGGCCAGCGCCTGCTTGTCCTCCACGCTGACCAGGCCGTCCTGCACCACCGCGCAGACCTGCCGTTTCACTTCGGCAGCGCCTGCGGCGGCCACCTTGGAGGCGGCGTCGCTGGCGGCATTGCCGGCAGCCTCCTCAACGGCACCACAGCCGGCGAGGAGCAGGAACAGGGGAGCGGCGGACAGGGCGGCAAGGCGGCGTTTCATCAGCCCAGCCTATCGGCCCGCGGCAAACGCGTGCCGGAACAGGGCATCCCGGCAGGACCCCTGCTCAATTCCTGATGATTAGCGCCCGCTCGCCGCCGGAACGCCGAGGATGCTGTCCAGCAGCGCGTTCCGGAACTTCCCGTCAGGATCGTGAGCCGATGCCAGCGAGCGGAAGTCGGCGAAACGCGGGTAGAGCGACACCCAGTCCTGGCCGGCCGGGGAGAACAGTTTGCCCCAGTGCGGTCGGGTTCCGAAGGGCCGAAGTACCTCCTCAAGTTCCGGCAGGACCGCCTCCACCTCAGGCTGCAGCGGCTTCCACGTGAAGTGGAGGGCCACGCTCTGCTGCCGGTAGAAGGGGCTGAGCCAAAATTCATCGGCAGCACCGGTGCGGATCTCGGAGACAAACAGCAGCGGCGCGAGCTTGTGCGCGAGCCCCCGCACAGCCTCGATGGCGGCCGGGGCGTGCTCCAGGGGCAGGATGAATTCGCTTTGCAGTTCCTCACCCTTGCTGGGTGTGAACTCATGGCGGAAATGGGGCAGGCGGTCCAGCCACTGGCCCGGCTCGTCCATCTGGAGCGTGCAATTCTCGGCGGACATGTCCGGCAGCGGGTGCCTGGGGGTGCGGGCGGCTGTGGCACCGAACAGCTCACCCAGCGGCGGCTCCGAATCCAGTGCCTTGAGCCACACCTGGCTGATGGAACCGCCGGCGTAGTCCGTGAAGAGGCTGACGCTGTAGGCGCTGGACACGATTTCCGGAAAGTTGGCCAGCGCGCGGTCCCATGGCAGGTTCTCCAGGACGCGCTGGCGCATGCGGAAGCTCGGCCGGACGCTGAGTTCCAGGCCGGTGATGATGCCCAGGGCGCCGAGACCCACCACGCTGCCCAGGAATTCGTCGCCGTCCGCGCGGGAGAGGGACGCCTGTTCACCGGAGGGCCGCACGAGGTGGATCGCTTCGACGGCACCGGCCAGGGACTGGTTGTCCACCCCGGATCCGTGCGTTCCCGTCTGGACCGCACCCGCCACGGAGATATGCGGAAGGGACGCCAGGTTGTGGATGGCCACCCCGGACTGTTCCAGCCAGCGGCACAGCGTTCCGTAGCTGACCCCGCCGCTGACGCGGACGGTCCGGCGCTCCGGGTCCAGTTCGATCTCCCGGGGCAGGCCGTCCAGGAGCACGTGGACGCCGTCGGTGTCGCCCACCCGGTTGAACGAATGGCGGGACCCCAGGGCTTTGACCCGGCGTGCCCCGGCCACGATGTCTGCCAGTTCTTCCACTGACGACGGCTGCCGGACCTCCGATGAGGCGTACTCGAGGTTCCCTGCCCAGTTCTTCATTGAGTCGGCTTTCCGGTCGGTGGTGGAAATGGCTCCCTCAACTGTCAGCGCTAACAATCAGGCTGTCAAGGCGCGTCCGTTCCCTTCCTGCCGGGCGGCGGAGCTGGTGCGCGGCGGCGGGACCCGACGGCGGCCGGTGGCTTCGAAAGCGGCTGCAAGCTCCAGCAGGCAGGTGTCACTGTAGGCCCTGCCTGCAAAGGTCAGTCCCACCGGCATGGCGATGTCCGCAGCCAGTCCCATCGGGACCGTTACCGTGGGGATGCCCAGATGCCGGGGGACCAGGTTGCCGTTGGACACCCAGACGCCGTTGCGCCAGGCCTGCTCTGCCGAGTGTTCGTTGCGGTCGGCGTCGGCAGGACCCACATCCGCGGCGGCCGGGAACACCACCGCATCAAGGACCCGGCCGTCCATCCATTCTTCCAGGTCAATCCGGCGAGTTTTCTCCAGGCCGCGCAGCCCTTCGGCCAGATGGGGAATCCCGGACAGGACAGGCACCCCGTTGTCCCGTATCCACGCCGGGTAGTCGCTGATGTCGTCCTCAAACCCGTGGTACCGGTCCGGCAGCGAACCGTCCGGGGCAGGGAAGATGCTGGCGCCGTCGACGTCGGACAGTCGGGAGAGGTTCGGGTCTCCGTTGGCGTCCAGGAAGTCGTGCCAGGCCCAGGCCGAGAGGTCAACGATCTCCCTGCGGAGGTATTCGGGTGACACCAGGCCCCTCGTGCCAATGGTGGGTGCGCCTGGCCGGTCTCCCTCATAGTTGGAGACCACCGGGAAATCCACCTCCACCACTTCCGCCCCGGCCGCCTCCAGCGCGCGGCGGGCAGCATCCCACAGATCCATGATGGAAGCCCTGGTCCGGATGCGCTGCCCGGTGGGCCCGCCAATCCCCGGGGCGGGAGCCGTGCCGGCCTCGGCATCGGCGTTGATGTACATCCGCGGGACCCCCAGGCGTTTGCCGGCCAGCACGTTCGCCGCAGCTGCGGGGTCCGTGACGGCCAGCTCCAGGTAGGAGGCGGGGCGCACCTCGGACGCCTTTGGCACGTCAACCCATGGCTGCATCCGCCAGAAGTCGCCGCGGGTTTCGGCGTCGTCGGCCACCACCACGTCCAGTACCTCCAGGAGGTCATCCATGGTGCGGGTATGCGGAACCACCACGTCCATGGTGGGAACCAGCGGCCAGTTGCCGCGGACCGAGATCACGCCGCGCGAGGGGGTATAGGCGCAGAGTGCATTGTTCGACGCCGGCGCCCGGCCGGAAGACCAGGTCTCCTCCGCGAGGCCGAAGGCTGCGAAGCTGGCAGCCGTGGCGGTTCCGGAGCCGTTCGAGGATCCGGAGGCAAACGCCGCGGTCAGGTATTCCGCGTTGTAGGGGCTTTCCGCCCGGCCGTACACGCCGCGCTGCATGCCGCCGTTGGCCATGGGCGGCATGTTGGTGAGGCCGATCAGGACCGCCCCGCCGGACCGGAGCCGCTCGATGGTGAAGGCATCGCGCCGGGCCACAAGGTCCTTGAAGGCCGGTGAACCGGCCGCTACCGTCAGTCCCGCCACCTGGTAACTGTCCTTGGCGGTGTAGGGGATGCCGTCCAGTGGGCCCAGGGTGGAGTTCCGCGCCCGCCGTTCGTCGGAGGCCCTCGCCTCCGCAATGGCCTCGGGGTTCAGTACCACCACCGAGTTCAGGCGGATGCCGGACCTGTCGTAGGCCTCGATCCGCTGCAGGTACTCGCGGACCAGCTCCTCGCTTGAGACCCGACCCGCTTCCAGTGCTTCGCGGAGTTGCCTGATACCTGCTTCCACCACGGTGAACGGGCTCACGCTGCCGCCTCCTGTCGCCCGGCCGGCACCGGCTGCTGCTGGGTGATGCAATGGATGCCGCCGCCAAAGGCGAAGATGTCCCGCGCGTCCACCAGTTCTATGGTGCGGCCCGGATAGGCGCGTCCGAGTATTCCTGCGGCAACGGCGTCGTTCGGGTCATCGAAGCTGCAGAGGATTACTGCGTTGTTGGCCACGTAATGGTTGATGTAGGACCAGTCCACGAACCCCTCGTCGTCTTCAAGGGCGGCAGGGGCGGGCACATCGATGATGCGCAGCGGCCGGCCCTGGGCGTCGGTCTGCCCGGCCAGGGCGGAATGGAGTTCCTGGTAGACCTCATGGTCGGGGTGGGCAGGATTGTCCTGGCGGTGCAGCAGGACAGTGCCCGGGCCGGCGAAGGCAGCTACGATGTCCACGTGCCCGCGGGTGCCGAATTCACCGTAATCACGGGTGAGTCCGCGGGGCAGCCAGATGGCCTTGGTGGTTCCCAAGGCCTCGTGGATCGCGCCTTCCACCGATTCCTTGGTGGCGCCCGGGTTTCGCTGGGGATCCAGCTGCACCGTTTCGGTGAGAAGGACCGTTCCCTCGCCGTCCACGTGGAAGCCGCCGCCCTCGTTGACCAGGGAACTCGGATTGACCGGTACCCCGGCGTGCGCAGCGAGAACGCGGCCCACGTTCCGGTCGTTGCCCCATTGCGCCCACTGCTGGGCGCCCCAGCCGTTGAACACCCAGTCGACGGCGGCCACGGTACCGTCCGGACGGCGGGTGAAGGTTGGCCCGCTGTCACGCAGCCAGGCGTCATCGAGCGGAACCCCAAGGACGGTGATGCCCTCCCCGAGCCACTCCCTGGCGGCCGTCGTGTCACGGGGGTCAGCCAGCACGGTCACCGGTTCATAGCGGCTGATGGTGCGCGCAACGCGCGCCCAGGCCCCACGGGCGCGGTCAAGGGTGGGGCTCCCGGATGGGCCGAAGGTGTGGTTGGGCGGCGGGAAGGCCATCCAGGTGCCCTGGTGGGTTTCCCATTCGGCGGGCATGCGGGCGGGTGTTGCGTCGAGCGTCAATGCCGGGACGGCAGGCGGAAAAGCGGATGAATAAATGAATGGCATTCATTTATTATGGAGACGGCGCTGCTGCCGCGCAAGGGGTTGGGAAGAAACTCCTGAATGATGGGCTAAGCAAGGTGCAGCCGTTACTGGCTCGCGTCGTCGCCCTTCCGGTCAACTGCTGCGAGGATCACCCGTGCCAGTTCCGCCGGCTTGGTGAACTGGGGCCAGTGCCCCGTGGGAAGGTCCACGAACTCCACGTCGCGGACCCGCGCCAGTTCGGCGACAAAGGGGTGGCCGGCGTCGATCCATTCGCGGAGCAGCGAGGAGGGGAATTCGCACGCAATCACAGTGGCCGGGACGTCATAGCGGCGGGTATCGTGCAGGTGCTGCCTGCCGTAGGCCACTCCCTTGGGTTGCGGGATGGCACGTGCCCGGAATGCTTCCCGCAGTCCGTCGTCGAGGTCAATGAGGTCGGCATCGTCGAAGCCTTCCCACGGCGGCAGCGGAATGTCGTCGCCGTCGGCCGGCAGTTCGTTGTTGATCACATCGCCTTCACCCAGAGGACCGCTGTCCACGTAAATGGCTCGTTCCACCCGGTCCGGGCGCGCGTCCAGCGCGCCGTGGATGACGGCGCCGCCCCCGGAGTGGCCCACCAGGACCACCTTGCCCTCGAGAGCGTCAATGGCGGCAACCACAAAGTCGATGTGGTCCTGGAGGCTGATGCCTGACCGGTCCGCGTCAACGGATTCAAGGCCGGGCAGCGTGAGTGGATGCGGCCGGTGTCCTGCGGCCTCCAGTGCCGGGACCACCTCCTGCCACGAAGAGGCATCCAACCAGAAACCGGGTACCAGGATGATGTCCATGCTGGAACCCTAACTTGTTGCGGCGGGCGTGGGTAGCGTCAGGGGAGCTTGTGCAGCGGCAATTGGCGGGCCGGGGACAGGGGCGTGTACTCCAGGGATTTAAGGGGGAGCGGCCCCTTGTCCGTGACCGTTTTGATGGCGTGCTGTTCCGAGCGCGGGAAGACGAGCGACGTCAGTGTTTGCTCGCCGTCGTTGACGAACACTTCGACGGAAGAGTAGTCAACGAAGACAGTCAGCTTCACAAGGCCGTCTTTCGCCGGGGCTGTTGCAGTCCGCCGCTGGGTGAAGAGCGGGCCCAGGTCTCTGTCGGCGGGCTGCTGCCGGTCCAGGAACACGGTGCCGTCCCGGAAGTTGTAACCGATGGCTGCAAACGCAGAGCCGCCGCTTTCCATGGAAATCCGTGCCTCGGATCCGTCATGGGGTCCGGGCCGCTCAAGCGTCACGTCCAGCCGGTACGCCCCTCCCTGGGAGGACGGAAGCTTCTTGATGCCGTCGGGTGTGGACCCTTGGAGATCCAACGTCTGGCCCCCGAGCCGGCTCAAGGTTTTCGCAGGAGCAGAGACAAGGGTCGGGCGGTCCTGGACGGTTTTGAGGCGGATGTCCCGGATGAGGGTGTCCATGCCGCCGTGCCAGTCCGCGGTTGGGAGCTTCCGGGCATAGTCCCAGTTGTTCATCCACCCGATTGCCTGCCGGGACTGCATTTTCTGGCCTTCGGTGAGCCGGGGGTCGTCCCAGGTCACGGCTGCGTAGAAGTCGGATCCGGCGTCCAGCCACTGATGGTCCTCGTCATGGGGCGTGAAGCGGGTTCCGTCCCAGCTTCCGGTCCAATAGGCGACGCCGGTGGTTCTTCCCTCTTCTGTTCCATTGGCGCTTGCCGCGAGCACCCAGGTTCTCTTGGCAGGATCCCCGTCCAGATCCAGCTGGAACAGGTCCGGACACTCCAGTGTCCCCAGGCCGGTCCGCTCGAAACCTGAAACGTAGCGCCAATCCTTGAGGTTGGAGGAGGTATACATGCCGATCTTGTGACCCTCGGCAAGGACCATGAGCCACTGGCTGCGTTCCCCGTCCCAGACAATTTTCGGGTCCCGCCAGTGCTCCGCTCCGGGGTTGTCCATCACGGGATTGCCCCCGTACGCGTTGAAGGTGTATCCGCCGTCGGTTGAGTAGAACAGGGACTGGCGCTGGACGCCCTGGTCCTGCTGCGTCAGTACTGATATGACGGCGCCGTGCCCAAATCCGGCAGTGTTTTCGTAGTCCACCACCGCGCTGCCGGTTTCAATGTCCCCCAGCCCGTTTTTGTACTTCTCAATGGCCACCCCTTCGTCCTTCCAGGTCAGCAGGTCTTCACTGGTGAGGTGGTACCACTCGGTTCCGTTTCCCTCCGGATAGTCGGAGTTATACAGGTAGTAGTAATGCCAGAGCCCATTGAGGAAAAAGGGCCGCTGCGGATCATTCATCCAGTTGCGTTCGGGAGTGATGTGGTAGTTCGGGCGGTACTTCGATGAGTCCTGCGGCCGGTCGGCGATTGACCCGGGCTCCGCTGGCTGTTCCTGCAGGCCAACGTCGGAAAGCATTCGCCGGAGGGCCTCATCAGTGACGCAGCCGGGCCGGCGGATTTCCCCGGCTCCTGCCGCAACAGCGCCTTCCTCGAGGTTTGACCGCACGTAGATTTCGCCGTCAACCCGGGCTGCTGCTACCCAGCCGTCGTCGCAACTGATGCTCCTGAGGTCCGCTACCCCTTCCGCCTGGACCGGATGGGCGGCAGAGAGGCTGTGGTCACCGCCAGTCAGCCAATAGGAGGCATAAACGCCCGCCGCATCCTTGGATGCGGACTGGGCTGTCGCAACACTCCGAAGGGCCTCTTCTGCCCGCACTTTGGCGCTCGACCCCTCGATCCGGACAACGGTGGAGACAAGGGCGGCCAGGATTGCGAGGGCTGCCGCTATTGCCCAGGCGGTGCGCCGGCTGGCGGGAGTACGGAGATCAGGTTTTTCCGACATGGTGACCATTTCAGTTGGGGCTGCTTGTCCGGGCGCCGGTGCGCCACGGCAACGGAGCGGGACGCCTGGGATGGCGCCCCGCTCCGCACTGGTGCCGGCTACCGCACAGGCAGGGAACTGCCGGTGCGCCGCCTGCAAGCAGGATGTGTCGTCGAGGTGGCCTCGAGGTGCTGGTTACTTGTAGTGTCCCTCGCCGCCGACACGGACGTTGGTGGGCAGGTAGCCGAACGGGCCAAGGCCGTTCTCGCCGAAGCTGCGGTCAACCTCCGTGACGCCGTTCTTGAAGTTGATCTTCACGGTCGGGGACAGGGAGCCGCCGCGGACGCCGTTGACGTTGTCGATGAACGACTGCACGAGTCCATTGGGCTGCACGTAGTGCGAGTAGGCCTGGAACTGCCGGCCGTTCTGCTGGCCCGAGATGGTGCCGCTCGGGTTGTTGGCCGGCAGGTTCAGGTCGGTGGGCGAACCGAGTGCCAGGCCGGAGTTGTTGACGGGCTGGTAGTCGGAGCGCACGCCGTCGCCCACGAAGCCGTAGACGCCGTCGGGGCCGCGCATGCCGGCCGCGTACGTGAACTGGTGACTGATCGTGTACAGGTAGTACTTGTTCTTGCCGTCCTCGTTCTGGATGAAGATCTGGGGACGTTCAGTCTGGTCGTTGACGCAGTTCGCGGAGAGGATCGGAGGCAGGAAGGACCACTTGGTCAGGTCCTTGTTGTCAGCCACGGCGAGGCCCACATTGCCGGTCTGGTAGAAGGCGCCGCTGCTGTTCACTTCCTCGAGGGATTCTGCGTTGGCATCGCCCTCACGGTAGCCGAGGTCTTCCTCGGTGCACTGGTACTCGCCGCGGTTGCCGGCCGTATTGCCTTCGAAGACCATGAAGGTCTTGCCGGGGTGCGCCGGGTCGGCGAAGGTGAACGGGTCGCGGAATGCAAAGCCCGGGTTCTGCTCCTTGGTTTGGTACATCTTGCCGTCCGGCTCGAGCAGCTTGGTGTGCTCGAAGCCGTCGAACCAGACGCGTTCCTCGTTGGCATGGATGTTGCCGAGGGCCTTGGCAATTGCCGCGTCCGGGGCGATGCCGCCGCCGCCGGCGTTCCGCTCAGCCACGTCGTGGAAAGTGGTGGCCGTGTAGAACACGTTCACATGGTTGCCCTGCATCAGGCGGGTGGAGCCGGACCACTCGGTGTTGCCGATGGAAGATCCGTCGACGAAGAGGTGCCCGCCGTAGTTCCACTTGTCCTTGGCCGGGTCCGCATTGGTCTTGCGGAAGAAGAAGCCGATGCGGGCGTTCCAGTGGCGCTGGTCGAAGTTGTAGCCGGCGTGGCGGTCAGCAACGAGCGAGAAGATGACGTCGTAGCCCTTGTAGCTGATCTGGTTGGCATTCTCGTCCGTCAGGGACCAGGTGTCCCAGACCCAGACGTCCTCATTCATGGTGGGGAAATCCTCGGGGATTTCCGGCATGGTGACGTCGGGGCTCATGGAGTTCTGTCCGGGAGCCACCGTGGTGTCGCTCTGCGCCATGATCTGGCTGGCATCGGCGCGGGTCCACTTGGAGGTGAAGTCCGACGCCGGGTCGAAGGCTTCCTGGGTGTGTTCCGTGGGGAGCGGGAAACCGGGGGTCGGCGCCGGCATCTGCTCTGCGGCCGGCGGATCGGCAGGCTCGTTGGCCTGCGCCGACGGCACGGCAAGGAAGGTCGAGGCAGCCACGGCTGTTGCCAGTGCCGCGGCGGCGGACCGCCACCGCGGCATCCGGGGGGGTTGGGGGTGCTTGTGCATTATTGCTCTTCTCGCGGAGTTGTAACTGTTCGTGGAAGACGGGCATCTGCCCTCATTTCCCGATACTCCGGCGGCCCCGATTCCGCAGGCGTCATCAGGGACGCCGTTGTTCGGAGGCGAACCGGCGTAGGACCGCCGGTTCAAAGGCCAGGAGACTTTGTGGGCTCCCGGCCGCACCCACCGTAGGGAGAGGCGGGAACCAGGCGCAAGTATGTTTCCATGCACCCCAAAGCCAGTTCGCGGGACACATGTAAGCGCTTACATCTGAATACGCGCGCGTAAAGGGTCCGGCCATCCACGTCAAATGTTTCTTCCGGAACAGATTCCCGCCCGGCCCACGCAGACCGGGGACAAGTCCCCTTACGGTCATGCGGCCGCCCCTGGCAGCCTGCGCGGACGGGGGTGGGAAACGCCCGTCCGCGCGCATCCCGCCTAGGGGAAACTGGGGACGTAGCTGGGTACCCCGACGGCGTCCGTCGACACGGGTGCGCCGGTGTCGTTGATGACGTGGTCCAGGGTGCCGGCACCCAGGTTGACGGTCAGCAGGCTGTGCAGTGTCACGCCGGGTGTCACCGGTACCTCGAAGCCGCGGGTGGCGTGGATGGTGGGGTCCACGTTGTTGTAGACGTAACTGCCGCCGCCCCAGAGTTCATGGGTCTTGACCGAATCGGCGACTTTGTAGCCCGCCCAGCCGAGGACCCCGTCGTGCTGCCAGGCGGCCTGGTTCGGCGCGTCATAGGGCAGCTCGTTCTGGAAGAAGACGGTCCTGCCGTTTTCGCCGTTCCAGATGACGTTGTACTCCTGGTAGTGCTCGACAAACAGGCCGGTGGCGGTGACGTTGTCACCGTTGATGATCACGCCGTTCCTGCCGGTGTTGGTGGTCCAGCCCACCCCGTTGCCGTGGTCGGCGCGCCAGGCCCAGATGTGGTCCAGGAGAACGTTGTCGCTGTTGACCTCCAGGCTGACCGAGGCTTTGCCCACGTGAGGTCCGCCGATGCGGAAGAACACGTCATGGAGCACGGTGGGGTTGCCGGGGTCCGTGCGGACAGCCGGGTTGGCGGCGCCGCCGCCGCCCTGCGCGGCCTTCCCGATCCGCATGAGTGCCGGTGAATTCACCTCGCCGGCATCAATCGTGACGGCGGCAATGTCCACGCCGGGCACATCCGCGACGGTCAGCGGGACGGCGCCGTTGATGGCGGTGAGGGTGGCGATCCCCAGCCCCAGGACGACGGTGTTGGCCCTCTTGACCTCGATGCTCTCATCAATGCCGTAGACCCCCGGGGTGAGCAGGAGGTTCTTGCCGCGTGCCAGCTGGGAATTGATGGTCTTGACCGAATCCGAGGGGCGGGCCACATAGAAATCTGACAGCGGGATGCTGCGCCCCGCCGTCGGGCCGTTTTCCCACGTGGTCCCGGCGGAGTCCGTGCGGACGGCGGGAACGAACACGCTGTACTGGCCGGCGGCATCCAGCGTGAGATAAGGCTTTTCGCGGCTGATAGGCGTGCTCGCCAAAGTGGTGTACGGCGGGTTCGGGAAGGACTGCGCCGGTGCCCCGTCCACTCCGGAGAAGACCTGGTTCCAGACGCCGTTGGACCAGTTGCCGATGCTGCTGTCACGCACGAAGTACTGCTGCTGTGAGCCGTTGATGACATCGCCCGTCTTGGAATCGGCGATGAAGCCGCCGCTGGCATATTGCGGTCCGGCGGTGCAGTAGTCCATGAGGGAGAGGTTGCCGCCGGTGATGTTGATCCGCCGCATGGGGGACGCCTGCGAGGCCGCCCAGAAATTGGCGGAGCTGCGGCAGCCTTCGAGGCCGGTGACATTGATGGTGAGGTTGGACAGGGACCGCCAGAAGTTGTTCAGGGCGATGCAGTTGTCCGCGGTGAGGCACCGGTTGTAGACGTCCACGTGCCCGTTGATGGTGACATCCGTGGGGGAAGCGCCCAGCCCCGCCACCTCGGTGGAGTAGCCCACCTGGACGATGAGCGGCTCTTCGGCACTGCCGTAGGTTCCCGGCTTGAACAGCAGTGAATAACGTTTGGACCCCATCTCATCGTCCACCTGTTCAGCGGCGATGGAATCAACCGTGGCCTGGATTTCGGCCACCGGCATGCCGGGGTCGAAGATCCGGACGTTGGGTCCGAAGTCAGGCTCTGCAGCCTGGGGAAGGGCAGGGGGAGCAGCCGGTGCGGGAGCCTGTTGCGCTAATGCCTTTGAAGCCGATGCCTTTGAAACGGCGGGAGCGGCCGGCGCAGCAGCGGCCATGCTTCCCCCGCTGGCGACCAGGCCGGCGAGGAGGGCGACGGCGCCGGCGACAGTGCCGGCGACGTGCCGGCGCCGGGCCTGGGTGCGCCCCTGCTGCGGGTTCTGGGGTCTGCCGGCGCGCGGAGGATGGGGGACGTGGGCTAGCGGCATTGCTTGTCCTGTTCGTTGGCGGGAATCGTCGAGCGTGGGCGACAGGAAAAGCTGCAGCCGTGGGAGCGCTCTCGTCGGGGAAGCGTAACACCGCGGGGGAGTACCGGCAAGGGTCGCGTGGAAGCGCTCCTACCGCCTCTTGACAAGGGGTTGTGAGGTGGGACACCATATGGTGAGAGCGCTCCCACGCTCGGGCCACTGCCGCGGGGCAGTTCCACCGCACCACCTCTCCGCCTCCGACCGTCATGTGGGTCGACAGGGCATTTTTTCTGACGAAGGAGTCTTTCCTGTGAAAAACCCAACCAAGTTCTCTGTGATGTCGGCTGCGGCCGCCTGCCTGGCCCTGTCGCTGACGGCCTGCGGCTCGTCCGCCCCTAAATCAAGCGGCGTCGACGGCGCCACCGGCTCCGATCCCGTCACGCTCACGGTGGGTACCTTCAACGAATTCGGGTACGAAAAACTCTTTGAAGAGTACGAAGCGCTGAACCCGAACGTGACCATTGAGCACAAGAAGGCGGCAACCACCAACGAGGCACGGGACAACCTCACCACGCGCCTGGCCGCCGGCTCCGGCCTGTCCGATATCGAGGCCGTTGAGGTGGACTGGCTTCCGGAACTGCTGCAGTACCCGGACCGCTTTGCAGACCTGAAGGACCCCGCTGTGGAAGGCCGCTGGCTGGACTGGAAGGCCGAGGCCGCCACGACCGCCGACGGCAAGCTGCTTGGCTACGGGACCGACTCCGGCCCTGAAGCAGTCTGCTACAACGCCGAGCTGCTCAAGAAAGCCGGCATGCCCACCGAACGCGGGGAAGTTGCCAAGATGCTGGGGACCACCTGGGACAGCTACTTCGAGGCCGGCAAGGCCTTCAAGGCCGCAAGCCCTGATTCCGCATGGTTCGACTCGGCGGGGGCGATCTACCAGGGCATGAGCAACCAGCTCGAGAAGGTCTATGAGGAGGAGGACGGCACCGTCATCGCCACGGAGAACCCGAAGGTCAAGGACACCTACAACCAGGTCCTGGAGGCCTCCACCAGGGACGGGCTGTCCGCCCACCTTAGCCAGTGGAGCGACGACTGGGCCTCCGGCTTCCAGACGGGCGCCTTCGCAACAACCCTCTGCCCGGGCTGGATGCTGGGGGTCATCGAGGGCAACGCGGCCGGGGTCACCGGCTGGGATGTTGCCAACGTCTTCCCCGGCGGCGGGGGAAACTGGGGTGGTTCCTACCTGACGGTTCCCACCCAGGGCGAACACCAGGCCGAGGCCAAGAAGCTGGCAGGCTGGCTGACCGCCCCTGAGCAGCAGATCAAGGCCTTCACCGCCAAGGGCACCTTCCCCAGCCAGAAGGAGGCGCTGGAAAGCAGCGATCTGCTGGGCCAGACGAACGCGTTCTTCAACGGCGCGCCCACCGGCCAGATCTTCGCCGAACGCGCCAAGGCTGTTGACGTGACCCCGTTCAAGGGAACCAAGTACTTCGCCATCAACGATGCCATGCAGCAGGCCCTTACCCGCGTGGACGTTGACAAGTCGGACGACGCCGCCTCCTCCTGGGAGAAGTTCGTCACCGCAGTGAAGTCCCTCTAAGCATGGCTGTCACCGACCGGGTCCGGCCACGGAGCGGAGGGTCGCAGGTTCCCCCGGAAGATACGAAGGGCGTCCGGCGCCTGGCCTTCTCGCAACAGGTCTCCAGGTGGGACGTCAAGTTATCCCCCTACCTCTACATCTCGCCGTTCTTTATCCTGTTCGCCGTCACCGGGCTCTTCCCGCTCGTCTACACAGCGTGGGTTTCCCTGCACAACTGGAACCTGATCGGCGGACAGGGGAAGTTCACGGGCCTGGAAAACTATGCCTTCGTTGTGGCCCAGCCCTACTTCTGGAACGCCGTGGGCAACACCTTCAGCATCTTCATCCTGTCTTCAGTCCCCCAGGTTGTCATCGCCCTGGTGATAGCAGCGGTGCTGGACGCGAACCTGAGGGCAAGGACGTTCTGGCGGATGGGGGTCCTGGTGCCCTTCGTCGTTGCACCGGTGGCGGTGGGCCTGATCTTCAACAACCTCTTCGCGGACCAGTTCGGGCTGATCAACGGGATGTTGGCGGGGGCAGGGCTGGACCCGGTCCGGTGGCATTCCGACCCGCTGGCAAGCCATCTGGCAATCGCCACCATGGTGAACTTCCGCTGGACCGGCTACAACGCGCTGATCTTCCTCGCAGCCATGCAGGCCATCCCGCGGGATGTGTTTGAAGCGGCAACCATCGACGGGGCCGGCAGGCTGCGGCAGTTCTTCTCCGTGACCGTCCCCATGCTGCGGCCCACGGTGATCTTCGTGGTGATCACCTCCACCATCGGCGGCCTGCAGATCTTCGACGAGCCGCGGGTCTTTGACCAGTCCGGCCTGGGCGGAGCGGACCGGCAGTGGCAGACGCTGACCATGTACATCTGGGAACTCGGCTGGGGCCAGCGCAACTTCGGCAGGGCCTCTGCCGTTGCCTGGCTGCTCTTCCTGATCATCGTGCTGATCGCCCTGCTCAACTTCCTCATCACTAAGCGCATCGCAAGCCAGGGAGGCCGCAAGTGAGCTCCATCCCCATGATTGAACAGACTGCCGGGAAGGGGGCCGCCCGGGCAGCAGCGCGGCGCCGGCCAGGTGCCAGGGGTCCCGGGGCCGGCCACGGCGGTGCCCGCAGGCCAGGCTTCCTCACCTACGGCTTCCTGGGTGCCGTCCTCCTGGCGTCACTCTTTCCGTTGTATTGGTCCTTCCTGGTGGGCAGCCATGACAACACCGTCCTGAGCCGCGGCATCCCGCTGCTGCCCGGCGGGAACTTCCTGGCCAACGCCGCCAAAGTCTTTGACAGCATCCCGTTCTGGAAGGCGATGGGCAACAGCCTCATCGTCTCGTGCGTGACCGCGGCTTCCGTCGTCGTATTCTCCACCCTTGCCGGATTCGCCTTCGCCAAGCTCCGCTTCCGCGGCAGCAAGGGGCTGCTGGTGTTCGTCATCGCCACCATGGCGGTTCCCACCCAGCTCGGCGTCGTCCCGCTGTTTATCGTGATGTCCAGGCTGGGGTGGACCGGCTCGCTTTGGGCTGTGATCATTCCGGGCGTTGTTACCGCCTTCGGCGTGTTTTGGATGACCCAATACCTGCGTGACGCCCTCCCGGATGAACTCATCGAGGCCGTGCGGATGGACGGGGCTTCCATGATCCAGGCCTTCTGGTACATCGGATTCCCGGCCGCGCGGCCGGCGGCCGCCATGCTCGCCCTGTTCACTTTCGTGGCCACCTGGACGAACTTCTTCTGGCCGTTCATTGTCCTTGACCCGTCGAACCCCACCCTTCCGGTGGCGCTGCAGCTGTTGCAGGCCGCCCACTTCGTGGACTACTCCGTGGTCCTGGCCGGAGCCGTCCTGGCCACCGTCCCGCTCCTGCTCCTGTTTATCGCGGCAGGCCGCCAACTCGTATCCGGAATTATGCAAGGAGCAGTCAAAGGATGAGTTCCACCCAACTTCCGTTTCCGGAGGGCTTTCTCTGGGGCGCGGCAACCGCTGCGTACCAGATCGAAGGCGCAGCACACACCGGGGGCCGGCAGGCCTCCATCTGGGACGTGTTCGCCCGGGTTCCCGGCGCCGTGGCGGACGGCCACAACGGCGACGTGGCCTGCGACCACTACCGGCGCTACAAGCAGGACGTGGCGCTCATGGGCCAATTGCACATGAAGGCCTACCGCTTCTCCACGTCCTGGGCCCGCTGCATGCCCGACGGCGTCACGCCCAATCCCGAAGGCATCGCCTTCTACTCCCGCCTGGTGGATGAACTGCTTGCGGCCGGAATCACGCCGTGGCTGACCCTCTACCACTGGGACCTGCCGCAGGCACTTGAAGACAAGGGCGGCTGGGCCAACCGGGACACGGCCTACCGTTTCGCCGAGTACGCGGCGCTCATGCACGGCGTCCTGGGGGACCGGGTCCGGATCTGGACCACCCTCAACGAACCGTGGTGCTCGGCGTTCCTGGGCTATGCGGCCGGCGTCCATGCGCCGGGACGGCAGGACCCGCGGGCAGGACTTGCCGCCGCCCACCACCTGCTGCTCGGGCACGGCCTGGCGGCCCGCGGGCTGCGCCGCGAGGATCCGGACACCACCGTGGGCATCACCCTGAACCTCACGGTCGCAGACCCACGCGATCCCGGCAGCGAGGGTGACCGGGACGCAGCCAGGCGGATCGACGGCCAGTTCAACAGGATCTTCCTGGATCCGCTGTTCAGGGGCGAGTACCCGGCTGACCTGCTGGCAGACGTGGCGCACCTTGGAATGGCTGACCTGGTGCAGGACGGGGACCTGGAGATCATATCCACGCCGCTGGACCTGCTGGGCGTCAACTACTACCACGGGGAATCCCTCACGAAGGATCCGGCGGACCCCGGGGAACTGGCGGGGCAGGAGACGACGGCGGCTCCGGGGCAGGCAGCCCGCCCGGTGTCCTCCCCGTTCGTGGCAGCCGAAGGCGCCCGATCGGTATCCCGCGGCCTGCCGGTGACGGGAATGGGCTGGGAGGTCCAGCCGGAGGGGCTGCGGCGCCTGCTCAACCGGCTGCAGGCTGAGTACACGGGTCCTGCCGGGATCCCCATCTACATCACCGAAAACGGTGCAGCGTACGACGATGTCCCGGACGAGGCGGGCTTCGTGGACGACCAGGACCGGCTGGGGTTCTTCGCGGCACACCTCCAGGCGGTGCATGATGCCATAGCTGACGGCGTGGACGTCCGCGGATACCTGGCGTGGTCCCTGCTGGACAACTTTGAGTGGTCCTTCGGCTACCACCAGCGCTTTGGCCTGGTCCGGGTTGATTATGCAACCCAGGAGCGCATCCCGAAAGCCAGTGCCTGGTGGTACTCGGCGGTGGCCGCATCCAATGCCATTCCCGCCGGCAGCAGCCCCGTGCCGTCGACGGAGCCAGGTGTCGTATTGTCTGTGTAATGAACGAAAAGTCCCGCCGGCCCGGCCTCCTGCACGCCGGGCGGCCCAGCCCGACGCTCGAGGACCTCGCCACGGCCGCCGGAGTGTCCCGCTCCACCGCGTCCAGGGCGATCAACGGCGGGCTGAAGGTCAGTCCGGAGGCCCAGGCCGCCGTCGACGCTGCGATCGTGGCGCTCGGCTACACGCCGAACCGTGCGGCCCGGAGCCTGGTGACCAGGCGCACCGGATCCATTGCGCTGGTCATCCCGGAGCCGGACGCACGGGTGATGATGGACCCCTTCTTCGCCGCCGTCATCACCGGCGTCAACGAGGCACTCCGGGGCACCGACATGCAGCTGGTGCTGCTGATGTCCCGGGCTGGGGATGACTCCGCCCGGACCATGCGGTACCTGCGGGGCGGGCACGTGGACGGCGCGATCGTGGTCTCGTTCCACAAGGCGGACGACTGGGCGGAGACCCTTGGCACAACCGGCCTGCCCACTGTCTTCATCGGCAGGCCCTGGGCCGCGGGCTTCGGCGTCCCTTATGTGGACCTGGACAACTTCGAGGGCGGCCGGCTTGCCGCCCGCCACCTGGCCGCCACCGGGTGCACCCGGCTTGGAACCGTGGCAGGACCCGCCGACATGACAGCGGCAGTCGACCGCCTGGACGGATGGATGCAGGGTGTCCGGGAGGCCGGGCTGCAGCCCGGCCCCGTCATCCATGGGGACTTCACGACGGCGGGCGGCGCCGAAGCGGCCAGGAACCTGTTCTCCGAGGCGCCGGAGCTCGACGGCGTTTTCGCCGCCTCGGACCTGATGGCCCTGGGTGTCATTGAAACTGTGCGGGGCGGGGGCCGGAGGGTTCCGGAGGACGTCGCTGTTGTGGGGTTCGACAACCATTCCCTCCTGGCGGCCAATGGCATGGGCCTGACCACGGTGACGCAGCCGATGGTGGATATGGCCGTGACAGCCGGACAGCTCCTGATCCGCGCGATCGAAAACCCGGACGAGCAGCTGGAACCGGTCATCTACCCGGCCGAACTGGTGGTCCGGGGCAGCACCGCCCGCTGACCCGGACGTCGCCGCGCCGGCTTTCCCCGCACCAAAGTGGCCCTTGTGGTTTCTGTCACTACTGCCTACTCTGTGTGAGAGCGCTCCCACCCATCCTCAGTGGTTTAGATGTTGGGGCCGCTTGCCCGTGGAGCAACGAGGCGACACGAACAGACAGGATGAGTATCATGACGATCCACCATAAGGTCCGGGAACCCCGGAAGAGCCGGAGCAGGGATAGGGCCGCAGCGCCACGGCTTGCCGCACTGGGCGTGGCCGCGGTTGTCCTGGGCGGCCTCATTCCGGCAGGGACGGCGAACGCGGAAACCCTTCCTGTCGGCACCGGAAGCTACACCACGGATGCCATCGGGCCTGCACCCGAGGGCTGCGCGCCACTTGCGACCGATGCCCGGGCCTACGTAACTGATGCCGCCCCGGCCGGAGCGGTTCCCACCAATGACTGGTGGTCCTCGCTCCTGTTCAAGAAGTACAACTGCGTGGGCAGCGAGCCGCTGCACGCGCACCCGCTTTCCTACCTTCCCCAGGCCGCCGGCCTCGGGCTCTCGAACACCACGACTCCGACCATGAGCGGGACAGCCGGCGGCATCGGTGAATTCCACTACGCCTACGCGCAGGACGTGATGGTCGGCGTCGCCGGGCTGACCGCCCCCGTAGTCGAGGTCGCCGACTGGACCGACTGGACCGTCACCCCCTCCTGGAGTGACGGCACCCGGTCAATGACCGCCACCATCGGGCACGGCCTGCCCTTCAGCTGGTACGACATCGCCGGCGGGGACGCCGTCATCACCGCCGGAGCCGACCTGCGCGTCTGGCTCAACGACGGTGAGCGCATCGGGTTCAGCTCCGGCGGCGGGGACTACGTCGCGTTCGCACCCACCGGCGCTGCCTGGACCGTCTCCGGAACGAAACTGAGCAGCACGCTCAACGGCAAGGGGTATCTCTCCGTGGCCGCACTGCCGACGGGCCAATCCGACACCGACGCGGCGCGCACGGCCGTCGCTGACGACTACACGCCGTACGCCTATGCCAAAGTCACTGGAACACGGGCCGATTTCGTCTACAACGAGGCCGGCAGCGTGGTTGAGACCACCTACTCGGCCGAGACAGAGGTGCGGGAGGGAACCAACTCCGGCACCGTGCTCTCGCTCTACCCGCACCAGAGCGCTTACCTCGGCGGCGTGACCGGCGACGGACCCTCCGCCGGTGCCGAGCTGGACCGCACCTACGTGTCCCCGCGCGGCGCTATGACCACGCTGGTCGGTGCCACCTCCTTCACCACAAACACCCCTTTCACCGGCGTGCTGCCTGAGGTCCCGGCCGTAGCGACAGGGGCCGGTGAAGCGAATGCCCGCCTGGACGCCCTGCTCGACCAGGTCGCCGCCGACCCCATGAGCATCGACAAGGACGACACCTACTGGACCGGCAAGGCCCTCGGCCGCGCCGCCCGCATTGTGGAGATCGCCGACCAGCTCGACCGTACGGCTGTGCGCGACACCGCCCTTGCCCAGATGAAGGAAACGCTCACCAACTGGTTCACCGCCTCGCCCGGCGAGACCGAACAGGTCTTCGCCTATAACTCGAACTGGGGCACCCTCGTCGGGTTCCCGGCGTCGTACGGTTCCGACAAGGAACTCAACGACCACCATTTCCACTACGGCTACTTCGTGGTGGCAGCGGCCACCCTGGCGCGGTTTGAACCGGAGTGGGCGGCAGACGCTGCCTACGGGGGCATGGTGGATGAACTGATTGCCGATGCCAACAACTTCGACCGCGCCGACACCCGCTACCCGTATCTGCGCGACTTCGATATCTACGCCGGCCACGACTGGGCGTCGGGTCACGGCGCGTTCGGCGCCGGTAACAACCAGGAATCGAGCTCCGAGGGACAAAACTTCGCCAACGGCCTCATCCAATGGGGAACGGCAACCGGAGATACTGCCACCCGCGACGCGGGCATCTACCTCTACGCAACCCAGACCGCCGCTATCCAGCAGTACTGGTTCGACGAATCCGGCGCCATGCCCGACTCCTTTGGCCACAGCACGGCCGGCATGATCTGGGGCGACGGCGGCACGTACTCCACGTGGTTCAGTGCCGAAGCCGAGATGATCCAGGGAATCAATACCCTGCCGATCACCGGCGGGCACCTTTACCTGGGCCTGCGTCCGGATGACGTTGTGTCCAACTACGCCGAAATGGTGGACGTGAACAACGGCAATCCCACCGTATGGCAGGACATTCTGTGGTCCTACCTGGCCCTCGGGGATGCGCCGGCAGCACTTGCCGCGCTGGACAACGACCGTGAATACCCGGAGGAGGAAGGCGAGAGCCGGGCCCACACCTATCATTGGATCGCCAATCTTGCATCCTTGGGAACCCTGGACAGCAGCGTCCGTGCCGATGATCCGATGGCGGCCGTGTTCACCAAGGACGGGGCCAGGACCTACGTGGCGAGCAACATTACGCAGGAACCCCTGACGGTCACGTTCTCCGACGGCACGGTGCTTGACGTCGCCGCCGGCAAGACGACAACATCCGGTGCGCAAACCTGGAGCGCCGGCGGCGCGCCGAGCGGCACGGAAGTGCCCGGGGATCCCACGGACCCGCCCGCACCAACCACCACCACGTTCTACCTCGGTGCCGACGGATCGTTCCTGTCCCAGCCCGGCACCGCGCCCGTGGCAACGCTCGCCCCCCGCAGCGGACCCGACGCAGTCGGTGATCCGGCAACAGGTCTTACCCTGACGGCCGATAACCTGAATGGCACTTTTGCAGGCAGCAGGACCGCGTTCGATATCGGCGTGGACACTGCCGGCGTCGGGAACGGAACCCGCATCAGGGTTTCATATGACCTGACCGGAGACGGCACCTACGACAGGATTGAAACCTACAACTATTTCCCCACCGACCCGGTGACGGGATACGAACGGTATACCGCAGAGCGTGGCTTCTCCTCCGTCGAGGGCGAGCTTGGAGCTTTGGTGGATGGCTCCATGAAGGTTGAGCTGTGGAACGTCTTGGGCACATCGCCGTCAACCATCGACCTGGCCACCTCGGTGGTCAAGGCACCCTTCGCAGGGCTTACCCTTGGCGGCGGGTCTGATCCGGAGCCTGAGCCTTCAGGACTTCCCGGCAGCCCCAGCGAAGTGAAGCTGACTCCGGTCAGCGGTTCCGCCATTGATGTCGCCTGGGCGGCCCCGCTGGTAACCGGCACGGCCCCGATCAGTGACTACCGGCTGCAGTACCGCGCCACCGGTGACACGGAGTGGCTCCCGGTGTATGACTCCGTAACGTCCACGCCGGGAGCCCGGGTCCCGGGACTGAACCCCGGCACTGAATACCAGATCAGGGTGCAGTCAGTCTCGGCAGCAGGGCCCGGCGAGTTCTCCCAGCCGGTGGCAGCCACTACCATCCCGGCACCCTCCGCACCCCGCGGTGCCGTGATAAAGGTGCAAGGCAAATCCTTGCTGGTGTCCTGGACCGCGCCTGCCTCCGATGGCGGGTTCCCGGTCACCGACTACGTCATTGAGACCTCTACCGACGGAGTGAACTGGCGGACCTTTGGTGACGGGGTCAATACGGCGACGGATGCAAAGATCACGGGACTTCTCGGAAAAACGGAGTATCAGGTGCGGATTGCTGCCGTCACGGAAATCGGCACCGGAGGGTGGCTGACCACCATGGCGGCCACCAAGTAAGAAAGGGAACCACAGCTATCAGGTGGCTCCGTGGCCCCGGAAAAACCCGGGCCGCGGAGCCACCGGCCGTCACCGCCGCTTCCGGCCCGGCCGTTCCTTCCTCTCTGCCGTCTCGCGTTCGGCCCAGCGCTGGGACTTCCCTGCCGCCACCACTTTTTGGTGCCACTCCCGCTGGTAGGCACGCTGCGCCGCGGCGTCGCTCCGGTGGGCCAGGGCGGCAAGCTCCCGCTGCAGCTTCAGGTAGTTGTGCCAGCGGCGCTCCTCCAGCACGCCTGTGGCAAGAGCCTCCTGAACAGCGCAGCCGGGTTCGCCCTGGTGGGAACAGTCCGAAAACCTGCACCCGGCCGCCAGCGCCTCCACATCGCCGAACATCTCGCCGATGCCGTCCTCGGCGTCGAACAGGCCGAAGCCCCGCACGCCGGGCGTGTCCATCAGCACCGTCCCGTTCGCGAGCGGGACCAGTTCCCGGGAGGTGGTGGTGTGCCTCCCCCTGAAGTCGCCGGAGCGCACCTCGCCGGTGTCCTGGATGTCGCGGCCCACCAGCGCATTGATGAGCGTGGACTTTCCGGCACCCGATGGCCCCAGGAGCACGATGGTTCCGCCCGCCGGGATGTGCGCCAGCAGCTGATCGATGCCGTCGCCGGTTTCCGCGGAGGTGGTGACCACATCCACGCCTGCAGCCTGCAGGATGACTTTCCCGACGACGTCGTCCGCCACGTCCGCGAGGTCCGCCTTGGTGATGATCACCAGGGGAGTAGCCCCCGAGTCCCACGCGGCCACAAGGGTGCGTTCCAACCGGTTGTGAGTCAGGGGCCGGTCGACCGGGACCACCACGCCGACGGTGTCCATGTTGGCGGCCAGGACCTGTGCCTCGGAGGAGGCTTCGAACGCGCGCTTGCGGCTCAGTTCCGAACGGCGCGGCAGGACGCTGAGGATCTGGCGCTCGCCGGCCCGGTTGGGGCCTATCCACACCCAGTCTCCGGTTACTGCCGGTTTTCCGCTCAGCGGATAGGGCAGGTGCAGCAGGTCCGCGCCCGCAGCCACCAGCAGCAGGTTCCTGTCCACGCGGACCACCCGCCCGCGCCCGGTGGCCGCCGGCACCGGATGGTCCTCGAAGTGCTGGGCGACGGCGGGGGTATAGCCATAGGGGAGCGGACCGTCGCTTGGGTGGTTGGTGCTTTCCAGGCCGCTGCCTGACGATGTGTTCACTGTGATACCTCACGGGAGGGCCCCCGCGCACCGGCCTGCGGCCTTTGGTGTTCGGCGCCCCGCGGGAGGTCAGGCGGGGCCGGTGCGGAAAAGGGGAAGGGTCCGGATGAAAAGTGCGGGGCGCGCAGGACGCAGGGCTTGAACAGTCATCACAGACACCTCCTTTTGCCACATCAGGACGGACACGTCCCGGTATTTCCCGCCAACTCCTGGAGCCGAGGCTCACAGTCGGGTCCCACTCTAGCCACGGGCGGCACGAACGTCCATGGTTTTCCGCTTTTGTTCCATGGGCGGTTGGGTTGGCTAGCGCTGCAGTTCCAACGCCCGCTTCTGCCGCGCGGAAATGCTCGAGACGTGCCCGCAATTGGTGCACGTGATCTGGTAGGAACGCGACGTGGTGAACACCGGAAGGAAGAAGAGCGTGAACTTGGTGGCCCGCTCCTCAAGGCGGTGGTGGGCGAACGCCCGGCAGTACTGGCAGGTGGCCGGTTTCCCGGGCAAGGCCTTGAGCACGGTCTTGAAACCAAAGAGAAGGAGCATGGGGATTGCCTTCCGGAATAGTCCTGCTGGCTGTCCTGAAAACACTAGGCCCTGCGCCAGCCGTAATCCCATCCTGACAACCTCCCGGACCGGTGCGATACTTGGGGTCGGCGCGGTATCGGCAGTGGGGGGACTTCGGAAACATGGCTCTGGATACCACAACCCTCCGGATCGCCTTTGGCCTGATGGCGCTGGTGCTGGTGCTCCTCTTCTACTTCTCCGCCTACCGGACCACGCGCTCGCCCTACAGCGGCTGGTGGTGCCTGGCGCTGCTGTTTTTCCTGTCAGGATCCGGCTGTTTCCTCCTGGATGGAACAGCACACCAGGTCTGGGGCAACCCCTTGGGCAACGTGCTCCTGGTGCTCGGCGGAGTGGCTGTCTGGGCGGGCGCCCGGTCGCTGCGGACCGTGCCGCCGCCAACGTGGGCGTTCGCCGCCATCCCCCTGGTGACCCTGGGTGCCTCGGTCCTGGACAACCCGGCCACCAACACCTGGTCCGGCGGTCCCGTGTTCCTGGCAGCCATGAGCCTCACCATAGGCCTGGCGTCGCGCGAGCTCTGGCGGCTGGAACCGGGATACTCGCGCGTGCGGATCCCCATGGCGGCGGCGGCAGGCGGACTCTCCGCGTTCTATGTGCTGCGCTGGGCGGCGTTCTTGCTGGAGGGGCAGGACGGCCCCATCTTCGTCACTGTTTTTGGTTCCGCGGTGACCACACTGGTGACCATGGTCCTCCTGGTGGTGGTTTCCTTCAGCATGGCGGCCCTCAGCAATGAACAGCAGACCAGGGCGCTGCGCATGGTGGCCTCCCGCGATGACCTCACCGGCCTCCTCAACCGCAAGGCCTTCCTGAACCTGGCGGCCGAACAGTTGGCCGACCTGTCCATCGCCAAAGGCACCGGCGCCCTGGTCCTGGCGGACCTGGACCACTTCAAGGCGGTCAACGACACCTACGGCCACGCCGCCGGGGACGTGGCCCTGCAGACGTTCGCGGACGCCTGCGCCGCCACGGTGCGGTCCACCGACCTGGTGGGACGCTACGGCGGGGAGGAATTTGTGATCCTTATCCCGGGTGCCAGCGCGGAACGGGCGGAAATCATCGCTAAGTCGATCAGCCGGCGCCTGGCGGCGGCTGCAACCGTGGACGGGATGGACATGCCGACTGTCAGTTACGGTATTTCCACGTATGACGGTGCCACAACGGATGTGGAACGCCTCATCGCCTCAGCGGACGCCGCCCTTTACCGGGCAAAGTCGCTCGGCCGGAACCGGACCGCCCGCAGCGACCGTATGCTCTAGCCTCGAAGGGGCGCGGGAAACCCGGCTGATAAAATAGCGGCGTTGCAGGGCGGCCTTATTGCTGGTCCTACCAGCGCCGTAACCAAGTGAGGGACCAGACAAACATGACGGCAGGCGGGTCACACCTCGGGACTTCGGAGACGCAGCCGGCAGCGTCGGCTAAAGCCTCCGGCCCGGCCACCGGCCGCGCCTACCTGGCCACCATCGAGGGCTTTGTCGGGGCCCTGATGATGTTTATCGGTTCCATCGGGACCGGGTGGATCGCCAACGGCTCACCCATGATCCGCCAGCCGGTGGTAATCGCCCTCCGCACCGAGGGCTGGGGAGTGACTGTATCCACCGTGCTCCTGACGGTGGGCGCCATGGTGCTGATGCGGTCCTGGCTCCGGCTGGGCCAGCGCCTGGCGGATTGGGGCAAATCGTCGCTGCGGTCCGTCGTCCTCGCCATCTCTGCCTGGTCCCTGCCGCTGCTTTTCTGTGTCCCCGTCTTTTCCCGCGACGTCTATGCCTACACCGGCCAGGGCCGGCTGGTCATGGAGGGCCAGAACCCATACCAGGTGGGGATTTCCACGCTCAGCAACTGGTTCTCGCTCGGCGCCGATCCTGCCTGGGCGGAAGCCAGGACCCCGTACGGTCCGTACTTCCTCTGGCTGGCGCGCGGGGTGGTGGGGCTGACCGGCGCGCAGCCGGATGTGTCTGTCCTCCTGTTCCGCCTCCTCGCCGGCGTCGGGGTCCTGCTTTGCGTCATCTATGTGCCCAGGCTGGCGGAGCTGCACGGCATCAACGGGGCGCGTGCACTCTGGATCTCCGTGGCCAACCCGCTGTTCCTGATCAGCTTCATTGCCAGCGCGCACAACGACGCCCTCATGGTGGGCCTCGCCGTCGCAGGCGTCTACCTCGCGGCCACGCGCCGGTACCTGCTCGGAGTGCTGCTGGTGACCGCGTCGATCGGAATCAAGCCGATCACCGTCCTCCTGCTTCCCTTTGTTGGCCTGATGTGGGCGGGACCGTCGGCTTCCTGGCCCCGCAAGTTCCTGATGTGGGGCGCGACGGCGGGCATCAGCTTCGGCGTGCTGGCCCTCAGCGGCATCCCGTACAACCTGGGGATGGGATGGGTGTGGGCCATCATGGACCCCACGCCGGGCTATACCGGCTACTCGCCATCGGGCTTCCTGGGCCAGCAGGTGGAGTTCCTGGGCAACGTGCTGGGGCTCCCCGGCGGCACGTTCGCCACCCTCCTGCGGACGGGAATGAAATGGGCGGCGATCGCGCTGGTCCTGGTCCTGATGTTCCGCGGTGACTACTCGCGGGCGGTGCGCCGGATGGCGCTGGCGTTTACCGCCGTCGTGATGCTCTCGCCCATCATCCAGCCCTGGTACATCCTCTGGTTCCTGCCTTTCCTGGCCGTTACCGGTATCCGGGACGACTGGCAGATCAGGTCGTTGTACGTGGGCGTGACGTTCTTTGTGGTGTTCGGGGCGCAGGACCAGCTCTCCGTGTGGTCCTTCGTGGCACTGCCCATCGACGCCTCCTCGCTGGCGTTCGTCACAGCCCTTGCCTTCACGTTCTACCTTCTATTCCTCGATCTGCATACACGGCGGCTGCTCATCGAGGCCAGGCCGCTTGACCTGGTAAAACGCGGGTGGCGCTGGGCTGTGGCCGTAGTCGAGGCGAGACGCGGGGCTGCCCGGCGTCAGGCGTGACCGGCGATGTACGCGATCAGGCCGCCCACCGTCGCCACCCGGGGGTAGTCGCCTTCCGGAATATTTATGCCTGTTGCGGAATATATGGTCTCCACAAGCCGCAGGAAGTCGAGTGAATCGAGTTCAAGGTCCTGCCGCAGCCGTGCACCGTCCGCAAGGTCCGCCGGCTCCACGTCCGGCGCCACCTGCCCGATCGCCTGGTGCACTGCCGCGCGGGCGTCCTGTTCGTTCATAGTTCCTCCGGCTTTTGCAGCAGTTCGTCCAGCCGCGCCAGGTAACGTGCGCCGCGCAGGCCGTCACTCACCCTGTGGTCGGCGGAGAGGGTGGCCGTCACCACGGGACGGACGCCGAGCATTCCCTCGTGCGCCCACGGTTGTTCCATCAGCCGGCCCAGGCCCACCATGGCCACCTGCGGCGGATAGATCACCCCGAACACGCTCTCCACGCCCAGGTCGCCCAGGTTGGTCACGGTGATGGTGGGATCGGCCATTTCTGCCCGCTGCAGCCTGCCTGCCCGGGCACGGGACACGAGGTCCCTCAGCTGCTCCATGAGGGTGTCCACCGGGAGCTGGTCGGCGTCGTGGATTGCCGGGGCCACGATGCCGCCCTTCCGAAGGGCAACGGCGACGCCGAGATGCACTGCCTGGCTGGGCCGGAACTCGTCATCCACATACAGGCCGTTGACCTCGGGCACGTCCCTGGCAGCAAGGGCAGCGGCCTTCAGCAGGAGTGCAGAGGGAACCAGCCGGGAGGAAACAGGGCGCTGGAGGTTAACGGACTGCATCCAGGCCACAGCGGCACCCATGTCCAGCGTGGTGCTGAGGTAGTAGTGCGGAATCGTCTTCTTGGAGCGGGACATCAGCGCCCCGACCGCCCTGCGCAGGCTTGCCTCGCGCTGCCGGTCCTCCGCGGGCCTGGCCGCAGGCTCTTCTGCTGTTGCCGGGACTTCAGGCACAGTCAGCTCCGGTGATGCCGGAGCTTCCGGCGCCGCACCCCCTGGTGGCACCGGTGCGGGGGCGGCAGCGGCCGCGTGGAGGACGTCGCCTTCCGTGACCGCACCGCCGGGCCCGGTCCCGGCCACGGCCGAAAGGTCAACTCCGCGCTCGGCCGCCAGGCGCCGGGCGAGAGGTGACGAGCGCACCCGCCCACGGTTGCCGCCGTCGTCCTCCACGTGAGGCGCCGCGGGCTCCGGAGCTGCCGGTGCGGGTTCCGGAGCTGCCGTCACCGGCACCAGCGCTGCAGCGCGTTCCACGTCGGAACGCGTCACCGCCCCGTGCCTGCCCGTGCCGCGGATGGAGCCCGGATCAACTCCCAGCTGGTGGGCGAGGTGCCGCACCGGGGGCGAGAGGGGCCCGTGGGTTTCCGCCGGCGGCGCGGCTCCCGTCCCGTCATCGGGCGTTGCAGTGATCCGCGCGAGCGGGGTGCCGACGGGAACCGTGGTGCCGACGTCCACCAGCAGCTCGGCCACAACCCCCTCTTCGAAGGTCTCGATGTCCATGACCGTCTTCTCGGTGTCCACTACGGCCACCACGTCACCGCGGTGGACGTAGTCGCCCGGCTTGACGAGCCACTCCACCATCTTGCCGTGGTCCATATCCGCCCCCAGGGACGGCATGCGGAAATCACCCACGCCCGCCCGTCACCTCCCGCGCCGCCGCCACGATCCGTTCAGCCGAGGGAAGCGCGGCAAGCTCCAGGTGCTTGGCGTAGGGCAGCGGGACCTCGGCGCTGCAGACCCGTCCCACCGGGGCGTCGAGGTCGTAGAAGGCCGCCTCCGTGATCCGCGCGCTGATCTCGGCCGAGATGCTGCCGCTGCGCCACCCTTCATCCACCACCACGGCCCGGTGCGTCTTGCCCACCGTGGCCAGGATTGCCGCATCATCGAGCGGGCGCAGGACGCGCAGGTCCAGTACCTCGGCACCGATGCCTTCCGCTGCCAGCCGCCCGGCGGCGTCGAGCACTGCCGGCAGCGTGCCGCCGTAGGTGATGAGCGAGACGTCCGTCCCCGGCCGCCGGACGGCGGCGGCGGTGATGTCCACCGGCCCGGCGCCGTCATCAAGCTCGCCCGGCATGTTGTAGAGCGTCCCGTGCTCGAAAATCAGCACCGGGTCCGGGTCCTCCAGCGCGGTCCAGAGCATGCCGCGTGCATCCTCCAAGGTGGCCGGCGCGAGAATGCGCAGGCCCGGAATGTGGGCGTACCAGCCCTCCAGGCTGTGCGAGTGCTGGGCGCCCAGCTGGCGTCCCGCGCCGGTGGTCATCCTGATCACCAGCGGGACGTTGAACTGCCCGCCGGACATGTGCAGGAGCGTGGCCGCGTTGTTCACGATCTGGTCCAGGGCCAGCAGGCTGAAGTTGACGGTCATGATCTCCACGATGGGCCGCATGCCGCCCAGCGCCGCGCCGATGCCCGCACCGACGAAGCCGGATTCGGACAGGGGAGTGTCGCGGATCCGTTGCGGCCCGAACTCCTCGAACAGTCCCAGGCTGACGGCGAAGCAGCCGCCGTACGCGCCCACGTCCTCGCCCATGAGGAACACCCGGGGGTCACGGTTCATGGCATCCCGGATCCCGGCCCTGATGGCTTCCCGGTAGGTGGTTTTCATTCCGGTCCCCGCTCGCTGTAGACAAACCGGGCCAGGTCCTCCAGCGGCTCCGGAGTCCCGGCTTCGGCGAACTCGACGGCGGACGCCACCTCCGCGTCGGCGTCACCCTGGATGCCTGCCAACTGGTCTTCGCTCAGCTGGCCCGCAGCCTCCAGGGCGTTGCGCAGGAGGGTGATGGGGTCCCGCTCGATCCAGTGCGCCACCTCTGCCTTCTCCCGGTAGCGCTCCGGATCAAACATGGAGTGGGCACGGAAGCGGTAGGTCCGCAGCTCCAGGAAGTGCGGACCCGCGCCCGACCGCACGGCATCCACGGCGCGGCGGGCGGCTTCATGGACGGCGAGGACGTCCATCCCGTCCACTGCCCAGGCCGCGAGCTCGTAGCCGGCAGCCTTCAGCGCAATGTCCGTCTGCGACTCGGAGCGGCGCAGTGCCGTGCCCATCGCATACAGGTTGTTCTCGCAGCAGAAGAGCACGGGCAACTGCCACAGTGCCGCCAGGTTCAGGCTTTCGTGGAATTCTCCCTCGGCCACGGCCCCTTCGCCGAAGAAGCAGGCCGTCACGCGCGCGCGGCCGGCCATCTTGTCCGCCAGCGCTAGGCCGACGGCGAGGGGCAGCCCGCCCGCCACGATCGCGTTGCCGCCGTAGAAGCGGGTGGCGGCGTCGAACAGGTGCATGGAGCCGCCCCGCCCGCGGCAGCAGCCCTGGACGTTGCCGTACATTTCGGCGAGGATGGCCCCGGCGGCCACGCCCCGCAGCAGTGCATGGCCGTGTTCCCGGTAGGTTGCCACCACGGCGTCTCCTGCGTCCAGGTTGTCCAGGACGCCCGCAGCCACGGCTTCCTCGCCGATGTAGACGTGCAGGAAGCCCCGGATTTTCGCCTCGGTGTAGAGTTCGACGCACTTTTCCTCCAGCCGGCGCACCCGGAGCATCTGGTGCAGGAGATGCCTCGCGGTGCCGGCCCGGTCCGCGCCGATCCTTTCCGGTGTGCCGGTCATGGTGCCTCCGTGGTGGTTTCGACGGTGGATGTGTCCCCCTCGGGGAGCCCCAGTTCGCGGGCCTTCAGGAGCCTCCGAAGGATCTTTCCGCTGCGGGTTTTCGGCAGCGCCGCGGTGAAGTCCACCATGCGCGGCGCAACTGCGGCGCCGAGCCGCTTGCGCGCAAAACCGATGATGTCCAGGCGCAGCTCTTCGGAGGGCTCCCATCCGGTCCTGAGCTCGACAAACGCCTTGACCACCTCGCCGGCCACCGGGTCCGGGACGCCGATGACCCCCGCCTGGGCCACGGCCGGGTGCTCCATCAGCGAGCTCTCCACCTCGAAGGGACCGATGAGGTGGCCGGAGGACTTGATGACGTCGTCGCCGCGGCCAACGAACCAGTAGTACCCGTCCGCATCGCGTTTTGCGACGTCCCCGGTGAGGTACCAGCCTCCGGCGAAGCACCTGCGGTAGCGCTCCTCCTCATTGAGGTAGCCCCTGAACATTGATGGCCAGCCGGCGCGCAGCGCCAGTTCCCCCATGGTGTCCGGTTCCGTGACCAGCACGGGGTCGCCGTCACGGACCACCGGCTTGCCGTCCCCGTCCCGCGCGACGAGCGCCGCCTCCACTCCCGGCAGCGGCCGGCCCATGGAACCGGGCCGGATTTCCGTGGCCGCGAAGTTGGCGATCATGATTCCGCCGGTCTCCGTCTGCCACCAGTTGTCGTGGACGGGCAGGCCGAACGCTTCCTGGCCCCAGACCACCACTTCCGGGTTGAGCGGCTCGCCCACGCTGGCCACGAACCGCAGCGCCGAAAGATCGTGCCCGGCGGCCCTCTCCGCGCCGGCTTTCATCAGCATGCGCAGGGCGGTCGGCGCGGTGTACCAGACGGTAACGCGCTGCTCAGCGAGGATCCGGTACCACCGGTCCGCGTCCATCTCCTCCTCGTCCACCACTGTGGTGACGCCGTGCACCAGCGGGGCGATGACACCGTAGGAGGTGCCCGTGACCCATCCGGGGTCCGCTGTGCACCAGTAGGTGTCGCCGGGGTGCAGGTCCAGCGCGAACCGGCCCGTCGCATAGTGGGCGGTGACGGCCTCGTGGACATGGATGGCGCCTTTCGGGGTGCCCGTGGTGCCGCTGGTGAAGTGCAGCAGCGCCATGTCCTCGCCGGAGGTGGGCGCCATGATGCTGTCCGCCGGGGCGGCCGCCAGGAGCCCCTCGAGGTCGAGGGTCCCCGGTTCCGGAGCGCCGTCCGCGTCAATGAGGAAGACGTGCTTGAGATCCGGGAGGCTATCCCGGATCTGGGCCACTTTCTTGCGGTAGAGAGCCCTGGTGGTGACCAGCGCCCGCCCGTGCCCCAGGTGCAGGCGCTGCCTCACGGGCTCCGGCCCGAAGGCGGAAAACAACGGGCAGAAGACGCTTCCGTTCTTGAGGGCGCCCAGCACCGCAACGTACAGCTCGGGGCTGCGGCCGGTGAGCGAGAAGATCCGCTCCCCGCGGCCGATGCCCAGCTGCCGCAGCACAGCGGCAAAACGGTTGGTCTGGCCGGCAAGCTCCAGATAGGTCAGGGAATGAGCGGATCCGTCGGCGCGCACGAACCGCAAGGCCTCGTGGTGGGCCCGCGGCCCGGCGGCATGGCGGTCCACTGCTTCATGGGCTATGTTCAGGCCGCCGCCCCGGAGCCCGGAAAGAGCCCGGCGGGCATCGTCCCAGGAGAACTGGCGGCAGGCGGTTTCATAGTCCTGCAGGTTGGGCCGGACAGGGAAGCCTTGAACGTCCTTGGGGATTCGCTGCCAGCGCATGGGCCGTTCGGTTCCTGCCGTCATGTTCCTATCCGACGCCCCGCAGCCCATGCGGGCAAGGGTAGAAAGTCCCCCGGGAAAGAGGGCCGGCACCCGGACCGGCGCCGCCCGGCCGGGCCTTTCGGCACTGTCAGCTGCGCTCCGGGCAGGTGTCTACTGGAAGCGCACCGGGACCCGGCAACTGTCCTTCCCCGCCCGTGATTGGAGGCACCCGCCATGACTGAAGTAGTCCGCTATGAAGTGGGGTCCGGGACAATCCTGGTCGAGGTGGATGACAACAGCTACGGTGTGGACCATCCCGGCCGGAACGAGCAGGGGATCCTGGACGCCGGCCGCCGGCTGGAGGACGCGCTCGCTGCCGTCCGCCCCGCTGCCGCCGCTGCCGTGGACGCCATGCGGGAAATCGGGCCTGAACACATCGAAGTGGAGTTCGGCGTGAAACTGGCAGGGACGGCAGGGGCGGTCATTGCCCGGAACACCGCAGACGGCCACTTTGTCCTGAGGCTGTCATGGTCGGCCGCAGCGGAGGTCCTGTTTGAGGAAGAGTAGCGGGCCTGCGGGGGAGGGTTTTCCCGGAACAGATAACTGGGCTCCATGCGAAGGGGTGGCCTGATGTATGAATTCCTGGACAGGGTTGACGCCGGCCGGAAACTGGGGCTCATGTTGGAACGGTTCCGGGCGGAAGATGTGCTGGTCCTGGGGCTGCCCCGTGGAGGGGTTCCGGTGGCGGCCGAAGTTGCGAAGGCCCTGAATGCGCCGCTGGACGTCATCGTGGTGCGGAAACTCGGCCTTCCGTTCCAGCCTGAAGTAGCCATGGGAGCTATAGGTGAAGGCGGCGCGCGGGTCCTCAACCAGCGCGTCATCTCGCTCGCCGGAGTCACGGAGGATGACCTTGAGGCCGTTGAGCGGCGCGAGCGCGTGCGGCTGGAGTCCAGGCTGGAGCGCTACCGCCAGGGGAGGCCCCGGAAGGACCTTGCCGGGCGCACTGCCATCGTTGTGGACGACGGCATCGCAACGGGGTCGACGGCGCGTGTTGCCTGCCAGGTTGCACGCCACCTGGGCGCCGCAAAGGTGATCCTGGCAGTTCCTGTGGCCCCGGCGGACGCGATGGGAACACTGTCCGAGCCGGACCAGGTCTATTCCCTGATCAGCGCCCGGAACTTCCAGGCCGTGGGGTACTACTACCGCGACTTCTCGCCCACCACCGACGAAGAGGTGGTGCAGCTGCTCGATGCCGCCGCGCTGCGGGAACGCCTCGCCGGGGCTGGGGCTGCGGGCACCGACCAGGATGTGGAGATCGCGGTGGACGGGGTGGCGCTCCACGGCGATCTGCACCTCCCGGAACCCTGCAATGCAGTGGTGGTGTTCGCCCACGGCAGCGGGAGCAGCCGGCACAGCCCCCGCAACCGCTACGTTGCCTCAGTCCTGCAGGGGGCGGGCCTGGGCACACTGCTGCTGGACCTGCTCACCCCGGCCGAGGAGATGGACCGCGGGAATGTCTTCGACATCGCCCTGCTGGCGGAGCGGCTGGCCGCGGCAACCCGCTGGCTGAACGGCAGGAGTGACACAGCGGGATGCAAGGTGGGCTACTTCGGCGCCAGCACCGGCGCGGGTGCCGCCTTGTGGGCGGCAGCCGACCCTGACACGGAAGTGGACGCCGTCGTTTCCCGCGGCGGCCGCCCGGACCTCGCCGGGCCGCGGCTGGCGGCGGTGCGCGCACCCACCCTGCTGGTGGTAGGGGGCGCCGACACCCAGGTCCTGGCCCTGAACCGCCAGGCAATGGACCGGATGCGGGCGCCGGTCCGGCTGGAAGTGGTCCCGGGGGCAACCCACCTGTTCGAAGAACCCGGAACGCTCACCCAGGCCGCAACCCTCGCCAGGGAATGGTTTGCGCGCTACCTGCTGCCGGGGAGCCAGGCCGGCAACTAGGCGCCGGCAGGCACCGCGGCAGGGGATTTCCGCCCCAGCTCGGCAGTCCGCTTCACCGACCACCACAGCAGCACCACCAGGAGCACATTGCGCGTGGTGAGGATGGCCGCCATCACCGGGTGGGCGTGGATCAGCGGGGTGTAGAACAGGGGATAGATCACGAACGTGGTCATGGCGATGCCCATGAGCAGAGCTGCCGGGACCTTCCACCTGTTCCAGTCGTGGGTAAGCCCGGCGATGATCACCGGCGCCAGCCAGATGATGAACTGCGGCGAACCCACCTTGTTGAACACGATGAACGCCGTGACCATCATGAGGGAACCCTCAAGGAACAGCTCCTCCCGTTCGGCGCCGCGGTTCAGGGCCCGCACCAGCAGGACGGCGGCCACCACCGCGGCCAGGATCAGCAGCGGCTGCATCAGGAAAGCCGCAGTCCCCGCGCCCGGGCCGTAGACCTCGGTGGAGTTGATGGCGGTGTTGTCCGCCATCCTGGAACCGGCGATGTTGAAGACGCTCAGCCACACCCACGGAGTGGAGAAGGTGGCTTCAAGCTGCATGCCGCGCTCGCCCTGGTTCAGGAGGAAGTCCATGATGTGCCGGAGGCCGCCGGACATCCACGTTCCCAGCGCAACGACGGCGGTCACGGCGACGCCTGAGAGGACCACCTGGACCCGCTTCCGGCTGGCTATCACGATGGGTACCAGCACAGCCGCGGGCCATACCTTGATCCAGGTGGCGACGCTGAGCAGGATGCCGGCCACCACCGGACGCTGCGCCGCGTACAGCAGCGCGATCAGCACGATCGGCGCGGTGATGCCTTCCACCCGCGCGAAGCTGAGGTAGCCCATGAAGACGGTGAAGAACAGCCACCACCAGGCGGGCGCAATGCCGCCCGCCTTCCGCGGTCCGCGGGTGAGGAAGGCAAGCCCGACGGCGTTGAGGGCTGTGATGATCAGGAACCAGACGAGGAGGTACAGGTCCGGTCCCGCGATGTTGGCGAGGAAGATGGGGAGCTGCGCCAGTACCGGGTAGACCCAGGGGCTGATCTTCCCGTCCAGGTCCTGCGGGTTGTAGCCGTCCACGGCCCACTGGCGGTACTGCTCGGTGTCGCTGAACGTATCGCCGTGCAGGAAGAAGGACGCCATCCAGCCCAGGAAATAGAGATGGACGACGGCGAAGCCCCACCACACGGAGGACGGGCGGGCGAACCAGTCCACCACCTTGGCGGGGAGGACTTTGGTGCGGACGGTCACCAGCCGGTCAAAGAACTTCGCGGAAATGTCAGGACTCCTTCAGCGCGGGAGCCGCTGCGGGCGTCTTCTTACCCAGCAGGTAGAGGCGGCGGACGCTCCACAGGAACAGGACCACCAGGAGGACGTTGCGGATGGTCAGCACCAGCGCCATCCAGGGGTTGTTGTGGCTCAGGGCGTCGTAGAAGAGCGGGTAGATGAAGTACGTGGCCACGGCGATAACGATCAGCATGGTGGCAGGGACGCGCCATTCCCGCCAGCTGTGGGCCAAACCGACGGCGACAGCGGGGGCGAGCCACACCATGAACTGCGGGGAGCCTACCTTGTTGAAGACAACGAACGCGGTGGCCAGCGTAAGGGCGCCGGCCAGGAGCAGTTCAGTGCGGTCCACGCCGCCGCTGACTTTTCCGTTATGGAGCGCCCAGAACGTCAGGGCCGCCACCAGCAGTGCCGCCAGGACCAGGAGGGGCTGCATCAGCACTGACATCAGCGCCGTGCCGGGGCCGTCCACCTGCATGGAGTTGATGTCCGTGTTCATGTACATCCGGGAACCGCCCACGTTTAGGACGGACAGCCAGAGCCAGGGCGTGGTGAAGGTGGCCTCAAGCTGCATGCCGCGGTCACCCTGCTGGGTGAGGAAGTTCAAAAGCTTGGGGACGCTGCCCACCGCAGCGGCCAGCGCAACCACGCCCGCCGTCGTCGTTATGCCTGCCAGGACCACCAGGATCCGGTTCCGGACGACCGCGAACAGGGCCAGCATGACCGCTGCCGGCCACACCTTGACCCAGGTGCCGATGGCCAGCAGGACGGAGGCGATGAACGGCCGGCCCACGCCGTATGCGAGGGCGACCAGGACCAGCGGGGCGGTGAGCCCGTCCACGCGGGCGAAGCCGAGCCAGCCCATCAGCAATGTGAAGACCAGCCACCACCAGGCGGCGGGGATCGCGTTGCGGTCGCGGCCGCGGTTGGTGAGCTTCAGCAGGGCCCAGCCGTTGAGCAGCGTGGTCATCAGCACCCACAGGAAAAAGAACGGTCCGGGGCCGGCGATGCCCGCGATGGCCATGGGGATCAGCGCCAGGATGGGGTAGACCCAGGGGCTGGGGCCGCCGGTCAGGTTGGCGTCGTTGAAGCCTGCCATGGCCCAGTCGCGGTAGATGAAGGTGTCGCTGAAGGCTTCGCCGCGCAGGGACACCGAGGCGGCGAAGACCAGGAAGACCATGTGCACAACGATGAATCCGCCCAGCAGTCCGCGCCCGGTGTTCAGCCGCGCCCGGGCGGGTGCGGGAAGGATGACATTGCGGATCCGGGTGAGTCTGCCGAAGAAAGCGTCCGTGGAAATGGCGGGATCCTTGTCAGGTTGTGGCACGCGTATGGTGCTGCGCTGGTTGCTTGGTTCTGCGCCTGGCGGTTGTTCAGGGGCATGGGAACCGTCCGGAAACAGCGCCCACTCCTGTCCAACTCTAATTCAACCGCTTGGAGCCCGATGACTGTTGCAGGCCCACGGAAAGCCATATCCCTCTCTGACCTGCGGCTTTTATCTAAAGTTGCTGGCAGTTTAACGTTCGGGAAACATTGGGCGGGGCACACCGATGCCCGCTTCGTCTGCAGCCTTGGGGAGCGCAGGTGCCTGTTCACCCCCCGTCCCTCGACCTACAAAGGCTAGACCCATGAACTTCCCCCTCACCCTGACCGTCGCCGACCGCCACAGCATGGACGCTGAGCTCGACGCCGCCGTGACGGCCGCCAAGGCCCAGGCACTCGCCGGCAAGCGCCACGGCATCCTGGTCACACGCCTCGGCGTCGACAAGTTCACTGTTGCCCTCAGCGAGGCAGTCCCCTTCGGCCTCACCCGCGAACACCAGGCCTGGTAGCCGGGCGGCCGGTCCGCGTTACCGGCGCTTTAGCTGTGCCCGGTGCTGCGGAGCCGTTTCCGGGCCCTCCCGCTCTCTTCGGTTCCTGATGCGCGGCTGTGCATCAGAAGGTTAGCCAACCGTGACCTTCCAATCGTTCCGTCCCGGCGCATCGCCCGTTACTGTCGACAGCACCATCCGGGACAACGGAGAAGAGGCACGATGAGCATCGACATCGAGATTGGTACAAGCCTCAGCAATGAGGACGCAGCGCACTTTGCGGCCAAGACGGAAGCAATCACCTCAGCGATGCAGAGGGTGCGGGAATTGCATGCGGCTTACAGCTGGGTGTGGACGGACGAGATCCGCTGCCGGGGCTGCAACGCCAGCCTGGACATACCGCTGCTGGCCAGCACGAACGTGAGCGCCGACAAGGCCTTCCAGGCACACCAGTCCGCCCAGCTGGATGCCCTCTTGGCTGCTGGCGGACATCAGCGCGGGGAATCCGGCTAGCGGTACCAGCCCACGGAACGGTCGTAACTGGACACCAAGGCTCCCGTGCCTGATGCGCCGCTTCCGCCCGCCGGGAAGTAGATGGCCCCAAACTCGGCGCCTTGGGCTTCGATCCGTTTGCGTGCCCAGGCCTTGGCGGCTTCGATGTCAGTTTCCGGGATGCTTTCGCGGGTGTTGTTTCCAGCGCTGAGATGGATGTCCAGCTGGTACTCCCCGGGCTGGGAGGCTCCGGCATGGTGGCCTGGATCCCGCTCATCGCGCCTGCTGACCATCACCTGCGCCAAGGCATGGAGGACGGACGGGTCCTTGGCGGTGCTGCCATGCTGCTGTTGTTCCATCCGCAGCGCTGAAACCACGTTCTCCACGGTGTCCCCGTCGCTGACCACGTACGACGCTCCGGCGACGTCCGCCTCCGAGCCCCCAACGCTTTCCAAGTACTGCATAAATTGCTCGGAGCTGGACTGTCTGGAGTTCATGCACCCTCCCTGAGGGCTATTCGCGGCAAATGCCGACCCGCCCAACACTAGACCCATATGGGTCCCCTGAACGGGTGCTCCCGGGACCGATTTGGACGCAACGGGCGGCCGGCCCGCGCGGAGGCCTGTGCACACCTTCCATTTCCACTGTATCCCCGCAGGTGGGGCTTGCGGCAAGGCCCGGGCGCGGCCGGATAATCGCAGGGCCGGAAACCGGGAGAACTGGAGCAAGCGGAATGACAGGGCATGCGGTAGTGATTGTGGGCGGCGGCCCGACGGGGCTGATGCTGGCAGGGGAGTTGGCGCTGGCGGAGGTTGATGTGGCCGTTGTGGAGCGGCGCCCCAACCAGGACCTCGCCGGAGCGCGGGCGGGCGGGCTTCATGCGCGGACCCTTGAAGTCCTGGACCAGCGAGGCATCGCGGGGAGGTTCCTCGCGGAGGGCCAGGTGGCCCAGGTGGCGGGCTTCGCCGGCACCCGCCTGGACATCAGCGACTTTCCCACCCGCCATCCCTACGGGCTGGGCCTGTGGCAGAACCACATCGAACGCATCCTGGCCGGCTGGGTGGCGGAGCTGGCCGTAACGTTCTACCGCGGATGCGAGGTGACCGGCCTGGCGCAGGATGGCACCGGCGTCGGCCTCCACCTCAAGGACGGCAGGACGCTGCGGGGGGACTACGTGGTGGGGTGCGACGGCGGCAGGAGCCTCGTCCGTAAGGCTGCGGGCATCGGGTTCCCCGGCTGGGAGCCCACCACCAGTGCGCTGATTGCCGAGGTGGAGATGACAGGCCAGCCGGAGTTCGGCGTGCACCGGAACGCTTTTGGCATCCACTCCTTTGGCCGGCGGGAGTACAAGATCGTGGACGGCAAGGTGGTTTACGCGGACAGCGGGCCGGTGGGGGTGATGGTGACCGAGGAACACGTGGGTCCCGCTACGGAACCCACGCTGGCTGATCTCAGCGCGGCCCTGATTGCCGCCTGCGGCACGGACTACGGGGCCCACAGCCCCACCTGGATTTCCCGGTTCACGGACATGACGCGCCAGGCCGCTGCCTACCGTTCGGGTCGGATCCTCCTCGCGGGCGACGCGGCGCACGTGCATGCCCCGGACGGCGGGCAGGGCCTGAACATCGGGGTGCAGGACGCGGTGAACCTGGGCTGGAAGCTGGGGCAGGTGGTCCATGGAACAGCCCCGGACGGGCTCCTGGATACCTACCATGCCGAGCGCCACCCGGTGGCTGCCCGCGTGCTGCGCAACACCATGGCGCAGAGCGCACTGCGCCGCCCGGACCCGCGGATCGAGGCGGCAGGGGAAGTTGTTGCCGAGCTCCTGGGCATGGAGGAACCGCGCCGGCGTTTCGCGGCAATGCAGTCCGGCCTGGACGTTCACTACGACGTCGGCGAGGGACACCCGCTGCTCGGGCGGCGGATGCCCGACGTCGAGCTCGCCGCCCGGGAAGGACCCCGCACGGTCTATTCGCTGCTGCATGACGCCCGGCCCGTGCTCCTGAACTTCGGGGTGCCGGGCGCCTTCGACAATCTTCCGCGGCCGCCACGGGTGAAGCTGGTGGATGCCGAGTACGGCGGGGCATGGAAGCTGCCCGCGCTCGGGGAGGTTCCGGCGCCTGCCGCAGTCCTCGTCCGGCCGGACGGGCATGTGGCCTGGGTGGGTGGCGGAAGCGAAGCCGGCCTCAGGGAGGCGCTGGCCAGATGGTTCGGACCCGCTACGCCGCCGGCTTCGGTGCCAAGCCTTTGACCCCCCTTTTCGTTACGTCATGCTTCGGGCCGTGACCACGTATTGCCCAGGGAGTCAGTGCGTTTCACCCCCGATTGAACAGCACGCTTACGGGTGGTTGGTTTGAACCACCGGCCTCGAAAGGAAAGAACAATGACGGAACACTTTGACCTCACGCCGCAGCGCCTGCGCCACGTCCTGGGCCATTTCGCCTCCGGACTGACCGTCATCACCGCCGCCACGGACAACGGCCCCGTTGGCTTCACCTGCCAGTCGTTTTCGTCGCTCTCCCTGGACCCCGCCCTGGTCACCTTCAGCCCTGCACGAAGCTCCAGCACCTGGCCGCGGCTGCGCGACGCGGGCCGGTTCACCGTGAACATCCTGCCCGCGGAACACCAGCACCTGGCAGCCCGGTTTGCCCGCTCCGGCACCGACAAATACGCCGGCGTCAACTACTCTGCGTCACCCCTGGGCAATCCCGTACTGGACCAGGCGCTCGCCTGGGTGGACTGCGAACTGCATGAGGAGTACGACGGCGGCGACCACACCATTGTGGTGGGTGCTGTCCGCGCACTGGGGGCGCGGGACGGCGCCGAGCCGCTCCTCTTCTTCAAGGGCGGCTACTTTGAAGGAGTGGAACCCCGTGCCAATCGGCAGGAGAAGGTGGCATGACGGGGCCAGGTCCCGGCAGCCCCTTGAACGCGTTTTCTTCAGCGCGGGTTTTCGAGTGAGATGGCTTCCAGGTGCTCGGGAATGCGGGCTTTCCATCCCAGTTGGCGTTTGATGCGGGCCCGGAGGGCGTCGGAGGCGTCCGGCTCTCCATGCGTGACGTAGGTCATCGACGGGGCCTGAGGGGCGGTCCTCATCCATTGGATCAGTTCGCTGGAGTCGGCGTGGGCGGATAGTCCTTCCATCTGGATGACTTCTGCTTCGATCCTGACGTCCTGTCCGTAGATCCGGAGGCATTTTTCGCCTGCGGCGAGTGATGCGCCCCGTGTTCCACCGGCCTGGTATCCGCTGAGGATAATGGCGTTGCGCCGGTCCGGCCCGTAGGCCGTGAGGTGGTGCAGGATCCTGCCGCCGGTGAGCATGCCGCTGGCGGAGATGATGATTATGGGTCCGCCGCGCAGGTTGAGCAGTTTTGACTCGTCGGGGCTGCGGACGGGGGTGGCCACTTTGTACATGGCTTCGAATTCGTCCTGCTTGAGCCTGTGTTCTTCGCGATGGCGCTGATACATGCCGGATGCGTCGATTGCCATTGGGCTGTTGAGGTAGACGGGGATGGAGGGGATCGCATGTTTGGCGAGAAGCCGCGACAGGTGCAGCAGGACCGTTTCGGCCCGGCCGACGGCGAACGCGGCGATCATGATGACGCCGTTTCGCTTGGCCACCCGGGTGATGATGTCGCCGAGTTCAGTTTCCGGGTTGCCCTGCGGGTGTGTCCGGTTGCCGTAGGTGGATTCGGTGACCAGTACATTGACGCGCCCCAGCGCTCTCGGCGCGTACATCAGGGGGTCATCGGCCCGCCCCAGGTCTCCAGTGAAGTGGATAGTCCGGCCGGCAAGTTGGAGGTGCACCTGGGCCGCGCCGAGGATGTGGCCGGCAGGAAGGAACGTTGCTTCAATGCCCCCGGGCAGGGGGAACGGAGAGTCGAAGTCCCGGGTTTTGAAACTGTCGAGCGATCGGACGGCGTCCTGGGCTGTGTAGAGGGGCACGGGAGGGTGATGGGTTGATGATGCCCTGTGGTCTGCGTAGCGGGCTTCCTCTTCCTGGAGGTATCCGCTGTCGGGAAGCAGCAGCTTGCACAGTTCGGCCGTGCCCGGTGTGGCATAGACGGGGCCGTGGAATCCGTCGCGCACCAGTGCAGGGATGTATCCGCTGTGATCCAGATGGGCATGGGTGAGGACAACGGCATCGATGTTCGCGGGACTGACCTGGAAAGGTACGCGGTTACGGTCGCGAAGGTGTTTATAGCCCTGGAACAGGCCGCACTCTACAAGGACCCGGTGGCCTTGCGACCGGATCAGGTATCTGGAACCTGTCACTGTGTCGGCTGCGCCGAGAAACCGCAGCGTCGGGGGATGCTGTTCTCTCATAGCAGCTCCTTCGGACACCTCACTCAGCTCAGAAGCTTCCTGGTGTCAGCCGTGGGAATCCTGGGAAGCGGCTGGCCGACGACCCCGCAAAGCTCGGCGGTGATTTTGCGGGGCACAACGGTGGTGCCGGTGTGGTTGTGGGGCGCTGCCAGGTTACCCGCGGGTGATGGGGAGCTTCTTCGGCTCCGCGGGCAGGCCCTGCTCGGGCAGCGGGGCACGGACTTCCAGGACCCCGTTGACGTAGGTGGCCTTGATGTCTTCTTCCTTAACCCCTTCAGGGAGCGGGATGTTCCGGCTGAATGACCCGTAGCGGAACTCCGACCGGTAGCGTCCTTTGTCCTTGTGCTCTTCTTTTTCCTGGCGCTCGGCGCGAATCCGCAGGAACCCGTCGTCCATGGTCACTTCGACGTCTTTGTCCGGATCGACGCCGGGCATCTCAGCACGCACCACAAGCGTTTTACCGTCGACGAACTCTTCGACCCGGATGGGGGCGGGGCCTGTTGCCGAGTCGAACATGCGCTCTACGGAGTCCAGCAGCTCGGCCGGGGATCGCAATACGGTGTTGAAGGGGGAGGTCCACCGGGTCGATGCAAAAGGGGACCATTTGAGCAGATCAGACATGACGGGTTCTCCAGATTCCATGCAGGCAAAGGGCCGCGTGAGGGGCCGGTGTCAATCCAGTTAACACCTGCGGATGTGGTCCAGATAGGGACAAAAGACCCTCCTCCCGGGAGCCTTCGCACACGGTCTGCGTTCATGCCCGGAGCCCGGAAAATAGCGGTTTTCGCACTTCATCCCTAACCTTCACTGACCTAAGGACTTAAGCCTCTGAAAGCCAGGCAACCGTAGCTTGAAGCTGGAAGCATAACCAGCGTGGCGCTGCACCACTCCCCGCTGGCGGCCGCACTCGAGCACCAAAGATTCCACCCCTTCAAACAAGGAAGAAAGCCATGTCGGCATCATCAGCACATCCGGGAATCGGCGCACGCCACCACCGCACGCCCCTCGAAATCACAGCCCTGGGCGCTGGAGCAGTTTTCGCTCTGGTGGGCGTCCTCGGTTTCATCCCCGGGGTCACCACGAACTATGCGGAAATGACCTTTGCCGGCACTGAGTCCGGCGCGATGCTCCTCGGCATTTTCCAGGTGTCCATCCTGCACAACATTGTTCACCTGCTCTTCGGAGCCGCCGGCCTGCTCATGGGCAGGTCCGCACTCCAGTCGAAGTACTACCTCATCGGTGCGGGCGCCCTCTATCTGGTGATCTGGCTCTACGGGCTGCTGATTGACCAGGCGTCGTCTGCCAACTTCATCCCAGTGAACACGGCAGATAACTGGCTCCACGTCGTTCTGGGAGTCGTCATGCTCGCCGTGGGGATCTTGCTTGGCCGCGGTACCGGCCAAGCGAAAGCGCGCTGATCCGCCCGGCTGCTGATCCGCCCGTCTGTCCTGCGGATCCCGATGCACCCGGGAAGCAGCCGGCTTGCCAGGGAAACAGTCCAATGACGTGCGAGGGATGATGTTGTGAACCGCGGGACCGGGGACCGGCACCATCCCCACGGGCTGGAACTGGACGAGATCCGGGCCCTGGCCAGGCCGCTGCAAACGGCTTCCCGACACCTGGACGGCCTGGTGGATTTATGTGCCCGGGCACGCTTCGTCTGCCTGGGCGAGGCTTCACACGGCACGCAGGAGTATTACCAGTGGCGGGCAGCCCTCAGCCGTCGTCTCATCGAGGAACACCAATTCAGCTGGATTGGGGTGGAGGGCGACTGGCCGGACTGTTGGCGCGTCAACCGCTGGGTCCGCGGCCAAACCGACCAGAACCTCGATGCCCGGCAACTATTGGCCGGCTTCGAGCGGTGGCCCACCTGGATGTGGGCAAACCAGGAAGTGGCAGAGTTCCTCACCTGGCTACGCGAATGGAATCTGGCCCGACCGGAAGAACAGCGCACCGGCTTCTACGGACTGGATGTCTATTCCCTCTGGGATTCCCTGAGGGAAATCTTCGGCTGGCTCAACGCCAACGCACCCGAGGCCATGCCGGCAGCAATGAAGGCCTGGCAGTGCTTTGTACCGTTCCGGGAAGACCCCCAGCGGTATGCCTCGGACACCCGCCTGGTACCACGATCCTGCGAGGCGGACGTGGTGATGCTTCTGGCCGAGGTGCACCGGCAGACCTTCGGCCGGGTGGAGGACGATGCTGCAGCTTTTGACGCAGTGCAGAACGCCATCGTGGCGGCAAACGCCGAACGCTACTACCGGACCATGATCCGCGGTGACCGGCAATCCTGGAACATCCGGGACCACCACATGAGCGACACCATAGACCGGCTGGCACGCCACCACGGCCCCGGCTCCAAGGGACTGGTCTGGGCGCACAACACGCATATAGGCGACGCCAGGGCAACGGATATGGCGCTGGACGGCATGGTCAACATCGGCCAACTCATGCGCCTGCGCCATCACGGATCAGTAGTCCTTGTCGGCTTCGCGTCCTATGGGGGATCCGTCACTGCCGCGCCGGCCTGGGGTCTCCCGGAAGAGGTCATGAACGTCCCGGCAGCCGTACGCGGAAGCCACGAAGACCTCCTCCACGCGGCACTCGAAAGCCCGTCCACTCTCGTGTTCGGACCGGACCGGGCGGGCCACTGGCTCTCCTCCTGGCGCGGCCACCGCGCCATCGGGGTTGTCTACAACCCCGACCGTGAGAAAGGCAACTACGTCCCCACGGCCATGGGCCACCGCTACGACGCATTGCTGTGGTTCCCGCAAACAACAGCGCTGCGGCCGCTCCACCATGAACACCTGCCCAGCGAACCTGAGCTCGAAACCGAACCGACAGGCTTCTAAGCGATGCCTCGAGACAGAAGCGTAACCCTGATTGCGGTAGGGCCCGGCGAGGCGATCGAAAGGAAAGACAAGTGACCAGCACCGGTTCGTTCTTGATTATTGTTGGTTTTGACGGTTCCGGGCATTCCCGGGCAGCACTGGACTGGGCCATGGATGAGGCCCGCCAGCGCCACGGCCAGCTCCGCCTCGTCACAGCCTGGAACAAGGCTCCGTTGGCGTGGTATCCGGCTGTCCTGGAAACGGCGGCAGGCGAAATTGCCGCCGAAGAGTCTCCAGAGCAAGCCGCGCGGACGCTTCAGGGTGAGGCGCTGAAGACCGCTGCAGACGGAGGCGTGACCGCCGCAGGACACCTCGTCAATACCAATTCACCCGCTTCGGCAATACTCGACGCCGCCAAGGACGCGGACCTTATCGTCGTCGGTTCCCGGGGTCATGGCGGTTTTCCCGGGTTGCACCTGGGCTCGGTTTCGACGCAGGTCGTCAACCACGCACAATGTCCTGTTCTGGTGGTCCACTCCAAGGCGTGACCTCCCCGGAGCTTCCCTTCACTGGTCCCAATGGACATGCCCCTTCCAGCCGGCACAAAGATGCAGTTCCCGCGGGATGCGATGCGGACCGTGCCCTGTTGTAGGGCGCAGTCCGGGCGTAGACTTAAATCGCCTGCAGGTAACCATCAGATGACGCCGGGTCGTTCAGGACATGAGAATGTCCGGGCCTTCTCTTAGCGAGATCGCGAAGGTACCTGCAGGTTCTGCGCTTAAGGACTTGCGCGGCGCTTGCAAGCAGAATCCCTGCGTTCGAGCGATGCGCAGGTGTCGTCGGGAACGCCCGAAATCCACTGGAATTGCCCTTGCGGTACCGGAAAGTAGGCGAGAAACTAGTTATACGTTCTTCGAAAGAAGGACGGGAACGAACAACCAGGGAACCTTGGAACACGCCGTGGATCTGATCCATGGTGGTCTGCCGGTGACGAGGCAGGAAGCGCCGGGATTCCCGCAAGTTCGGGAGATGATGTTCGTCATAACGGAATCAAAACAGTCGAAGCCCCTTCAGCCTGGCTGATGGGGCTTCCCCTTATTCGGCGCCAGGCCACGCCCCCTGCTCAGAGCAGCCGTTCCCGGCCGTTTACCCTCACCCCAAACCCCCTAGCGCAGTCGTGGTCATCAGCGCCGGCTGGCCATCCTCAAGGCAACGAAGCCGGCAGAGCCTGGCGGCTCAGGAGGAATCGGCGGCCCGGAAGCTGGCTCCGCCGTCGGTGGATACGACGAGCCTTTCGGCGGTCGCGGCCCAGATCCGTGGCTTGCCTTCAGCGCCGGTTACAGCTGTCATTGCCTGGACCTGACCCTCGATTTGGCCGGTGCGTGTCCAGGTTCTTCCGGCGTCGGCGGAGTAATGCACGGTCCCGCCGGGTTCGACGCCGATGACCTCCGTGGCGCCGGCGAAGGCGACGAACTGGACAATGGGGGCTGTGGCGTTTAGTTCCCAGGTTTTCCCGCCGTCGGTGGAGCGCTGGAGCCCTTCGCGGGTGGTGGCCAGAACGGTGTCGCTCTCCGGGGTGCCTGCAAGGACGGCCGGAACGAAGCCCGCCCTTGCCGGGGTCCAGGTTTTTCCGTCCGGGCTGGTTTGAAGCGTCCCGTCGTAGGCGACGATGCCGGACGCGGTGGCGGCGAGGGCGTGAAAATCAGATTCGCCCTGTCGGGAGAGCTGTTCCCATGTCTTGCCGCCATCGACGGACCTGATCAGGCCCATGGGGTTGGGCAGATCGGAGCCGGGGCCGGGATGTCCGGATGCGTAGAAGACACCTTGGTCAGCCGCGGCGGTAAAGCCCATCAGATCGTTGGTGGCGCCAATTTTGGTGCCCGGTAGTTTGGTGACGTCAAACAGGCCTTCATGGGTGGCAAGCAGCACCTGGTCCGTTTTGCGGTTTACGGTCAGGCCGTGGACATGGGAGCTGGGCAGCCCGGCGGTGGCGGTTGCCGGGACAGGGCCGGCGCCCGGACTACCGGGTGTAGCGCCTGGGACGCAGGCGGAGAGGGTAAGCAGGAGGGCAGCGGCGGTGGACGCGGCCGAGGACCTGCCGGTGGTCAGAACACGCATGCCGAGGATCCGGTCATCGGGGCCGGAACAGCCGCGGGGAGTCCTGCGCGGCGAAGCGTGGCAACCGCAGGGGCGCAGGCCGGCTCGGTCATGGGTCCTCCTTCGCGGACAACGTTTATGTTCAAGACTATCGGCCCAATGGCAGGACGCTGTCCGGTACAACGAGCCTGCGGCGGGTTCCGTTTCACCCCGGTCAGCCGGCCGGGGCGGGTAGGGAGTTTCGGCCCTTGCGGTGTACTTGAGGTTGGCATCACACTGGGGGGCAACAGTGGCAGGCACCTCCTGAAGGGCATAAGTCATAGGCGGTGAAGTGTTCAGGATCGCGGCGGGCTTGGATGGTTCTGCACCGTCCGGGCACAGCTCCCGGGATGCCCGGGGTGAGCAGGATAGCCGTGACCGCTGACCATTCCTCCCACCACATGCACCGGGGAGCGGGGGCGCGGGGCGGAGCGGTTCCTGCCGGACCGGGCATCCGGGGCAGGATCCAGGCGCTATGGCACACTGTGGTCGGCGCCGTCGGCCTGATCATGGGGCTGTTGCCGCACGTTCTGCACCACATCGGCCTGCTCGCCGGAACTGCCCTGGTGGCAGGGTCCGGCGGCACGGCACTTTTCGGCGCGCTGGGGCTTCTGGCATCGGTTCCCCTGCTGGTCCGGCTTTACCGGCGGTTTGGCAGCTGGATCGCACCGGTGCTGGGACTGCTGGTTTTCGCCGCCATGTTTTCCCTGTCCGCGTTTGTCATAGGTCCCGCGATCAGCAGCACCGGGACGGACATAACCCCCGGACCGGTGCCCACCGTGGATCACTCCGGAGGGCATACCGGCGGCCACTGAACGTCCGGGTTCGTGTGAGCGCGCCAGGTCGTGGGGCATCCAGGAAACATCTGTTTTCCTCGGGCCGTTTGACCCTTTCCCCGTGCCGTGGTGCGGCCAATACTTTCCGGTATGAGCACTAGCCCGGAGCCGCAGCTCCCCATACCCAGGCCGTCGGGGCCTTGGACGCAGGGGCTGCTGACGGTCCTTATCGCGGCCACCGCGGTGTACCTGGTCACGAACCACTGGCTGCATGTCCTGGACGCGTTGCCGTACCTGTGGGTGGTGCTGATGATGTCGATGCATCTCTTCATGCATGGCGGCCACGGCCATGCCGGTCATGGTGGCGCTGGCCGTGGTGCGGGCCGGCCGCACTCCGGAGGGGGTGCCGGGCATGCCCACTGACTACGGGTATGACCTGTGGTGGCTGGTTATCCTCAATTCGGCCGTGTTCATCATTTTCGCGTTCAGTTTTGTCCGGCCCAGGACGAAGCTGGACTGGCGCGCCCTGGGCGGTTTCTCTGCTTTCATCGTGGCGCTCTTTACCGAGATGTACGGTTTTCCCCTGACCATCTATCTGCTGTCGGGCTGGCTGGGGAACCGGGTCCCGGGCCTGGACCTGCTGAGCCATAACACGGGTCATTTGTGGCAGGACCTCACGGGCTGGCAGGGGGACCCACATCTGAGCCCGCTGCACCTCCTCAGCAATGTGCTGATCGCAGCCGGTTTCATGTTGCTTTACCTGTCCTGGCAGGTCCTGTTCGCCGCGCAGCGCGAGCACCGGCTGGCCACGTCGGGCCCCTACGCAAAGGTGCGGCATCCGCAGTACATGGGGTTTTTGACGATCATGGCCGGATTCCTGCTGCAGTGGCCCACGCTGCTGACACTGCTGATGTTCCCGGTCCTGGTCATCGTGTACCTTCGCCTGGCCCGGAAGGAGGAGCGGATGATGGAGGCCGAGTTCGGCGAAGCCTATGCCGCGTACCGCCGGGAGGTCCCCGGCTTCGTCCCCCGGTCCGGTCGGGGCCGTGCCGGGACCGGGCAGAAGTTGCAGGAAGGCCCGTGACAGCCATGCGGGCAACGACGGCCTGAAGGGTGGCATCATGCTGTTCTTGGCGGTAAAGAACCTCGTCCAGGAGAAAACCCGGCTGCTGATCAGCGTGGGCGGGGTCGCGTTCAGCGTGCTGCTGATCATGAGCATCCAGGGCCTGTATCAGGGCTGGAGCAACAAGATCGGTGAGTACATCCGCACTGTCCCTGCCGATTATTGGATCACCCAGACGGGCGCGACGGACATGTTCCACACCCCCTCCGTGCTGCCCCTGACCGTCAGGGATTTCCTGAGCGGGGTTGACGGTGTCGCCAGCGCCAAGCCCTTCAGCGGCCGCCGGGTGGCGTTCGCGCATAACGGCAAGGACATCAACCTCTACGTCATTGCCGATGACACGGAGAATAATGTCGGCGCACCCGCCCGGGTGGTCGAGGGCAAAACCGTGCCCGATAAGGGCGAAATCATCATCGACCGGGTGGTAGGGCGCAGCCAGGACATCAGGATCGGGGACACCATCCCCGTCGCAGGCAGGACGCTGAAGGTCGCCGGCTACTCCGAGGGCGGATACATCCTCAGCTTCTCCTTCGCGTTCACCACCAAGGAAGACGCCGAAAGGATCCTGCAGCTCCCCGGAGCCACCAACTTCTTCCTTGTCACCGTCAAGGACGGCACCGACGCCGGCGCGGTCGCATCCCGGATCGAAGCGGACCCCGCGGTGGACGCGATCACCAAGGACAGGTTCGTGGAGAACAACACAAACATCGTCCGGGACACCTTCCTGCCCATCATCCTGGTGCTGCTCTTAATCGGGATTGCCGTGGGCATGACCGTGATCGGCCTGACCATCTTCACCTCAACCATCGAAAAAGCGCGCGAATACGGTGTCCTGAAAGCGATCGGGGTAAGCAACCGCCAGCTCTACACCGTTGTGATCGAACAGGCCATCACCGCCGCCGTGCTCGGGTACCTCGTCGGGGCAGGCCTTGCCTTGGCCGTCAGCGGGGCCGCGGGAATCTATGTCCCGGAGTTCATCACGGAAATCCGCTGGCTGGACGCCGCCTGGATCCTCGCGGTCACACTGGTGATGGCCGTGGTGGCTTCACTGCTGCCGGTGCGCCGGCTGTCACGGATCGACCCGGCGGAGGTGTTCCGGGCATGAGAATTGTCGACGTCCAGGACGTGTCCAAGACCTTCGGGTCCGGGCACACCGCCGTGACCGCGGTGGAGCACGTGTCCCTGAGCGTTGACCCCGGGGACATCGTGCTCGTCATGGGCCCCTCCGGATCCGGGAAAACAACCCTGCTGTCCATGATCGGCACGCTCATGTCCCCTTCCGGCGGCCGGATCCTCATTGCCGGGCAGGACACCTCCAACCTTTCACCTGCGCAACTGTCCCGGCTGCGGCTGCGCGAATTCGGTTTCGTCTTCCAGACCTTTAACCTGCTCTCGGCCCTGACTGCCGAGGAAAACGTCATGCTGCCACTGATCACGGCGGGAACACCGAGGAAAGCGGCGCGGACAAAAGCCCGGGCCGCGCTGGAACAACTCCAGCTCGGACACCGGCTGCGGAACCTGCCCCGGGACCTCTCCGGCGGCGAGAAGCAACGCGTGGCCATCGCACGGTCCCTGGCGAACGACCCGCGGCTGATCCTCGCCGACGAACCCACCGCCAACCTGGACGCGAAAACAGGCCAGGACGTGACCCTGCTCCTGTGCGGGACGGCCTGCCGGGAAAATCGGGCCGTCATCATCGTCAGCCACGACCAGCGGCTGCGGACCGCGGCCAAACGTGTCCTCACCATTGAAGACGGCCGGCTCACCGCCGAAGAAGCCGGGGAACACAACCGCTACTGCAGCATGCACACGGAAGCGGCACCGGCATGAAAATGACCGATGAAGAACTGCTCGCAGTCCTCGCCGACCCGGCCGATGACCCGGCCCGGATGGAACGGATCAGCACCGAAATCGACGCCGGATTCAGCCTCCTCTCACACCGGCTCGGCAAAGCAGTCGCCGTCTTCGGATCAGCACGCCCCGGCCCCCAGGATCCCCGCTACGCGGTGGCCCGGACCTTGGGCGCCCGGTGCGCAAAGGCCGGGTTCGCCGTGATTACAGGGGGCGGGCCGGGACTGATGGAAGCTGCCAACCGCGGCGCCACGGAAGCCGGCGGCACCTCGGTCGGACTGGGTATCGAACTTCCGAGGGAACAGGTGTTGAACCCTTATGTCGATGTGTCCATGACTTTCCGGTACTTCTTCGCCCGAAAACTCATGTTCGTCCGCTACGCCTCGGCCTTTGTTGTCCTTCCCGGCGGGTTCGGCACACTTGATGAACTCTTTGAAGCCCTCACCCTCGTCCAGACCGGCAAAATCCACGAGTTTCCCGTCGTCCTGATCGGGACCAGGCACTGGACCGGACTGACCGACTGGATCCGGGAGCAGCTCCAAAGCCAGGGATTCATTGCAGCCCAGGACATCCGCCTGCTGCGGTGCACCGACGACATCGACGAAGCCGTGGAATTGATCCAGCACTGCCACCTGCGCCAGCTCGCCCGGTGATCCGGGACGCGATGAATGTGCCGCCCGCCGAACAGCCCCGGACGCCGGGGACCAAAGACTCTGACGCTTCCCGGCGCCAAGGACGATAGTGAACGGTAGGGCAGTGGTGCATTGCTCCCACGCGGTGAAGGTCCGGCAACGGGTGAAACGCCCGCTGCCTTCCCGGACAACCCTGCGAAAGGACCCGCGATGACTGCTGACAGGAAGGCCACCGCCGGCGGAGCAGTAGACGCTCCTTTGAAGAGCACCGTCGTGGAGGTGCGGGGCCTGCACTGGGCGACCTCCAAAGCGGTCATTGAACGCGTGCTGCTGCAGCGGCCCGGAGTCACCGCCGTCGATGCGAACCCCGTCGCCCAGACCGCCACCGTGAAGTTCGACCCGTCACTGACGTCCGTGAAGCAGATCTCCGGATGGGTCCGGGACTGCGGATACCACTGCCGGGGCGAATCGGTCCCGGATCACGTGTGCTACCCCATGGACGAGCCCCTGCACGCCCCGGCCAGGACCCAGGGTGCCGGGCATGCCCATCCGGCGGCCGGCGAACATGCAGGCCACGGCCCCGCCGGCCACGGGGCGATGCACGGAACCCCGCAGGAGATGATGGGCCACGGCGGACACCACGCCGGGATGTCGATGGATGACATGGTCAGGGACATGCGCAACCGGTTCCTGGTGGCCGCCGTCCTGTCCATCGGTGTGACGCTCTGGTCCCCGATGGGCCGGGACATGCTCGGCTTCACCGCCCCGACACCGTTCGGGCTCCGCGATGACGTCATGGCCCTGATCCTGTCCCTGCCCGTCATCTTTTACTCCGCCTGGATCTTCTTCGACGGCGCCTACCGGGCACTGAAGGCCCGCACCCTGGACATGATGGTCCTGGTCGCGATTGCCGTCGGCACCGGCTGGCTCTACAGCGTGTGGGTTACACTCACCGGCGGCGGGGAAGTGTTCTACGAAGCCGCCACCGTCCTGGCCGCCTTCGTGCTGCTGGGCCATTGGTTTGAAATGCGCGCCCGCGGCGGGGCGAATGAGGCCATCCGGACCCTGCTCGAACTCGCACCTCCGGTCGCGGTCGTCATCCGCGAGGGCGGGACAGTGGAGATCCCCACCTCCGAAGTCCTGGTGGGGGACCTGCTGCTGATCCGGCCAGGATCCAAAATCCCCGTCGACGGGCAGGTCGAAGAGGGCCAATCGGAGGTTGATGAGTCCATGGTCACCGGGGAGAGCCTCCCGGTCGCCAAGACCACCGGCTCCGAGGTGATTGGCGCGTCCATCAACACCAGCGGCACCCTGAGGGTCCGGGCCACCAAGGTCGGGGCCGACACCGCCCTGGCCCAGATCGTCGCCCTCGTCCAGGAAGCCCAGAACTCCAAGGCCCCCGGCCAGCGGCTGGCCGACCGGGCCGCGTTCTGGCTGGTCCTGGTCGCCCTGGTCGGCGGAACCGTGACGTTCGCGGCCTGGCTCGCCCTCGGCGCGGGGGTCCAAACCGCGCTGCTGTTCGCCATCACCGTCGTCGTCATCACCTGCCCGGACGCCCTGGGCCTGGCCACACCGACAGCCATCATGGTCGGAACCGGCCTCGGGGCCAAACGCGGCGTACTGTTCAAGAACGCCACTGCCCTGGAGGTTTCCGCCCGGATCGATACTGTCGTGATGGACAAGACCGGAACTCTCACCAAGGGCGAACCGGAAGTCACCGACGTCGTCGTTGAGGGCATTGACCAAGGAGAACTGCTGGCCCTGGTCGCCGCCGTGGAAAAGGAATCCGAACATCCCCTCGCCGCGGCAGTGGTTCGGCACGCCGAGGAACACGGCGCCGCCGCCGTGGACGCCAGCGACTTCCTGAACGTTCCCGGCCACGGGGCCGGCGCAACCGTAGGGGGGCGCAAGGTCCTGGTGGGCAACCGAAAACTCATGGCAGACGAGAACATCGAACTGGGGCCGCTGGCTGCGGTGCGCAGCGAGCTGGCAGGAACCGGACGGACCGCCGTGCTCGTCGCCGTCGACGGCCGTGCCGCGGCCGTGGTGGCCCTGGCGGACGCCGCCCGGGAAACCGCGCCGGCGGCGATAGCTGCCCTGCACGAGGCCGGGATCGAAGTCGTCATGCTCACGGGCGATAACGAAGCCACCGCCCAAAGGATCGCCGGCCAGCTCGGCATCGACACCGTCATCGCGGAAGTGCTCCCGGGGGACAAATCAGCGAAGATTGCCGAACTGCAACAGGAGGGCAGGAAAGTCGCCATGGTCGGCGACGGCGTCAACGACGCCCCAGCCCTGGCCCAGGCTGACCTTGGCATCGCCATCGGTGCCGGCACCGACGTGGCCATCGAAACGGCCGACGTCGTGCTGATGCGCTCGGACCCGCTGGACGTGCCCATCGCCCTGCGCATCGGCAAAGGAACCCTGCGGAAGATGCGCCAAAACCTGGGCTGGGCTGTCGGATACAACGCAATAGCCCTGCCCATCGCGGCAGGGGTGTTCGCGTTCGCGGGGATCGTCCTCAGCCCCGAGATCGCGGCCCTGTCGATGTCAGGTTCCAGCTTCCTGGTCGCCGTCAACGCCCTGCTGCTCAAAAGGCTCCGGCTGCCCCGGCCCGAAACGCCCGAGGCCACCACCGCCCGCCCGGCCCGGCCGCTGGCCCCGGCCGGCAACCGTTAGCCGCCCGGGCCAAGACCCCAGCCGGTTACTGTGTCGCCGTGCCGGTGGGCGACCTTCCATGCACCGTCCTCGCGGCGGTAAATCTGGGTTGCCCGGAGCACGTAGCTGCGCGGTTGGCCGTCGACCGAGGCTGAAGTGTGTTCCAGGCCCGCCGTATATGCCATGTCGCCCACAATGTCGTAGGCCTGCAACTCGAATCTGTACGAAGTGCAGTTGGAGAACTGCCTGGCAAGGCCCGTGAACAAGTCGTCCAGTTCCTGCTGTCCGAAGGCATTGCGCCATGCACCAAGGACGCTCACGGGTTCGTTGCGGGACCAGAGTGCCCTGCGCGGGGCGGCATTACCGTTATGAATGGCGAGTTCCGCAGCGTGCAGCTCGGTCCTCACCCAGTCCAGGAAATCGGCGCGATCGCTCATGCCACCAGTATGATCCCGGCACCTCGGCCGCTGCGACCCCTTCCTCCGGTCCGGCTGCGGCCCTCACGCCCCCTCAGCCGCTGAACGCCGTCGTCCTGGCAACACCGTCGTAGCCGCCCGAAGGCGCCTTGAGCCCGTAAAGGGCACCGACGGTCGGGGCCACGTCCACCGTCCGCGCAGGATCAGAGGACGTCCGGCCGCGGAGCACCCGGGGGCTGCCGCCGGAGATGAAGAACGGGATGGGTTCGGTGGCGGGATGCCCGTGGTTGCCGGGTATGGGATTCGAGACGATGTAGGGGTCCGAGAACCGCCAGCCGGCACGGCAGAAGGCCACCAGGTCGCCGGCCTCCGCCCCCAGCCGCAGCTCGGCAGGTGCCTGCACCGACAGCACGCCGGGGTGTGATTCGACCAGGGAACGCACGGCCTGGAGGCCGGCCGCCTTCTGCTCCGAGGGGCCGGTCCAGTACAGCAGGTCCGCACCGCCGTTCTGGGCCACGGTGATGGAGGACCGGAGGTCCGGCCGGGCCTGGAGGATCAGGTCCACCGAAACCACATTGGTGGGCAGTGACCAGTCCATGGAGTGGTCCGCAAGCACCACCAGGACGCTGGACTCCCACTTGCCCGTATCAACCAGGTGGTCCACCAGCCGGCCCACCTGCAGGTCGGTGTCCGCGAGGGCAGCCGTGCGCGCGGCCTGCAGCGTGGTTCCGGTCAGGTCCGAGTGCCCCATCCGGTCAACGTCGCCGAGGTTGGTGAACGTGAAGTCCGGGTCGGGGCCGCTAACGATGGCCAGCAGGGCGTCCATGGTCGCGGCGTCCGGCGCGTGTCCTGTCACGGGCAGCAGGGGATAAGGCTCCCAGCGGTAGCTTGCCCGCGTGCCGAAGATTCCGTAGAGGTACTTCTTGCTCAGGACGGAGGCGGTGGTGAAGCCGGAGTCGCGCAGGCGTTCAAGCAGCGTGGGAAAGCGGAGGTCGGTTTCGCGGTCCATGTCCCTGGCTGCCCCCTCGGCGGGATCGTAAACCGAGTTGGCGGGGACTCCGGACCTGTCCGGCCGGACGCCGGTCATCATCATGACGTGGTTCGGGATCGTCTCCATCACCGGCAGCGACCTGGCGGCAGGGAAGTTGGTGCCCTGCGTCCGCAGCGCGGCGAGCCGCGGGGTCAGCTCAGGGGTGATCTCGTCCGGCCGGCAGCCGTCCACCACAAGGACATAGGTGCGCGTCCGGGCGGTGCCGGGATTCGTCGCCGGGCCGGCCCACGACGTGCCGGGCGCCGCTGAAAGGACGACGGCGGCACTTCCGGCGCCGGCGAGGCGCAGGAACTGGCGGCGGTCCGGGTTCACAGCGCGCCGCCGGTTGCCGCGACGACTTTGCCGGTGCCGGCACCGACCCTGAAGGAGGTGGACAGCGTGGCCGCCGAGGCCTGCGCCGTCCGGTCGGCAAGGACGTACCAGTCCATCCGGACTCCCGCAGGAGTGACGTCCAGGACGGAGTATCCATGCGAGTCGAAGTCGAGGTACTTCACGTGGGGGTTGGCCGTCCTGATGGCCGCCTCCACCGCCAGGGAGGAGGTCCGCGGTGGAGCGTTCAGTATGTCGTCGAGGTTGTCACTGGTCACCGACGTGCAGACCAGTTCCGCCGCCACCGAATCGCCGGTGGTGGGGTAGGTCAGGGGGTCGGCGGGGAGGTCGCAGGCCCACCCGGAGTGGATGTCGCCGGTGAGGAAAACGGTGTCCTTGATTGCCTGGTCCCGCAGGTGCCGGACCACCCGGCTCCGGTCCGCCTCGTAGCCGTCCCACTGGTCCACGTTGTAGGGGACGCCGTCGACGGTGGTGCCGCCCATGAGCTTCTGGACCCCCGCCAGTTCGGCCAGGCTGAGCGTCGAGGGAACCCGGACGGGGGCAATCATCACCGGGTTGCCCACCAGCTTCCACTGGGGGCCGCCGGACGTGAGGTTGCCCAGCAGCCAGTCCATCTGCGCAGCTCCCGTGATGGTGCGGTCCGGGCTGTCCACGGCGGGGTCGAGGCCGTTGGCGGCCTGCTGGCTCCGATAGGAGCGGAGGTCCAGCATGGACAGGCTGGCCAGCGAACCGAAGTCAAGGCGGCGGTACAGCGGACCTCCGGGCTGGTAGCGCACGGGCATCCACTCCGCGTAGGCCTGGTTGGCAGCCGCGCGGCGTTCGGCCCAGGGCCCCTCTGCGCCCTCGGTGTGGTTTTCCGCTCCTCCGCTCCAGGCATCGTTGGCCGCTTCATGGTCGTCCCAGGTGACGATGAAGGGTGCAGCCGAATGCAGGGCCTGCAGGTCGGCGTCTGTTTTGTACTGGGCGTGCCGGCGCCGGTAATGCGAGAGGGTGGTCATTTCGACGGCGGGATCGTGCGGGCGTACGACGACGTCCCTCGCCTGGTATTCCCCGGGTGCGTACTCGTAGAGGTAATCGCCGAGGTGGAGCACGGCGTCGAGGTCCCCGCGCTGGGCGAGGTGGCGGTAGGAGCTGAAGTAGCCTGCCTGATAGTTGGCGCAGGAGACCACGCCGAAGCGGAGCTGCTCCACCTGGGCCCCGGCCGCCGGTGCCGTCTTGGTCCGGCCTGTGGCGGACATCCCGCGGCCCACTGTGAAGCGGTACCAGTACGGGGTGCCCGGCTGCAGGCGATCGGCGACCACCTTCACGGTGTGGTCACGCTCCGGCCCGGTCTTCACCGAGCCCTTCGAGACGATCCTTGTGAAGGCGGGGTCGGCCGCCACTTCCCAGTTCACTGTAGCGGCGGGGCCGAGTCCCGAGCCGGGTGTGGCTTCCGGGCTGGGGGTCACCCGGGTCCAGAGCACCACGCTGTCCGGGTGCGGATCGCCGGAGGCAACTCCATGCGCGAACAGCGGATCAGCCGCTTGGGCAGGGCTCGAGACGAGGGGCGCCACTCCGGCGACGGCCGCGGCAAGGCCGCCTGCGCGGAGGACCTGGCGGCGGGTGGGCGATTGTCCGTACTGGCGGGTAACAAAAGGCATGTACTCCAGTATCAACGCCCCGTGCGGCGCAATTGGCGGATTTTGCCGGATGTTCACCAAACGTCCCACCGAGGTTCGCCTGCAGTTTCGCCCCCTTCAGGCCCTGGGGCCGGGTGCAAGCCTCCTAATAGACGGAGCCCTCGAGCAGTTCCGACAGCCTGCGGGCGGCGCGTCGCAGCTCCGGGACATTGGCCTTGATTTTCTCTTCGGTCGTCGCCTCTGCCGGGCAGTTCAGCGCCATGGCCTCGTTGGCGCGGCCTGCCCTGTTGGTCAAGGCAACCCCGACGGAGAGCACGCCCACGACGCGCTCGTTCGCGGAGTACGCGTAGTCCAGGCCTGGCCCGGGCAGCCGCGACCGCAGTTCCTCAACCGTGAATCCCGGCTCCTCATGGCCGGCGGCGATCGCGGCCGCCACTACCTGTTCGAGCTCTTGGTCAGAAGCGTCTGCAATCAGGATTTTCCCTGCCGCGCCGCGGGTCAGTGGCAGGCGTTTACCCAAGGGAAGGTCGTACTGCATGGGCGCCTTGCCTTGAACCCGCGCCACCAGGATCCGCTCGTTCCCGAGCCGGGTATGGAGAGAAACGGACATGCCGGTCTGCGTTGCCAGCTGTTGCAGGACCGGACGTCCGGCAACCGCCAAGGGATCGTTCTCAAGGAAGCTCTTTGCCGCCGGTAGCACGGCCGGCCCGATCCGGTAGGACTTGTCTGTCTGGCTCACCATGCCGAAATCCTGCAGCACCCGCAGGATCCGGAGCGTGGTGGGCAGGCTCATGCCGCAGTTCCTGGCCAGGTCGCTAAGCCGCTGGGGGCGTTCGGCGCGCTGCAGTTCCGCGAAGACCTCCATGGCGCGGGAGAGGGAACGCATGTTCGAGGCCTTGGGGCCCTCGTCTGCCGGGCTGCCCGCGGGCGTGGGTGTCGTCGTAGCCATCCTTTCATTCTATGTAAGTTCCTTGCGCTTGACAGCGCGTGTGTCTGCTGTCACTATTTCTCTGTACGCAATATAGTTTCATTCTGTGGAATGCAATGACGCAGCGTGAAAACGACGCACAGTAAGAAGGAACCAATGACAACGGAGTCAGTGATGACCAAACCAACGAGCACCGGCCGGGTGGCCCCCTCCGTGCTCGTGGGGATCGGCGCTTTCGCCGCCGTCGGCGTCTACGTCCTGGTCAGCTCGCTCGGCCTCGGCCTCTGGACTTCCCTGGGACCAGGCCCTGGCCTGTTCCCCTTCGCGATGGGCGCGGTCCTCGCCGCCATGGCCGTCTTGTGGCTGCTCCAGGAACTCCGCAGTCCCAGCGAAACGGCGGAAGGCGTTGACCGCGGACTGGTGGCCGCCGTCGTCCTGAGCCTAGCGATCCTAGCGGCCGTCATGGACCTGATCGGCTTCCAGCTCAGCATGTTCTTCTTCCTCCTGTACCACCTGAAGCTGCGCGGCCGCCGGGGCTGGGTCTCCTCCCTGGTCACAGCGCTCGCTGGCAGCGTGGGCGCGTTCTACGCCTTCAACTACGGCTTGAACGTGGCATTGCCCGTCTCGGCCTTCCCCCTGCTGAACACGATCGGACTCTAGTCGTGGATATCTTCAACGAACTTATGGGCGGCTTTGCCGCCGCCATGACCTGGCAGAACCTGCTCTTTGCCTTCCTGGGCTGCCTCCTGGGCACCATCATCGGGGTCCTGCCCGGAATCGGTCCCGTCGCCGGCGTTGCACTGCTCATCCCGCTCACCCTGAACCTGGATGCCACCGGTGCCATCATCATGCTCTGTGCCATCTTCTACGGCACCGCCTACGGGGGAACCATCACCAGCGTGCTGCTGAATACTCCCGGCGAAGCCGCCTCCGCCATCACCACCATTGACGGCTACGCAATGACCAAGATCGGCAAGGCCGGAGCCGCCCTGACCATCGCCGCCGTCGGATCGTTTGTGGGTGGAACTGTGGCCACCATCGGCCTCGTGGCGGCAGCCAAGCCGCTCGGGGAACTGGGCCTGCTTGTGGGGCCGCCGGAATTCTTCGCGCTGATGGTGGTGGGCATATCCCTGCTTGTTGCGCTCGCCGGCAAATCGATGGTCAAGGCGGTGATCTCGGGTGCCCTCGGCCTGCTGATCGCCATGGTGGGCATCGACCCCGTCGCCGGTGCCCCCCGGTTCACCTTCGGCATGGACCGTTTGCTGGACGGCGTCAGCTTCGTTGCCGTGATTGTGGGCGTCTTCGGTCTCTCCGAACTCCTGTCCTATCGCAAGGGCACGGCAACGCCCACGGTGCACGCCCCGAACTTCCGCTCGTTGCTTCCCACCGGCAAGGAATGGCGCCGGAGTGCACCGGCCATGGCCCGCGGCACCGGGATCGGCTTCGGCCTGGGACTCATCCCGGGCATGACCGGCTCCGTTTCGTCCCTGCTGGCCTACGGCGCCGAGAAGAAGTTCTCCCGCCACCGCAGCGAACTGGGCAAGGGCGCCATCGAAGGTGTTGCCGGCCCTGAAACGGCCAACAACTCCCATGCCAACGCCGCCCTGATCCCGCTGTTCACCCTCGGCATTCCGGCGTCGCCCACCATCGCTGTCCTGATGGGCGCCTTCCTCCAGCAGGGCCTCACCCCAGGCCCCACCCTGTTCACCGAACATTCCGAAATCGCCTGGGCCATCATCGCCAGCCTCTTCATCGGAAACCTCCTCCTCCTGGTCCTCAACGTTCCGCTGGTGGGCCTCTGGACCTCCATCCTCCGTGTCCCGTCGTCGATCCTGACCGCGCTGATCCTGCTCTTCATGGTGATCGGCGCCTACACCATCAACTTCAGCGTCTTCGATGTCTTCGTGATGATCGGCTTCGGGCTCCTGGGCCTCGCCCTCCGGCACCTGGACATCCCGCTGGCACCCATGGTGCTGACCCTGGTCCTCGGCCCGCTGATGGAACGCTCCTTGCGCGAATCCCTCGAAATTTCGCAGGGCGACTTCAGTATCTTCACCAGCCGCCCCATCTCAGCAGTCCTGATCGGCCTGGGATTGCTGATCGTCTTCAGCCCAATGCTCAAGCTCCGCAAGCCGAAAGCGCTCAATGAAGACCCCGAAACCTAAACCCCTTCCGGTACTGCCCCCAACACCCCTTCAAAGGAGAAGAACCATGAAAACCCGTTCCCGCATCGCCGCCGCCATCGCGGCAGCATCCCTGATTGCACTCACCGGCTGTGGCGCCAACGCCGGAGCCACCAACGCCTCCGCCGGCGACTTCCCGAAGAAGGGCAAGACGATCGACCTCGTGGTCGCCTTCTCGTCGGGCGGTGCCGTGGACACGGCCGCCCGGCTCATCCAGCCCATCCTGGAAAAGGAACTCGGCACCAACGTGGAGGTCATCAACAAGCCCGGCGCCGGCGGCCAGATCGGTTACACCCAGCTGACCAGCGCGGCGCCGGACGGCTACACCATCGGCGCCACCGGTTCCCCGTCCGTCGTCGTATCACCCCTGGATCCCGCCCGCGGCGCCAAGTACACCCGCGACAGCTTCCAGCCGCTGGGCCGCCAGGTCATCGACCCCGCCGTCATTGCGGTCCAGCCGGACAGCCCGTACCAGACGCTCACGGAGCTCCTGGATGCAGCCAAGGCAAACCCGAAGTCCATGACCGCGAGCACCACCGGCCTGCAGACCGGCGAGCACTTCGCCATGGCGCAGATCCAGGAGGTGACGGGTGCGGAGTTCGCTCCCGTTCACTTCTCTGAGGGCGCATCACAGGCAACCACGGCATTCCTGGGCAAGCACGTTGACATCCTGGTGGCGAACGTCAGCGACGTGACGGACCTGACCAAGCAGGGCAAGGCCCGCGTCCTGGGTGTCATGACGTCCGAGAGGTCCCCTTCACTGCCGGACGTTCCCACGTTCAAGGAAGCTGGCTACGAAGTTGAAGCGGGGACCGCCCGTGGCTACTCCGCCCCCGCCGGACTGCCTGAAGCCGTAGCAACGAAGCTTGAGGCTGCCATCCAGAAGGCCATCGAAGATCCGTCCGTCGTGCAGAAGATGAACGACCTCGGCCTGCAGACCAGCTACCTCTCCGGCAACGACTACAAGCAGTTCTGGGCCGGGCAGGAAGAGGACTTCAAGAAGGTCCTCCCGCTGGTCCAGAAAACCGACTGACCCTCCCGCAACCACCGGACGGAAGCCATCATGACAACACCAGCAATCGACATCATCGACGCCGATTTCCCCCGCCCTGCCAGGGACGTTGTGGAACGCCTCGCCAAACTGCCGGCCGCCAACATCGGCGACGCCATGGACCGGCTTGGCGTCGCCGACTCCGCCATCCAGGCGATCTGGCCAGGTGCCAACCTGGCCGGGCCTGCCTTCACGGTGTGGACCCGGCCGGGGGACAACCAGGGCATCCACAAGGCGCTGGAGCTGGCCCGGCCCGGCGATGTCATTGTGGTGGCCGGCGGCGGCGACTCCTCCCGCGCACTGCTCGGTGAACTCATTGGTGAACGTGCCATCAACCTTGGCATCGCGGGTTTCGCGCTCGACGGAGCAGCGCGCGACGCCGAGGCGCTGGGTGAGATCGGCATGCCCGTCTTCGCCCGGGCTACTTCCCCCGCCGGCCCCTACAAGAACGGCCCCTACCGCCTGGGGACGCCGCTCGCTTTCGGCGGCGTCCCCGTCCTGCCGGGCGACGTCATCGTCGGCGACTCAGACGGCGTCGTGGTGATTCCCCGGGAGCAGGCAGCCGCCGTCGCCGAAGCCGCCGAAGCAGTCTTCGCCGATGAAACCAGCCGCCGCCAAACCATCGTCGCTGCCCGCCACTAACGCAAGAAAGACAGAGAAACCATGACAGCGGTAACCGTTATTGGCCTCGGCGAAGCCGGCGCCACCTACGCCGCGGCACTCCACGCCGCCGGCCACAAGGTCACGGGCTTTGATCCCGTTGCGCCCACCGCCCCCGCCGGCGTCACCCGCGCGGCGACTGCCGCCGAAGCCTGCATCGGAGCAGACATTGTCCTGGTGATGACGGGTGCCGCCGCGGCGCGCACCGTCGCCGGGGAGTGCCTTCCGGTCCTCGAAACAGGCAGCTGCTACGCGGACTTCACCTCATCCTCCCCCGGAGTCATGAAGGAACTCGGACAGCTGCCAAGCAAAGCCGCCTTCGCCGACGTCGCCATCCTGGGACCGGTTTCCGCACTGGGCGAAAGGACGCCCCTGATGGTCAGCGGAAAGGGTGCCCAGGCGGTGGCCCGGCTGCTCAGCCCCCTTGGCGTCGACGTCGAAATTGCTGACGGGGAACCCGGGGCGGCCATGGCGCACAAACTCCTACGGAGCGTCCTGATGAAGGGCCTGGCCTCCGTGGTGGTCGAGGCAGTCACCGCGGGCCGGGCGGCCGGGCTCGAAGAATGGATCCGTGCGCAGATTGCGAACCAGTTGGCCGGTGACGGGCAGGCAGTGATTGACCGGTTCCTCACCGGGACTGCCAAGCACGCCGTCCGCCGCTCGAAGGAGATGCGGGACACCGCCGGCTACCTCGGCGACCTTGGAGTGCCCGCCGAGATGACCACCGCGTCCGCTGCCGCCCTTGGCCGCATCGCCCAGGAATCAGCGCCGGCCTTGCGCTGAGCCCGGAGTCGGGCAGAATCAGGAACGGGTATTACGTGACTCACCACCTAACCGGCGTACCGCCGTCAGGAGCAGCAGCATGATCGGCATTTGGGCACTCGGCGCCTACCTTGCCGCCATCCTGCTGTGGACCACCGTGCTCAAGCGCAGCGTCGGGGAAGCCATGATCCTCGGGTTCCTGGCCGTGCTTCCGTTCACCGGGGCGGCTGCGGCGCAAATCGGCTTGGCGGCGCTGTACTCGGCCATCACGGACGAGATCGTCTACGCCACCATGGCGTTCGTGTTCATGGGCTACCTGCTGGACAGGACCGGCGTGCTGGACCGGCTGATCGACCTGCTGAACTCCCTGATCGGCGGCGTCAAAGGCGGGCCGGCCTGGGTTTCCACCGTGGCATCAGCGGGACTGGGCAGCGTGGTCCACAACCAGGCCGCCATCGCCGCAACGGTGGGATCGGTGACCATCCCGTGGATGGAAAAGTCCCGGCTGGACAAGCCCTCGGCGGCCACGCTTGTGGCGGGGAACGCTGGAATGGGCATCACGTTTCCGTTCAGTGCCTCGATGTTCGTCCTGGTGGGTTCCGCCACGGTGGGGCCCCTGCTGGACATCAATGCGCTGGTGCTTCCGCTGCTGTTCGGCGGCCTGTGGTGCTTCGTGCACCGGCTGATTGTCACCTGGCTCCTGGTCCGCAAGAGCGGCATGGCACCGCTTGACGCCGCGCACCGGTTGCCTGTCCGGGCCGCGTTCGGCCGCGGCTGGGCCACCCTGCTGCTGTTCGTTGTGGTGGCCATCCCGCTGGTCATCACCTCCGGCGCCATCGCCAAGGGACTGTCGGACTGGACCGGCGGAGACGTCACCAGATCGGTCAGCGTGATTGTCTGGATCCCCGTGGTCCTCATCATCACCGGCGTCCTGCTGGGCCGGAAGAAGCTGCCCGCCGATGGCCGGGCCTGGTGGGCGCTGCTGGAGGAGTCCGCGCCGCGCTTCGGCATCGTGGGCGTCACCGTGGTGTTCGCCTTCGCCGGTGCCAACGCCCTCGCCGCCACCGGCCTGCCCAAGCAGATGACCGAACTGCTCAACGGGATGAACCTGCCGCTGTGGATCCTGGCCATCCTGATCGGCTTGATCGTCATCGCCGTGGCTGCGCCCCTTTCGGCGACGGCGACCATGGCGGCCGTCGGAACCGTCGGTGTGGCCGCCTTGGTGGCAGCAGGTGTCCCGGCCACCACGGCGGCCGTGGCCGTCCTTGTCTTCTCCTCCTGCGAGGCGGCGGTCCCGCCGGGAGGGGCCCCGCTGTACGTGGCGTGCGGCATAGCGGACGTGGACCCGATCACCACATTCCTCCGGCTGCTGACCCACTACGCCCTGCCGCTGCTGGGCATCGGCGTCCTGATCATCCTCGGCATCCTGCCCATCTAAAGGAAAAAGACACATGCAACCGATCCGAAGGGCCATCGAAGTCCTCTTCGTCCTGACCCTGGCAGTGCTGCTGGCCGGCGGCGTCGTGTTCGTGGCCGGGCAGGCCATCGCCCTGGCGGCCGGCAAAGGCGAGTGGCTGACACTGCTCAACGGCACCATCAAGGCGCCCATCTGCATCGCCGCCTCCATCTGTGCCGTCGCCGGGTTCCTGCTCAGTTACAAACGCCGCCAGGACCAGGATCAGCCCCAGGAAGCGGGGGCACGGTGAGTCCTGCTGCCGAAGACGGACGGCACCCGACGTTCGCTGAACTCCTCCGCCGGGAGGGCGCATTGGCCGGGACTTCCTGGGGCCTGTTTCCGGACCCAACCCGGGGGACGCCGTCGTTCATTACTCCCCAAACTGTGCGGGACGCGCGGGACTGCATCCGGACCGGAACTGCCTTTGGCCTGGACTATCCGGCGGATGCCTTCGACCCGGGCATGTCCCTTAAGCGCAGCGCCCCCCGGCACACCATCTACTCCTCGCACCCGGCCCACCGCGACGATTATCTTGACGGGTACTACCTGCAGGGATCCAGCCAGATCGACGGGCTGCGCCACCGCCGGGCGGACGACGCCGGTTTCTACAACGGCACGCCCGATGACCGCATCAGCGAGGGCACGCCGGACCTCGGCATCCAGGAATGGGCGGACAGTCCCATTGTGGGGAGGGGAGTGCTGGTGGACCTGGCCGGGTACCGCGCCGGGCAGGGCGCCCCGATCGACCATGCCGCCGGGGAACCCCTGGGCCTTGACCTGATCGAGGGGGCGATGGCCGGCCAGTCCATAGACCTCCGGCAGGGCGACATCCTCATGCTGCATACGGGCTGGTGCGAATGGTTCCTTGGCCTGCAGCCGGAGGAGAAGCAGCGCATGCGGGACAGCAGGCGGGCAACGGGCGTGGCCCAGTCCGAGGAGTTCGTTGCGTGGGCATGGGACCGCCGGCTCGCGCTCCTGGCGGCGGACAATTTTGCCCTCGAATGCCTGCCCGCACTGCCCGCCAGCCCTTACCGCGATTCAGCACCGAACGACCACGGCATGATGCACCAGCAGCTGCTGGCCAAGCTGGGCTTGCCGCTGGGGGAACTGTGGCGGCTGGGTCCGCTGACCCGGCACATGCGGGCTGCCGGCCAGTGGGACGCCTTCATCACCGTCAAGCCGCTGAACATCACCGGCGGAACCGGATCACCCGCGAACGCCACTGCGGTGATGTGATCCTGGGGGGGATTTGGGTCAGGCCAGGCGCTCGCCGGTGATCCGGGCCAGGTGGTCCAGGAGTTTGTTCTGGAACGCCTCGTCGTGGACGGCCGGGTGCGGGTCTCGCCGGTGCTGGTGGAACCAGTAGCCGCCACTCGTGAGCGCCGCCGGATCCTCGCTGGTGGCCAGCCACTCCTGCGTCAAGTGACCGAGCCGGAGATCGTCCGGGGCCCCGGCGCCGCCCATTTTGGTGGGCACCCAGCCGGGATCGACGGCGTTGCTGAGGACGTCCGGCCATAAACGGGCGACGGCGGCCGCCAGGGCCGTGAGGTAAAGCTTGCTGTCCGAGTAGGTCAGCGTCCGGGCGCCCCCGTCGAGTTTCGCGAGCTCGGCGCGGCCGCCGCGGTGCATGCCGCTGCTGACATATATCAGCCGGCGCGGGCGGTGGATGAGTGCGGTGAGGAGGTAGGGGGCCACGACATTGACGTTGAAGACGTCCGGGCCGTGCAGCACTCCCGCGTTATGGATGACGGCGTCCACCGGCCCCATCCGGTTGACTTGTTCGGCGGCGTCCCGCGACTGCTCCAGGTCGGCCAAGTCGCCAACAACGGCGGCGGCGCCGCGGTCCAGGAGGTCCTGGACTGCGCCAAGGCGGGCGGCGCTGCGTACATGCACGACGACGTCGTGGCCCTCGCCCAGCAGCGTACCGGCAGTGTGCCGCCCCAGCCCGTCAGCTGAACCGGTGATGAATATGCGCGGCACTATCCCTCCAGCAGTTGTTCATTGTTCCGACGGCGATGTTCCCGCGTCCGTGGAATGCGGGCATGTTCCAAGGCTATGACGGTTGCTGCGGGCAAGGGGTGCCCTGCCAGGACCCGTTGTGCAATCAGATGTGCTGCGCTGGCCACCTGTCAGGGCGTCACGCAAAACACGCTTTTGGGGAAAAGGCGGGGGCGGCGGCGCGGGTTTCCGCGGCCCCGAGGCCGTGGTGGGCCAAAAGCGTGCCGTGTGTGACGCCGTCGGAAGTCCAGCTACGGCAGCCGGCCGGGCCGCAGCAGGCTCGGCACGCCAGCCTGCCCGGGGTCCAGCGGAACGGGGCTGACCAGGACCGCCGGGCCCCGGTACAGGGTGCCACTCGACAGGGCGCGGCAACGGATCCCGCCCCTGCCTCGCATGGCGGCATGGCCTCCCGGCGCCAGCACCTCGTTCATCCAGGCGCAGGGGTGTGCGGGACGCCCGCCGTGGAGCCCAACCCGGGAACCGCCGGGCTCCAGGGTGAAGTCCTGCCCCAGCAGCGGAGCGAGGTGCGCTCCGCGGAGGATCACGTTCCGGCGGGTGGCCAGGGGATCAAACGGTCCGGCCCCAAGTTCCGCGGCCATGGCTTCCAGGGCCTCGACGGCGAACAGCGTCACTGCGGCGTCCATGTGGGCGGCTTTTCCGAAGAACCGGTCGCCCGCGATGCCCTTGCCCGCCACCACTTCGGCGGCCTGGGCGTCGAACGTCGGCACCTCCGCGGCGCCGTCCCGGGCCCGTCCGAAGTAGGCGTGCCCCGGTGACACCAGCAGGTGCAGGATCTGGACGTCGTACCGGTAGGTCTCCGTCATGCCACCTGCGAACCAACGTAAGCGGCCAAATGCTTGCCGGTGAGCGTCGAGGCGTCGGCCACCAGCCCAGCCGGCGTGCCCTCGAAAACGATCCGGCCGCCGTCGTGCCCTGCTCCCGGACCCAGGTCGATGAGCCAGTCGGCGTGCGCCATCACCGCCTGGTGGTGCTCGATGACAATCACGGACTTGCCGGAGTCCACCAGCCGGTCCAGCAGGCCCAGCAGGTTCTCCACGTCGGCGAGGTGCAGGCCGGTGGTGGGCTCGTCCAGCACGTAGACGTCGCCTTTCTCCGCCATCTGCGTGGCGAGCTTGAGCCGCTGGCGCTCGCCGCCGGAAAGGGTGGTGAGCGGCTGGCCGAGGCTGAGGTAGCCCAGCCCCACGTCGTCGAGCCGGTCCAGGATGGTCCGGGCCGCCGGCGTTTTGGCCTCGCCCTCCGCGAAGAAGGCGGCGGCCTCCGTCACGGACATGGCCAGCACGTCGGCAATGTTCCGGCCGCCGAGGGTGTATTCAAGGACGGAAGCCTGGAACCGGCGGCCTTCGCAGTCCTCGCACGGTGACTCGACCGTGGCCATGACCCCCAGCTCGGTGAAGATAACGCCGGCGCCGTTGCAGGTGGGGCACGCGCCCTCGGAGTTGGAGCTGAACAGCGCGGGCTTCACGCCGTTGGCCTTCGCGAACGCCTTGCGGATGGGCTCCAGCATGCCGGTGTAGGTGGCGGGGTTGCTGCGCCGGGAGCCGCGGATGGCACCCTGGTCGATGACCACCACGCCCTCGCGCTTGGCCACTGAGCCGTGGATCAGCGAACTCTTGCCCGAGCCGGCCACGCCCGTAACTACCGTCAGGACGCCCAGGGGGATGTCGACGTCGACCGCCTGCAGGTTGTGCGTGGACGCGCCGCGGACCTCCAGCGCCCCCGAAGCCTTCCGGACGGCGTCCTTCAAGGACGCGCGGTCCCCGAGGTGCCGGCCGGTAATGGTGTCGCTGGACCGCAGGCCCTCCACGCTGCCCTCGTAACAGACCTCGCCGCCTTGGGTGCCGGCGCCGGGACCGAGGTCGACGACGTGGTCCGCGATGGTGATCATTTCCGGCTTGTGCTCCACCACCAGGACGGTGTTGCCTTTGTCCCGCAGCTGGAGCAGCAGCTGGTTCATGCGCTCGATGTCGTGGGGATGGAGGCCGATGGAGGGCTCATCGAAGACGTACGTGACGTCCGTGAGCGAAGAGCCCAGGTGCCGGATCATCTTGGTGCGCTGGGCCTCACCGCCGGAGAGGGTGCCGGCGGGCCGGTCCAGGCTGAGGTAGCCCAGGCCGATGTCGGAAAAGGAGTCGAGCAGGTGCTGGAGGCCCTTGAGCAGGGGAGCCACGGAGGGGTCCTTCAGGTCCCGGATCCACCCGGCCAGGTCGCTGATCTGCATCTGGCACAGCTCGGCAATGTTCTTGCCGTTGATCTTCGAGGACAGCGCCTGCCGGGTCAGCCGGGTCCCCTTGCACTCCGGGCAGGTCTGGAAGGTCACCGCGCGTTCCACGAACCGGCGCACGTGCGGCTGCATCGCCTCCGGGTCCTTGGACAGCATGGACTTCTGGATCTTGGGGATGATCCCCTCGAAGGTCAGGTTGACGCCCTCCACCTTGATCTTGGTGGGCTCCGCGTAGAGCATCGTGTCCAGCTGCTTCTTGGTGAACTTGGAAATCGGTTTGTCCATGGGCAGCGCCATGCCCTCGAACAGGCGCCCGTACCAGCCGTCCATGGAGTAGCCCGGAACAAGCAGGGCGCCCTCGCTCAGGGACTTTTCGTCGTCGTACAGCGCTGTCCGGTCAATGTCGCTGACGTTGCCCATCCCCTCGCACCGCGGGCACATGCCGCCGAGGTAGACGGCCTGCTGGACCACGGCCTTTTCCACCCGCCCGCCCTTCTCCGTGGACATCACGCCGCTGGCCTTGCGCGTGGGCACGTTGAAGGAATAGGCGGTGGGCGGGCCGACGTACGGGGAGCCGAGCCGGCTGAAAAGGATGCGGAGCATTGCATGGGCGTCCGTGGCCGTCCCCACTGTGGAGCGAGGGTTGGCGCCCATCCGCTCCTGGTCCACGATGATCGCCGTCGTGAGCCCTTCCAGGAAGTCCACCTCGGGCCGGGCCAGCGAAGGCATGAAGCCCTGGACGAACGCGCTGTAGGTTTCGTTGATCAGGCGCTGCGACTCTGCGGCGATGGTGGCGAACACCAGCGAGCTCTTGCCGGAACCGGAGACACCGGTGAACACGGTCAGCCGGCGCTTGGGCAGCTCGACGCTGATGTCCTTGAGGTTGTTTTCCCGCGCGCCCTGCACGCGGATGAGGCCGTGGGTGTCCGCGATGTGCACGCCATTTCTTTCGGTATGGGCTTGGGTATGGGTCCCGGTGTCGGTGCTCATGCGTCTCCCTGGGCTCGCTGCGGCTTACTGCTGCTGGGTGATGCGGACGGTGTTTCCGGCCGGGTCGCGGAACGCGCAGTCGCGGATTCCGTACGGCTGGTCCACCGGCTCCTGGACCACGTCCGCCCCGGTCGCCTCCACTTTTGCGAAGGCTTCGTCCACGTTCGGCGCGGACAGGATGACGGTGGCGTAGGTGCCCTTGGCCATCATCTCCGCGATGGTCCGGCGCTCGTCATCGGTGATGCCGGGGTCCACGGCCGGCGGGTGCAGGACGATGGACACGTCCGGCTGGCCGGCGGGTCCCACGGTGATCCAGCGCATGGTGCCGCGCCCAACGTCGTTGCGGACCTCGAAGCCCAGGGCGTCGCGGTAGAACGCCAGCGAGGCGTCCGGATCGGTGTGCGGAAGGAAGCTAGAGGAAATGCTGATGTTGTTCATGGCAGCCATGCTAGTTGCGGCTCCGGCGCGGACGCTTCTCGATTCCTGACCGGTTTGGTGACCTGTTTCGCCACGCACGCGGGGATGCCCGCCGTCGACATCGCCGCTTCCTGTTTGTACACGCTGGGCGGCATTCCCACGAGTTCCGTGAACCGCGTGCTGAACGTCCCCAGCGAGGAACAGCCGACGGCGAAGCACGCCTCCGTGACGGAAACGTCGCCACGGCGAAGGAGCGCCATGGCCCGTTCAATGCGCCGGGTCATCAGGTAGCTGTAGGGGCTTTCCTGATAGGCGAGCTTGAACCTGCGGCTCAGGTGCCCGGCCGACATGTGGACCCCGCGGGCCAGGGATTCGACGTCCAGCGGCTGCGCATACTCCCGGTCGATCCGGTCCTTGACGCGGCGGAGGTCCCTGAGTTCGCGCAGGCGGGCATCGGAGAGGGGGCTGGTGGTCACCTTTCAGATGGTGCTACGCGGCGGGGGAGTTGTCCAGAGCGCGAAAAACCGGGCTTCGGGCGATAAAAGCACGCCCCCTCCGCAGAGTATGATTATCCCGCCGACCAACAAATGAGGTCCTCGCCCGCTTGCGGGCTCGAGTAAACGGTTTGTCCGGCAACGCCTGATCCAGCCAGCAGTGGCCTCCGGCAAAAGACACCCCGAAAACCCCGTCAACAACCTTGCCCGGCCTCTGCCTGCCGGGCACCGCCCTTGAGAGGTCTCCATGGAACTGCTGTGGGAAATTGCCGGCTGGGCCGGTGCGGTTGCCATCCTCAGTGCCTACCTTGCCGTTTCCATGGGCTGGATGAAGGCCGGCAGGGGTTTCCAGACGGCGAATCTCCTGGGTGCCGTGGCCTTCATCATCAACGGATCCGTCCACGAAGCATGGCCATCCGTGGTCACGAACGTGGCCTGGTTCCTCATTTCCGCCATTGCGCTTCTGCGCATGCGCCAGGCGGACCGGCCGCCGGTGACGCCCGAAGACGCTCCGCAGGTCCAATTCCCCGGCGTCCCGGACACCACCGGCCAGCTCGCTGTTGTTGAGGTTCTTACCGGCTCCGTCCACGGCGACGACGACGGGCACCGCCCCCTTCGCTGACCGCACGACACTCGCCGCCCGATGAACAACGGAAAGGCCTAGGGAGCAGCTTCCTGGGCCTGGAGGATGTCCACGTCAGTGGCCAGGACGGCCAGTTCCACGCTTGCCGGCCGCTCAACCGTGCTGTTGATGCGTACTGCCGTGCCGCTGTGCGCTGACTCGAGCACGGATTCCATGACATCGAGGGCGTGGTAGGCCATGGCCCCGCCCGCGCGTGGCTCGGAGCCTTCAGGGGTGGAGGCGAGGTCGGCAATGCCGAAGCCTCTGCCGGAATCGACGTAGCCGGCGGACACGGGAAGGGTCTCCCAGTCCTCTGCCCCGAGGGAAAACAGCTGGACGTCGCCGTCGAAGTGGTTCGGGTCCGGCACCACCAGCGATCCGCGCTCCCCGTGGATCTCGATGTTCGGGGACTTGGACTTGACGGCGTCAAAACTCATGAAGAGCGTGGACAGCGCGCCGGAGGCGTGCACCAGGACACCGGTGACATGGGAATCGATGTTGACGGGGACCTTTTCGCCCTGGCGCGGTCCCGAACCGATGATGCGTTCGTTGCGCGTGTGGCTCGCCGCGCCGATGACCGAGACCACGGGACCCAGGAGGGTGACCAGGGCGGTGACGTAGTAGGGGCCCATGTCCAGCAGCGGGCCGCCGCCGGGCTGGTAGTAGAAGTCCGGGTTGGGGTGCCAGCGCTCGTGGCCTGGGGTCACCATGGTGGCGCTGGCGGAAATCGGCGCGCCGATCAGCCCGTCGTCGATCGCCTTGCGGGCGGTCTGGATGCCGGTGCCCAGCACGGTGTCAGGAGCACAGCCGACGGCGACGCCCGCCTCGCGCGCCGCGTCCAGCACCTGGCGCGCCTCCGCAGTGGTGGCGGCGAGGGGCTTCTCGCCGTAGACGCTCTTTCCGGCCGCGATGGCCTTCAGCGCCACCTCCGCGTGCGCGGCGGGGATGGTCAGGTTCAGGACCAGTTCGACGTCGTCCGCAGCGAGGAGCTCGTCCACGGAGATGGCGCGGACACCCTCGTACTGCTCCGCCACGGCCTGGGCGCGTGCGGGGTCCAGGTCCGCCACGGCCACCAGGTCGATCTGGCCGAGTTTGCGGAAGTTGGTGAGGTACTGCGCGATGATGGCTCCGCAGCCAATGATTCCGACTTTCAACGGCTTGCCCACAGCAGGCCCCTTTCGATGATGGTGCGGACGTTGGCGTCCTGGAGGATTTCGACCCGGTGGCCGGGGGTGGCGACAAAGATGCGGCCTTTGCCCCACTGGCGGGTCCAGATGGCGGGGGAGGTGACTTCGCGGTTCCAGGGGTCCCACTCCCGGACCTTCTGGGTGGTGGTGGCCAGGACGTCGATGTAGTCGTCGGAGAGCACCCAGTACTGCTCGGTGACCAGGTCGAAGTCGGAGATGCCTTTGGTGATCGGGTGTTCCGCGGCGGCTGGGAGCATGTTGACCGTGTAGGGGACGTAGTTGTCCGACTGCTCGCCGACGCATTCGTCCGGGTGTTTGCCGGGATGGCAGGCGAACTGCCCTCCGATCAGGTGCAGGTAGTCCGAGTTGTTGCGGTAGGAATCGGCGATGCCGCCGTGCCAGCCGGCCAGGCCCGTGCCGTTTTCGACGGCGGTCCGCAGCCCGGCGAACTCGTCCTTTTCGATGGTGGTCATGGTCATGCACTGCAGGATCAGATCCACCCCTGCCATGTACTCGGCATCGGCGTACACCTTGGGGGATTCCTCCACGCGGACGTCGTAGCCGTTGTCCTTGAGGTAGGGGATGAAGAGCTCGGTGGCCTCGTACGGCTGGTGGCCGTCCCAGCCGCCGCGGACCACCAGGGCGTTCTTGCGATCTGTCATGTCGGGGTTTCCTTTTGTTTGGCTTCCGGCCCCGGAGGGCCGGCGAAAAATGGGTCAGCGGCTGGCGAAGGCGGCGTCGAAAGCGGCTGCCGGCGGGGCGATGCGGGCGAGTTCCTTGACCATGGCCAGCGCCTGCGGTGCGCCGACGAGCCGGTCCATGCCGGCGTCCTCCCACTCGATGCTGGTGGGGCCGTCATAGCCGATGGCGTTCAGGGTACGGAAGATCCGGTTCCACTGGACGTCACCGTGCCCGGCGGTGACGAAGTCCCAGCCCCGGCGGGGGTCCGCCCATGCCAGGTGGGAGCCTAGGCGCCCGTTGCGGCCATCGAGCTGGCGGACCGATTCCTTGACGTGCACATGGAGGATGTGGTCCGCGAAGTCCTGCAGGAACATCACCGGATCCAGGTCCTGCCAGATGAAGTGGGACGGGTCGAAGTTCAGGCCGAAGCCCTTGCGGTGCCCGATCGCCTCCAGGGTGCGCTTGGCGGTCCAGTAGTCGTAGGCAATTTCGGACGGGTGGACCTCCAGCGCGAAACGGACGCCCACCTCGTCGAAGACATCCAGGATGGGGTTCCAGCGGTCCGCGAAGTCCTGGTAGCCGGCGTCGATCATTGCCTCGGAGGCGGGCGGGAACATGGCCACCGCCTTCCAGATGGACGATCCGGTAAAGCCCGTTACCGTCTTGACGCCCAGGCGCGCGGCGGCCCGTGCGGTGTCCTTCATGGACTCCGCGGCCCGGCGCCGGACACCTTCGGGGTCGCCGTCGCCCCAGATCCCAGCGGACAGGATGCCCTGGTGGCGCTCGTCGATGGGGTCGTCGCACACGGCCTGTCCGGTGAGATGGTTGGCGATGGCGAAGACCTGCAGGTTGTTCTTCTCGAGGATGTCCAGCCGGCCCTGGAGGTAGTTGTCGTCCTCAGCCGCCCGGCGGGGGTCCAGGTGGTCGCCCCAGCAGGCGATCTCCAGCCCGTCGAAGCCCCACTCGCCGGCCAGCCGGGCCACCTCCTCGAAGGGCAGGTCGGCCCACTGGCCGGTAAACAGTGTGATTGGTCGTGTCATCAGGGTTCCTTGGTTGTACTGTCGCTTGCGGCGATGCTCAGACTTTTTGCCACTGGCTGGAGTTCGCGGCGCTGGACTCCACGGCCGCGAGGACCCGCTGGACCTGCAGGGCATCGGCAAAGGACGGTTCGGGCTGGCGGCCTTCACCGATGGCGGTGACGAGGTCCACCACCTGGTGGGTGAAGCCGTGCTCGTAGCCCAGGCCGTGGCCGGTGGGCCACCAGTTGCCGACGTACGGGTGCTCGGGTTCGGTGACGAAGATTTTCCGGAAGCCGGCGTCCGGGGACTCGGCCGCGTCGTAGAAGGACAGGACATTCATGTCCTCGAAATCGAAGGCAACGGAGCCTTTGGTGCCGTTCAGTTCCAAACGCATGGCGTTCTTCCGGCCCAGCGCGTACCGCGTCGCCTCGAAGACCCCTATGGCACCTGCGGAGGCGCCGCCGTCGAACTTTGCGCTGAAGATGGCCGCATCATCCACGGTGACCTTCCCGCGGGGCGCGTCGCCGCTGAGGTCGCCGTGGCCGCCCAGGCCCACGAGGTCGCCGGCCAGCGGGCGCTCGGGAACGAACGTTTCGAGCAGCGCCGAAACGCCGGTGATGTGCTGTCCGGTGACCCACTGGGCCGCATCGATGCTGTGCGCCCCGATGTCGCCGAGGGATCCTGATCCGGACTTGCTCTTGTCCAGCCGCCAGGTCATGGGGGCATTGGCGTCGGAGAGCCAGTCCTGCAGGTACTGGGCCCGGACGTGGCGGATCTCGCCCAGCCTGCCCTGCTCCACGAACCGTTTGGCCAGCGCCAGGGCAGGGGTGCGGCGGTAGCTGAAGCCGCACATGGACATGACTCCCTGCTTGGCGGCGGTCTCCGCGGCGAGGGTCATCCGCTCGGCCTCCTCCACGGAGTTGGCCAGCGGCTTCTCGCACAGCACGTGCTTGCCGGCCTCAAGGGCGGCGGTGGCGATCTCGGCGTGTGTGTCGCCGGGGGTGCAGATGTCGATCAGGTCGATGTCGTCGCGTTCGATCAGGCGGCGCCAGTCCGTCTCCACCGAGTCCCAGCCAAGCTTGTCCGCTGCGGCCCGCACGCCGTCGGCGTTCCGGCCGGCGACGGCGGTGAGCCGGGGCTGCAGCGGCAGGTCGAAAAACCGGGGAGCGGTGCGCCAGGCGTGGGAGTGGGCTGCACCCATGAAGGCGTACCCCACCATGCCGACGCGAAGGGGCTTGGGTTGTGTCATCGGAAGTCCTTTCTATTTGCTGAAGCCGGCGGTCAGGCCGCTGAGCAGCTGCCGGCGGGCGACGACGTAAATCACCAGGAGGGGGAGGGTCGCCAGGACAACCGAAGCGAGGACGGCGGGAATGTTGACGCTGAACTCGCCCTGGAACGTCCAGAGTGAGAGCGGCAGGACCCTGGTGGACGGGCTCTGGGTCAGGATCAGCGGGAAGAGGAACCCGTTCCAGACGTGGAGGGCGTTGTAGATGCCCACGGTGATGACGGCCGGCTTGGTCATGGGGAGGGCGAGCCGCCACATCATGGCCCAGTCCGAGCAGCCGTCCAGCCGCATGGACTCGAACAGTTCGTTGGGCACGTCCCGCAGGAAGTTGGACAGGATGAGGACGCTGACGGGAATGGCGAAGGCGACGGACGGGAGGATCAGGGCCAGCAGCGTGTCATACAGGTGCGCCCTGGTGATCATCCAGTAGATGGGGATGATGGTGGCGTGCAGGGGAATGGCGAGGCCAAGCAGGAAGAGGTTGTTCGTCAGGCTCAGGAACCGGCTCCTGCCGCGGACGATTGCGTAGGCGGCCATGAAGGACACGAGCAGGGCCGGAAACACTGTGCCGAGGGTGACGATGAGGCTGTTCGTGAAGTACTGGACGAAGTTGTTCTCCAGGACCAGCCTGTAGTTGTCCAGGGTTGGTTCCGTTGCCGGAAGCATCGGGTTGGAGGTGAAGAACCCGGCCTGGTTCTTGAAGCTGGTGATCACCACGTAGTAGATCGGGACGATGATGATCGCCAGCCATAACCAGCCGCCCAGCCCTCCGAGGAGGTTGGGGCGCTGCCGCCCGGGCCCCTTGGTCCGGGGAGCCGGCTTTGCTGCAATGGTGCCGGCTGTCGGGGAGGGAGGAACGGGGAGTTGGGTCGTGGAGGCCATCAGGCACCTTCCAATTGGCTTGCATTGCGGTTTTTGCCGCCCAGTCGCTGCAGCAGGAGCGCCAGTCCCAGGCCGATGACGATGAGGATGACGCCGAGGGCGCTCGCGGCGCCCATGTCATTGGCTTTGAATCCGGTCAGGTACATGTGCAGCGGCAGCAGCCGGGTGCTGTAGCCGGGTCCGCCGCCGGTCAGCACGAAGATGAGGTCAAAGTAGGCGAGGCTGCCCACCACCATCAGCGTGGATGAGGTGATGATTGTGTACTTCAGCTGTGGCAGCGTGATGTTCCAGAACTGGCGAAGACGTCCCGCACCGTCGATTTCCGCGGCTTCATACAGGGATGTTGGGACTTGGCGCACGCCGCCCTGGTAGATCAGGGTGTGGAAGGGGACGAACTGCCAGGCGATCACGAAGACCACCACAAACAGCACCAGGTCCGAGTTGCCGAGCCAGTCCTGGGTGAGGACGGGCAGGTTGAACCCGGGTCCCAGACCGAAGTTGGGATCCAGCAGGGCCTTGAAGGCAATGGCAACGGCTGCCGAGGAGAGCAGCAGCGGCAGGAAGTACAGGACGGCCAGGGCAGCGCGGTATTTCTGTCCCCCGGCCGTGAACACGCCAAGCAGCAGGCTGACCGGCGCCTGGACGATGAACGAGAAGAACATGATCTTGGCTGTCACCACCAGTGCGTTGCCCGTGACCGGATCCGTCAGGACCGTGGTCCAACTGGACAGGCCCTCGAGCTTGATCTCGCCCAGGCCGTTCCAGCTGGTGAAGCTGAGGAAGACCACGCCCAGGAGCGGGATGACGGCGAAGGCCAGGAAGAAGACCAGGGCCGGTGCTGCGAGCCACCCCGAGGGGCCCGCGTCGCGGACCCCCCGGTTTGCAGAGCTAAGGGATGTCACGGTCTTTTACTTTCCGATCGTGGCGTTCATGGTGGTGACGAACTGTTCCGGGCTGATCTTCTTCAGGAAGATCTGGTCCAGGTTGGACAGCATCGCGTCGCCCTGCGCCGGGCTGAGTGCCTGGTCCCAGGAGAGTGTGAAGCTGGGGGCGTTCTTTGCCATGCCGTACACGAAAGTCAGGAAGTCCTTGTCCGGGGAGGCCGCGAGCTTGGACTCGATGCCCTGCACCACCGGTACGGCGCCCGAGCTGATCAGGGCGTCGGTGTTGGAGTCGGTGAACATGCCGTTCTTGACGTAGTCCAGGGCAGCCTGCTTCTGGGCGTCCGTGGCCTTGGAGGAGATGGACCAGAAGTTGGAGGGGTTGCCCACAACGTTTGCAGGATCGCCCTTGCCGCCCGTAACCGTCGGGAAGGTGGTGTAGCCGAGCTTGCCGCTCTTGACGAAGTCGGCGGCGTCCTTCTTCATGCCCTGGTAGATCCAGCCGCCCTGCAGGATCATGGCGGCCTTGCCGGTGTACATCAGGGCCTGGTCGGCATTGCTGTCGGCGGCAATGGAGGAGAAGCCGTTGATGAACCCGCCGGCGTCAACCAGTTCCTGGATTTTGGTAAGCGACTCGACCACGGCTGGGTCGGACCAGGCGCCGGGCTTGTTCGCTGCGATGTTCTCGAAGACTTCCGGTCCGCCGATGCGTTCCACGAGGTACTCGAGCCACATCAGGTCCGGCCACTTCGACTGGCCTCCCAGCGAGAAGGGGGCGATGCCTGCGTCCTTGAACTTCGGCACGAGGGCCATCAGCTCGTCCCAGGTCTTGGGTGGCTGGGCGCCGACCTTCTCGAAGACTTCCTTGTTGTAGTAGAGGACTACGGGCTGGACGTTGTTGTTCGGCAGGGCGTAGGTCTTGCCGTCCACCTCGCCGTTCTTCAGGACGGACGGAAGGTAGCGGTCCTTGACGTCGGGGTTTTCCTTGATGAAACCGGAAAGGTCAGCCACCTGCCCTGCATCCACGTACGACTTCAGCACCCCGCCGCCCCAGCCGTAGATGAACGTGGGGCCTTCGCCGGCCCCGACGGCGGTCCGGACCTTTGTCTTGTAGGCATCATTGGCGAAGAAGTCCAGCTTGATCGACTTCTCCGGGTTCGCCTTGTTCCATTCGTCCACTGACTTCTGCAGGACGGGCTGGTTGCCTCCTGTGAGGCCCCACATCGTCGCCGAGTCACTGCTCACATTGGTGCCGGCAGGACCTGCTGAACCGCAGGCGGCCAGGCTGATCGCCATACCAGCGGCGGAAACTGCCAAGAGTGCCGAGCGCAACTTTCGAATCTTCATTTCGCATCCGTTCATCCTCCGGGCTCAACGCTGGGACCCGGTAGCGTGTGTAAGTGGACTTTTACGCCTCGGCTTCGAGGCGGCACGTCCGCATTCGTTCAGTAGTTGACCGCGGCAGTCTTTCGAAATATTTCGAAAAGTTGCGGTCAGTGAGGTAAACCTAGCGGTGAGCGCCGTCACAGTCAAGGGATTTTTCTTCGAGAGCGAGCTCACACCGCACGACGAGTGCCGCTGTCTGTTGACGCGCTCTACTAGCAAGGGCATGATGGACTTCTCGAAATGTTTCGAAAGACGGGAATGACGTTGGCCACCACCGCCCAGCCGGAAAAGACCACCCTGGCAGCTGTTGCGCTGCGGGCAGGAGTCTCGGCGCCCACAGTTTCCAAGGTTGTCAACGGGCGCGAGGACGTTTCGTCAGCCACTCGCGCCAGGGTGCTCGCCGCGCTGGAGGAACTGGGGTACCAGTCGCCCCTGCAGCGCCGGACGGCACTGCCGGGACAGACCGTCGTCGAAGTCATTTTTGACGCGCTGACCTCCGCCTATGCAGTCGAGATCCTCAACGGGGTGCTGGAATATGCGGGGGCCAGCGACGTGGAGATCATGATCAGCGTGACCAGCCACCTGGGTGGCGCCACCCTGAGCCCGGAACGGCGGGCGCAGCGCATGGTGGAAGCGGGCCGCAGCGGCATGATCGTGGTGACCTCGGCTTTTAGCGCCGCCCAGCTGCACGCGTTCCGGCGCCGGAAGATTCCGGTGGCCGTCATCGACCCGCTGAACCCTCCGCCGGCGGATGTGGTGAGCGTCGGTGCGACGAACTGGGCCGGCGGCAAGGCTGCCACGGAGCACCTGCTCCAGCTTGGGCATTCACGGATCGCGTACCTTGGCGGCCCTGAGACGGCCGAATGCAACCAGGCGCGGCTGCACGGCTACATGGCCGCGTTGATGGCGAAGGGCGTAGCAGTGAACCCTGCCTACGTTATCCCCGGACGCTTCCGCGCCGAGCACGGAGTGCTGGGACTTAAGAAGCTACTGGACCTCGTCGAACCCCCTACGGCGATTTTCGCCGCCAGCGACAGTATTGCGCTCGGGGTTCTCAGTGAAGCGCGCAAGAACGGCCTCCGGATCCCGGAAGACCTTAGCCTTGTGGGGTTCGACGGAACGTACCAGGCGGAGGAGTCCATCCCGCCCCTCACCTCCGTGTCACAGCCGCTGCAGGAGATGGGCCGCACTGCGCTTCGGGCCGTGCTCCGGCAGTTGCACGGTGAAGCGCTCGACTCCCAGCGCGTGGAGCTGGCGACGCACCTGGTGGTCCGGGAATCGACCGCGGAGCTGAAGCCGCGTTAGTCCCGGGTCTGCGCGACAGGCAGGGGGCGAGCCCTACTTCTTGGTGAGCCGGTAGCGCTCGATCTGCCTCAGGCGCCGCATCAGGCTGTCGCGCCGGGGGTGCGGGACGGTCTCGGCCGCCTCTGCCGTGAGGTCGATGTGCCTGGTGCCGTACTGCCATAGCAGCAGGTCGTCGAGCAGCCGGTCGGGACCGGGGGAGTAGCGGTGGTCCAGTGCCTTGCGGACCTCGGTGATCCGGTTGGCGCTGAGCAGCCCGGCCAGCTGCATGGTCTGGTTCAGGCCATGGGCTGCGAGGAGTTCCGCCGCCCAGCCCCAGTCATCGTCCACTTTGCGGTCAACGTGGGGGAGCAGGGTGCGCCAGACGTCGCGGATCCGGTTGGGCGTCAGCGGAGCAGCACCTTCGCCGTCGGCGTCCCAGAAACCGCGGACTTCCTCGTAGCGCTCGTGCAGGTCGGCGAAGGCGGTCTCCACTGTTTCCAGCATGGCGGCCGTGGCGGTGAACTGCCGGTCGAAGTGGGGTGTCCAGGCCCGGGGGTCCTCGGCCTTGAAACGGATATCATGCTCGATCTCGCTCCACGCGTGGGCGAAAATGGTGCGGATCTGGCATTCGAAGAAGTAGCTGCCGTTGGGCACGGCATCCGGGTTGAAGACCGACTGGTACTCCTTGACGGCCTCGTTCTGGATGGTGCGCAGGATCAGGTGCCTGCTGGAGTACCCGTAGGTGCCCGATTCGATGGAGCCGATGTCCTTTTCCCGGTCCCCGCGGCAATCGAAGAGCTGCCGCTGGTGTTTGATGATGTTGGCCACCAGGGCATTCTCTGCGGGCAGCTTGGTGATCACCCGGATGCCCACCATGTCATTCAGGGTCCGGAACGGGTCAGGGAACTTGAGGACAGGGGGCGCGCCAGGCTCCAGGGGTTGCTCGATCCGGGAGATCTTCTCCTTGAACGATTCCACGGTCTTGGTGCGGCCCGTGACGAACAGCGGCGTGACCTCGGAGTCCTTCAGCATGTCCCGAAGGGTCAGCAGGACGTCCCGGGTGACCAGCTTCAGGGCAGGGCGGACCCGCTCATAGATCTCCACGTTCTGCTCCACGGATTCGCGGAGGCTCGCATCCAGGCTGTCCCAATGACTCGGCATGGTTCCAGCTTACGGCGGAGGCCCGGCCGTGATCCGCGCACCGCCGTCGCTCCTTCACCGCGTTGCCCGGCGCCGGCTTGCGATTCCATCGACTGCTCCGTACCTGCCGTTTTCACGCGCCAAAAGGGCCGGTACGGAGCACTCGATGAAGGGGAGGCGTGCCGGGCGAGCTCCTCAGTCGCCCGGAGGCTGGTATTTTATCTCGGCCGCCTTCTGCAGGGCTTCGATGGTCTCCTCGACGCTCATCAGTACCGTGGTTTCGAATGAACTCAGGGCGCCGCCCCCGCTGATGGCCAGGGCCACCGCCGCCATGGACACGTTGTCCGGCGCCTCCCAAAGGTTGTAGCCATCGTGGCTGCCGAAGGCGTACCAGAACCCATGGAGCTTTCCGCCCACCGATTCGATGTACGCCTGGGCAGCTTTCCGCCGGTCTTCCGGGTTGTTGATCAACCGGCCCCAGGTCTCCGGCGTGTAGCTGAACCTTGACAGATAGAGCGGCATTTTCCCATCCTTTCGGTCGGTGGCGCGGGGTAAGGTCCACCCAGAATGGCACTGTGCTGCCCGCCCGGCAACGGCCTGTGGTGAGGCCCGGCAATGCACTGCGCGGTACGCTCGGCAGATGGCAAAGCGGCATAGGTATCACTACGGCGATGACCCCAGCCAGTGGGGCGAATTGTTCCTTCCCGAAATGCCAAAAGGGGCGCCCCACCGCGGCGTGGTGGTGGTGATCCACGGCGGCTACTGGCGGTCAAAGTACGGTGCCGAACTGGGGGAGCCCCTGGCCGCGGACCTTGCCGGGCACGGGTTCGCCGCGTGGAACCTCGAGTATCGCCGGGCGGGCAACGGCGGGGGCTGGCCGCAAACCTTCTCGGACATCCTTGCAGGCATCGACAAACTCCAGGAGCTCGCAGGGCCCCACGCCCTGGATTTGGGCAAGGTGGTGGCGCTGGGCCATTCCGCCGGCGGGCATCTCGCAGTGTGGGCGGCGGGCCGGGACCGCCTGGGCCGCCTGGGGCTGGAGGCCGAGCACCGCGAGGCCGGCGCCAGCCCCGACGGCGTCCGCCTCGCCGGCGTGGTCAGCCAGTCCGGCGTGCTCAACCTCGCGGCAGCGGAGGAACTGAACCTCAGCGATGGTGCCGTGGCCAACCTGCTGGGCGGGCCGTCGTCGGACTTCCCCGGCCGGCACAGGTACGCGGACCCGATGGCCGCGTTGCCGCTGAGCGTCCCCGTCTATGCCGTGCATGCAACGGACGACGCCGACGTGCCGCTGGGCATGTCAGCGTCCTATGTGGAGGCGGCCAGGTCCGGGCCGGCTCCCGCGCGGCTGGTCATGGTGCCGGGGGACCACTTCGCGCTGATCGATCCATCAACGGAGGCGTACGCGAAGTGCCGGGAGCTGGTGGGGGAGCTGCTGCACTGGGCTGAGCGTCATCGGGCTTAGCAACGTGCCGGCCGGCCTCTCCTCTGGCAGAGTATGAGCATGCTCACAGTTATTGGCGAAGGCCTCGTTGACGTTGTCCAGCGCGCCTCCGGAATCGAAGCCCACGTAGGCGGCAGCCCCCTGAATGTCGCAGTGGGCCTGGCCCGCCTCGACCACCCGGTGCAGTTCATCGGGCGGTACGGCCGGGACGCCTACGGTGACTCCGTCGCGGCGCACCTGCGCGCCAGCTCCGTGATGCTTCCCATGGGCCCGGATGACCTGCCCACCAGCGTGGCCACCGCACTGATTGACGACGACGGCGCCGCCACCTACACGTTCGACCTCACCTGGCAGCTCCCCGGCATCGCCGACCGGCTCGCGTTCATGCTGCAGGGAACCACCCTGCTGCACACGGGATCCATAGCAACAATGCTGGCGCCGGGCGCCACCGAGGTGCTCGCCGCCGTCGAATTCGCCCACCCGCACGCCACCATCAGCTACGACCCCAACTGCCGGCCCAGCATCATCAGCGATGTTGACTATGCCCGCCGCCACGCGGAAAAGTTCGTGTCCCTCGCCGACGTGGTGAAGGCCTCGGATGAGGACCTGGCCTGGCTCTACCCAGGGCAGGATGTGCTGGAATCGGCGCGCAAGTGGCTGGCCCTTGGCGGGGAGGAGGGGCCGGCGATGGTGGTGGTTACGCGCGGCGCCGAAGGGCCCTGGGGGGTGTGCCGGGCGGGCGAGGCTCAGGTGCCGGCTCCCAAGGTTGTGGTGGCGGATACCGTGGGCGCGGGCGATTCCTTCATGGCCGCGCTCCTGTCCGGCCTGGTGGACCGCGGCCTGGACGGAGCCCAGAACCGGAAGGACCTGCGCGAACTCCCGGCGGAGGGGCTGGAGGAACTCCTGGCCCATGCAGCGAAGGCCGCCGCTGTCACGGTGTCCCGGCCAGGCGCAAACCCGCCGACCCGGGCTGAGCTGAACGGGGTGCCTGCGGAGGATTAGGCCGGATCATCGGTTGCTCCGATCAAGTATCCCTAACTGATACCTGCAGACTGCGACGCTCTCTCACTTAATGCGCTTAAACGGCCAGCGCTCTCTCACTTTCTAAAGGAAAGTGAGAGAGCGCTGGCCAGGATGGCGCATTAAGTGAGCGAGCGTGTTGGCTGGGGACCTAGTCCTTGCCGAGCCCCGCGGCCGAGGTCTTCTCGCCGGACACGCTGTTGAGCGCCCGCAGGTCGAAGATGCCGTTGATGTCCGCCTGCTTGGTGGTTCCGGCGGTCACGCCGTCGGCCAGGAGCTTCTGGTAGGTTCCGGCCAGCGGATCCACGGTGAACACGATGTTCTTCAGCGACCGGTCGATCACGTCGGCCTTCAGCTCGGCGCCGGCGGCTTCCCTGAGTGCGGCGTTGATGACACTGGCCTTCTCGCCGTCGGCTGCCCCGTTCAGCCACTCGACCGACTTCACATGGCCCTTCAGGAGAGCCTTCACGGTGTCCGGGTGGTCTGCGGCAAACTTCTGGTTCACGATCAGGATGGTGGTGGGGAACTCGCCCGGCTTGCCGGACAGCGAGCCGTCCCAGAGGTCCTTCTCGTCCACCAGGACCTTCGCGCCGGCGGTCAGCACCAGGCGGGAGGCCCAGGGCTCAGGCAGCCACGCGCCGTCGAGCTTTCCGTCCTGGAACAGTTTCAGGGTCTGGGCGTTCTCGGTGGGGTTGATGGCGACGTCGCCGCTGCCGTCCACGTTCGTCTTGTAGCCCTGGGAGGCCAGCCAGGCGCGGAGGGCAACGTCCTGGGTGCCGCCGAGCTGCGGGGAGGCGAGGGTCTTGCCTTTGAGGTCCGCCGCGGAGTTGATCTCCGGCTTGACCACCAGCTGGGCGCCGCCGGCGGCAGCGCCGGCGATGATGTTGATCGACTCGCCGCCGCTCTTGACGTACGAGTTGATGGCGGGGTTGGGGCCGATGTAGGTGGCGTCGATGGCGCCGGCGTTCAGGGCCTCGATGGCTGCCGGCCCGGCGTTGAACACCTGGGTGCTGAGCTTGGTGTCGCCCAGTTCGCCGGCAATGTAGCCCTGGCTGACGCCCACCAGGGCGGGGGCGTGGGTGACGTTGCCGAAGTAGCCAAGCTTTAGTTCGGCAGCGGGGTTGCCGGAGGGGGCGGTTTCCTGCACGGCAGCGGGAGTGCCGCCGCTGTTCACCGCCGCGGCGACGGCGGCACCTCCGCCCACCAGGGCGAGGAGCGCAGCGCCGATCCCGATCTTCTGGCCGAGGGAACGCTTGGGAGCGGCGGACTGTCCGGCCACGATGCGGGTGGAACCTGGCTGGCTCCGGGGGCTCTTGTTCGAGGGGTCTGACACTGGGAATTCCTTTGCTGGGGCGGATGCTGAGACGAGATTACGGAGCACCCGGCAGCGCCACAATCATTCCCGTAGCGGGCGTTCACGGAAGGTCGCGAACGCTCAACAGGACGTAGCGCGGCGTCAAGAAACGTCGCGGGACGTCTTCCGGGGCCCGGCAGGATTGCCTACGCAGCCCTGATGAGTGGAGCTCGCTGAGGACCCGCCGCAGCCCGGCTGCGGTGGTAACGGGGTGTGGTCAGCCCGTGTCCAGGGTCACGTCGCCCAGCGGCGTGGACAGCACGGCGCGCAGCGCCGGGGCCGCGGCATATGCCACGCCCGGCAGCGCCAGCAGCTGGCGCACCGGCGGCGGCAGGCCGCCCAGTTGCAGCTCGCGCAGCGCGACGCCGCTGGTCGCCATGCGCGCGGTGGGATGCGTGCCGTCCCACTGGATCAGAGTCGGCAACGCGCCGCCGAGCTGCAATGCGCCGTCGTCGCGCACCAGGATCTGCCAGGCCAGCCTCCCCTGCAGTGTCTCGCGAGACATGGCCAGCGGCTGCCCCGGGTCGATCCCGACGTTGACGAGACCTTCTCGGTGCAGGCCGAGCATGCGGGTGCGCGCCACCAGGTGCACCAGACGCGGTGCATCGCCGATGCGCTGCTGCAGTGCCGGATCGTCGAGGCCGAACCAGCGCCGGCGCGCTGGCGGCGGAGCTTCCGGATCGATCGCGATGATCTCGAAGTACGCGCCCGGGAACGCGGCCGACGCGATGCTGAACACCCGGTTGTGAGTGCCCATCAGCAGGTGCTTGCCGCCCGGCCCAGGCGTGATGCCGAGCGTGGCCTCGCACCAGGCCACGCCCTGTTCCAGGCTGGTCGCGGCGACGACGAGGTGATCGACTTCGGTGCTGCTCACAGGACCTCCTTAACGCGGTTACAGGTCACGCGATAGTCGCCGATCCGGGTGCTGCCGGCTCCGGACACCGCACGCAGCCGCCGTTACGTGCGGCCATCTGCGGGACCGTTTGCCGGTTTAGGTGACGGTCAGCTGGGTGTACATCCCGGCCCAGTAGTGGCCCGGCAGATTGCAGACCAGTTCATATCTTCCGGGCTTCAGGTCAAGGGTGATCCATCCGGCAGCGGACGGGAGGATTCCGTTGCCCTCGCCTTCGGCGCAGGTGGCGGCGGCCTCGGCCAGGCTGCCGGCCTCGTCGATTTTCCCGTCCCGGCCGACCGGGCGGGTTCCGGCGATCTGGGTGTCCGCCAGCGGGATGATCATCATTTCATGAGGGATATTGCCGGCGTTGGTGACCAGGAAGGACACCTCGCCGCGCGTCACGGTGGACCGGTCGGCGGTCAGCTGCATGCTGCGCCGCATCATCCCGCGGCCGCCCATCATGGGGCCTCCCATATCGGATGCCGTGACATGGATGACCGCGCCCGGGAGGCTGGGCGGAGTGCACCGGGAGGTTCCAGGGAATCCGTAACCGCCCGGTGCCACCCCGCCGTTCATGAACACTATGGCCGTCATGGATGCGGCCGTCAGGACAAGGGCCGCGAGGATACCGAGCAGGACCTGCCCCCTGAGGGACCGGGTTTTCACGGTTTCCGTCTCAGCACGGCGCGGCGTTCATTGAACTCGGTGGCGTCAATCTCCCCCCGTGCGAAGCGTTCGTTGAGGATCCGCTCAGGATCGTCGTGCGGGGGCCCGTAGGATCGCCAGGCGCCGGGCTGCCCGCCGCGGATCAGGAGGATGACCACCGTCACCACGCCTCCCCAGAACAGCAGCATCATTAGCGCCATGGCCACCCAGCCGCCGATTCCCCCGTCGCCGTACCATCCGTACATCATGCCCGGACCTCCCTTTCTGTAGTTGTGACTGCTGCTTGCTTTCACCATTGCCTGTGGAGCGTCTGGCGAACAGGGTCCTTGGTCACGAGGGAGGCGCCTGCGCGCGCGGTTTTCTAGGCGGCCGATCCTGCCTCGACCGGCAGGCCGCCGATGCGCCATTCAAGCATTCCTTCGTGCAGGCGCCGGGCACGGCGGCCGGCTGCGTGCAGCAGGGCCACGGCTTCGTAGGCAAGGACGCAGTAGGCGCCCCGACAATAGGCCACGACCTCTTGGTCCCCGGGCAGTTCGGACAGCCGGTCGCTGAGCTCCTCCAGCGGGATGGAGATGGCCCCGGGGATATGGGCGGCGTTGTATTCCTCGTTCGGGCGCACGTCGAGGACCGTTGCGGTTCCAGCCCGGGCGCGGGCGAGGAGCTCTTCGCGGCTCATTTCCTCCTCATCTCCCCGGCGATCTCCAAGTTCCAGATAAGCGACGCGTTTGGGTTCGACGCCGGCCACGTGCTCCTGCGCAACGGATCGAAGCAGGCTGTAGAGCCGCAGGATGTCGGGGCCGGCGAGGTCGTAGTGGATTCGGTTGCCGTCCCGCCGGGTGGTTACCAACCCGGCCTGTCGAAGGGTTTGGAGGTGCGCCGAGGCCGTGCTTAACCCCAGCCCGGCGGCGGCGGCCAGGGTTTCCACGCTCCGTTCCCCCTGGCTGAGCAGGTCCAGCAGTTCCAGCCGCTTGCCGTTGGCCAGAGCCTTGCCTACCCGGGCGAACTCCTCGAAGAGTTCAGATTTCCTTGCCTTGTCGCCCACTTTAGTCCTCCAGAGATCCATGTAATACTGGAACAAATACTATTCCACGTTTTCTTGGAATGCCAGCCTATTGCCGGTTCACCACCGGCACGGAAGGACCGTGCGCCATGGGCATCCGGGACGTGACCACGCTTGGCCTGCGGCAGAACCTGGCCCAGTTCATGCTCCTGGTCGCCGTCAACGCCCTTGTTGGCGGCACCCTCGGCCAGGAGCGCACGGTGCTTCCGCTGCTGGCAGGGCAGGTCTTCCATCTGGACCTCTATACCTCCGCGCTCACCTACATCCTGGCGTTCGGCGTGGCCAAGGCCGGCACCAACTACTTCGCCGGCACCCTCTCGGACCGCTACGGCCGCAAACCGGTCCTGGTCGCCGGCTGGCTTGTCGCGCTGCCGGTGCCGCTGATGCTCATATTCGGAACCTCCTGGGCGTGGATCGTCGCGGCCAATGTGATCCTGGGCGTCAGCCAGGGCCTGACCTGGTCCACCGCCGTCGTGATGAAAATGGACCTCGTCGGACCGTCCCGGCGCGGCTTTGCCATGGGCTTGAACGAAGCGGCGGGCTATCTCGGCGTGGCCGCCACCGCCCTGGCCACCGGGTACATCGCCGCCGCTTACGGGCTGCGGCCGGGTCCGTTCCTGCTCGGCGCCGCCTACATTGCCCTGGGCCTGGGCCTCTCGGTCTTTGCTGTGAAGGAAACCCGGGACCACGCCCGGCTGGAGGCCGCGAACCACGTTTCCGCCCACGCCGGCGCCCACGGGAGGCTGAGCAACCGGGAAATCTTCACCCTGACCAGCTTCCGGGACAGATCCCTGTCTTCAGTCAGCCAGGCCGGCTTGGTCAACAACCTCAACGACGGTCTCGCCTGGGGACTCTTCCCCGTCCTGTTCGCCGCCGCGGGACTCACGATCGAGAAGATCGGCATCCTTGCCGCCGTCTACCCTGCGGTCTGGGGCGCAGGCCAGCTCGTCACCGGGGCACTGTCGGACAAATACGGCCGGAAATGGCTGATTGTCGGCGGTATGCTCCTGCAGGCCGTCGCCTTGGCGATGATCGCCGTCGGCCAGGACTTCGGGATCTGGCTGGCCGCCGTCGTTCTCCTCGGGGCCGGAACGGCCATGGTGTACCCGACCCTGCTCGCCGCCGTCAGCGACGTCGCACACCCGGAATGGCGTGCTCGCTCAGTGGGAATCTACCGTCTGTGGCGCGACGGCGGCTTCGCCGTCGGAGCCCTCCTTGCCGGCGTCCTCGCCGACGCCTACGGGATCCCCGCGGCGGTCGCGGTCGTCGGCGCTGTCACGGGGGCGTCCGGCGTCGTGGTGGCGGTCCGCATGCGGTCAACGGATCATCACCGGCAGACGGCCTAGAAACGGACTCCCGGCCGCGGGGGCGGTTCAACCTGCTCCCGACTCGAGTGGAGTGCCGATGGGGCGAGGTCCGCTAATGCTGGGTCAGCCGGAGCCTCGCAGCCCGTTCCACGAGGACCGGCACGTAATCCCGGATAGGGCCGTCATCGAGGACGCGGTGTTCTTCGGCGACCACGTTTTCGATGACGGAGCGCGGTTCCTCGGGGAAGCGCTCCGCCAGCCGGTCGACAACAGCCATGAGGGCCCGCACTTCGGGTTCGTTTGTCATTCCCAAAGCTTCGGCCTGGCGGGGAGGAGAGTCAACCATCACTTAGTCGTCCCACGTCAGCGCCCTTTAAGTGCCGTCCTGCACAGGAGGAATGGCCGCTGCCCCTGGCGGGCGGCGGCCACTCCTCGTAGCGGTCCGGCTCTGTGCGGCTTCAGCCGGCGGCAGCCACCGGCCACGACTCGCGGACGGCGGACGGCGTGAACCTGGCGCCGGTGTCGGGGAAGCCCGGCACCTCGATCCGGGCGTGGGTGTGGACCTCCCGGACTGTCCGGCGGGTGTGCTCGGCGATCTCCTCCATGGTGGCCACCCACATGCCGTCCAGGCCCTTGACCCGTTCGATCAGCCGTTCCAGGGCTGCCGCCTTGGAGGGCCGGCCGGAGATGAAGGGATGGTTGGTGAGGACAAAGCAGCTGCCCTGCGCGTGGTGGGCCTCGGCCTCCAGCGTCCACATCTCCAGGACCTTCGCGGGGCTCTCAATGACGCCGCTGCCTGTCACGCCCGGGTAGAAGGCGTACTGCTCCCAGTCGTCCAGTGCCCAGTCGACGGGAATCTCCACGATATCCCTGCTGTCACCCGGGGCGACGCTGAAGCGGTAGGGGGCGTCGCCGTCGAGCAGGCTTGAATCGTAGAGGAACCCGCGGTCCGCCAGGAGGCCGGCGGAGTGCCAGTTCAGTTCCCACCACGGCGCCCGGTAGCCTGCCGGCTCCACTCCGGCGGCCTTGGCCAGCGCCTCGAGCCCGCGGTCGATGTACCGCGCCTCCGCCTCGGCGCTGATGCCCTTCATGGGCTCGTGCAGGTAGCCATGGTGGGCCACCTCATGTCCCGCGTCCACGATCCGCCGGACGGTATCCGGGTAGCACTCGGCCGTGAAGCCGGGGACGAAGAACGTGGCGCGGATGTCCTGCCGCTGGAGGATCTGCAGCAGCCGCGGGACGGCAACCTTGGGTCCGTACGACTGGTGGGTCATCAGGGACATGCGGCTTGTGCTCTTGGGATCGTGGGAGATGGTGCAGGATTCTGCGTCGACATCGAACGTGAAGGATGCTGCGGCACGCTTGCCCTCGGGCCAGGTGATCGGGTGGGCGGAGTCGGGGAATGCTTCAGTCATGGTGGGATCCTGCGTTTCAGAGGGCTGCGGGCGTGCCGGGCTGGGCCGCGGCGCCTGTCAGTTCGGTGGGCAGATGGTGGGCGGCAGTTGTGGACGGAGCCTGCTCAAGGAACCTGCGGTGCACCTTCGGGCCCAGGATGGCGTAGCTGGCGGCGCTTGCAAGGCCGCCGGCCAGCCAGGACAGGTCCCAGCCGCCCAGGGCCACGGCCATGGGGCCCTGCATCGCGGGAACGAGCCCGTACATGAACAGCCAGGTGGCGAAGATGCCTACCAGGAGGGACGTCACTCCCGCCCAGTTGACGCCGGGGAGCCGCCTGGTGCCGACGCCGTCGAACAGTCTTTCGGGGTTGCCGGGCCAGCGCTTGTCGATCCAGAAGTAGTGCACCAGCATCACGCCGCCCCAGGCAGCCACCCAGGCCACCAGGCCGATGAGCCACGCGTCGAGGACTGCGGCGAAGTCCTCCTGGAAGATGAAGAAGACGACGGCGGCGAGTGAGAGGACGCCGACGAACAGGTTGAGCTTGCGGCGGCTGATAGTGATGTCCAGCGCCTGGGTGGCCACCGAGAAGGTGTAGATGTTCAGGATGTTCGTGGCGATGGGGCCGTGCAGCACCATCAGCAGCACCGGCAGGGCGAGGACCCCGAAGTTCTGGACGATCAGCTTTCCGGGATCGATTTCGCCGCTGTTGGTGGCCAGGCTCGCACCCAGGATGCCCAGCCAGACGACGGGAATGAACTGGCCCAGGACTGATGCGAGGTAGACCTTCTTTTTGGGCACTTCGGTGCTCACGAAGCGGGAGTAATCCGCGGCGTAGGTGAACCAGGTGATCCCCCAGCCGATGCCGATGGCGGTCATGACGGCGCTCATGGCGGCGATCCGCTCGGAGCCTTCCAGGATGTTGCCTGCCGGGCCGGCGTAGCCCCAGTCGATCTTCATGCCGAACCAGGCCACGGCGGACATGACCGCCAGGATGATGATGGTGGGCGGTACTGTCCACTTTTCGAAGGCGGCAATTGCCTTGTAGCCGAACCAGGCAATGGCTACCTGGGCGGCCATGATGGCTGTGGCCACGCCGATCTTCCAGCCGTAGTTATGGGCTGTGGGATCCACCCAGCCGAGCGTTCCGAAGAGCGCCATGACCAGGTCCAGGATGATCCAGGTGTTCACCGCGCACCAGCCGATGACCAGGAGTGCCTGGATGGCTGCCGGGAGGTAGTTGCCCCGTCGGCCGAACGCCGCGCGGGCCAGGACCATGCCGGTGGCTCCGGTCTTCTGGCCGAGGAGGACGAAGCAACCGAAGAGCAGCATGCCGATCAGGTTGCCCAGCACCAGGACGGTCACGGTGTCCGCGAAACCCAGCCCCAGGTGGATTCCGAGGGCACCCAATACCCAGTTGATCGGTGCGAGGTTGGCACCCGCCCAGATCCAGAACTGGCCTGAAACTTTGCGTGTGCGCTGGGACTCGGGGATTGGCTGGAGCCAGGCTTCGACGTCTTCCGCGTGGACGGACTGCTCGATTCCTGGCGTTGTGGGTTGTTGTTGCATCGAAGCCTCTTCGTTGAGGGGATGGGAGTTCTCCAAGATTATGTGTCGGGCGCCACACGCACCATCTACAATGTGTCTTTAGGTTTCCGATTAAACGCGACGGAGTGTCATGCCGGTCCGCTTGGAGGATGTGTTGAAACATCCCACCCTCACTGCTGCCGAACCGGTGGTCCGGGCTGCGGCCGGCGCTGTTCCCCGCACGCAGCTCCGCTGGGTCCACTCAAGCGAAGTCCTGGACATCGCTTCGCTGCTCGGAGGCGGTGAACTGCTGCTTACGGGCGGCCAAGCCCTAGCCGCGGCCTCCGATGAGCGCCGGACGGGCTACATTCGGGACCTTGCCGGGCGCGGGGTGGCGGCGCTCGCCGTCGAGACGGGAAGCGTCCTGCCTTCCATCCCCTCCTCGATGGTTTCCGCAGCCGAGGAAGCCGGCCTTCCGTTGATCGAGCTGCGCCGCGTGGTCCCTTTCGTGGCGGTCATGGAGGCCATCAACTCCCAGCTCGTCAGCCAGTCGGCCGCCCAGTTGCAGCAGGCCGACCAGGCCAGCCACGCCATGGCGGTGGAGCTCGCCCACGGGAGTAGCCTGGACAGGATTCTGGGCGTCCTAGCTGCTGCAACGGGCGCCGAAGTGGAGTTGATTTCCACAGCTGGGATCACCTTGGCCAGCGCCGAACCTGCAGGGGACACCGATGCACCTGCGCACGTCGCTTCGGCGGACGAAGCCCGGGACCACCAAAGAACCGTCCACGTCGAGGTTCCGGTGCGTGGGATCCCATCTGCCCGGCTGACCCTGCATGTCCGCGAGGACGCGGATGTGAACCTGGCGAGGATCGCCGGGAACCGGTCCGTGGATATTCTTTCCCTGGCCCTGTTGCAGCGGATGCCTCCCGGGCTGAAGGAGCTGGCGGGCGCGGCCCTGATCCGGGCGATAGATTCCGGCAAGCAGAACTGGCGGCTCCAGGAGCTGGGTCCGGCCGCCGGAATTCCAGTGTCTGCGCGGGTGGTGGCAGTGGTTGTCCGTTCTCCAGCCTCCAAGGAGCTTCGGAGAAGCGTGGAGCACCTTTTGGACCCGGGCGGGCAGTACAGTGCCAGCTACGCGGACAACGCGGAGCTTCTCGCCTTGGCTGTCCTCCGTTCCGCCAATCCTCATGTGGAACGCCAGAAGATCGTGGACGGCCTGCAGTCGCTGGACGTGCCCGAGGGGACTGTCAGTGCCGTCGGCCCTGCCGCGTCGGGGATAGCGGCCGCCCCGTGGTCCCTGTCCGAGGCGAGGCTCACGCTGGAACTTGCTGCCGACGTCGGGCGCGGGAGGTCAGGAGCAATCTCTCCCCGGCGGGTGTTTGACGCCCAGGCGTTCGCCGTGGAGCGCCTGGCGGTCCAGTCAATGGATGAGCCCGTTCGGCGGGATTTCATCCGCCAGCAACTGGGCGCCGTTCTTGAGCACGACGCCCAGCGGCACTCACAGCTGGTGGAGACGCTGCGGGTCTGGCTGGATTCCGGCTGCAACACTGCGCAGGCCGCGCGGGACCTTCATCTTGAACGGCAGTCCATGCACCAGCGAATGCAGCGCATCTTCTCCCTGTGCGGCGGGGATCCCCGCGGCACCGGCCGCCTCGCTGCCCTGCACCTGGCCACCCGCCTCGCCGCCCTCCAGCCCAAATAGGACGCTCTCCCACTTAATGCGGGTTTTCCGGCGATCCTCTCTCACTTGATGTGGGTTTTCGGGCATCCCTCTTTCACCTCCAGCACCCCGACGGCAGTCCTGTGGATAACTTCTGCAGCGTCCTGCCGTCTCGGGGCACAATGCCAGCATGCGAAAGCAAGTTCTGCCCCTGCCGTTGGCAGCGGCTCCCTTCACCTTCAGCTCAGCCATGGCTTCCGGCGTCCCGCTAAGCAGGCTTCGCCGCAAGGATGTGGTCAACGTGGGCCGGGGCCTGTACCGTCCTGCGGCCTGGGACTTTGATTTGGAGGGCGCGGCCAGGGTGTTGTCCGCCGCGTCGCCGGGAGCCTGGATCTCCCATGTGACCGCGGCCCGGCTTCGATGTCTGGTATTGCCTCCGTGGCTTGCCGATTCCACGGAGTTGCACCTCAGCAAGCCGCGTTCGCTGCCATCAGTTCGCCGGAAGGGCGTGTTCGGCCATACCGTGCTGGCACGCGAAGATGAGATCGAACTTGTCGACGGCATCCGCCTGAGCACGCGGTCCCGCACCTGGCTCGACTTGGCACGCGTGCTGCCGCTCCATGACCTGGTCAGCATGGGTGACCAGCTGGTCCGCATCCCGCGGGTGGATTTCGAGGGGAGGACGGAGCCCTATGACACCATTGCGGGCCTTCGGATGCTGGTGGGCCGCCACCCTAATCTGCAGGGCATCGTCCGCGCCCGTGAAGCGCTGGATCTGATGCGGGTGGGTGCCGACTCCGCGCCCGAATCGCTGCTTCGCTTGGCCATCGCTGACGCCGGGCTGCCGGAGCCCGGACTCCAGGTGCCGTTGCGCGCCGGAGACACGCGGTCGCCGTCGGCCGATCTCGGCTACCGTCATCGCCGCCTTGCGATCCAGTACGACGGCGGACATCACCTCGGGGAGGCGCAGATCCTCAGTGACAGGAGACGGGATAAGGCCTTCGAATCCGCCGGCTGGACCGTCCTGGTCTTCGATAAGGACGATCTTGCGGACGAATTTCAGCGCGCAGTACAGCGGATCAAACGGGCCCTTCGGAACAGTTGGCTTGACCACCCCCAGGCATCCGGGTTCGCCTGACAGCCGCACTGCCGCCGCAGATGGGATCAGACCAGCCAGCGCCACCAGCGTGGCTGCTCCGGTACCGGCGTCGGTTCCGGTTCCGGTTCCGGCTCCTCGCCCAAGGCCAGTGCGGCCTCGACGATGTCGTCCGCGGTGAGCGTCATGACGGCCTCACGATCGAGCGCGTCGAGACTTTGTTCCTCGTCGCGCGACAGCCGCAGCGCCTGACGGTTGAGCGCCTGCTCGAACAGCGTGCGGGCGAACCGTGCGTTGCCGGAGTCCTCGCCCGCGTGGAGCCCGGTGAAGATGCGGCGCAGCATCTGGTCCGCACCCGGCTCCAGCCTGTACTCGTGCTGGGCCAGCATCCGGTGGAAGATCGTCTGGAGAGCGTCGACGGAGTAATCGGGGAACGTGATTTCGCGGGCGAACCGGGAGCGCAGTCCGGGGTTCGAAAGCAGGAAGGACTCCATCAGCCGCGGGTACCCGGCCACGATCACGACCAGGCGGTGGCGGTGGTCCTCCATCCGCTTCAGCAGGACCTCGATCGCCTCGGGGCCGAAGTCCATCCGGCCGTCCTCCGGGGCCAGGGCGTAGGCCTCGTCGATGAACAGGACGCCGTCCAGCGCACGCCGGATCACCCGGTCCGTCTTGATGGCGGTCGTGCCGACGTACTGCCCCACCAGCCCCGAACGGTCCACCTCGACCAGATGGCCTTTCTGCAGCAGACCGACCGCGCGGTACATCTCGGCCAGGAGCCGCGCCACGGTGGTCTTGCCCGTGCCCGGGTTTCCGAGGAACACAAGATGCTGTGACGTGGCCACCTCCGGCAGGCCGTGCGCCTTACGGCGGGCCTGGACCTGGAGCAGTGCGACGAGCGCCCGCACCTGTTCCTTCACTGTCTCCAGTCCGACCAGCGCGTCGAGCTCGGCCTGCACTTCCGACAAGGCCCGGGCCGGCCCGGGCCTTGCAGTGATGAGATCGCCGACCAGGTCGTCGACGCGCTCAGAACCGGGCAGCTTGATCTGATCGGCCAGGCGGCCGATGGTTTCGCGCAGGTCGTCGAGCGGATTGCGGCTGGCAGCCATGCATCCACTGTAGTCCTCCATCCCCGGCCGGGATGGGGACTCCAGGAACAGCTACGGCAATGATCCCCGAATGTGAGAGAGCGTCCCGTCAAAACCCACATTAAGTGAGAGAAGATCGCCCGGAAACCCGCGTTAAGTGAGAGAGGATCGGGTGGGGAGGGCGGGTCAGCGGAGGACCACCGTGCGGTTGCCCTGCAGGATGACCCGGCCCTCGCAGTGCCAGCGGACCGCGTTGGACAGGGCCTTGCACTCGGTGTCGCGGCCGGCCGCAACCAGGTCCTCGGGCCCGTAGGTGTGGTCCACCTCCACGGTCTGCTGGGAGATGATCGGACCCTCGTCCAGCTCGCTGTTGACGTAGTGCGCCGTGGCGCCGACGGTTTTGACGCCCCGGGCGTAGGCCTGGTGGTAGGGCTTGGCGCCCTTGAAGCTGGGCAGGAACGAGTGGTGGATGTTGATGGCCTTCCCGTCGAGTTTGCGGGTCAGGTTGTCACTGAGCACCTGCATGTAGCGGGCCAGCACCACGAGTTCCACATCGAACTCGTCCACCAGCTCCAGCAGCCGCGCCTCTGCCGCAGGCTTGGTGTCGGCGGTGACGGGCACGTGGAAGAACGGGATCCCGTGCCACTCCACCAAAGCCTGGTGGTCCGTATGGTTGGACACCACGGCCACCACGTCCACCGGCAGTTCGCCGATCCGCGCCCGGAACAGCAGGTCGTTCAGGCAGTGCCCGAACTTGGACACCATGATCAGCACGCGCCGCTTGGAGCCGTGCGGCTCCAGCCGCCAGCGCATCCCAAACTTCTCCGCAACGGGACCGAACGCGGTCCGCAGGGTGTCCACGGTGGAGGCATCGCCGTCGGACGCGAAATGCACCCGCATGAAGAAGTGCTTCTCGGAACGCTCGCCGAACTGCTGGTTGTCGATGATGTCGCAGCCGTGCTCCAGCAGGAAGCCGGACACAGCGTGGACGATGCCCGGCGACTCCTGGCAGTCCAGCGTCAGGACATGCTCCACCGTGGTCACCGGCGCGGAACGGGAAGTTTCAGTCTCAATGGCAGTCATGGCTCAGCACTCGATCACATTCACGGCGAGTCCTCCTCGGGAGGTTTCCTTGTACTTGGTTTTCATGTCGGCGCCCGTCTCGCGCATCGTCTTGATGGCTTTGTCGAGGGATACCTTGTGGCTGCCGTCGCCGTGCAGGGCAAGGCGGGCGGCGTTGATGGCCTTGACGCTGGCGATGGCGTTGCGCTCGATGCAGGGGATCTGCACCAGCCCGCCCACCGGATCGCACGTCAGGCCCAGATTGTGTTCAATGCCCACCTCGGCGGCGTTCTCCACCTGCGCCGGCGTTCCGCCCAGCACCTCGCAGAGCCCGGCGGCTGCCATGGAGCAGGCGGAACCCACTTCACCCTGGCAGCCCACCTCGGCGCCGGAGATGGAGGCGTTGATCTTGAACAGGATTCCGACGGCGGCCGCGGCCAGCAGGAAGCGGACCACGCCGTCGTCGTTGGCGCCGGGGACGAACTTCACGTAGTAGTGCAGCACCGCCGGGACGATGCCCGCCGCGCCGTTGGTGGGCGCGGTGACGATCCGGCCGCCGGCTGCGTTCTCCTCGTTCACGGCGAGGGCGAACAGGTTCACCCACTCCATCGCCCGCAGCGGATCGGTCACGCCGGTGTCCGCCGTCAGGGTCTGGAACAACGACGGCGCGCGGCGGCGGACGTTGAGGCCGCCCGGAAGGATTCCTTCCGCGGCGCAGCCGTTGTCCACGCATTCGCGCATGACGGCCCAGAGCTTCAGCAGTTCCTCCCGCAGCTCCGCTTCGGTCCGCCACACGAGTTCGTTGGCGAGCATGACGTCCGAGATGGACATGCCTTCGCGGCTGCAGATCGCCAGGAGCTCGTCCGCCGTGCTGAAGGGGTAGGGCAGGACCGTGGCGTCAGCGACCACGCGGTCGCCCGCGTCCGCGTCCCCGTCCACCACGAAGCCGCCGCCAATCGAGTAGAAGCTCCGTTCGCTGAGGACAGCCCCGGAGTGGTCCAGGGCCCGGAAGGTCATGCCGTTGGGGTGGGCCGGGAGGGACTTCCGCCGGTGGAGCACCACGTCCTCGTCCCAGTTGAAGTCCACCCGGTGGTCGCCGCCCAGCCACAGTTCGGCGTCGAGGGCGGCCGCAGCCACCTGGTCATCGGCCGTCGACGTATCCACGGTTTCGGGGTCCAGGCCCTTGAAGCCCAGGACCACGGCCTTGTCCGAGCCGTGGCCCCGCCCCGTGGCGCCCAGCGAGCCGAACAGTTCGGCCTGCACGCGCCGGGTGGAGCTCAGGAGCCCGTCGCCCTTGAGCCCGTCGGCGAACAGCTTCGCCGCCCGCATCGGGCCGACCGTGTGTGACGACGACGGCCCGATGCCAACGGTGAACAGGTCCAGGACGCTGAGTGCCATTTAGGGGACCTCAGGGGATGCGTACTCGCGCATGGCGTCCAGGAGCCAGCGGCCCAGGAAATCGGCGAACGAGGCGCGGGGGAAAATCCGGTAGCTCTGGTCGCCGGTCTTCCACAGGACCACCGGGATGTTGCCGACCTCCGTGGAGAGCGCCGTTCCGGCCTTCAGCACGCGCGGGTGCAGGTCCAGCGAGCAGCCCTTCTCCAGGACGGCGCGGGCCCGCGGGCCGGTGAGTTCGAACGTGGTGCGGTTGGCGGAGAGGTCCACCACCTGGCCTTCGCCGTCCCCGAGCGCTTCGCGGAGCGCCTGGATCAGGCCGCCGCCGAGGGATTCGTGGGCTTCCCTTGGTGCCACCACCAGGAACTCCTGGGGCCCGAGCCACAGCACGGACGTATCACCGGTGCCGGCCACGCCGCCGCACGCTGCGGGCAGGCCGCCGGTGACGGAGGCGATGCGCTGTCCGGCGTCGCTGTCCCGGCTGACCCGGAGGCCCACCATGGTCAGGAAGACCACTTCGCTGATCTCCGCCACGCCCGGGACGGAGCCGGTTTCAAAGTCTGCGCGGAGCTGGGCGGCGGGGCTGACGCGGAGTGAGAGGTTGTTCTCGTAGGAGGTTGCGGGTGCTGCTGTTTCAGCCATCTTTGCGGGTCCCTTCGGGGTCAAAAAGTACGGTTTCGGCGACGACGACGTCCACCAGCTGGTCGCCGGCGGCAGCCACGAGGGTTTCGCCGATGCGGTTGCGGCCGTTCTTGATCAGGGCCAGGCCGAACGACCTGCCCAGCGCCGCGCTGTGGTAGCTGGAGGTGACGAAGCCTTCCATCGGGACCGGTCCGTAGGCCGGATTGGTGGAACGGCCCTTTTCAACGAGCTGGGTCCCTTCGGGCAGCCGCAGCGTCCCGTCCACGGGCAGCACGCTGACCAGGTGCTTGCGGTCCTCGCGCTGGCCGTCGGCCCGGGCGTAGGAGCGCTTGCCGATGAAGTCCTTGGCCTTGGAGACGATCCACTCCATGCCCGCGTCCTGCGGGGTGACGGTGCCGTCCGTGTCCTGGCCGACGATCGGGTAGCCCTTCTCGGCGCGGAGCACGTGCATGGTTTCGGTGCCGTAGGGCGTGATGTTGAACTCGGCCCCGGCGGCGGCCACGGCTTCCCAGGTGTTCAGCCCGTACCAGGACGGCACGTTGATCTCGTAGGCAAGTTCACCGGAGAAGGAGATCCGGCAGATCCGGGCGCGGACGCCGGAGGCCAGCGTGGTTTCGCGGAAGGTCATGAACGGGAAGGCTTCGGCTTCCAGTCCGCCGTTGGCGGCCAGTTCCGGGGCCACCTTCGCGAGGACGGCGCGGGATTTGGGTCCGACGACGGCAATGGTGCTCCACTGTTCGGTCACCGAGGTGCAGTGCACGTCCAGTTCCGGCCACTCGGTCTGCAGCCATTCCTCCAGCCAGTCCAGCACCTTGGCGGCGCCGCCGGTGGTGGTGGTCATGAAGTAGGTCTCCTCGTCCAGGCGCAGGGTCACGCCGTCGTCGAAGATCATGCCGTCCGCCATGCACATCACGCCGTAGCGGGCCGAGCCCGGGGCGAGCTTCTTGAAGGCGTTGGTGTAGATCCGGTTGAGGAACTCGCCGGCGTCCTTGCCCCGGATTTCGATCTTGCCCAGGGTGGTGGCGTCCATGAAACCCACGGATTCGCGGACGGCGGCGCACTCGCGCAGCACGGCCGTGTCCATGTCCTCCCCGTCCTGCGGGTAGTACCAGGGCCGCTTCCACTGCCCTACATCTTCGAACAGGGCACCCTTGGCCACGTGCCAGGGGTGGATGGAGGTCTTCCGGGCGGGATCGAACAGCCCGCCGCGCTGGCGTCCGGCCAGTGCCGCGAATGCCACCGGGGTGAACGGAGCGCGGTAGGTGGTGGTGCCGATGTCGCCGATGCCGCGGGAGGCTTCTCCTGCGGTGCGGAGCGCGGCGGCGATGACGCCGATCGCGTTGACGCCGGAGGTCTTGCCCTGGTCGTTGGCGGTGCTGATGGAGGTGTAGCGCTTGATGTGTTCCACGGACCGCATGCCGGCACCGGTGGACCGCAGCACGTCAGCCACGGACTGGTCGCGCTGGAAGTCGACGTAGTGCTGGTGCCAGTCGTCCGGGGTTCCGGTCTCGCCGGGGACGAGCCACAGCTGGCGGGTGGGGGCGGAGGCCTTGGGCTCGGCGAGTGGGGCGGGTTCGACTGAGGAGCTGAAACCGGCAGCGATGGCTGCGGAAGCGCCGGCGGCGACGCCCTCGGCGAGGCAGTCGCCCAACTCGAAGCTGCCGCGGCCCGAGCCGATGGTCTGCTGGTTGGGGACCACGGTGCTGGGCACAAAGGCGGCCAGCTCGTCGTCCCAGCGCAGCTTGCCCTGCCGCTGGGAGTGCAGGTGGACCAGCGGGCTCCAGCCGCCGGAGACGGCCAGGAGGTCGCAGGCGATCTGTTCGACGCCCGAGGTGAGCTCGCCGTCGTCGTTAATGCTGCGGACGGTGACGCCGTCCACGCGGCCGTCTGCTGACTGCGAAGACGTGTTGGCCACGGCGCTGCCGATCAGCACCCGCGTGCCGGCCTCTACGGCGGCAGCGGCCACTGGGGTGAGCTGCGGGCGGGCGTCCACCACGGCGGCGACCTTGACGCCGGCGGCGCGGAGGTCCGTGGCCAGGGCGTAGGCGCTGTCATTCGTGGTGCTGATGACCACGCGCCGGCCGGCGGCCACGGCGTAGCGGTTGAGGTAGCTGCGGACAGCCGAGGCGAGCATGATGCCCGGGCGGTCGTTGTTCTCGAACACAAGGGGGCGCTCGTGGGCGCCGGGGGCCAGCACAACCTGGTTGGCACGGATGTGCCAAATACGCTGCCGGGAGACGCCCGGGGCGGCGGGGGAGGACAGGTGGTCGGTGCGGTTCTGCACGGCGATGACGTAGTTGGCGTCATACGCGCCGAAGGCCGTGGTGCGGTTCAGGACGGTGGACTCGGCGCCGGAGACGAGCTCGGCTTCGACGTCCGCCACCCATTCCAGCGCCGGCTTGCCTTCGATGGTCTCGGCCAGCCCGGGCGCCGTGGACCCGGAGAGGAGGGACCCGCCCAGCTCGGGCTGGTCGTCCAGGAGCATCACGCGGGCGCCGGAGCGGACCGCTTCACGGGCCGCGGCCAGGCCGGCGGGACCGCCGCCCACCACCAGGACGTCGGTGTGGACGTACTTCTTGTCGTACTCGGCGCGGTCCTCGGCCGGGTCGAGCTTGCCAAGGCCGCTGAGCAGTTCCGCCTTCAGGCCGTCCACCAGGGTGACGGTAGTGGCCGGAAGCATGGATTCGGCCACGTCACCGGGGAAACGCGCGGCGATCTTCACCATCGCGTTGGATTCCTCCACACCGGCGGACATGATGCCGCGGGGCCGGTCCTCGTAGAGGGAGTTGCCGGCGCTGATCCGGCCGTTGGCGATCAGGGCCGACGCGAGGGTATCGCCGGGGTGGCCGGTGAATTCCTCGCCGTCCACGGTGAAACGCCATGAGATGGTGCGGTCGATGCGTCCGCCGGCGGCGAGGCGGGCGTTCTGGGAAGTCACTTGGTTGCTCCTTCCGGGGCGGTGGTGCTGGCGGAGGTTGTGCTTGGGGCGATGCTGGTTGCAGCGGTGCTGGGTGCCGCGGTTCCGGTGGTGGTGCTGTCCGGGGCGAGGCTGGCGGTGCCGGTCTCACGGGTCACCTGGCCCGCTGCATCCGGCCGGGGCGTGCCCATGGGGTAGATCGCCTGGATCTCGTAGGTGACGGTGTCGCGGAGCATGTTGAACCACTGGCGGCAGCCGGTGCTGTGCAGCCAGCGCTCGGCGAAGGCGCCCTTGGTGTTGTCCCGGTAGAACAGGTACTCGGCCCATTCGCGGTCGTTGAGTTCGTTCGGGTTTTCCGGGTACGGCACGTGGGCCTGGCCGCCGTAGTGGAACTCGGTCTCGTCACGGGAGCCGCAGTTGGGGCAGGAGATGAGCAGCATGTGCGTCTTCTTTCTAAAGTGCAGTGTTCGCTGGCGGCTAGTGGGCCACGGCGGCGGCGCCGTGTTCGTCGATCAGCGCGCCGGTTTCGAAGCGTTCCAGCGCAAACGGCTTGTTCAGCTTGTGCGGGGAGCCCGTGGCGATGTTGTGCGCGAAGGTGAGCCCGGCCGCGGGGGTGGCCTTGAAGCCGCCGGTGCCCCAGCCGCAGTTCACGAACATGTTTTCCACCGGCGTGTTGCCCACGATGGGGGAGGCGTCCAGCGTGGTGTCCACGATTCCGCCCCAGGTCCTGAGCACGTGGGCCCGGGCGAAGATGGGGAAGAGCTCGACGGCGGCGGCCATCTGGTGCTCGATCACGTGGAAGGAGCCGCGCTGGCCGTAGCCGTTGTAGGAGTCCACGCCGGCGCCCATCACCAGTTCGCCCTTGTGGGCCTGGGACACGTAGACGTGCACGTGGTTGGACATGACCACGGTGGGGTGGACGGGTTCGTGCAGTTCGGAGACCAGCGCCTGCAGCGGGTGGGACTGGATGGGGAGCCGGAAGCCGGCCATTTCGGCCAGGACCGAGCTGTGTCCGGCGGCGGCGAGGCCCACCTTTTCGGTGTTGATGGTGCCGCGGTTGGTCTTGACGCCCACCACGCGGTTGCCGTCCTTGACGAAGCCGGTGACTTCGCAGTTCTGGATGATGTCCACGCCCATTTCGTCGCACTTGCGGGCGAACGCCCAGGCCACGTGGTCGTGCTTGGCGATGCCGGCGCGGGGCTGGTAGGTGGCGCCCATGACGGGGTAGCGGATGTTGTCGCTGATGTTCAGGATGGGGCAGAGTTCCTTGACCTGCTTGGGGTCCAGCCACTCGGCGTCCACGCCGTTGAGCTTGTTGGCGCCCACGCGCCGCATGCTTTCACGGACGTCGCCCAGCGTGTGGGCCAGGTTCATGACGCCGCGCTGGCTGAAGAGGAAGTCGTATTCCAGCTCCTCGGGCAGGACTTCCCAGAGCTTGAGCGCGTGCTCGTAGATGGCGGCGCTCTCGTCCCAGAGGTAGTTGGACCGGATGATGGTGGTGTTCCGGGCCATGTTGCCGCCGGCCAGCCAGCCCTTTTCCAGGACGGCGATGTTGGTCATTCCGTGGTTCTTGGCCAGGAAGTACGCGGTGGCCAGGCCGTGCCCGCCGCCGCCCACAATCACGGCGTCGTAGGAGGACTTGGGCTCCGGGTTGCGCCAGAGGAAATCCGGGTGCTCGGGGAGGAGGTCTGCGCTCACTGGGCTGCTCCAATCAGGTCTGCTTCAAGGGCGGCAACTTCAGTGCCGTTGCTGAGATGGGGGTAGAGGGGGAACTTCTCCGCCAGGGCGGTGACGCGGGCGCGGAGTTCGACGGCGGTGCTGTCGCCCAGGGTGCCGCTGGCCGCCGATGCGATGAGCGCCGTCGCGATGATGTCGGCTACCTCGGCGAATTCCTTGGCGCCGAAGCCGCGGGTGGCGAGGGCAGGCGTGCCGATGCGCAGTCCCGAGGAGACCATCGGCGGGCGGGGGTCGAAGGGGACGGCATTGCGGTTGACGGTGATGCCGATGCGGTGCAGGGCGTCCTCGGCCTGCTGTCCGTCCAGCTCGGAGTTGCGGAGGTCCACCAGGACCAGGTGCACGTCGGTTCCGCCGTTGACCACGGAGATTCCGGCCGCGGCAACGTCGTCGCGGAGGAGCCGTTCGGCCAGGAGCTTGGAGCCCTCCAGGACGCGTTCCTGGCGTTCCTTGAATTCGGGGCTCCCGGCGAGCTTGAAGGCCACGGCCTTGGCGGCGATGACGTGCTCCAGCGGGCCGCCCTGCTGGCCGGGGAAGACGGCGCTGTTGATCTTCTTGGCGTGCTGCTCCTTGGCGAGGATGACGCCGCCGCGCGGTCCGCCCAGGGTCTTGTGGGTGGTGGTGGTGACGACGTCGGCGTACGGCACCGGGTTCGGGTGCAGGCCGGCGGCCACCAGCCCGGCGAAGTGTGCCATGTCCACCATGAGGTAGGCGTCCACCAGGTCCGCAATGCGGCGGAACTCGGCGAAGTCCAGCTGGCGGGAGTAGGCGGACCAGCCGGCCACGATCAGCCTGGGCCGGTGCTCGAGGGCCAGCGCTTCGACTTCGGCCATATCGATGCGGAGGTCTGACTCACTCACGTGGTACGGGACCACGTTGTAGAGCTTGCCGGAGAAGTTGATCTTCATGCCGTGCGTCAGGTGGCCGCCGTGGGCCAGGCTCAGGCCCATGATGGTGTCGCCCGGGTTCAGCAGTGCGAACATGGCGGCGGCGTTGGCCTGCGCGCCGGAGTGGGGCTGGACGTTGGCGAACTCGGCGCCGAAAAGGGCCTTGACCCGGTCGATGGCCAGCTGCTCCACCACATCAACGTGCTCGCAGCCGCCGTAGTAACGCTTGCCGGGGTAGCCCTCCGCGTACTTGTTGGTCAGGACTGAGCCCTGGGCCTCCATGACGGCGGACGGGGCAAAGTTTTCGGAGGCGATCATTTCCAGCGTTGACTGCTGGCGGGCCAGCTCACTGGCAATGGCCTCCTGGACCTCGGGATCGACGACTGAAAGTCGCTCGTTCAACTGCTCAACCACGGATGCTCCTTTGAAATACCACTTGCTAACTAACTGATATATCAGTGTGATCTCAATGGTATGATTGGGATCACAGCTGAGTCAATAGCTGGACGAAAGTGGCACGAAGCTCCCGGTCGGTAGCCTCGTAACTGCAGCAAAGAACGGAGTGGCGCCTTGAATGCACTTCTTGCCCTGCCTCAGACGGAGGAGGAAGCACCGTCCCAGGCGGAGGCCGCGTACCGGCAGCTGCGGGACAAGCTGATCATGCTGGAAATCCGGCCGGGCGAGCCCATCAACGAGGGCCAGTTGGCGGCTGAGCTCGGGTTCGGCCGCACTCCCGTCCGGGAGGCCATCAAGCGGCTGGAAGTGGACCACTTGGTCATTTCCTACGCGCGCCGCGGAACCTTTGCCACGAACGTGGACTTCACGGAACTGGCGGATGTCTCGGAAATCCGGGAACTCCTGGAGCCGCTGGCCGCGCGCCGCGCGGCCAATAGGGCCAGTGACAGCATGCGCCGTGAACTGCTGCAGGTGGCCGACGCCATCGCCGGGCTGGCGCCGGGCCAGGGCGAATCGCGCGAACTCATGCGCTACGACCTGATGGTCCACCGGCTGATCTACAAGGCGGCCGCCAACCCGCACCTGGAAAGCACCCTGATCCGCTACGACAACCTGGCCACGCGCATCTGGTGCGTGGTGCTGGACAAGGTGCCCTCCGTGACCGGCCACATCACCGAGCATGTGGACCTGCTCAAGGCGGTGGCCGCCGGCGACGCCGACAAGGCAGGCGAGCTGGCCCTGCACCACGTCACCAGCTTCGAGGAAACCATCCGCAAGGTGCTGTAGCACAAACCGCGCCGTCGCCACTATTGCCTTGGCTGATGTGCAGATTCACAATGCCGCGGGCCGAATTGGTTGTCCGGTCCCAGTGCCTGCAGCATGCCGTCTTGAGACGATTGTGTACATCATCAATCCAAGCGTTAAGGACAAGCAGTCATGAGCAACGGTGCCGTGCCCGAACCCGATCCCACGAAGTTCACAGGAGCTGACGCCGTGTTCCTCCAGGACTTCGCCACACTCAGCGCTTTTGGTGCCACTCCCGGCGGGGGTGTGGAGCGGCAGGCGGGTTCACCGGCAGACGGGGAACAGCGTGCCTGGCTGTCCGCCATCCTTCGGGACAAGGGGTTCAACGTATCCTTCGACCGGATCGGAAACCAGTTCGGCCTGCTGGAGGTGAACCCCGGTGCGCCATACGTGCTGGTCGGCTCCCACCTTGATTCGCAGCCGACGGCGGGACGGTATGACGGTGCCTACGGCGTGCTCGCCGCCGCCCATGCAGCATTCAGCCTCGCTGCCGAATGGCGTGCCGCAGGGACAACTCCCCGGTACAACCTGGCCGTCGTGAACTGGTTCAATGAGGAAGGTGCCCGCTTCAAACCGTCCATGATGGGCAGTTCCGTCTACACGGGAAAGATGACACCCGAGGAAGCCCTGGCGACGGCGGACCATGGCGGCACAACCGTTCGCCAGGCCTTGGAAGCAACCGCATCGCTGGGCGAGGGCACAGGGCCGACGGCAGCCTACGCCGCCGAAATCCATATCCAGCAGGGCCGCAGCATGGAACGCGACGGCGTCACTATCGGCGTCGTCGACTCCAACTGGGCGGCCAACAAGTACCAGTTTGAGGTCCGCGGCGAGCAGGCGCACACCGGTTCAACGGTCATCGCTGACCGGCGCGACGCCCTCCTGGGTGCATCGATGCTCGTGGTCGCCGCCAGGGAAATTGCAGACCACTTTCCAGGCGGGGCAGTGCATACCTCGGTGGGCCAGCTTGACGTCTATCCCAACTCGCCCGTCGTCGTGCCCTCGCTGGTTTCCTTGCTCCTTGACCTGAGGTCAGCCGACGAGGAACTCCTCGCCGAAGCCGACCGGATGCTCCACGACCGCATCGGCCGGATCGAGCGGGCTGCCCGGGTGGAGATCAGCAAGACCGGATCCCACTGCTGGCCGGTTACTCCTTACCAGCCGGAAGGAGTGGCGCTGGCCGAAAAGACCGCGGCAAACCGCGGGTTGGCCTATGCGCGGGTCAAGACGCTGGCCGGACACGACTCCACCAACCTGAAGGACGTCGTTCCCACCGTGATGCTCTTCGTGCCGTCAGCTGAGGGCATCTCCCACAACGAGCATGAGTACACCAGGGACCAGGACATCATCAGCGGCCTGCACGTGCTCACCGACGTTGTCCGCAGCCTCTGCCTCGGGGAACTCGACCCCCGGTAGGCACCACAACGCGCAGAAGGCGCCCGGCCCATGGGCCGGGCGCCTTCTGCGTGCCGTAAGGATCATGCTGCCTCGGTGACACCGCACCAGCCGGCGATGAACAAGGCGATGGTCTTGGTCACCTGGCGGACCGACTCGATGTTCACACGCTCATCGAACCCGTGAATCGCCTCTGAGACGGGACCGTAGACCAGCGCCGGGATCCCCGCGTAAAGGGCGAAGACCCGGCCGTCGAGGTAACCGGGCGTCGTGAAGCTCTGCAACGCCGAACCGAAGACAGCCTCGTGCGCCGTGGCCAGCGCCCCTTCCGCTTCCGATCCCTCCTCCAGGACGTAGCCCTCAGAGAAGAAGCCCGTCCGTTCGGCCGACACCGACGCACCCGCTCCGGCCGTCTGCAGGCACTCCAGGATCTCATTCCACGCATCCACGGCCGGGACCCCCGGATACAGGGCCGCCCGGACATCGAACTCACACCAGGCCGGCACGCTTGAAGGCCAGTCGCCGCCGGAAATCATGCCGATGTTGACGTTGATCGGATGGTCTGTGTCCTCGAAGTGCGGGTGGCTGCCCTTATCTGCGTTCCACTTGGCTTCGAGCTCCCGCAACGCACCCATGACGGTGTAGGCGGCGTCGATTGCGTTGAAGCCCGACGCCATCTCCCGTACATGGGTGGGCCTGCCGGAAACACGGACCCGGAACCAGATCACCCCCACATTTGCCCGGACCAGCATGTTCTCTTCCGGCTCGGGGATGATGACAGCATCCGCGGTGTAGCCGCGCTGCAGCGCAGCCAGCGATCCGTTGCCCGTGCACTCCTCCTCCACCACTGACTGGAAGTGGATGGTCGAGGCCGGCGCGAAGCCGGCGGCCCGGATGGCGTCGAAGGCGAACAGGTTGGCAGCGAGCCCGGCCTTCATGTCACCGGCCCCGCGGCCATACATCCAGCCGTCCTTCACCACGGCATTCCAGGGGTTGCGTTCCCATACTTGCTCAGGCCCGGTGGGAACCACATCGACATGCCCGTTCAGGATGAGCGAACGGCCCTTTTCCTGCGGGGGAGTGTAGGTGCCCACCACGTTGGTGAGGTCCTCGAAGGCGACCGTGCTGGGACCATAACCCACGTGCGAAGCGAGGGCTTCGCCGTCGAGCGTCCAGCGGTCCACGGCAAGTCCGCGGGCCTCAAACTCAGCGAACATCAGGTCCTGCGCCCCGGCCTCGGCTGTCCTCAGGGAGGGATGCCGGATCAGCTCCGCGGTGAAATTGAGCTGGCGGTCAAAGGCTGCATCCACGGCCTCGGTAATAAGGCGGGCTGTTTCCGGGTTCAGCATGGGGCTCCTTACCGTACGATCGCTTTGTCCTTGACGCGGAGGCGCTCGCCGAAGAATCCGCCGGCTGCGGTAATGAGCGACACGACGATCAGCAGCAGGGAGGCGGTCCATGAGGCTCCACCGGATACACCGAGCAGGGCGACGGCGATCAGTGGCAGGAACCCGCTCAGGGCGCCGGCCAAGTTGTAGCCCAGGGCGACGCCGCTGTAGCGGAGCTGCGGCGGGAACAGTTCGGTCAGCAGGGCGCCGGTGACCGAGTAGGCCACGGAAAGCAGCCCGATGCCGAGGGTGACGGCGAGGACGACGGCAAACGGATTGCGGGAGTCGATCATCCAGAAGAGCGGGAACGCTGCGGCGGCGGTCACGAGGCCGCCGATGAAGGTCATCCGTCCCGGCCCGACCTTTTCACTGATACGGCCGATGACCAGGATGACGCCGATCTGCACGACGGCGGCGACGAGGGTGGCGTTGACCATGAGTCCACGGTCCAGGCCGAGGGTGGCGGTGCCGTAGCTGATGACGAAGGTAGTCATGATGTAGAAACCGCCGACGCCGAGGAAAGCGGCGGCGATAGCAACGATCAGCCGGCCCCACGCCTGACGGAAGACGTCGACTGCCGGAATCTTGGCGCGTTCCTCCAGCTTGACCAGTTCACGGAAGATCGGTGATTCCTCAACCTTCAGCCGGATGTACAGCGCGATCAGCAGCAGCGGGAAGGCCGCCAGGAACGGCAGGCGCCAGCCCCAGGAATCGAAGACCGCAGAGGGCATGAGCAGTACCAGGGCGAAGGCGCCGGAGGACATCAGCGTCCCCACGGGTGAACCGACCTGCACCAGGGCGGCATACCGTCCACGCTTCTCAATGGGGGCGTGTTCGATGGCGATGGTCATGGCACCGCCCCACTCACCGCCCACTGCGAGGCCCTGCACCAGGCGCAGGATGGCCAGCATGACGGGGGCTGCCAGGCCGATGGTGCCGAAATCAGGCAGCACGCCGATAAGGCCCGTCGCCACGCCAATCGCGACGATGGTGATCAGCAGGGCCGGACGCCTCCCTACACGGTCACCGATGTAGCCGAAGAGAACGGCGCCGAGCGGACGGGCAGCGAAACCGACACCGAATGTGGCGAAGGCCGCCAACGTCGCAGCCGTCGGATCCAGCGATGTGAAAAACAGCCGGTTGAAAACGATGGCTGCAGCGGTTCCGAAGAGGAAGTAGTCGTACCATTCGAGGGCGGTGCCGACGAAGGCCGCGCGGGCGATTTTGCCGGCGTCGGCTCCGCTGACAACTGGTACGGCTGCTTCTTCCTGGGTGGCGTCATGTGGTTGCATGCTCGGTGCCTCTCAATGTGGGAATGGGGTGGGACGATGCGGTGCTCTGGAGTTTCTCGATGTAGCCGTGCCCGAAAACGCAGGCGCCGTCGAGCAGGGTCGCCAGCACGCCGATCTGGCCGATCTCGTGGGGCGGCACGTCTGCGGGGTGTGCGGAGAGGAACACGAGATCGGCGAACTTTCCCGGTTCCAGCGTTCCCCGGCGGTCTTCCTCGCCTGCCATCCACGCGGTGTCGACCGTGTAGGCGCGCAGGGCGGTTTCGGCGTCGACCCGTTCCTGTGGGCTCAGCGTGGCGCCGCCGGAACTGGCGCGCGTCACCATGGATTGCATGCCCAGCAGCGGCGCCCCGGCCGCTACCGGGCGGTCCGAGCTGCCGGGAACGCGTACCCCGGAGTCCAGGAAGGACTTGTGGCGGTACAGCCACGGCGTCCGCTCCTCGCCGACTGCGTCCACCATGGTGTCGCCCACCTCATACAGGAAGTGCGGCTGCGGAACGGGTGTGACGCCCAGCGCCGCGAACCGGGGAAGCTGGTCCGGACGGACCATGCCGGCGTGCTCGATGCGGTGCCGCGCGTCGGGCCGCGCCAACTTCCGGTGCGCTGCCTCAAAAGCGTCCAGCGCGACGTCGACTGCCGAATCCCCGATCGCGTGCGCTGCGACGTTCCAGCCGGAGCAGTGTGCGTCGATAATGCGCCGGGCCAGTTCCCCGGGCGATAGCTGGAAGCTGCCGTTGCCGTGATCATGATCGCAAAACGGCTCGGTTACTGCTGCAGTGCGGCCGATCAGGGAACCGTCGATAAATATTTTCATGGCGCCCAGCCGGAGGTGGTCGTCGCCAAAGCCCGACGTGATGCCGAGGTCCAAGCCGAAGCTGATCCTGTCCGCGGCATTGGACTGGAGCGGGTGCAGGGCATCGCTGACGGCCATCATCTGGACCCGGGTTTTCAGCAGGCCCCGGCGTCGTGCTTCAACATAGGCAGCGAGTTCGACCGGGCTTCGGCCGATCCAGCCCGACCCGATGCCGGCCTCCACAACGTGCGTCAGGCCCTCGGAAGCGTAAACCCCGCTTGCTGCGCCAATCGCGTCCGCGAGGTCCGTGACCGGGTACGGCACAACAAGCGCAGTGACCAGTTTCTGCGCCTGCTCCTCAAGCAATCCGGTAGGCCCGCCGGAATCCTCCACCACCGTGCCGCCCTCGGGAACAATCGCCGAGCCGTCCAGAACGCCCGTGCGACCAAGCACCTCAGAGTTTACGGCGCACATGTGCCCTGACCGATGCTTGAGCCAGACCGCACGGCCGGGAGCGGACCGGTCCAGGCCGCTCCGGTGCGGATGACCCCCCAGGACCGTGTCGTCATAACCCGATCCCACCACCCACGCGTCTTCAGGGAGGCCGCGCGCAAACCGGGAGACTGCATCGTACAGTTCCTCCAGGGTCCGGCAGCCGGACAGATCGAGTTCGGCGAGGGATTGGCCAAACCACGCCATATGGTTGTGCGAATCACCAAAGCCGGGGACGACGACGGCTCCGCCGCAGTCGAGCGTCCGCCGAGCCGGGAGGTCCAGGACGTCGTCGTCAAACCCGATGATCCGCCCGTGGAGCACTCCCATGGCGTGGGCTGTTGAAGGGGCATCAGCCATCGTGAAGATGCGGGCTTTGACAAGTTTCAAATCGAGCATGGGCCTCGGCGGCTGTCCTTTCCGGATACGAGCGCGAGCTTACGGAACACCTCCTTCAATGGTGGGATGGATCACGTGGGGAAACAATGGACGAACACAGTGCAGTCCGGTTCTAGAATGGGCATATGCCCAATACAGCGTCCGCGGACAGGACTCCGGCGTCCGCTGGAGCCGACCCCAGGTCGGTGGTGTCTGACCTGGTGTCCGACTGCCTCGCCGACATCGACCGGATCGCGCACCAGTACCTTCTCGAGGTGCAGAAGATCGACGATTATGCGGCCTCTGCGGTGGCTGTCCAGGATCTGGAGGAGACAGCTGTCGCCTCGATAGAACTACTGCTGCGGCTGGTGGGAAGCCTTCCGATACCCGACCGGCTCGCGGGTATGTCCGACGCACTGGGACACCGCCGCGCGCAGCAGGGCCTGCCCCTGGAATCCCTGCTGCGCGCAGTGCGCATGGACTTCCGGGTGCTCTGGACGGCAATGCTGGAGAAGGTTCCGCCCTCGTCCTTGCCGGAGCTGACCAAGGATGCAGTGCGCGTGTGGGAAGCGGTGGAGTTCCACACTATCCGGGTGCACGCAGGCTACCTCGATGAGCTCGCCAGCATGGCGCAGGAAAAAGAGACGCAGCGCGCGTTCCTCCTGTCGCGGCTGCTCAATTCGGACGGTAAGGATCCGCAGGTGCTGGGACAGGCTGCCCGCGCGCTCGGCGTGGCGCCGGACAGCAACTTCATCGTTGCCGTTGCCGCCGAATACGCCCAGAAGGCATTCCGTGCAGAGGTGCTTCGTGCCGGTGCTGAGCAATTCCTCCACGAGCGCGACGGTGCACTGATCCTCATTCTTGAGGACGTTCCTGCCCGGACGGGTAGGGAGCCGGAGGGCGCCCGCCCGTGGCTGTCCAGGGTGGACTGCTTTGTGGCGCCCCCCGCCCGCTCCTTGGCCGACGTGCCCCGGATGCTTCGGATCGCCCTGGAGTCGTTGCCGGTGGTGACGCCGCAACGCCCGGGCCAGCGGACCGTGCGTGAGGCATGGGGGCATGTTGCCATGACTCGGCTGGGAGAATACGGAACCGTCCTGGCGGACACCGTGCTGGGCCCTCTCGCTACGATCTCCACGCATGAACGTGACCGGCTGATCGAGACGGTCCAGGCGTACCTCCGCACCGGATCGGTGTCGGAAACTGCCGGGGAGCTGTACTGCCACCGAAACACTGTGCTGAACCGCCTTGCCCGGTTCGGGCAACTCACCAGCTTCGATCCCGCTAATCCCCAGGACGCTGCTGCGGTGATTGCCGCCCTCCATGTCCTTTTCCCGGCCTCAACCTAAGGAAAGGCGGATGCCTCCGGGGCTGTAACAGCTCAGGTTCAGGCGTGCGCCTGGGCCCGGACGGAGGTCCGTTCCACGGCGGGACAGAGTATTTTCGCCACCCCGTCCGCCGCGGTCCCGGGTGCGTCGTCCAGCCCGAGCAGCATCCGCACGCCCGCCGCGCCCAGTTCATAATGGGGGAGCGAGACGGTGGAAAGCGGGGGACGCAGGTGCGCGGCAATGACTTCCTGGTTGTCGAACCCCACCACAGCCATGTCCTCGGGGATGGACAGGCCGTGCTCGCGCAGGCCGTCGTAGAGGCCCATTGCCATCCGGTCGTTGTAGCAGTACACCGCGGTCACGCCGCGCTTGAGGAGTTCGGAGGTGGCCCCGTAGCCGCCTTCCTGGTCCGGATAGGCTTCCAGAACCAGCTCGGGGTCGAACGGAACACCGGCCTTCTCCAGTGCTTCCCGGTACCCCTGGAGCCGTCCGTCCTTGGCGGGGGCGGGGATGGTGGCGTTGATGAAGGCGATCTTCCGGTGCCCGTGTCCCAGCAGGATGTCGGTGGCTGAGCGGCCGCCCTGCACCTCGTCGGGCACCACGGCCCGGGTTCCCGGCTCCTGGGAGAAGCAGTTGACCAGGACGAAGTCGGCTTCCCGGAGCGGCGCCGGAATTTCCGTCTGGCGGTGGAACCAGGTGGAGTAGAGGATGCCGCGGACTTTGTATTCGAGCATCATCTGGATGGCGTCCTGCTCAAGCTCGCCGTTGCCTTCGGTGTTGGCGATGAGAAGGGCGTACCCGTGCTTCCACGCCTCGTCCTGTGCGCCGTGGATGATCTGGCCGGCGAAGGGCGTGGTGGCAACGCCGTCCGCCACCAGCCCGATGAACCGGGAGGTGCCGCTGACCAGGGTTTTGGCCATCGCGTTGGGGCGGTAGCCCAGGGTCCGGATGGCTTCCTGCACCCGCCGGCGGGTTTCCTCGGCGATCCGGGCGGCTTTTTTCTTGTTGACCACCAGGGACACCGTGGCCGTGGAAACACCGGCTGCTTCTGCCACGTCGCGGAGGGTGACAGGGTGCGCGCGCTCCGGGGCTTTTGGCGCCCGGGCCGCAGGTGCCGGCACCTCCGCACCATTCTCCATTGAACTCATCTGCCCTCCTTGAGGAGTATATCCATCCGCCGTTGCCGTCATCCTTTCGTCGCCCCGCTTTCGAGTCCCTGGATCATGGCCTTGTTGAGCACCAGGAACACCAGCAGCAGCGGGGTGATGGTCACGCACACGGCGGCGAAGGTTGCCGTCCAGTCCACCTTGCCCATGGCGCCGATGTAGTTCTGCAGGCCCAGCGGAATGGTCTTCAGGTCCTCGGACAGGACGAACGTGTTGGCGAAGATGAAGTCGTTCCAGATGAAGATGCTGTTCACCAGGACCACGGTCACCACGGTGTTCAGGGACAGCGGCATGGTGATCAGCCCGAAGATCCGGTAGGGGCCGGCGCCGTCCAGGGACGCTGCCTCGTACGTTTCCTTGGGGATGTACTCGTAGAACGAGCAGAAAAGGTAGATGGACATGGGCAGCGAGAAACCGGCCAGCGGGATGATCATCGACTGGTAGGTGTCCAGCAGGTTCACGGCCGAATAGTCGATGAACAGGGGGACCAGGGCGATCTGGACCGGGACGATGATGCCGATCAGGAACAGCCCGCGGACCAGTTTGCTGAGCCGGAAACCGAGGACCTGGATGGCGTAGGCGGCCATCATGCCCAGCAGGACAATCAGGATGTTCGCGCCCATGGTGACGATGAAGCTGTTCAGGATGTTCCGGCCCAGGTCACCGGTTTCGAAAGCCCGGGCATAGTTCTCCCACGTCAGGGAGCCGGGCAGGGCAAAGGGGTCACCGGTGGCGAAGTCCTGTTCCGTGCGGAGGCTCGTCAGGAAGAGCCACGCCAGCGGGTAGACCTGCACGATCACGATCAGCATGACCAGCACGCGGGACAACGTCCGGAACAGGTCGGGCCTGCGCCGGCGGCGCTTCATGGGCGGCCGTTGGGGCACGACGGCGGCGGGCGGGGTGGGAGGGGCTGCCTGGGTGATCATGAGTCTGCCTTCCGCTTCAGCAGGAACAGGATGAGGCCGACGGCCACGAGGCACTCAACCACGATGAACACGGAGATGGTGCTGGCGTAGCCGAAGTCCGTGCTGGTGAACGCCGTCTTGTACATGTAGGTGGTGAGCAGTTCCGAGGACTGCCCCGGGCCGCCGTTGGTCATCAGGTAGGGGATGTCGAAGCCGCGCAGCCCGTAGGTGGTGGCCATGATGGTGGTGGTGATCCACACCGGGCGGATGTACGGGAAGCGGATCTTGGTGAACAGCGTCCACCGGGACGCGCCATCCAGGACGGCGGCCTCCTCAAGCTCTTTGGGCACCGCGAGCAGGGCCGCGTAGATGATGAGCATGTACAGCCCGGTGAAACGCCAGCCCTCCGGTGCGGACACCGCCGCAAGGACCGTGTTGACGTCCGAGAGCCAGGGCCGCTCGAGGCTGTCGAGGCCCACCCAGTGGAACAGCTGGTTGAGCAGGCCCACGGGCTCCAGGGAGTAGATCCGCACGAAGAGGAAGGCGATGGCCACCGTGGAGATCACGGCCGGCAGCAGGTAGAGGGTCTTGACCAGCTCACGTCCGCGGCGGAGCGACGTGAGGAGGCTGGCCACCGCCAGGGCGCCGCCGAGCTGCAGCACCAGGCAGATGGCCAGGTAGACGAGGGCGTTCAGGAACGCCCGCCAGAAGATATCGTCGGTTGCGAACATCCGGATGTAGTTGTCCAGGCCCACGAACTCCATGTCGCTGATGCCGTTCCAGGAGAAGAAACTGAGGAACAGGGACTGGAGGATGGGGAAGAGGACTGCTGCGCTGTAGAGGAGCAGCGGCGGGAGCAGGAAGACCAGGACCGAGGTCCGTGACCTGTTGGGCAGCATCCTGTTGGGTTGCATGGCGGGGCCTTTCGGGGCCTTGCGGACGGGGGAGCGCTGGGATCCCCCGCCGCGTTGGTTTCGTGAGGAAGCAGTGCCTACTTGAAGAACTTGGGGGCGTTCTGCGCGATGGTCTTGTCCATGGTTTCGGTGAACTGCTCAGGCGTGATGTTGCCCTGCACCAGCAGCACCAGCTCCTGCTGCAGCCGGCCGTTGGTGGTCGGATCCAGCTGCGTATCCCACGGCATGGCCTGCTTGGAACCGAGGCTGTCGGCCTGGTCCAGCGCCTTCCGGTATAGCGGGGTGGCGTTGGCCGGGACAACGGTTTCGACGTCGGTGGTGGGGGACAGCGCGCCGGTGGCGGCATATTCGGCCGGGTACTTTTCCAGGGCGAACTTCAGGAAGTCGCTCACCAGGGGATCGTAGGTTTTGGCGTTCACCGCCATGCCGATGCCGGACGGGGACACGAATTCGTTGGCCGCCGTCACGGAGTTGGCCGTGGTGGGCAGGGTAAAGAAGTCGATGTCGTTGCGGACGGCAGGATCCAGCTTCTCCGTGGCCAGGCTGGGCAGTTCCCACGTGCCGATGTTGTACATGGCGGCCTGTCCGGAGGTGAACTGGTTTTGCGCGTCGGAGTAGCCCTGGGCGGAGAAGCCGTCCTGGAAGCAGTTGGCCTTGCCCAGCTCCGCCATCCAGTTCACGGTCTTCTGGCCGGCGGGATCGCTGAACTTCGCCTCGCCCTTCTTCAGCTTCTGGACGAAGTCCGGGCCGGCCTCCCGGAAGGGCTGGTAGGCGACGTAGCGTTCCAGCGGCCACTGGTCCTGCCCGTCGATGGCGATGGGGGTGACGCCGGCGCTGCGCAGGGCAGTGCACATGGCCGGGATGTCGTCGAGCGACGTGGGTACTGCGACGCCGGCCTTCTGGAGCAGTGCCTTGTTGTACCAGATGAATTCCAGCTCGAACTGGAACGGGATCATGTACAGGGAGCCGTCGTCGAAGCGCTGGTAGTCCAGCGCGCCCGGACGGTAGTCGGCGTAGACGTTGAGCGACTTCAGCAGCTTTTCGGCGTCCACCATCTTGCCCTGCTTGGCCAACTCCTGGGCGAAGGGTGTGGCGTCGGTGTCGAACAGTTCGGGCAGCTTGTTGGCTGCCGCCAGGGTCTCGAGTTTCTGGATGTAGGAGGGACGGTCCGGGGTGGTGATCAGGTTGAGCTCAAAGCCCGGGTGGTCCTTGGCGTAGTCGTCGGCCAGCTTTTTCATGATGTTGATGACCGCGCCGTCGGCGGGCCGGGAGAGCAGCCACGAGATCTCGCGCGGCTTGATCTCGCCGGTGGGGCTGACGTTGGACGGATCGGTGGAGCTTGCGCCGCCACAGGCGGTCAGCGCCAGGGCGGTAACGGCTGCGCAGGCGGCAGCGCGGAACAGGTTCTTCATTGGTCAATCTCCCTTGATTGGAACGGAGGATGGGGTTGCGGGGGTATTCAGTTGTCGGTGCGCTTGCGTACTTCGAAATCTGTGATGGTGACGGATCCTTCGCCGGCGAACACGCCTATTCCGCCGGCGGGGAGGTCGTAGATGCGGGTGCTGAGGGCCACCTGGCGGTCCACGACGGCGACGCACAGGTCGCCGTCGACCACCACTTCCAGCGTGTGGCGGCCGGGCGGGAGGTGGCAGGGGCGTTCCAGTTCGATGGCGTAGGGAACGTCGCCGGAAACGTGCCATTGGGCTTCTCCGGTGATGGTCCGGGGCCATCGGTCGAACACCAGGCGTCCACGCTTCGGTTCGAGGCGTAGGACGTAGGAGTGGTCGCCGTCCGGGCTGGAGCGCAGCAGGATCCCGCATTCCGTGGTGCCCGGCCGGATGTCCAGCACCGCTTTGGCATAGAACTGCGTGGGCGGATCGTTGCTGCTCACGATGGCGGCGTAACCATCCGGGACGTTCAACTGCAGAGGCAGCTCCTGGTCCAGCTCGAGCGGGACCCCGTCCCAAAAGCTGTCCACAAGCTCGTCCGCGAGGCCGAAAGCCAGGGTCCCGTCGGGGTTCTGCTGTGCCTCCAGGACGGACATGGTGCCCGCCCACTGCCAGGCGCCGTCGTCGCAATTGCCTTCCTTGCTGGCAATCCAGCCGAAGAAGAACCGCCGGCCGTCCCGCTCCGCCGTCTTGGACGCGTAGAACGCACGCCCGTCGATGCTGTCCAGGTCCGGGACTGTCCACGGCCCGGTGGGGCTCTTGGCCATCCGGTACCGGGTGGTGAACGTTTCGGAGAACTCGGAGTAGACCATGTACCACCACCCGTTCCATTCGAAGACGTCCGGGCATTCATGCGTGATGTACCTGCGGGGATCCCAGAAGGGGTCCGTGTGCTCCCAAGTCATCAAATCCGTGGACGTGCACTGCGCGATGACCCCGCGGCGGCGTTCCGGGCCGTCGGAGTGCCTGGCCGCCAGGAGCATCCGCCACAGGCCGGCCGCCTCGTCGCGGAAGACGAAGGGGTCCCGCCAGTCCGCGGACTCGAACCGGTCCGGCGCACCGAACGTAAGCTCGGGGTGCTTTACCCACGTGTTCATGCCGTCCGTGCTGGTGGCGTGCATGACCAGCTGCAGGGGCAGGCCGTCCGTCCCGAGGTTGCCCGGGTTCTGTCCCGTGTAGAACAGGTGGTGGACGCCTGAGTCGTCGGCAATGATGCTGCCTGTGTAGCAGTTGAAGTCGAGCTCGTCCGAGGTGCCGTGGGGAAGGGCCACCCCGTGGTCCTGGAACTGGGTGAGGTCCTTGGTGGTCACCAGGTTCCAGGGCGTTCCGGGCTTCGGGTCGGCGCGGACCTCGGAAAGGTAGAAGAGCCAGAACTCGCCGTCCTTCTGGAAGGGGATAAGGTCTCCAACCCATGCATCGGCGGGCTGGAAGAAGACTGGATAGCTCATCGGCGTTGATGTCCATTTCTGCTAAAGCGTTTGATCACCATGAAGCTAGCGTGGAATGGAGCGGCGATCAAGCGTTTTAGCAAAAGTAGTTCCGGTGCGATTTTTCGGCCTGTTTGTGGCGGCGGCAATTTTGCTGAAACGCTTGACCACAAGGTTGCGGCTGGGTATCTTGTTCTGCTAAAGCGCTTAATCAGCCGGTGGGCTGATCGGCGAACCACCGATGGTTCCATCCCCAAGCGCCCGGCGGAGCAGCCGCCCCCTGAGAGGAAGTCAACGATGACATCTGCCTTTTCCCGTCGCCGTGTCCTGCAAGGCACCGGAGCAGGAGCACTCGCCCTGCTCATGGGCGGCACGATCCCTGCCACGCCGGCCTGGGCCAAGCGCTCACTGCGGGCGGTTTATCACATGACGCCGCCCTCGGGCTGGCTGTGCGATCCGCAGCGCCCGGTGTTCCTGGGCGGTGAGTACCACCTCTACTACCTGCACTCCACGCAAAACAACGGCCAGGGCGGCTGGGACCACGCCACCACGGCAGATGGCGTGGCGTTCACCCATCACGGCGATGCGCTGCCGCTGCAGCCGGACTTCCCCGTGTGGTCCGGATCCGCGGTGGTGGACACTGCCAACACCGCAGGCTTCGGTGCCGGCGCCATCGTGGCCCTTGCCACCCAGCCCACGGACGGCATCCGCAAGTACCAGGAGCAGTACCTCTACTGGTCAACCGACGGCGGCTACACGTTCACCGCGCTGCCGGACCCGGTCATCGTGAACACGGACGGAAGGGCCGCCACCACGCAGGCGGAAATCGACAACGCCGAATGGTTCCGGGACCCGAAGATCCACTGGGATACGGTGCGCAACGAGTGGGTCTGCGTGATCGGCCGGGCCCGGTACGCGGCCTTCTATACGTCCCCGAACCTGCGTGACTGGCAGCTGAAGCGCAACTTCGACTTCCCCAACCCCGCGCTGGGTGGCATCGAGTGCCCCGATCTGTTCGAGATGACGGCTGACGACGGCACCCGGCATTGGGTGCTGGGCGCCAGCATGGACGCCTACAGCATCGGACTGCCCATGACCTACGCCTACTGGACCGGCACGTGGGACGGCACGCAGTTCCTGGCTGACGACGTCAGCAATCCGCAGTGGCTGGACTGGGGCTGGGACTGGTACGGCGCGGTGACGTGGCCGGCCGTTGAGGCACCTGAGCGCCGGCGGTACGCGATCGGCTGGATGAACAACTGGAAGTACGCCGCCCGCGACGTTCCCACAGATGCAACCGACGGCTACAACGGCCAGAACTCGATCGTGCGCGAACTGCGCCTCGAACGCCAGCCGGGCGGTTGGTACTCCCTGCTCAGCAGCCCGATCGGGGCGCTCGCGAATTACGCCAGCTCCGCCACCACGTTCCCCGGCCGCACCGTGAACGGCAACTACGTGGTGCCCTGGAACGGCCGCGCCTACGAGCTGGAACTCGATATTTCCTGGGAGGCCGCAACGAACGTGGGGATCTCCGTGGGCCGCTCCGCTGACGGCGCCCGCCATACGAACATCGGAAAGTACGGCAACGAGCTCTATGTGGACCGCGCGCCGTCGGACCTGGGCGGCTTCTCGCTGGTGCCGTACACGCGCGCAGCAGCGCCCATCGACGCGGCCGCGCGGTCAGTGCACCTGCGCATCTTCGTGGATACCCAAAGCGTTGAGGTGTTTGTGAACGCCGGCCACACGGTGCTCTCGCAGCAGGTGCATTTCGCCGACGGTGACACCGGGATCTCCTTCTACACGGACGGCGGCCCTGCGACCTTCTCCGGCATCACCATCCGTTCGTTCCAGTAGCCGGCCACGCGAAGCGGCGGCCCCCACGAGTCCGTGGGGGCCGCCGTCGGGTTGCGGGAGGTGGATGATCGGCAGGAAGCTAGCTGATCGCGGCCCGCAGTTCCTTGGCGGCGACGGCGGGATCGTCGGCGCTGTAGATGGAACCGCCGACGACGGCCACGTCGGCCCCGGCGCGCTGCACGGCTCCGATGGCGGACAGGTTCACGCCGCCGGCCACCGAGAACGGCACGCGGGCCTCTTCTCCTGCGCTCAGCAGCACGTCCAGGTTGTAGCCCGGCTTGGCCTGCTCATCCAGGCCGGCATGGAACTCGATGAACTTGGCGCCCAGGGCGCGGGCTTCCTGGGCGCGGGCCACCTTGTCCGCAACGCCGATCAAGTCCACCACCACGCACTTGTTGTGGGCCGTGGCGGCCTTCACGGCGCCGGCAATGGTGGAGTCGTCGGCGCTGCCCAGGACGGACACCAGGTCCGCGCCCGCGGTGAAGGCGATTTCGGCCTCGAGCTCGCCGGCGTCCATGGTCTTCATGTCCGCGAAGACAATCTTGTCCGGGTGGGGGTCTTGACGGCGGTCACGGCCGAGAGCCCGGCGTTCTTGATCAGCGGGGTGCCGAGCTCGATGATGTCCACGGACTCGGCGACTTTGCCGGCCAGGTCCAGGGCGGCTTCGACGGTGAGGACATCCATGGCTACCTGCAGTTTCATGTTCTATCTCTTTCGGTTGTGAAACGGACTTGCGGGGGGAGAGGGGGCTTATTCGAGGTTCGCGTGCCGCTGCCAGAGGTCCTCCGGGGCGGCGGCGTCCTCGTCCCACAGGCTTTGGAACACCGCCTCCGTGGTGGCAAAAAGCACCTGCTCAAAGAGGCTCCCGGAGTACTGCCGGGTCACCGCCGAGCCGTGGTCCGTCTTCTGTGCAGCCGGAATGAGGACGACGGCGGCGGCAGCGGCCGCGAGCGGGGAACCAGCGCTGGTGGTGTAGGCGGCCACGCGGGCGCCTTGGGCGACAGCGGTTTCCGCCGCTGTCACCACGCCGGCGGTGGTGCCGGAACCCGAGGCTGCGAGCAGCAGGTCCCCGGCACGGATGGCCGGTGCCGTGGTTTCTCCCACCACATGCACTGTCAGCCCGAGGTGCATCAGCCGCATCGCCGCCATCTTCAGGACCAGGCCGCTGCGTCCGGCGCCGGTGACGAAGATCCTGTCGGCCAGCCGAAGCTCGGTCACCAGGGCTGCGATCTCTGCGGCGTCCACGTGCTGGAAGACCCTGCTGACCTCGTCCAGGACCAGGGCCCGGTTGCGGTCAAAGGCCCGGGCTGTGCCGGTCAGGGCTGGATCAGCCGGGGCCGCCGGGTCTGTTGCGGCGATGGTGCTCATGCTCGTACCTCCTTGAACGTTGTGATCCTTCAATGCTCGCCCGTCCGTTGGGTGGGTCCAACGCCATGATTGGACGGTCCCGGCTACCCAAAGGGGTGGGTCTCCTGCGCCCGGCCCGTACACTGGGCAGGTGGAACGCGCCAACAACACTGCCTTGCTTGAAGCCGCCGCCGCCCTGGCCGCGGCTCCCCTTATGGACATCGCCCACCGGCTGCGGGCGGCCCTCAGCCCCTACTGGGAATCAAGCGCCCTGGTGATTTTCACGGAAGACTGCACCGGCCGGCCGCAGAAGAAGGCCGGTGCCGAGGCCATCATCAGCCGCGTGTCGATCGCGGAACTGGACGCCCTCCGCACCCCGCTCGCCGGTGACGGTTACGGGGCGGGCGGCGCCGCCTGGCGCGGTGAAGCCGTGTTCGGCGGCGAACTGCGCCCGGTCCTCGCGGTTTCCTCGCCCAGCAATGCACTGCTGGTCCTCTCCGACCCGCAGCCCGGCCAGGCCTCCGGGACCGGGCCGGACCCGCAGTGGGTCCTGCACTACCTCTGGACGATGGCAGCCGAGCGGATCCGCGAGAAGGTGGCTGATGCGCCGCCGTCGTACCTCATCGAGTCCCGCGCGGCCTCGGCCGAGCGCCTGCGTGTGACCGCCGAGCTGGTGGACCGGCATTCCACCACCCTGGAAACGCTGCTCGCCGCGCTGAGGTCGCCGGCGCTGGCCGACGCCGCCGCCAGGACGGCGGCAACCGACGTCGCGGCCAAGGCCCTGGTGGGGCTCCGTACGCTCAGCGACCGCACCACGGACCTCGTGGAGGAGCCCGTTGCCTCCGCATTCCAGCGCCTGCGCGAGGACCTGCGCCCGCTGATGAACTTCAGCGGCATCGACGTCCAGTTCGTCGAGCCGCCCGTTAACGGCCGGGCACTTCCCGGCGAGGTGGCGCACGCCGCCAGGGCGATCGTCCGCGGCCTGGTGCTGGCCATGGTGGACCAGCAGGGAGTGCGTCGGATCCGCACCCAGTGGGATTGCGACGGCGTGAACCTGCTGGTCAATGTGCGCGACGACGGTCCCGGCGAGCTTTCCGCCACCGCACCCGCCGTGGCACGCCTCGTCCAGCGCGTGGAGGCGCTCAACGGCAGCATGGGTGTGGACGTCATGCCGGGCTGGGGCGCCGACGTGGCCGTCACCCTTCCGCTCGACCCGCCCAGCCGCCCGCCGGCCGACATTGCCGGCTGGAACCTGGGGGACCGTGAGCTGGAGGTCCTGCAGCTCCTGGCGGCGGGCCAGCGGAACCGGGGCATCGCCGCGAAGCTCCACATCAGCGAGAACACCGTGAAGTTCCACCTCCGCAACCTCTACCGGAAGATCGGCGCCTCCTCCCGCACCGAAGCCATGGCGCTCGCGCACAGCAACGGCCTGCGCTGACCTCCAGTTCGCTGGCTGCCCGTGCACCGTGTCCTGATGCGGGAGTCCCGGTGCGGTGATTTCACGCTGCGCAGGCTACTTGAGAGTATTAGTCATGGCTTCCAACAACGATCGCGAACCCGACGCCGATACCGAGGCGGGCCAGCACGGCGGCGTCCAGTCCGTGGACCGTGCCCTCGCCGTCCTGGAGATCCTGGCGCGGGACGGCCACGCCGGGGTGAGCGACATCGCCGAGGAAATGGGCATCCACAAGTCAACCGTCTCGCGGCTCCTGGGTTCGCTGGTGAGCCGGGAAATGGTCCACCAGAACAGCGAGCGGGGAAAGTACCAGCTGGGCTTCGGCATCCTGCGGCTGGCCAGCTCCATTCCGGGGCGGCTCAGCCTGGTCCGCGAGGCCCGGCCCGTCCTCGAGGCCCTGGCGGAGGAATTCAAGGAGACGGTGAACCTGGCCGTCCTCCGATCCAACTATGCCGTCAACGTGGACCAGGCGATGGGCCCGTCAACCCTGGCCACCTACGACTGGGTGGGAAACCTGACACCGCTGCACGCCACCTCGAGCGGCAAGGTGCTGCTGGCCGCGCTGCCGGCGGAAGACCGGGACCGCATCCTGAAGGAGACGGGACTCCCGGCGCGGACGCCCCGGACCATCACCAACCGGAAGGAACTCGAAACCCAGCTGATCGACGTCGCCCGCGAGGGCTACGGCGTAGTGCGGGAGGAGTTCGAGATCGGGCTGACTGCCGTTGCCGTTCCGGTCTACAACCATCTGGGCGCCGTGATCGGGGCCATCAGCATTTCCGGGCCGGCGTTCCGCTTTGATCCGGAAACTGCCCCTGGGCTTATCGAAGCACTGAAGCAGGGCGGGCTCCAGGTCAGCGCCAGGATGGGTTACACCGGGCGCCGGTGACTGGGCGCCGCTGCGGCGGCTTGATTCACTCCGGGTTGTCCCCGTGCACGTTGCTGAGGTTGTCCTCGGAGCGGTCCAGGTACGCCAGCAGGAGATCCGCGGCGCGGTCCAGTTCGCCGGACTCCAGCGCCGCGCAGATGGCCTCGTTGTCCGCCAAATAGTGCTGGTAGAACTGCGCGTCCACTGTGGCTTTGTGGAAGAACAGCCGCATTTCCGCCAGGACCTGGCTCATGATGCTGTTCAGCCGGGGGCTCCTGGCCATGGCAACAATGGCGCCGTGGAAATGCTGGTTTGCGGTGCCCAGGGCTTCATTGTCTCCAGCCGCGGCGGCGCGTTTTCCTTCCTCGACGGCGGCCCGGACGGCGGCGACGTCTTCCGGACTCCCGCCCGCGCGCAGGGCGCTGACTTCGATGGCGCGGCGGACCGTGTAGACGTCATGGACATCCGCTGCCTCGAGGCTGGCCACAAAAACGCCCCGGTTGGGGTGCCGGACCACCAGCCGCTCGCTGGCCAGTTCCGCGAAGGCCTCCCGCACCGTGTTGCGTGAGACGCCCAGGTCCTCCGCGATGGTGGATTCGGTAAGGCGTGCCCCGGGGAGCAGGGCCCCCTCCGCCAGCTGCAGGCGGAGTTCGTCAGCCACCCGTTCCGCCACGGAGGGGACGGCCACCCGGAGGCGGCCTGCGGAGCGGAGTGTGGTCTCTTGAGCGGGCATACTTCAGAATTTACACGATCGTCACATCGTGGAATCGAAGGATTGTTGAACAATCCGTAGATTTAGGGCATCCTAGTAAAGACCGCTCAATGAGATGGAGATCACAAGTGGCAAGCATCGACCTGAACAGCGACGTTGGCGAATCGTTCGGACACTGGACGCTTGGCGACGATGCCGCCATGTTCCGTTCCGTCACCAGCGCCAACGTGGCCTGCGGATTCCACGCCGGCGATCCCAGCGTGATCCGCCGCACCTGCCGCGAGGCCACGGCCGCCGGCGTTGCCATCGGTGCACACGTCGGCTACCGGGACCTCGCCGGTTTCGGCCGCCGCTTCCTCGACATCCAACCCAATGAACTGGCCGATGACGTGGTGTACCAGATCGGTGCCCTGCAGGCGCTGGCCGCCACCGAGAGAGCAAAGGTCCGTTACGTGAAGCCGCACGGCGGCCTTTACAACGCGATCATCCACCACACCGCCCAGGCGCAGGCCGTCGTCGACGCCGTGAAATCGGTTGACCCGGGCCTGCCGATCATGGGCCTTCCCGGTTCCGAAGTCCTGCGGCTTGCAGGGGAAGCGGGCCTGCGTGCGGTTCCCGAAGCGTTCGCGGACCGCGCGTACAACCCGGACGGAACGCTCGTCTCCCGGTCTGAACCGGAAGCGGTCCTTTCCGACCCCGCCGAAGTGGCGGAGCATGTATTACGGATGGCCACCGAGGGGTCCGTCAGGACCATCGACGGTTCCATCCTGAAGATCCGCGCGGAAAGCATCTGCGTGCACGGTGACTCGCCGGGGGCCGTAGCCATGGCCGCTGCAGTGAAGTCCGCTCTCGGGGACGCCGGTGTCAGCATCGGCTCGTTCCTCTAAACCTGTTCCCGGCCGCTCACCGGCCCCGCACCATCCCCTCACCCCCGGAGGAAAAACATGACCAGCACCAACAAGGCAGCAAGGACCGCGGCAAGGAAGCCGCCGCCCGGCGCGCTCAAGGCCTACATTGCCAGCCTCACCGGCACCTCGCTTGAGTACTACGACTTTGCCATCTACTCCGTCGCCTCTGCGCTGGTGTTCCCCAAGATCTTCTTTCCCTCAAATGACGAGTTCGTCGGGCTGCTGCTCTCCTTCTCGGCCTTCGCGGTGGGGTACCTGGCCCGTCCCATCGGCGGCGTGATCTTCGGCCGCCTCGGCGACAAGATCGGCCGCAAGTACGTCCTCGTGTTCACCCTGGTGCTGATCGGCGTCGCCACCGTCCTCATCGGTGCCCTGCCCGACTACTCGGTCATCGGCGTCGCAGCCCCCACCATCCTGGTGCTCCTGCGCCTGGCCCAGGGCATCGGCGTCGGCGGTGAATGGGGCGGTGCGGTCCTGCTGTCCAGCGAATTCGGCGATCCCAACAAACGCGGCTTCTGGTCCTCGGCTGCGCAGATCGGCCCGCCGGCCGGCAACCTGATGGCCAACGGCGCCCTGGCAATCCTGGCGGCCACGCTCAGCACCGAGGCCTTCCTCTCCTGGGGCTGGCGCGTAGCCTTCCTCGCCTCGGCCATCCTGGTGGTCTTCGGCCTCGTGATCCGCCTCAAGCTGGAGGAAACCCCGGTCTTCAAGGCCATCCAGGCCAAAGGCGACCGCCCCAAGGCGCCCATCAAGGAAGTCTTCACCACCGAACCCCGGGCCCTGGTCTCGGCCGCCCTCTCGCGCCTCTGCCCCGACGTCCTCTACGCTCTGTTCACCGTGTTCGTGGCCGTCTACGCCACCAAGGAACTGGGCATGACCACGGGCAACGTGCTGGCGGCAATCCTCGTCGGATCTGCTTTCCAGCTCTTCCTGATCCCGGCCGCCGGCGCCCTCACCGACCGCCTCAACCGCCGCTGGGTGTACGGCGTTGCCGCCGCCGCAACCGCCGCCTACATTCCGCTGTTCTTCCTGATGATCCAGGGCAAATCGGTGGTAATGCTGACCATCGGCGTGGTGATCGGCCTGGCCCTGCACGCCTTCATGTACGGGCCGCAGGCCGCCTTCATCACCGAACAGTTTCCGGCCCGCCTCCGCTACGCCGGCAGCTCGCTGGCCTACACCCTGGCCGGCGTCATCGGCGGCGCCGTGGCCCCGCTGATCTTCACCGCCCTGTACGGCGCAGCATCCGGCGGCTGGCACCTGATCGCCGGGTACATCCTCCTGACGGCCATCATCACCATTGTGGGCATGCGCCTGGGCCGCGACCCGCAGCCCGAGGCCGACCTCCGCCTGCTCCACGACGGCCACGCCCAGGAGAGCCACGCCTGACCGGCGCGGATTGCCATGGAAACAGTCACCAACCCCGCCACTGCGCGCGTCCTCGCCGCCCGTGTTTTGGCCGTACGGCCGGTAGGCACGACGGCGGTGCTCGCCGAACTCTCCGGGCTCCACGACGTGCTGGCGCTGCAGGCCCTCCTGCTGGAGCATCCGCTGCCCGGCCAGGTGGAGGTCCTCGCGGCCGCCGAAACCGTGATGGTCAAGGCGGATTCGCCCCGGGCCGCACGGCGGATGGCGGCCCGGCTGCTGGAGCTGGACCTGGCGGTGCACGCGCAGCCGGAAGGCAGGCTCGTGGTCATCGAGGCCGTGTACGACGGCGAGGACCTCGCTGACGTGGGCAGGCTCACCGGCCTCGGTGCCGAGGGAGTGGTAGCGGCCCACACGGGGCAGGTCTGGACCGTGGCCTTCGGCGGCTTTGCCCCGGGCTTTGGATACATGGTGGGGGAGAACCAGCTGCTGGAAGTCCCGCGCCGGAGCTCCCCGCGGACTGCCGTCCCGGCCGGATCCGTGGCCCTTGCAGGCAACTATTCCGCCGTCTACCCCCGGCAGTCCCCGGGCGGCTGGCAGCTGATCGGCCGCACCGCCGCCCGGATGTGGGACCTGTCCCGCGAGCAGCCCGCCTTGGCTGCCCCCGGGGACCGGGTGCAGTTCCGGGCGGTGCGGGAACTCGTGGAACTTTCCGCCCCGGAGGCTGATGCCGCGAATTCCGAAGCACCGGCAGCCCGGGAACAGGCCGGCCGTTCCGGACTGCGGATCCTGTCGCCCGGGCTCCAAAGCCTGGTCCAGGACCTTGGCCGGCCCGGCTACGGCGGCCTCGGTGTTTCCGCAGCCGGTGCGCTGGACCGTTCCTCCCTGCGCCGTGCCAACCGCATCGTGGGCAACGAGCCAGCTGCCGCCGTCGTCGAAACCGTTGCCGGCGGCCTGCGCGTGCAGGCCGTGGGAGACCAGGTGCTGGCTGTCACCGGCGCGCCGGCGGCACTGACTGTTGCCACGCCGTCGGACGTTCCCGCCGGCCCCGAAGCTGCGGATGCGGACGACGCCGGCCTGCCGGAGCGGGTGCGCGAGGTGCCCATGGCCACGGCATTCGCCCTGCTGGACGGCGAAACCCTGACCCTTGGCGCGCCGGAACGGGGCTTCCGCACCTACCTTGCCATCCGGGGCGGCCTGGACGCCGAAGCCGTGCTCGGCAGCCGGTCCACGGACACCATGTCCGGGATCGGGCCTGCGCCGCTGGCCCCGGGGCAACTGCTTGCCGCCGGAGCCGCCACGTCCTCCAACGTGGTGGGAAATCCTGAGGTGCAGCCGGACTTCCCGGACACCGGTGTGACTGTCCTGGACGTCGTGCCCGGTCCTCGGGATGACTGGTTCGGCGCCGCCGCACTGGAATCGCTCTGCACCCAGGACTGGAGCGTCACGCCGCGCTCCAACCGGGTGGGCATGCGCCTGGACGGTGAGCCGCTCCAACGGAGCCGGGACGGGGAACTGGCCAGCGAGGGGACCGTTGCCGGCGCCATCCAGGTCCCGCCGGAAGGGCAGCCCGTGTTGTTCCTGGCGGACCACCCCATCACGGGAGGCTACCCCGTGATTGGCGTGGTGGTGGACCACCAGCTGGACCTCGCCGCCCAGGTGCCCATTGGCGGCCGCATCAGGTTCCGTTGGGCCCCCGGCTACGGCCTGCCCCTTGAACCGTCCAGCACTTCCCTCAACGTTTCCCAGAAAAAGTGAGCAGCACATGCGCAAGGTCCTGATTGCCAACCGCGGAGAAATCGCTGTCCGCATCGCCCGCGCCTGCGAGGACGCCGGCCTGGAGTCCGTCGCCGTGTACGCGGACGTCGACGCGGACGCCATGCACGTCGGCGCCGCCACGGAGGCCTACAGCCTGGGCGGCAACGCGCCGTCGGAAACCTACCTGGATATCCCCAAGCTGCTTGCTGTCGCCAAGGAGTCCGGAGCGGACGCGGTGCACCCGGGATACGGGTTCCTGTCAGAGAACGCCGACTTCGCCCAGGCCGTGCTGGACTCCGGCCTGACCTGGATCGGGCCGGCACCGGAGGCCATAAGGCTGCTGGGCAACAAGATCACGGCCCGCGAAATCGCCGTCCGGGCAGGCGCGCCCCTGGTGGCCGGCAGCGACGGGCCGGTGGCCTCGGCCGGCGAGGCACGTGCCTTCACGGAAGAACACGGCCTGCCCATCGCCATCAAGGCAGCCTTCGGCGGCGGCGGACGCGGGCTCAAAGTGGTCCGTGAAATGGACCAGATCGAGGAAGCCTTCGACTCGGCGGTCCGGGAAGCGGTGGTGGCCTTCGGCCGCGGCGAGTGCTTCGTGGAGCGGTACCTGGACCGGCCCCGGCACGTGGAAGCGCAGGTCCTGGCGGACCGGCACGGCAACGTTGTGGTGGTGGGAACGCGCGACTGCTCCCTCCAGCGCCGGCACCAGAAGCTGGTGGAGGAGGCGCCCGCGCCCTTCCTCACCGAACAGCAGACCAGCCAGATTTACGCCGCCGCCAAGGCAGTCTGCCGCGAAGCCGCCTATACGGGGGCGGGGACGGTGGAGTTCCTGGTGGCCGCCGACGGCACGGTGGCGTTCCTTGAGGTGAACACGCGCCTGCAGGTGGAACACCCCATCACCGAGGAGACCACCGGGGTGGACCTGGTCCAGGAGCAGCTGCGGATCGCTGCCGGTGAGCCCCTGCGCCTCGCGGCCGATCCCGAACCCCGCGGGCATTCGTTCGAATTCCGGCTCAACGCCGAGGATGTGGGGCGGGGGTTCCTGCCCTCGCCCGGAACCATCGCCACGTTCAGCGGCCCAACGGGTCCAGGCATCCGGCTGGATTCGGGAGTCCGGGCCGGATCCATCGTTGCGCCGCAGTTCGATTCGCTGCTGGCCAAGCTGATCGTCACCGGCGCCGACAGGCAGCAGGCGCTCCGCCGGGCCCGCCGTGCGCTGGCGGAAATGGAAATCACCGGCGTGGCAACCGTGCTGCCGTTCCACCGGGCCGTCGTCCAGGCGCCGGACTTCACCTCGGAAACCGCGCTCCGCATCCACACCCGGTGGATCGAAACGGACTTCGCGGGATCCATCCCGGCGGATCCCGGGTTCAGCACAACCGCTCCGGACGGTGCCCGGCGCACCATCACCGTCGATGTCGACGGCCGGCGCCTCGCCGTCGGTCTTCCCGCGGCCCTGCTGGACGGCTGGGCACGTTCCGGCGCCGGCCTGCCTGCAGGCGTTTCGCCGGCCGGGCATTCTTCGGAGGGGGAGCGCGACGGCGGCGCCGCGGCTCCCGCTGCGGACCCCAGTGAGCTGCGGGCGGACATGGCGGGGACCGTGGTGAAGTGGCTCGTGGAACCGGGCGCCGAAGTGGCGGCGGGGGACCCCGTCGTCGTCCTTGAAGCCATGAAGATGGAAACCCAGGTTGCCGCCCACCGCGGCGGCACCGTCACGGAGATCCGGGCGAAAGCAGGCGGCGTAGTGAGTGCCGGGGCAGTCCTGGCGACGATCGCGGGTTAACCGGGAAACAAACGCGGAACCGTGGGGCCACCCGGCGGATGTGCTTTCGCAGCGCTCAGAGATTCTCTTCGGGCCGGGCGGTGAGGATCCGATTGGCGTTGACCTGCAGGATGCCGAGCGACTCCTGGATCAGGGGTGAGGCGATGCTGCCCCTGCGCACGGCCGCGACAATGCGGCGCGTGGGCTTCGTTTGACCGGTGATGCGTAGCCGAACCACGTTTTCGGCACCATGCAAAGGCGCCAGCCGGGGCAGCAGGCCGACGCCCAGCCCCGCACCCACGAATGCGATGTGGGTTTCCCATTCAACGGCTTCATGGGCAATCCGCGGTGTCACCCCGACTGCCGTGAACGCCGCGGTGAAGAGGGAATGATAGGTGGATCCGGCGGACTCCGTGATCCAGGGTTCCGATGCCAGCTCTTCAAGCGTCGCTGTTTGGCGTGATGCAAGCGGATGGTCACCGGGAATGATCACGTCCAGCGGATCGTCGAGCAGGACTCTCTGCTCGAAGCGCGGATCGTCCTCACCGTAACTGTCGGACTGCATGGCGACGATAACTGCAAGGTCGATTCGTTCCGCAATCAACAAGTCGAAGCAGCGGGCCGGATCAGCCTCAAGGACCTGCACCTCCAGCAGGGGGTGTGTTGAGCGCAGCGTGGCGGCCAGCGGTGCGAGCAACTGGGCGGCTGCAGAGGAGAATCCGCCGAGGCCAAAGTGGCTCTGCACCTGGTCGCCGGCCTCCATGGCTGCGGCGCGCAGGCTCTCCCATTGGGCAATGAGGGGATCCGAGCCCGCCACGAGAAAGCGTCCCGTGGCGGTAAGCCGCACGCCCCGGCCGTCCTTCGCCAGCAGCTGCATTCCCAGCACGCGCTGCAGCTCCCGCAATTGCGCGGAGACGGCAGATGGAGAATAGCCCGTGAGCTCCGCGGTCCCGCCTATTGTGCCGCACCGGGCGAACACGCGAAGTGTGATGAGCCTCGGATCGATCATGCGTCTATTCTGCATGGTTATCTTCAAAATCTTGCGCTTTTGTTGCAGCTGATGTGTCCCTAATCTCATCATTACAAGTTCTTCGACCAGGCCGTTAGCACCCGCGCACCCGTGGTCACCCCGCAACACCCACTACCCATGCCTCCCGGGAGGAAACCCATGACTGCTTCAGTGAACGTGCCCCTCAATTCACGCGGAAGACTCGCTGCATCATTGCCTGCCGAGCAGCTGGCGGAAATTACCGCGTTGTTTGAGTTCCGGCGCACTGGATACTCCCTCGATGCCCCCTTCTACACCGATCCCTCGATCTTCAAAATCGACATGGAGGCCATCTTCGGCCAGCACTGGATCTTTGCCGCCAGCACCGCCGAACTGCCGGAGCCGGGCGACTACGTCACGGTCGACTATGGGCCCTACTCCCTGATTGTGCTGCGCAACGACGATGGTGCCGTGAACGTCCTGCACAACGTATGCCGGCACCGCGGCGCCCGCGTTCTCACCGAGGCTGCCGGTTCAACCGGAAACCTGGTCTGCGGCTACCACTCCTGGACCTACTCGCCGGAGGGCAATTTGATCCATGCCTCCGCCCCGGGGGAAACGAAGTTCGACAAGAGCTGCTTCGGCCTCAAGCGCGCCCACGGACGCGAGGTCGCCGGACTCATTTTCGTCTGCATTGCGGATGAACCGCCGGCGGACTTTGACGAGACCTCAAAGATCTTTGAGCCCTACCTGGCGCCCCACGATCTCTCGAAGACAAAAATCGCCTACCAGCAGAACATCATTGAAGAGGGCAACTGGAAGCTCGTCATGGAGAACAACCGTGAGTGCTACCACTGCGACGGCCACCCTGAGCTCGCCTGCTCCCTCTTCCCCACCTGGGGCCTGACGGAAGGCCTGATCCCGCCCCATCTTGAGGAAGTGTGGGACCGGAACAAGGAGGCCCAGTCCTCCCTTGAGGAGCGTTGCCGCCGCTACGGCCTTCCCTACGAGGTGGTCGAGCAGCTTGACACGCGCATCGCGGGAATCCGCATCTCACGGGAATCGCTCGATGGAGAGGGCGAATCGTTCTCCGCGGATGGTCGGAGGCTTTCCAAGAAGCTGCTGGGTGACTTGCCCGACTTCCGCCTTGGCCGCTGCTCGATGCACCTGCAGCCCAACAGCTGGTTCCATTTCCTCGGCGACCACGTCATCACGTTCGCTGTCTTCCCCATCAACGAACACCAGAGCCTCGTACGCACCACCTGGCTGGTGGCCGACGACGCCGTGGAAGGCATCGACTACGACCTGGAGAAGCTCACCCACACCTGGAAGCAGACGAACCTGCAGGACAAGGCGTTCGTGGAGCTGTGCCAGCAGGGCGCCGGCAGTCCCGCCTACGAGCCCGGGCCCTACATGAAGAGCGAATACCAGGTCGAGGCATTCATCAACTGGTACGTGCAGCGCGTGCAGGAGCACTTGGCGTGATTGAACTCCTCACTGAAACGGCAATCCAGGAACCACAGCGTATTCGCGGTCTTGAGATGCCGTGGAACAGGGTGATGGGAAACACCGAGACACCCGCCCGGGCAGCCCGTGCACTGGGTCCATGGCATCCGCAGGAGTTCATGGCCGAATGCGTCGAGACCGTTCCCGAGGCCGGCGCCATGATGACCTTCGTGTTCCGCCGATGCGACGGCGCGCCTTTGGCGTTCCGTGCCGGCCAGTACGTGAACGTCGCATTTCCCGTGAATGGCGAGGACCAGGAGCCGGTGGACCGCAGCTACTCGCTGTCCAGCTCGCCCACCGAGCCGTGGACCTTCAGCATCACCGTCAAGTGCGACCCCACGGGACTGGTCTCGCCCTGGGTGCACGAGAACGTCAAACCCGGCACCGTTCTTGAGATGCTGGGACCGGTGGGAGCATTCCACCTCCCAGATGCCGACCGACGTGCACGGTATCTCCTGCTTGCCGCCGGCGCAGGCATCACGCCCATCATGTCCATGGTGCGGACCATCCATTCCCTGCCCGGACACGCCGATGTTGTGGTGCTCTACCACGGCTCGGATCCTGGAGGCTTTGCCTTCCACCGGGAATTGGCCTATATCGCCTCCGTGGACTCGCGCGTCAAGGTCTACTACTCCCTCGGTGACCGCAGCGTGCCGGAGGGATGGGAAGGGCTCCGTGGAAGGCTGACGGCGGCCACGCTCGAGGAGGTGGCCCCCGACGCCAACGGCCGCCAGGTGTACGCATGTGGTCCCGAGGGTTACCTGAACACGGCCACCGAGCTGCTCAAGAAGGTCGGCGTCGACGACACTTCCATTTACATGGAGTTCTTCTCGGGAGACCGCCAGACGCTCCTTGAATACCAGGCGGAGGTAGCACTTGCAGCCGACGTCGCGGAGGAAATCGCCGAGGAGATCTCCGAATCCGCCGAGGACTACTTTGAAAGCCAGCCCGCCGCGTTCGGGCTCTACGAGCCTGGCTACGACGCTGACGGGACTCTGCAGGCCTCCGGCATGCCGCTGGAAATCGCCGACCCGGACACTCCCGGCTCCGACCCCTCCGCCGACAGCCCGGGCGGTGAGCCGGAAGCCGGTTCCCCTGATGCCTCGAGCTTCGACACGGTGGGAACAGGCAGCCTCACCATGTCCTTCATGCGTACCCGCGTCAATGTGCGGATCGACCCCACCGAGCGCATCCTCGAGGTGGCCCAGCGGGCGGGCGTCAGGATCGGCGCGAACTGCAAGGAAGGCATGTGCGGCTCCTGCAAGGTCGTCAAGCTTTCAGGGGAGATCGAGATGAACCACCAGGGCGGGATCCGGGCGCGGGAAATCTCTGCGGGCAAGTTCCTGCCCTGCTGCTCCACCGCGCAGACGGACCTGGTGATCGATGCCTGACCCCCTGTTCCGGCCCGCTGTCAAGGCGTGGCCGGAACCTCTGAAATAGGGCTTAAGACTTCAGAAAAACCTTGACACGCGGCCGCTATGCAGGCCACTCTGTTGCTTATCGCGAGACGTGTTGATCTTTACGGAACAACTGCCGCGATGGAAGCAAAGCTGACCTTGATGACCGAATGCCAGGAAGACCCCGATCTTCCGCCCGGCTTGGGGACGCCGGAGTACAGCGTCAAAACCGAGAATTCAAACCAAAGGACTTGACATGGCTTTGAGCAGCGACATCCGCCCGGATGCCCAACCCCCTCTCGAGATGGAAGAGCCCAAACCCGTTCCTGCACCGGAGCACGCTCCTTCCGCCCACGACTCACACGACGCGGAGGACACCGAACAAATCATGCAGGAACTCCGCCAGACCAGGGCCGAACAGGCTGTGGCAGAACGGCGGAACCGTAAGCTCACCCTCGACAAGGCCACCTTCGGCATCACCGGTGTCCTCGCCCTGGCCTTTGTGGCCTGGGGCTTCCTGGGCCGGGACAGCCTGGCCGCCACCTCAACACTCGCCCTGGGCTGGGTCATGGAGTACACCGGCTGGCTCTTTATGGTCCTGGCCTCGTTGTTCGTTGTGTTCGTCCTCTGGCTGGCCCTGGGCAAGTGGGGCAATATTCCCCTCGGCAAGGACGGCGAAAAGCCCGAGTTCCGCACCGTTTCATGGATCGCCATGATGTTCGCTGCCGGCATGGGTATCGGCCTGATGTTCTACGGCGTTGCCGAACCGCTCTACCACTACATTGCGCCGCCACCCGGCACCGTGGACGGACGGACCCCCGCAGCCATCCAGACGGCCATGGCCACCTCCATCTTCCACTGGACGCTGCACCCGTGGGCGATGTATGCCGTCGTTGGCATCGCCATGGCCTACGGCACATACCGCCTGGGCCGCCGGCAGCTGATCTCGGCAGCGTTCACGTCGCTGTTCGGCATCAGGACGGTAGAAGGCCCGGTGGGCAAGTTCATCAACATCCTGGCGATCTTTGCCACGCTGTTTGGCACGGCCGCGTCCCTGGGCCTCGGCGCACTCCAGATCGGCAGCGGACTGACATCCAACGGGTGGATCGGCGAGATCGGCACACCTGTACTGGTGGCCATCGTTGCCATCCTGACCGCCTGCTTCGTCGCCTCGGCAGTGTCCGGCATCAGCCGCGGCATCCAGTGGCTGTCCAACATCAACATGGTCCTCGCCGTGATCCTGGCGCTGATCGTCTTCGTGGCCGGACCCACCCTGTTCATCCTCAACCTCATTCCGGCCGCAGTAGGCGACTACGCCAGGGACCTGGCCGAAATGTCCTCGCGGACCGAAGCAGTGGGGGACGAGGCGCTGCGCACCTGGATGTCCGGCTGGACCATCTTCTACTGGGCCTGGTGGGTTTCCTGGACGCCGTTCGTGGGCATGTTCATCGCCAGGATCAGCCGCGGACGCACCATCCGGCAGTTCGTCACCGGCGTCCTGCTGGTTCCCAGCATCGTGAGCGTCATCTGGTTCGGGATCTTTGGCGGCACGGCCTTCAAGGTCCAGGAAGACGCGGACAAGGCCGGCACCCCGGGCCTGGTCTCCATGGCCAGCGGTTCACCGTCCATCGACTTCGACGGAGCCCTGTTCGACCTGGTCCGGAACATGTCCATGCCTGCCTGGCTGACCACAGCCGTTATTGTCCTCGCCATGGTCCTGGTGGCCATCTTCTTCATCACCGGTGCCGACTCGGCGTCGATCATCATGGCGTCCCTGAGCTCCAACGGATCCTCCGACCCGAAGCGCGGGCTCGTCATCTTCTGGGGCCTGCTCACCGGCGCAGTCGCCGCCGTGATGATGCTGGCCGGCGGTGATGAGCCCTCCGAGGCGCTGTCCGGCCTGCAACGCATCACCATCGTGGCCGCCCTGCCGTTCGTGCTGGTCATGCTGCTGCTCTGTGTCGCCCTGGTCAAGGACCTGCGGCGGGACCCGCTGTCCCTGCGGCGGCGGCTGGCTGACTCCGTAGTTGAGCGCGCCATCCGCACGGGCGTTGACCAGCATGGCGGCGTCCAGTTCGACCTCGTCACCAAGCATGAATGCGGCGAACGCTGCCCGGACGGCACCTGCCGGGGAGACAGTCCAGGCAGTGATGCAGCCAGCAGCGATTCCCCGAAAGCGGGCTCCACCAACGGTGAACCCGCTGACGCCATCAAACCGGCACCCACACTTTAGGAGCACACCATGACCATCGTTATCGAGAACATCCCGTCAGGCACCGCCGCTGTCGGCGCCCCTGCCAGCAGCACCGCCGCAGCCGCCGCAGCCACGGCGGGCCCCACCACGCGCCAGGCCCAGTTCGTCCTTACCCTGTCCTGCCCGGAGCAGCCCGGCATCGTCCGGGCAGTCACGGCCTTCCTGGCGGACCGCGGCTTCGACATCGTGGAGCACCAGCAGTTCGACGACCACGTCAGCGGCAAGCTCTACCTCCGCACGGCCTTCACCCTTGGCTCCGACATCCACCAGGAGAACGGGCTCAACCACCAGGACGTGGAAGGCCTCAGCTCGGCCTTTGCGCCCATCGCCGCTGAGTTCGCCATGGACTTCACCATCAACGACGGCAGGCCGCAGCGGCTCCTGGTGATGGTCTCGAAGTTCGGCCACTGCCTTAACGACCTCATCTTCCGGTGGCAGGCCGGGAGCCTTGGCGCGGAGATCGCCGTCGTGGTTTCCAACCACGAGGACCTGCGTCCCATGGCGGAAGCCGCCGGACTGCCCTTCATCCACGTCCCGGTGACGTCGGCCACCAAACCCGAGGCCGAGGCCCGGCTCCTGGAACTGGTGGCCGAGTACAACGCGGACCTGGTGGTCCTGGCCCGCTACATGCAGGTCCTTTCCAACGATCTGTGCGAAAGCCTCCGTGGCCGCGCCATCAACATCCACCACTCCTTCCTGCCCGGCTTCAAGGGCGCCAAGCCGTACCACCAGGCCTATGACCGCGGCGTGAAGCTCGTCGGAGCCACCGCCCACTACGTGACGGCAGACCTTGATGAGGGACCCATCATCGAGCAGGAGGTGTTCCGGGTGGACCACAGCCTCGACGCGGACGCCCTGGTGACCGTGGGCCGCGACGCCGAAACACAGGCGCTGGCCCGGGCCGTCAAATGGCACTGCCAGCACCGGGTCCTGCTCAACAACACCCGCACCGTCGTCTTCCGCTAACGCCAACGCCCGCCAAGCTAACAGGAGAAACAAGACCCATGAGCGCATCACCACGCGTTGTCATCATCGGCGCCGGCATTGTCGGAACCAACCTTGCCGACGAACTCGCCACCCGCGGCTGGACCAACATCACGGTGGTGGAACAGGGCCCGCTGGAACTTGCCGGCGGCTCCACGTCGCACGCGCCGGGCCTGGTGTTCCAGAACAACCCGTCACGGACCATGACCGAATTCGCCACCTACACGGTGAACAAGCTGCTGGCCCTGAGCAAGGACGGCCAGTCCTGCTTCAACCAGGTGGGCGGCCTGGAACTGGCAACCACCCCCGAGCGCCTGGCCGACCTCAAGCGCAAGATGGGCGTGATGACCTCCTGGGGCGTCGAAAGCCGGATCGTCGACGCCGACGAATGCGAAAAGATCTACCCCCTCCTGAACACGGGCAAGCTCACCGGCGGCCGCGAAGTCCTGGGCGGCCTGCTCATCCCCACCGACGGCCTGGCCCTGGCCGCCCGTGCGGTGCAGCTGCTGATCGAACGCTCCAGCGAGCGTGGCGTGACCTTCCTCGGCTCCACTACGGTGACCGGCATCGCCCGGGAGGGCGGCAAGGTGACCGGCGTCGAAACCGGCAACGGACTGATCCCGGCGGACATCGTGGTGTCCTGCGCAGGTTTCTGGGGCCGTGAACTCGGCAAGATGGTGGGCCTGGAAGTCCCGCTGCTGCCGCTGGCCCACCAGTACGCCATCAGCACCCCGCTGCCCGAACTCGAGGGCGTCAACGAGCTTCCCAAGGGCGCCGGCAAGCCCATCCTGCGCTACCAGGACAAGGACCTGTACTACCGGGAATGGGGCGATCGCATCGGCATCGGCAGCTACGCCCACCGCCCCATGCCGGTGGACATGTCCGCCCTGCCGAAGGTCGCCGCAGAGGAAATGTCGGACCACCGCATGCCCTCCCGCCTGGAGTTCACCCTGGAAGACTTCCTGCCCGCCTGGGAGGACAGCCAGGACCTGCTGCCGGCGCTGCGCAGCTCAGCGATCCAGGACGGCTTCAACGGCATCTTCTCCTTCACCCCGGACGGCGGCCCGCTCATGGGCGAGGCGCCCGAGCTCTCCGGCTTCTTCGTGGCCGAAGCCGTCTGGGTCACGCACTCGGCCGGCGTGGCCAAGGCAATGGCGGAGCTGCTGGTGGAAGGCCGGTCCCGCACGGACCTGCACGGCTGCGAGCTCACCCGCTTCGAAAAGGTCCAGACCTCCGATGCGTACGTCAGCGAGACATCCCAGCAGAACTTCGTGGAGATCTACGACGTGATGCACCCGCTGCAGCCCAGGGAATCTCCGCGGGACCTGCGCGTGAGCCCGTTCAACGTCCGCCAGAAGGAACTGGGAGCGTTCTTCCTGGAGTCCGCCGGCTGGGAGCGGCCGCACTGGTTCGAGGCCAACCGCGGCCTGCTCGAGGAGCTGCCGGCCGAGTGGCAGGCGCCGGAGCGGGACTCCTGGTCCGCCATGTTCTCATCCCCCATCTCGGCGGCCGAGGCGTGGAAGACGCGTACCGCCGTCGCGCTTTTCGACATGACGCCGCTGAAGCGGCTGTCCGTGGTGGGCCCGGGAGCGCAGGCGCTGCTGCACCGGCTCAGCACCGGCAACATCGCCAAAAAACCGGGCGCAGTCACGTACTGCCTGCTGCTGGAGCACGACGGCGGCATCCGCAGTGACGTGACCGTCGCGCGGCTGGCGGAGGAGGACTTCCAGCTGGGCGTGAACAGCAACGTGGACTTCGACTACCTCCGGGTGGAGGCCCGGAAGCAGTCCGCTGCCGATCCAAGCCAGTGGGTGCATGTCTCCGACATCACCGGCAGCACCTGCTGCATCGGGCTGTGGGGCCCGCTGGCGCGCGAAGTGATCGGCAAGGTCAGCTCGGACGACCTCACCAACGACGGCCTGAAGTACTTCCGCACCAAGGAAATCTCCGTGGGCGGCATCCCGGTGACAGCCATGCGGCTCTCCTACGTGGGCGAACTCGGCTGGGAACTCTACACCACCGCCGAGTACGGGCTGAAGCTCTGGGACCTGCTGTTCGAGGCGGGCCGGGAGCACGGCATCATCGCCGCCGGCCGCGGCGCCTTCAACAGCATGCGGCTGGAGAAGGGGTACCGGCTGTGGGGCACGGACATGACGTCCGAACACCACCCCTACGAGTCCGGCCTGGGCTTCTCGGTGGCCAAGGACAAGACCGGTTTCGTGGGTTGTGAGGCTCTCGCCGCCCGCAAGGAGCAACCCGCCACGCGGGCGCTGCGCTGCCTGACGGTCGACGACGGCACGTCCATCGTGCTGGGCAAGGAACCGGTGTACGCGGACGGTGCTGCGGTTGGTTACGTCACGAGCGCCGCCTACGGCTACACCGTCCGCAGGCCGATCGCCTACGCTTGGCTGCCGGCGTCGGTATCCGAGGGCGACTCGGTGGAGATTGAGTACTTCGGCAAGCGCATCGCAGCCACCGTCACCCCCGAACCGCTCTTCGACCCGGGCATGGAGCGCCTCCGCGGCTAACCGTTCGCGGGAGGGTACGACATTTGCCCCCGGGTTCCCGTCCTCAGGTCGAGGCCCGCGGTTAAATGTCGTACCCTGCCGCGATGATTTTGGTATGGGGAAAGCGGCGGTGGCGAAGGCGTTTGCGGACATGAATGCCGCTCTTGCCGTGCTCATTGCCGAGGCGGACGGGTGCGGTTCGGAGCCGTTTTCCGCTGCTGATCCGCTGGCCGGGCTGGCCGACGGGTGCCTGGACATCCTTGCCGGGGCCGCCGGGGTCCAGGCCAGGGTGGCGGGGCTGGTGGTCAGCGCTGCAGGGACTTACGCCGCCACCGCACGGGCGGCCGCCCCGCCGGACCCGCAAGTGCAGGCGCTTGAAAGGGCTATCGCCGCCGAGATCAGCTGTGTCATGGCCATCGGTGACCGGGCAGCCGGAGCCCTGCTGGCCCGCTCCCACGCCCTGAGCACCTCCC